>NZ_JBRFVF010000003.1:0-471352 GCF_052950715.1 Citrobacter sp. VF227
CTACACCCTGGGGGGCGGTGAGACCGCCGCCTCCGTTGCAAAAAAATTCCACCTGACCCTTGACCAGCTGCGCGAAATCAATCAGTTGCGCACCTTCGCACACGGCCTGAACGGTCTGCGGGCCGGGAATGACGTGGACGTGCCGCTGATGACGGCAAGGGATAAAAAAACAGTATCAGGTACATCCACTGCATCCCCCTCCACTGACGGCACATCCGTTCCCCTGCCGGAGGGCGATGAGCAGGTGCAGAAGATGGCAGGTTACGCCTCACAGGCCGGGAGCGTCCTGGCCGCCAGCGTAAAAAGTGAGGCGGTCACGTCCATGGCCCGCGGCCTGGCCACGGGGACTGCCAGCGGTGAAATCCGGCAGTGGCTCAGCCATTTCGGTACTGCCCGCGTGCAGCTGGATGCGGATAAAAACTTCTCCCTGAAGAACTCGCAGTTTGACCTGCTGATACCCCTTTATGACCGGGGGGATAACCTGGTGTTCACGCAGGGCAGTCTGCACCGGACCGACGGCCGGACCCAGGCTAACCTCGGCGCCGGGTTACGCCACTTTATGCCCGGCCACATGCTGGGCGGAAATCTGTTCGGCGACTACGACCTGTCCCGCGACCATGCGCGTGTCGGTGCCGGTCTTGAATACTGGCGTGACTTCCTGAAGCTGGGTGTCAATGGCTACTACCGCCTGACGGACTGGAAAGACTCCCCGGACCGGGCCGACTACGAGGCCCGTCCGGCAAACGGCTGGGATGTCCGGGCGCAGGCCTGGGTGCCGTCCCTGCCGCAGCTGGGTGGCAGGCTGACGTATGAGCAGTACTACGGGAAGGAAGTGGCCCTGTTCGGGGTGGACAACCGGCAGAAGAATCCGCATGCCATAACGGCGGGGATTAACTACACGCCCGTGCCGCTGATTACCCTGGGGGCAGAGCAGCGTCAGGGGCCGTCGGGGAAAAGCGACACGCGACTCACCCTGGACGTGAACTATCAGCTGGGGGTGCCATGGCGTAGTCAGGTCAGTCCGGATGCGGTGGCGGCCATGCGAACCCTCACGGGCAGCCGGTATGACCTGGCGGAGCGTAACAACCATATCGTACTGGAGTACCGTAAGCAGGAGCTGGTAAAGCTGGCTCTGAGTACCGACAGCATTGCCGGCGCAGCCGGCACCACCCACGCCCTGGCTGCCACGGTCAGCTCAAAATACGGGGTGCAGTCTGTCAGTGTGGCCGCTGGTAGCTTCCTGGCGGCGGGCGGCGTGGTGACGCCGCAGGGCACCTCACACTTCAGCCTTACTCTGCCCCCTTACCGGGTAACTCAGCAGGCGCAGGTCGTGAAGAAGGATATCCGCCCGGCTGATGCTACCGACCAGAATATCTACACTCTGACCGTGACCGCAGAGGACCAGCGGGGCAACAGCGCACCGGCAAAATCCGTGACGGTGACTGTCCTGCCGCCCGAACTCAGCATTGAGGGCTCACTTCAGGTGAACAATGACAACGCGCCGGCCGATGGCACGTCTGTCGTGACAGTGACTGCACTGATTGGTGATAGTAACGGCCATATCGTGGCGGACCAGCAGGTGGTGTTCGCCATGTCCTACCCGGATGGTCGTTCTGACACACAGACCGTTGTGACGGATGCGCAGGGCCGGGCGGTTGTGGATATCACTTCCGTGGTGGCCGGTACGACCACCGTGACGGCGACAGTCGGCGCGGTGGCGAAGAGCGTTCCTGTGCATTTTGTGGCCACAGGTATTGTGGCTTCACACTCCACGCTGACGGTGTCGCCGTCTTCTGTTATCGCAGATGGCCGCGCCACGGCCACCCTCAGTCTGCGTGCGAGGGATATCGAGAATAATCCGGTGGCCGGGAAGGCCGCTGAACTGAGCTTCCCGGCCACCGGTGTGAGTGTGAGCATCACGGCGGCTTCGGAATCTCCAGTCGGCTCCGGGCACTACACCGCGCAGATCAGCGGAACGCAGGCCGGTACGGTCACCCTGGGCGTGGCTCTAAGAGGCTCCACAACGGGGGGACTGAGCTCGCCCCTGACTCTGATAGCGGATGACAGCACGGCGGGGATCACCACCCCGGGCGCGGGCCTGACCACGGAGACGGATAACGCCGTGGCCGACGGCACTGCCAGCAACACCGTGAAGGCGGTGGTCGCCGATATCCGCGGCAATCCTGTTGCCGGCGTGGCAGTCGGCTTCAGTGCCGACAACGGTGCCACTATCGCTGGCACTGGCACCACTGGGGCGGACGGCAGCGTGACGCAGTCCCTGACCAGTACCACCGCCGGCCTGAGCACCGTCACCGCGACCGTGAACGGTAGCAGCGCCACCACTGCTACGCACTTTGTGGCCGATGACGGCAACCTGAGTACCATCCTGTCTGCTCTGACGGCGGTCCCGGCCACCATCGTGGCGACCGGGAGGGATGCCTCCCTTATCACTCTTGTGCTGAAGGATGTGAATGGCAACCCGGTCGCCGGACGAGCCGTGACGCTGACCGGCAGCCTGACCGGTACCACTACCGGGGCGGTCACTGACCACGGTGACGGGACCTATACTGCAGAGCTTACCGGCACTGCTGCAGGCAGCACTACTGTCAGCGCGCAGGTGAACGGTAGTGCCTTTGGCGTGTCCCCGGTCACAGTCACGCTGACCGCTCCACCGCCACAGATTATGTCCGGTACGGTCAGCGTGAACGGTGCGACGTTTGCGCTAGACAGCGGCTTTCCGACTACCGGCTTCATGGGCGCGAGTTTCCGGATACAGCCAGGCGGCAGTGATGCGAACAACAACCAGTATATCTGGAGCAGCGACCAGTCCTGGGTTAGCGTGGCCGGTACCGGTGTTGTGACATTCACCGGGACAGCAACCCGCGCCACGAAAACGGTGACCATCACAGCTACCCCGGTGGCTGGAGGCGCGCCGCTGACCTACGCCTTCACCCTTAAGGGCTGGTACATAAATGATGGGGATGCTATACGAAGCTGGTCTGATGCGAACATGTACTGCTCATCGCAGTCGGGTTACAGTTTACCAACCATCGTACAGCTCACAAATGATACATGGCGTAAGTCCTCAGGGGCAAAAGGTCAAGATCAAACTCGGGCGGCAAACGCAGGGCTCTGGAGTGAATGGGGTAACTTAACGTCTTACTCAGGTGCGGGTTTCTCCGGCACTTCTTACTGGTCGTCGGAGCAGAGTTCCAGTGACTATAACTACTACGTCTTCCTTAACGTTGGCGTCGTTTACCATGACGTCAATACCATCATGATCTACTCGGTGTGTCGTCAGGGTCTTTAATCTTTATTTTGTAGTTCTTAGCGTTAGTTTTTTATTTTTAATTATGGTTTTTATGTCCCCCGCGTTTACGCGGGGGACTGAGGAGAATGATGGGAATAAAGGAGAGGTTGTCACGCAGGTGAGACAGAGGGTAAAGCATCAGGCCCAGGCAAATAGGTGACATGACGTCATTTTATTACAATCGGAGACAACCTTTTGAAAAATAACGGTAATATGCGTAATGTGCACCCCGCGAGCAGCAATTTTAATGACGTAGACTTTCATAGCCTACAGGCTCTGTTATGTAATGGTGGTGGTTATTTTAAGCCCTGCAGAAAACCCATTTGATGATTGCCCCTCGCTTTATCATGTGTTTCCAAAAGAAAAACATACTATGCGATAACGTATTAATACGACATATCCCATTAAACCAAAAGTGTTGTCACCTGCCCGGGATTCCTAATTTGAATCACCCCACCACAGGCGCACATTAGCTGCGATTGCATGGTGAGAGCCGGCGTATTGCCGATCATTGTCGTCGTTGAACCGGGCATCCATGGCGCGATGATGGTTGGTATGCATGGCATCGGTGTCAGCATGCCGAACGCCGCCGCGGTTGCGGCAGCAACGGTCGGGTTGGCGAGGCTGTTGCACATCCCGAACGGCAGAATGTTTAGAAACGGTTTGTTATCCATAATATTCGCCATCGGCAGGTTGTTGACGATGGTTCGGCTGGTGGGCAACACGTTCAGGGCGGCAGGCGCTATACCAAACGAGCATTCCAGCATCGCGCCATTACATACGGCAGGACAACTCATGGCAGTACCCCCAATTGCCGCCACAGTCGGCGGGCAGATTCATCGCTGTTAATCAATTCAGAGAGCAGCTCCGGCAGCGGCGTATGCCCCCAGGCATGGGCTCGATACAACAGATAAGGTACCGGGCTGTGCGGTTCGGTACGCGCCAGATAATCTGCCACCTGTTTAATCATCAGATACGCCTCTTCGCGGTGAGCGAACGCTCCGGGGCTGTTTACCGTTGGTACGGCGTCTTGCGAAACCGGTGGCGAGGATTCGGGTAATGCGTTGCCCAGCGCCTGCAGGCTGGTTTTGATTTTTTGCTCCAGCGCGTTGAATGACGGCGCGGAGTCTGCGGGCCAGCTCTGACAGGCACGATCGAGCCGGGCAAGCCATTCAAGGCTTGCCGTCAGCGCCTGAACAATAGATTCTTCCGTGCCAGGTGGCGGAACGTTGGATAATTTTCCCTGCTGCCACTGAGTCAGGGAGATTTTTTCCCCATGCGCCATAAACAGCGGGGCTTCAGCGACCAGCGCGGCATAATGCTGTGCCATCCAGCAGAGCGGGGCGGCACGATAATCATAGTCACCGTCTTTAATTTTCGGGTGCAATTCCTCCGGGTAACGCTCCAGCGCCAATGTGGCTAACGCCAGCGCATCGGGCAAAGCTGTTAAGCCGCGGGTTCGTATCCATGCTTCGCCCAGCCAGCACATGATTACCAGATCCTTACTGATCGTTTTCGTCAGCACAGTGGCGATGTTGGCGACTTCATCCCAGTCGGCACGGCGCGGCGTACTTTGCCAGACACCGGTGGGCAGCGTTTCGTCATCCTGCTGGCGGGCGGCGATCAACTGGTCGAACTCCGGGGAGTAGCGAATCGAGTCGCCACATGGTTTATCGGTCAGAATGGGAGTCAGTAATGCCTGAATATGTTCCATTATTTTCCTCGTGGTAATCCCTGTTCGGTAAGTGGTATCCACGGTAGTGGCGCTTTGCCCTGCGGGTCCAGCAATACGACCTGGCAGAAGACCGTGGCCTGTGCCTGTTTCTGACCATCACCGATCGGGAGCGAAAAGTGCAGCGGCAGCGGTTGGGTGAGCGCGCCGCCAATGCGCTGTTGTTCAATCATTCTCAGCAGTGACCATGTTCCCTGCCAGCGCCAGCGGCCAGTATCACCGCTTACCGTTATACCTGTCTGTGACAGGCCTGGCATTGGACGCCATGTGGAATTGGCTGCCCAGCGCAGACTAAAGTTCAGACTATCGCCGCTGCGCCAGTGCAGGTCAGTTGTGCTGCCGGGGTAGCTAATCGATTGTTGATTGCCGACAAGCCGCCAGTCGGCAATCTGATCGGCCCCTGCCTCGCGGTTACGTGAGGTGCGCCAGATGACTCGTACAGTGACCCCTTCGGGGGAAACCAGCGCAGCAAGAAGCGGTTTTGCCGCCGCCAGTTGTTGAATCAGCGGCGACTGTTCGGAGAGCGATTCCTGCGGTAGTTGCGCGAGCAGAACGGTGAGCTCGCGTACCCGGTCAACATCGGCGTCTGGCGCATGCGGCACGGCAGTAAAGGGGAAATGTCCCGCCAGCCAGACGTTGTACAGCGTGAAGATTTGCTGCACTGCACCAATGCTTGCCTGCTGGCGAAGCTGCTGACATTTTTGCAACGATGTATTGACCAGCGCGTTCAGCGACTGACTATAGAAATCATTGCCGCCGGAGACGCTGAACGGCGCCAGCGTGCTCTGGCAATTCTGCGCATTCATTGCGGGCAGCGTCGCGGCCAGGGTCGTCATTTGCTGCGATGGACTGCCCGGATCCTGCTGCTGAAGTCGCTGCATTGCGCCCAGCGAACTGCTCCAGCGGGCGATAAGCTGGTTGTCGCCCGACGTTAGCCAGGCGCGCTGTCTGTCGAGCCAGTCAATATCGGGCTGATAACGCGTCAGCGCCGTGGATATTTGTTCTGCCTGCGCAGTCGCCCAACCGGCCACTTTTTGGCTGCTGATTTGCGCCTGCTCTGCGCTGGAGTAGTCGATGGCTGGCGGGGTCACCGCCGGTAGGTGCGCCCCACCGTCCTGACGGACCCGGTTAATCACCTGAGCGGCGACTTGCTGGCGTAACGCTGTAGCAAATTGGGGGCGATTAAGCTGGTTAAATGCATCCACGACGCTATCCGCGATGGCGGTACTGATATTGCTGTTCTGCACAGTATCGGGAGCGCCAGTGTAGAGCGCCTGGCGCATGGCGCTTTCCACGGCCTGCTGAGCCAGTAGAGTCAGTCTGGGTCGCCAGATGCTGTCAGGAAGCTGCTGCATAAAACGTTCGTATCCACCATACAGCGCCAGTGCCTGCTGTAGCTGCAGATTCCTAGGGTAGGTCGTTTCGTTCACCGTGGGGTGATGGGTACCAGACTGCCAGAAAGGCTGATTAAGCAGGTCGCGCAGGCTTTTCTGGAGTGCCAGAATATCGGGAGAAACGTTGAAATCACCTTCTGGTGACTGCTCGGTTAATGACGAAAAATGCAGGCGTGAACCATCGACCTGGGCCAGAAAACGCTGGCGCAGCAGAGCTTCGTGGCGCTGGAGATCCTGAATCACGCTGTTGTCAATCAGCCGTAGCGCGCGGGCCTGGGTGAGCAGCTCGTCCAGCGGTAAGCGAATGGGGGAGTGCGTGGCATCGCGGCTCAGATTGTTGATTGTTGTCAGCGTACTCTGCAGGCGGCTGACCTGACGCACCAGCGAACGGACAAACAGCGGCGTTACGTTCGTGCCGTTGCTAAATAGCGTCAGCAATTGTTCAAGCTGCTCCTCGTTGTTATCGAGGCTGGTATTACCGTAATTCTGTTCCAGCCAGCGCATGGCTTCGCGGGAAAATATCTCGCTGTTTTGTTGCGTCAGTTCGCTGGCGTCGGGTAAACGCAGGCCAGACAGATTGAGCGTGGCAAACATCTCGTTCAACGCGTCCTGCGAAGGCAGTGAATCGGTATCGACGGTCACGCCCCAGACGCTGGCACTGGCGTTTGCCAACGTCTGTACAGTGGGTTGCTTCATCTGCATCAATTGTAGCAACGGCAAATAGCGCGACTCCATTTGTTTTGCCACCGTTAGCAAGTGCTGAATTTGCCGGTAACGCTCTTCGGGCAGCAGATCGTCCTGCTCAAAGCCCCTTTCATTTTGATTTTGCAGGCAGATGCTGTTGGTAGCGGGCACCAGCAGGCTGACCAGGGTGACGTTGTTAAACATCTCGCGCAATTTTGTATCGGTACGGCTGAACAGCGAGCCGGGCCAGACGATGGAACGAAACTGCCACTGTGGAATGCCATTGAGAACTCGCCAGTACAGCGTGGTGGAACGCTCACCAGTAATATCGGCGCGGACGGCTGCGGCGAGGATCTGCAGACGATCGTGAAGTAATACAGCATTGGTATATTGATATCGCCAGCTCCAGGTCATGGCGATGAGCCACAGCACGCAAAGACAGCTGTAACAGGCGAGGGTAATGAAATGGCGGCGCAGATTCAGGCGCAACAGACGGCGTACAGGCAGTGCCAGACCGCGTTCTGCGGCGATTTTCCCACTCAGTAGCGACTGACAAAACTGCATCTGCGGCTTGTCGTTGGTCACGGTGCGCGCGACAAACCAGATCCCTCTAAGCAGCGGCGGCTCATCGCGGGCGTTGCTGTTGAACAGGGTGTCGAAATAATCATGCAAAGGCTTGGCAAGCGGTGGGAAAAATTCGGGTAGTCGAAAAAGCGTTGTTGTCGTCTGGCCTTGCAAGGTGCCGAGCTCGGTAATGAGCTGGCGTAGCGATGCCCGTGTGTTATCCAGCGCATCGTCAATCCACTGGGATTGCCAGATAGCTTCTCTGGCGACTGAAATCGCGCTGCCAATGGGGCTAAGGCGAGCATCCTCGGGTAACTGCGCGAGCAGGTCGGCGACGCCCTCCTGTGATTCCAGCCCACTGACCAACAGATAGATGGGCAGGCTCAAGCCGCAAACTTGCTGGATTTGTTGGCAGTGGTTAAGCAGGCTGGCGCGTGTGGCTTCATCGTCCAGCAGCGCTTCCAGCGGTAGGGTGATAATCAAGGCATCCAGCGGGCGCTGAGGGCGGCTTTTTACCAGTGCGGCCAGCATTTTTTGCCAGCCGTTCTGGCGAATAAGGCGTTTTTTTTCCGTTGCTTGCAGCGCTTGCGGAAGACACAGAAGACGGCAGCGTTGGTTAAACCACCACTGCCCGAACCAATACTCCATGCCGTCCGTTAGCGACCAGCTGCGGCAGAGCAGTCGGTTATCGTTTTCATCACCGAGCATCAGAATGCGCATGCTGTCGTAAGGATCCTGGTCGCCGCAGGCGCGTTGGATCTCTTTTTGCGCCCGGTTAAAGGTATCGTTGCGATTTTCCCACTGCCACCAGACGCACCAGACGGTAATTGCCAGCATTACCAGCACGACGATCAACAGAGTCAGCCAGGGTTGGGTCACTTTTTATCTCCCGGACAAGACTGGGTGACCGGAAAGTCAGGCAGCGCGTTTACGCTAATGGCATCTTCAATACTCAGCCATAAACGCTGGCTTACCAACAGCAGCGCCAGCAGGATGATGATGGCGATCAGGTGCAGGCGTGAGTTGTCTGGCAGGCGACGGTGGACCGGGAGCTGTAAGGGGGAACCGAGCGCAGCGGATGCCATCCGTGGCGCAAGAACGCAGGGGTCTGCGTCATACTGAAAAGCAAAATACCAGAGCAAACGGCACGTCTCCAGATGTGTCTGTTGGTCAAAGTCGTCACGTCGGGATCCGAACCCCAGCGTCAGGCCGCGCAGGTAAAGCGCGGCTAAATCACGCAGACCCGGATTACGTTCATTGAGCAGGGCGGTGATCTTGCGGGGGATCCGATCCCCTGCGCTATGGGTTTGCCACAGATGATATTCCAGCGGGCAGTTTTGCCACAGAGCGAGTGCGGGCCAGTCGCTGTAGAGTACGGTCTCATCGATCAACGCGACCAGTGCGTACACGGCGTCATCAATCTGCTGTTGAAAAGGTGCTCCCAGCACGCGTGTCAGACGACGGCTGTACTCCGCCACCCTTTGATTTCCGTATTCAAAAGCCTGGTTATGCAGTTCGGCTGGCGGCAGCGTGCTGCTTTTACAGGCGTCGAACTGTACCAGCCAGTGAGAGAATATCTCATCAAACAGACGGCTGGCGGGCATATCAGGCACCACGTGCATCATGGCGATCCTCCTGGCGATAGAGTATGACCTGCAGCGGCATCACGTTGGTTTCATGCAGCGGAGCAATAACCAGCGGCGCCTCTTTTTCAAACCATTGGGTGGTCAGCGTTAGCGTGAACAGCGCAATGCTGGTGTCGGTTTCCCAGTCGCCCCGTTTCTCGGCTGCCAGCGGTATGATGCTCATGCCGTGCATCCGTTGTCGGCGCAGGATTGGCAAAAATGGTTGGCTGGCGATCAGACTCTGCTGTAACCAGATTTCAGCCCTCGATGCGTCACCGGTGGGCATCAGAATGCCAACCACGATCTGCTCTTCGGCATAAATATCCGGCGGGAGTTGCAGTGAAAAATAGCTGTCCAGTTTGCTGAAATTAAGTCGTTGATAGCGGCGATGTATATACGAGAGTTGCGTTTTCAACAGGGCGAAAAGCGCTGCAAATCCGGGCTGCATATTCTGGTAATCAAAGGTCGGCAGCAGGGGCAGCGTTTTTTCCTGGGTGAGGATCGCTGTCTGGCCGATGAACAGGCACAGTGCCTGCCAGAGATCCTGCGGATGCGTCTGCGCGCGGTTAATCAGGCTTTCCAGCAGCGGCAGCGCAGACTGAATGCTCTGTAACGACAGCGCCAGCCATAGCCAGTCGTTAGTGCGTTGACTCTGTTGCGCCAGTTGCATTTCCCGGCTCAGAAACAAACTTTTTTCCCGAGCCTGCAAACAAAGTTGTCGCGTATGTCGCGAAAGATAGCTCTCTTCGTTGACTCTGGGCGCTGGCGGAAACCATTCGCTCTGACGAAAACCGCCTTCGGTATAGATGACCTGCAGGAGCGGCAGGCAGATAAAATCCGCGCGTTCATTTGAGCACACCAGACGCGGCGCAGCTTGCCAGATTGGAATGCTTTCGGGAAATTCGCCGCTGCTCAGGTCAGGGAGCGGAGCGCTGTTGATGGAGCGGTAGCGATCCTTCATTGGCTGCCACTGTCCGGCACGGTTTCGTGGGGGCAGCGCCAGCCAGAGTATATGCTCACTGTCCGGTGCGGCAGGCAGTAAACGGGCGCAGTCAAACTCCAGCGGTGAATCGTCGCTAATGTCGTATCGGATTGGCGTACCGTCAGGCATGATCGCCTCAAGATGTAAAACGCGTAACGACCCGGCACATAGCGCCGCGTCGTCAATCTGTAGCCGGTTGACGCCCCAGAACCAGGGATTAGCACACTGTACCAGTGCCGTGGAAAGCGTTTCATTGCGCAGTACCTGCAACTGGAAATGCTGCGGCAGCATTGCCATTCCTTCATACCAGCAAACCATTGCCGGAATTGTGCTCATAGTACTTTCCTTGTTCAGGGGACCAGGACTGCTTCATCCGTCATGAGTAACAGATGCAGTGAATCTGTTTTTTCCAGTCTTAAGCGGTGTTCTCCTGCGCTGCGGTAGCGGGCAAACAGCAGCATTGCCTCTGCCTTAACGCCCTGCAGTGGGGAGTTTTTGGTCACAAAACGTGAATCCGGCACCAGCTCCAGCGACCAGACGTGCAGCCCGTCAGGACTATCGCGCAGGAGTTGTGATTTGGCGTTAAACCACTGTGTCGCACTAAGCGATTGTACGGTTGGCAGCAACGCGTTATCGGTAATCGCGACAATATCCACTGCGACGGGCGTGTTATCGTTTGCATCTGCTACGGTTTCAATGACCACATCATTAAATGCCACACGGTTTTGCCACAATGAACAGCCGCTACTCAGTAAAATTAATACACTGAATAATATTATATTGGCTGAATGGCATGGCCCGTTTTTCATATAAAATCCTTTTATATCATCTTTAAGAATGTAATTAATGGCGGAGGTTGTTTTTTTGACTTAAATCATCATTAGGTGAATCTCAAACATTAAAATTCGTTAACATTTAAATATTAATTAAATTTATATTTTCAGTGTAAAGTATTATTTTGCAATCTCATAGTAACTCATTGATTTTTATTTATTAATTTTGTCTTGATTTGGTTGATTGATTTTTATCAAATGATTTGTTTTTTTGTGTGGAAAGTAAAAAATCAAGTTGATATTTATTGGGTGCTGTGCTTTTAATATTGCAGGTAGTTATTCATGAATATTACTTTTCGAATAACGGTGCGGCAAATATCGTACCAGGGATACTATTGCATTAAAAAGGATTAAATATGGCCGAGAGCATACAGCATAAACTCAACCGTATTAGGCCGCCACGCGTACAAATAACGTATGATGTGGAAACGGGTGGGGCGATTGAGAAGAAAGAACTGCCTCTAGTGGTCGGTATTTTAGCGGATTTATCCGGCCAGCCAGCCTCCCCTCCGGAGAAATTACGCGAGCGGCGGTTTGTCGAAATCGATCGTGATAATTTCGATGATGTGCTTTCCTCAATTTCACCTCGTCTGGCGATACAGGTTGAAAATCGTCTGGATAATGATGGCTGCAAATTGAACGTTGAGCTGCACTTTAACGAGTTCGGCGATTTTTCTCCACTCAGTATTATCAATCAGGTTAAACCCCTCCAGCGTCTCTTCCTTGCCCGCCAACGCTTGCGCGATCTGCTCACCAAACTGGATGGTAACGACGATTTGGATGCGTTGTTGCAGCAGGTGGTAAACGACAATGCCGAACTTCAGGCATTAAGGCCCGCAGCGGCAGAAAAACCGGCTGAAAACGCGTAACTGAATCAGGAGAAGAACAATGGACAATGTTCAGGAACAAGCTGAAAGCGGCGGACAGACGGTCACGCTGAGCGTGCTGGATCGCATTATCCAGGAAGGGCGGATGGCGCGCGATGAGCTGCAACAGACCTACGCGCGTGACATGCTGGAAGAGCTGGCGACGCAAATTCTTGATGAAGGTATGGCGATAGGGAGCGATACCTTGGCGATGATCAACCACCGCATCGCGCAAATCGACGAACTTATCAGCGGTCAGTTGAATGAGGTGCTGCACCACCCGGATATGCAGAAACTGGAGGCATCCTGGCGCGGGCTGCACCAGTTTGTGATGAATACGGAGACCAGCACCCGACTGAAATTACGTCTGCTGAACTTGTCGCGCAAAGAACTGCAGGACGATTTGGAAAAAGCGGTCGAGTTCGATCAGAGCACGTTGTTCAAGAAATTGTATGAGGATGAGTACGGTACTTTTGGTGGGAATCCCTATAGCGTGCTGGTGGGCGACTTCGAGTTTGGCCGTCATCCGCAGGATGTGGCGCTGCTGGAGAAAATATCTCAGGTCGCGGCGGCCGCTCATGCGCCGTTTATCGCCGCAGCCAGCCCACGCTTGTTTGATATGGGATCGTTCGCTGAGCTGAGCTTACCACGCGATCTGGCGAAAATCTTCGAAAGCACCGAGCTGATCAAATGGCGGGCATTCCGGGACAGCGACGACTCGCGCTATGTCTCGCTGGTGCTACCGCACGTATTGCAGCGCCTGCCTTACGGTCCGGATACGGTGCCGGTGGATGGGGTTAACTTTATCGAGGACGTCAACGGCATGGATGCCAGCAAATACCTGTGGGGAAATGCCGCATGGGTACTGGCCAATCGCATTACCGAGGCGTTTGCCTTATATGGCTGGTGCGCCGCAATTCGTGGCGCGGAAGGCGGCGGACTGGTGGAAGATCTCCCTGCGCATACCTTCTCCACGCCATCCGGCGATATCAGTCTGCGCTGTCCGACGGAGATAGCCATTACCGATCGTCGCGAAAAAGAGCTGAACGATCTTGGGTTCATCGCGTTGTGTCATAAAAAGAATACAAATACTGCCGCGTTCTTTGGCGGGCAAACCACCAATCAGGCAAAAATCTACAACACGCCTGAAGCCAACGCCAACGCGCGGATCTCGGCGATGCTGCCTTACGTCTTTGCCGCCTCCCGCTTTGCGCACTATCTGAAGGTCATTATGCGCGATAAAGTCGGTAGTTTTTTGAGTCGCGAAGATGTTGAGCGATTCCTCAATAACTGGATTGCCAGCTACGTGCTACTCAGCGACACCGCACCGCAGGAGATCAAGGCACAGTATCCGTTGCGCGAAGCAAGGATAGACGTACTGGATGTTCCCGGCAAACCCGGTGTCTATCGCGCGGTGGTATTCCTGCGCCCTCATTTCCAACTGGAAGAATTGACCACATCTATCCGCCTGGTTGCGGAATTGCCACCGCCAGTATCGGCTTAATTGCATAAGGGAAGATTCTATGGATGCTATTTTTTTAAAGATTGATCCGATCAAAGGTGACAGCAACGTCGATGGATATGTAGACCAAATCGAAATTATGTCCTTCAGCCATAATGTGGCGATGCAGGTTACTAATGATGTGAGTAACACCAACCGTACGTCTGGTCGGGCGCATGTGGGGGAGATGTCCCTGACCAAATTTGTCGATATTTCCACTCCTGAGCTTAATCTTTACTGCTGTTCCGGGAAAATGATTACCCAGGCGGTATTAACGCTATGTCGCAACGATGGCGACTCGGTGCTGCCGTTTATTGTCTATACCCTCGACAACGTATTGATTTCACATATCAGCGTCAGCGGCGGCTCGGGTGGTAAACCTGTTGAAACGCTATCGCTAAACTTCAGCAAAATTAAATGGGAATTGAAGGCCCAAAAATTAGAAGGGGCGGAGAAAGGTGCGGCGGCGTCGGCCTGGGATATGGCGATGAACAAGAAACCGTAACCTGAGGTGATGTCCATGTCGCTACCCGTCGCGCTGCTCGACAGGTTGATGGATGAAAACGTTACGCCGCGCGAATCGGTGTGTCGGGAGTTGAGGCGATTGTTCAACTCCCGAGCCCCGGCGGGTGGTGACGAGTTACCGCTGCTGCTTGCCTGGGGCGCCCCGGAATGGCATGGGCTGAACGCGGGCGATGAACGCGTGCTTAACGGATATTGTCGTCGACTTCGCGCAGCCATTTTACGCAACGAGCCGCGGATACAGGTGCTAACTGTCAGCGTGAAAGATGCGCATCATCAGATGCTGGCGCTGCGCATTGAAGCGATGCTGTGGAACGATGACGACCCGTTGACGCTGAGTCTGGCGTATCAAAACGGCAGTTGGCAATAACCCGCGAAAGGGGAGATCAATGGACGATCGATTGTTGGAAAATTATCTGCAGGAATTACGATGGTTGCGTAAAGCCAGTGGCGAGTTCGCCCATCGGCACCCGCACGTTGCCTCTCGTCTGCGGTTGAGTGAATTTGATTGCCCGGATCCCCACGTTGAACGACTTTTAGAAGGCTTCGCTCTGCAAAGCGCCAGACTGCATCAGCGCCTTGACGACGGCTTTGGTGAACTGTGTGAATCGCTACTGGAGCTGCTTTCTCCCCATACAATACGACCGTTTCCTTCCTCTGCTACCGCCCGTTTTACTGCGGATCCGCTGGCAGGCGATTTGAGTCAGGGTTACGCGCTTCCTGCCGGAACGCCGCTTTACGCGCTCACGGAAAGCGGTGAGACGGTCTGGTGGCGTACCGCGCTGGCGCAAACGCTGTGGCCTATTGAGATTGAAGAGGTTACCTGGTGCGATGCGGGACAGGCCCGGCAGTTAACCGGGCAGACGCAGGCGCGTGGCGCGTTGCGTATTCAGCTACGTTGCCTGTCGCCACATCAGTTTTCTACGTTGGCGGTAACACAGTTACGCATTCATCTCAGCGGTTCGCCGCAAATCAACGCCACGCTGTTTGATTTGTTGTACGCCCATGTCATTGGCCCGCAGCGCCCACATCCCATTGGCCTGCTGAATGCCGAAAAAATTTTGCCCTGCGAACCGGGCGTAGAGTCCAGCGTGCTGGCGCTCAGTGCCTGGATGAACAGTCCGCAGGCGCTGATGTATTTTGATTTGCCGCTTCCGCCGACGAGGGATGGCGATGGCATGACCTTGTGCATTCCGTTCGATCGCGCTCCGACGGGGGCGCAGCATATTCGCTCGGGTGATATTCGTTTGGGCTGTGTGCCAATAGTTAACCTCTTCACCCGGACCTCTGAGCCGCTGATCGCCGGGCATACCCGCAGCGAGCATCGGTTGGTGGCCGATCATCACGATCAACATGTACAGATCTACCGTGTACAGACGCTGTGGATGAGTCACCGTGAGGAAGCCTGGCGCGTGCCTGCGTATTACTCAGCCCGTGGGCATAGCGAGTCCCGCTGGTTCTGGCATGCGCGGCGCAACCGCCAGCAGGGCAATGCGCTGTGGCTAACCCTGGTGGACCGCCGTTTCGACCCGTTTGCCCCGGTAGAAGAGACAAGCCTGACGGCAACGCTCTGGTGCAGCAACGGTGAGCAGGCCGCACAGCTTTGTGCGGGAACGCCTCTGACCTTTGAAGTCCCTGGCCCGGTTGCGCAGGTGCATTTGCTGGGAACGCCGACCACGCCTTCCGCGCCCGCCTTGCAGCGAGATGCCCGCTGGAAACTGCTTTCTTCACTGGCGCTCAATCACCTTTCATTGACCGAAGGAGAGAGGGCTCTGGACTCGCTGAAAGAGCTGCTGGCGCTGTATGCCCCTTCCTCTGCATCACCTGCTGTCTGGCAGCAGATCAATGGCATCCGTGAGATGTGTTGTCAGCGGGTCAGCGAGCACCGCGGAGGCGATGCCTGGCGCGGCTGGCATAACGGTATTCGGGTGACGCTGACCCTCGACCCACAGGCATTTACGGGCAACAGTCGGCTGTTGTTTGCGGGGGTCGTCGCCCGTTTTCTGGCGCGCAATGCTACCGCTAACTGCTTTGTACGTACGGTACTGCTGGATGAAGGGGAGGCGCTGTCGCTATGGACGGATGTCGAAAAGACCGCGCTGATAGCGTAATTGCGCAACTTAAGGGCGAGCCGTGGCGTTTTTCGCTGGAGCAGTGCCTCAGGCTTTTACAGGCGAGCGGCGACACACCCGAGCTGTGGGGCGAGCTGGGGCTGGCGTTTGCGCCAGCGGAAGTCGGCGCGCTGAACCAGGATGTTCTCCAGGTGCATAGTCTCGGGCCGGGAGGCGCAGACGGTGTATTGCCCTACGGCTGGCTGGAATGGTTGCAGCAGGCGACGCAGGATAAAAACAGCGCACCGCAGGATTTTATCTTTATGTTTCAACAGCGTTTTATTCAGCATCACTACCGGAGCCTGAGCCTGTACCGGCTGGCAACGCCTTATGGTCAGTGCGAGGACGCGCCGGGGCTGGCGGTGATGCGGGCGTTGTGTGGTTTCAGGCTCGATGCTATGGAAAAGCATGAGTCTGCGCAGGTACAGAGCCTGCTGATGCAATGCGGCAGTCTGACGAATCGCAGGCGTTCAACGGCTGGATTTGTGGCGCTGGTCGAGGCCGTACTGGACGTCACCGTGCAGGTCGAAGAGTTTGTCGGCCGCTGGCAGCCTTTGCCGCAGGCATCCATAAGCCGGACGGGGTGTCGGCTGGGGCGCAACAGCGTCGCCGGGCGACGGATTTGGAACCAGCATGCGGCGCTGCGGGTGCATCTGCATGCTGAAAGTGCCGCCCAGTGGCGGGCGTTTTTATCCGATGGGCAAGCCTTTATTCAGCTCAGCAAACTGGGGCAAATCTGGTTTGGCCCAGGGATAACGCTGCAACTGATGATGCGCGGGACGCTAAATCTTGACCACTGCCTGAGCCGCGATACGCCGCCGCGTTTGGGCTATACCGCTCAACTGGTAGGGCGTAAACCCGCCGCGTTTCATTGCCAACAGCAACTTGAGGAGAACAACGCATGGACTTAAAAGCGCTGGTACAACGACTGAATCCGGTTTGCTTTCGTGCGCTGGAGCAGGCCGCCGAACGCAGCCGGGCGCAGGGACACTGGTTTGTTGAGCCGGAGCATTTGCTGCTGGCATTGCTTGATGATGAACACTGTGATCTCGCGTATTGCCTGAGCGGTGCGGCGATTTCCGTCGACACGCTGCGCGAAGAGATCCGTAGCGCCCAGGCGCAGTTCAAATCAGGCTGCACGCGGATGCCGGTGTTTTCCGTGCAACTGGTGGAATTACTGGAAGGTGCGGTTTTGTTGGCGGCTTTCCAGCGCCTGTTGAAGGTCCGTTCAGCGTTGTTGCTGCAAGCCTTACTCACCCGAGAGCGTCTGCGCGCCCAGCTGGCGCAGGGAATGCCGCTGCTGTTGCTGCTTCAGGCGGGAGTGATGGAAAGCCAGTGGCAGAGCTGGTGTCGTGGCTCCGTTGAAGAATTAAGCGACACGCATGCGGGAGAAAACCCGGAGCGTGAAGGCGGTGTGCTGGATCAATACACCCACGATCTGACCTGTGATGCGCGGGAAGGGCTGATAGATCCGATCATCGGGCGCGACGCGGAGATCCGCCAGTGTATCGACATCCTGCTGCGCCGCAGGCAAAACAACCCGATTCTGGTCGGTGCGCCCGGCGTGGGCAAAACCGCCGTGGCCGAAGGGCTGGCGCGACGCATTGCCGAAGGCAGCGTGCCGCCGCCGCTGCGCGATGTGGCGCTGCTGTCGCTGGATCTGGGGTTATTACAGGCTGGCGCAGGGGTGAAAGGGGAATTTGAACAGCGGCTAAAAGGGGTGATCGATGCAGTAAAAAAATCCCCGCAGCCGATCATTTTATTTATTGACGAAGCCCACACGCTGATTGGCGCGGGCGGCGCCGAGGGCGGGAGCGATGCCGCCAACCTGTTGAAACCGGCACTGGCGCGTGGGGAACTGCGCACCATCGCCGCCACCACCTGGCAGGAGTACAAAAAATATTTCGAAAAGGATCCGGCCCTGGATCGGCGTTTTCAGCGTATCCAGATTGAAGAACCGGACGAGAACAGCGCGGTGGTGATGCTGCGCGCGGTGGCCGACAAGCTGGAAGCACACCACGGCGTGCAGATCCTCGATACCGCTATCCGCGAGGCGGTGCGTCTGTCGCAGCGCTACATTTCCGGGCGCCAGTTGCCGGACAAAGCCATTAGCGTGCTCGACACCGCCTGTGCCAGAGTGGCGCTGGCGCAGCATGATGTGCCGCCTCAGCTTGAGGAGATCCGCCAGCAGCAGGCGGCCATCGAAGAAGAGAGTGAGCGTCTAAACCGTGAGCTGCTGGTCGGCGTCGATCACCACGACAGACTTTGTGAACTGGAGGCGCTGGCGGAGAAACTGCACATTCAGGCGCGGGAAGTGGAAGGGCGCTGGCAGGATGAGCGTCAGCGGGTCGGTGAACTGCTCGCTGCCCGCCAGCGAATGCTGAGTTTGTGTGAAAGGCTGGACGATGACGAGGAACTGGAGCAAGAGCTGGTGGAGTGCGCGGCGCTGATCGGCAAACTGGAAACCGCCGCCGCGCAACTGCGCGAGGAGGTGCCGCTGGTGCCGGACTGCGTGGATCCCGCCACCGTAGCGGCGGTGATCTGCGGCTGGACGGGCATTCCGCTCGGACAGATGCTCACTGATGAAGCCCACGCCCTGCGCACGCTGGTCGAACGCATGAGCGAGCGGGTGATGGGGCAACAGGCAGCGCTGGAGACCATCGCCCAACGCCTGCGCGCCTATCGCAGCGGCCTGACCGACCCGCAAAAGCCGGTCGGCGTGTTCCTGCTGGTGGGCCCAACCGGTGTGGGAAAAACTGAAACCGCGTACGCCCTTGCCGACGCCCTGTACGGCGGCGAACGCAATCTGATCACCATCAACCTGTCTGAATATCAGGAAGCGCACACCGTCAGCCAGCTAAAAGGCGCGCCGCCGGGCTACGTTGGCTATGGCAGCGGCGGGGCATTAACCGAAGCTGTGCGCCGTCGCCCCTATTCGGTGGTGCTGCTCGACGAAATCGAAAAGGCGCACCCGGACGTGCTGGAGGCGTTCTATAACGTCTTCGACAAAGGTGTGATGGAAGACGGCACTGGCCTGATTGTCGATTTCAAAAATACGGTGATGCTGGCGACCAGCAACGTCGGTGCGGAGTTAATTCTTGATACCCCTGCGGCTGATTTAAACAGTGAGCGGTTTAACGAGGCGCTGTGCGAGGAATTATTAACCCATTTCCGCCCGGCTTTTTTGGCAAGGATGACCACGGTGGCGTATCGGGCGTTGGATGAAGAAATATTAAAAGGAATTGTGTTGGCTAAATTGGATAAGTTATCGCAGAGATATTTTGTGGCGACGGGAGAGAAATTAAATATGGAGGATGGATTGGTTGAGAGAGTAATGGAGAAATGTAAGGGGGTGGGGGCCAGGGATGTTGATAATCTGGTGGTTGGGGAAGTGATGGGGTTTGGTTACGGTGGTGTATTATGAGTAAAAAGATATATATGCCTGCTGATTATAAATACGCTATTGATTTAGCAGATATAATTATCCATACAGTAAAGAACGTTTTAAGGTATGGGGCTGGAAATCAGGTTCATTTTAATACTCCAATAACGTTTTCATACAGTAGTAAAGCGCGAATAACAACAAACTTTCCAGCTCATTATCTGGTTGATGAAACAAGGAGTATAGCAAAGGTACTATCTGCTGGAATGGGGCAAGGAAAAAGTGGAACAAGGCGTTCGGCATTGGCTGCAAAAATGGTTGGTGCTGGTAATTGTGGGGAACATGCTGATTTAGCATATGTCTTGTGTCGGGAATATTTTTCTTCAGAGTGGACTGTATGTAACGTTTCCTCAAAAAAAATGGATCATGCTTTTGTTCTTCTTTGGAAAGGGGGTAACCCGGAAATGATTAATCATTCAAGAGGAAAATTGCACTATAATAGTAGAGGGATAATTGTTATTGATCCATGGCCAATAAAAGCACAATCTGTTCTTTGGCATGATCATTTTTTATATGATCGAGGTCCAATTGACAGTGTCGTTAACTATCATTCGCGTAAAAGGTGTTTAGGGCATCGTATTTATTCAGGTGTAGATACTAATGCAAAAGTCATACAGAGTTTACGGATAGGAAGTGCAGTGGTTTCGTCTCCAATAGTTCTACAATCTAAATTTTTAGGTAAGGATAAATATTCAATTATGGTGAGAGGAATAGCTAAACAGAAAGAGGTAATTGAATATGAAACATATAGAAAAATTAGATCTGAAAATCTGTCTGGCACGAGTCTTAGTTACCAGTATGACCATCAGTATGTAACAAGAAATGATGATGTTTTTATATATGACTCATATTAAGTATGGTTTATATCCATCAAATGGTTTAGGGAACCGTTATTTTTGTTGAATAATAAGGACTTCCCCATGCCCGATACCACCATTATAAAACTCACCACCACAGCGCTAACCGATCTTACCACCGCCGCTGCGAAATTATTCTTAATGATGCTTATAAAGGTACTTTTAATGGTCTATAATAAAACCCCATTAACGAGGAAAACATCATGCCATTTCATATCCTGACTAAAACTGCAGCCAGCATCACCGACCTGAAACGTAACCCGATGGGGACGGTTAACGCTGGAGAAGGTGAAGCGGTGGCGATTCTGAACCGCAACGAGCCTGCGTTTTACTGCGTGCCGCCTGCGATTTATGCGTATCTGCTGGAGCTGGCAGAAGACGCCGAGCTGAACCGCATCGCCGACGAGCGTGAAGGTGGAAAGCGAATAAAGGTGTCTTTAAATGACCTATAACCTGGAGTTTTTAGATATTGCGCTCAAGGAGTGGCGCAAGCTTTCTCCTACATTACGCGAACAGTTCAAAAAGAAACTGGCGGAGCGGCTGGAAAATCCTCATGTTCCTGCCGCCCGCCTTTCCGGCAAATTACACCGTTACAAAATCAAGCTTCGCAGTGCCGGGTATCGTCTGGTCTATCAGGTCGAGGACGAGCAGGTTGTCGTTCTTGTGATCGCTGTAGGCAGACGTGATGGCGATGAGGTTTATCATCAGGCTAACCGGCGTTAGCGCTATCGTTAAAAAAGGAATTTCCAATGCCCGATACCACCATTATCAAACTCACCGCCCCGGCGCTAACCGGTCTCACCGCCACTACCGCGTACACCGAGTCTCAGCTTAACGGTCTGACCACCGCCACCGTCGCGGGAACCACCTCCGCGCCGTTAACCTTAGACAGCGCGCTGGCGACCCATCTGACCGCCACGATTAACGACGCCGACTACGACGGGTTGATTGCCGAAGCGCACCAGCTTCCGGTGACCAGCAACGCCGATCGCTATCAGTTTGTGCTGCGCCCGTGGGTGTGGTGGCTGACGCTTGCCAGCAACAACCGCGTGTTTCAGAACCTCAGCGCGCAGGAAATTGTCGAGAAGGTGTTTAAGGATGCTGGGTTTACCGACTACATATTTCAACTGAAAAGCAAACCAACAAAACGTGAATACTGCCTGCAATACAACGAAAGCGACTTCAATTTTGTCTCGCGGCTGTTGGAGCAGGAGGGCATTTTCTGGTTCTTTACCCATGCAGCAGGCAAGCACACGCTGGTGCTGGCAGATGATAACAGCGCCTTTCCGCCGATTACTGGCGATAAAAAGGTCAAATATCAGGCAGCAGCGAGCGGCGAGCGGGAAACCGGCGCGATCCGTTCGGCAGAGCTGCGTTTGCAGGCCACTTCGCAGGGGTTCCAGAGCAGCGACTATAACTATGAACAGCCAAAAGCCGCGCTGTTTGCGCAGGCCGGTGAGAAGAAGGGGGGCATGGAGTATCAGCATCCGGGGCGTTTTATCGTTAAAGCCGAAGGCGACGCGCTGGCGGCGTGGAAGGTTAATGCCCTGAAGGCGCAGGCGAAACAACTGGTCGGTGAAAGCGACTGCGCGGCGCTGATGGCCGGGCACTGGTTCACCTTAACCGATCACGACGACAAGGCGCTTAACATCGACTGGTTAATTACCGCCGTCAGCCATGAGTACGACGGTGAGCATTATCGCAACCGCTTCACCGCCATCCCGAAAGCGACGCTATACCGTCCGCAGAGCAACACGCCAGTACCGTTTATGCATACCCAGACGGCGACGGTGGTGGGTAAAAGCGGGGAAGAAATCTGGACCGATAAACTCGGTCGGGTGAAGGTGCAGTTCCCATGGGATCGCGAGGGTAAAAACGACGAAACCAGCTCCTGCTGGCTGCGGGTCGCCACCGCCTGGAGCGGAAACGGCTACGGCGCGCAGTTTATCCCACGGATCGGCCAGGAAGTGGTGGTGAGCTTTATCGACGGCGACCCGGATAAGCCGCTCATTACCGGCTGTGTGTACAACGGGGCGAATGCTTTGCCGTATGCGCTGCCAGCGAATCAGACCCAGTCCGGTATTAAAACGAAAAGTGAAAAAGGCTTTAACGAGCTGCGCTTCGATGACAAAAAAGATGCTGAACTGCTGGCGATGCAGGCGCAGAAAGACTTCCAGCTCACCGTGTTAAACGACAGCAAAACCACGATTAGCCACGATGAGATCCACAACGTTAAAAACGACAGCACTCGCACCATTGAAGAGGGAAACGAAACCGTCACCCTGAAAAAGGGTCATCGCACGGTCAAAATTGAGAAGGGTAGCGACACGCTGGAAGTGAAGGATAAACGCAGCGTGACGGTGAAAGGCGATCAGGAACACGCCATCGACGGCAACGAGACGCATAAGGTAAAGGGCAACTACACGCTAAATGTTGACGGCAACCTGACGATAAAGGTCAGCGGTACACTAACTCTGGAGAGTGGCAAAACGTTGGACATCAAGAGCTGGGCGGACCTTAATGCCAGCGCGTCGGGCAGCATGAAGCTGGATGCCACCAACATCGCCAGTGCAGCGAAAGCCGATTTGACCCAGAAAGCGGCAACCATCAGCCATGAGGCAAAAGCTACGCTCATCAGCAAAGCCAGCGCCACTCAGACTGTGGATGGCGGCGGGATGCTGATGATTAAGGGTGGGATGGTGAAAATTAACTGATGAGCGATACGCTGGAGTATCAACAGGATAGCACCCTGCTACGAGCTAATTTCGCAAACGACCAGCTAAACGGCGAAACGCGAATTGAAGAAAACGGACGGCTGCTGGCGGTTTTGCGTTACCAGCAGGGGGTGCTGAACGGGATGATGGAGCGCTGGCATCCTAACGGCCAGCTTGCCATGCAACAGGTGTATCGTGAGGGCAAGCCGGACGGTGTGGCGCGTTACTTTTCAGAAGAAGGGGCGCTGATGCGTGAAGAACAGTGGGTTCATGGTCAACTGCACGGCGAATGCCGCAGCTTCTATCCTTCCGGTCCGCTGCAGATGCGTGAGCAATGGCTGCAGGGGTTGCGTCACTCGCTCAGCGAACAGTTTTACCCGGACGGCTCGCCAGCTCAGCGGCAATCTTATGAACAGGGAAAACTGAAGGGGGAAGTGGAACGCTGGCTTCCGGACGGACGTGCGGTGGATACTAAGGGTAAACTACAGTCGCGGATGAGCAAATGGACCGAGAGGCTGTGAAGAGCAAGTATATGATCAACATACGCGATTCCCAGTAGATATCATAATGTGTGAGAAGCTATAGCTAAAAATCCTCTTTCTGATGTACTGCCAAAATAAACTGATTAGCGATACGTTTTTATGATAAAAATCATTAAACAGGATGGATTATAAATTTAATAATAAAAACAAGTATGGCTTCATGTTACAAATATATAAACAGTTTATCATAATGATATTTTTTTATTTCCCTCCTGGGTTGATAATAAGGATTGTTAAATGAATGCAGGCGAATTATCAAGTTTTTTTAAAGTAATGCCTTTGAGTCTTATATTACTTTCTTTCCATGCGCAGGCAAAAACACCAGATGAATTTGTGACGCAGGAGTATCTGAATAACACGGGACTCTGGGTGATAAATGCAGCTGAAGCCTACTCGAAAGGATACACAGGGAAAGGAATTGCGCTTGGAGTACTTGACACCGGTGTTAATTTTCAACATGCCGAATTTAAAGGTAAGAAATTCTTATGGTTTCCGGATGAAGGTTACGTTTATGACTGGGAAATGAATTCACATGGCAGCCATGTTGCCGGAATTATGGCCGCTAACAAGGATGGCCAGGACCATCCGGGAAATATGCATGGCGTTGCTTTTGATGCAAACCTGCTCGCGATGGGAACGCTCCTGGATGGTATTCATGAGAATAATTTTGGGACTTTAATAAGAGCTGTGCTGGATCGACCTGACATCAAAATTGTTAATAATAGTTGGGGCGATTCACTTTATTATTTAGACGAGCTTTTTACTGCCGCAAATGATGCTGAGCATGGCGAGATAATTCTTAATGTACGCGATGCTATCTCAGCATATGAATCGGACTCGTTCCTTTATAATCTCGGAGAGCACGATAAGTTGATGGTTTTTGCGGCAGGGAACAGTGGTCACCGGGGCCCATCTACACCAGCAGCGTTCCCTGCATTTTTACCTGATCTTCATAACTGGCTCAGTGTTGTCGCACTTGATTCGACTGACGGGCGTATTTCCCTGGAGAGTGATGGAAAAACTAAACGTCTGTCCGATTCTGCTGTCCCCACTTATTCAGAGCTGGCAATGGGAGCCGAAGAGTTTTCTCTTGCAGCGCCGGGAACATGGATTAATTCCGTTAATGCTACGGGTGGATATGCGGATTCTACAGGAACATCAATGGCTGCTCCCTATGTGTCCGGCACACTGGGTCTCGTGCAACAGGCTTACCCATGGATGAGTGCAAGACAACTGGCAGATACAGTACTCTCAACTGCGGACCGAAATTTTATTGCTCCCGGGCAGATTATTTCTCTTTCCGAGGACAGAACAATGGATCCGGTGACGGGGCATTCGTTCACCGATACGGTGATCCGTCTGCAAATCGTCGACAGTGCGGATAAATACTGGGAACGGGTTCAGGAGGAAAAGGTGATTCCTTCAGCCGGTACTCCGGAAAGGGAACGTCTTGAAACCTATCTCCGTAAATATTACAGAGAAAATACAGCGATGGTGTACGGATATTATGGGATTAAAAATGATGATGAATTCATTGCTGCATTCTTCGCAACAAAAGACTCTCCCTACAAAATAACATATCCTGACGGTACAGTTTATTCCACACTTTATGGCTCTGTCTGGAGCGTTCCTTTTGACCAGATTTTCGGGCAGGGAATTGTTAATGCGGGGAAAGCTGTTGATGGTCCGTCACAGTTCAACGTGAATCGTATGACCCCGGATGATCTCTCCAGCGAACAAATCAGTGTATATACGGGTAAAAAAGAGCTGCTTTACGCTGTCGATACCCGGGGTTTTGTTTCCGGGTGGCACAATGATATCTCTCAGGAACTCTGGCACACAGAACGCCATACGAATATTCTGCCCGAGTTTCTGGAAAAATATCCTGATTTTCTTGAAATAATGGAAAAACAGACCACCGCAGGTCTTCTGAAAAAAAATGAAGGCACATTATACCTGACAGGAACCAACAGTTATCAGGGATCGACCGTGATTGAAGGTGGCACACTGTCCATTTCTCAAAAAGAAGATCATTCAGGTGGACAGTTACTGAACAGTAACGTGTACGTTCTGCCGGAAGGGCAATTACAGGGTAACGGAACCATACACCAGAGCGTGTCTAACTGGGGTAACGTTACTCCCGGGAACGGCATTGGGGTTCTGACTGTTGGCAGCTATGTACAGTACTCACCGGGTACGCTGCTGATGGATTTTGATTCAGCAGGTCATACTGACAGGCTTATTGTTAATGGCGACGCTAAAATTGACGGGACGCTTGCGTTATCTCCTGTTCGAGGCTATTACAATAATCCTGTTAC
This sequence comes from Citrobacter sp. VF227, assembly GCF_052950715.1. NCBI lineage: Bacteria > Pseudomonadati > Pseudomonadota > Gammaproteobacteria > Enterobacterales > Enterobacteriaceae > Citrobacter > Citrobacter sp. VF227. Next base: position 25,998 of record NZ_JBRFVF010000003.1, read on the forward strand.
TTTTTCTTTTAATGACCTGATCTCTGCAGGTTCCTTCTCTTCATTACCGGCTGTTACGGAACTGGGCCGCCTCTCACCCACGCTTACGATGAATATTGTGCAGGACCAGGATCGGTTCACGATCAACACGTCACGAAGCCTGGAGGCATACAGCCAGTATGCATCAGACGATAATGCGTCCCGCGTGGGCAGGGCACTGTCTTCTGCGGCAAATGTACAGGCCGACATGTACGAACTTTACGGTGCACTGGATTTCTCAGATGCAGAGGGCCGTACTGTTCGCAACGCACTGACACAGTTATCACCAGACGCGTACGGTAACGCAGCGCTGGCCGCTTTTGAGATGCAACGGATGCTGTCTGATACGCTTCTTTCTGGATTGTTTGCACGCAGTGAACAAAAGGACAGTGAATGGCATGTCTTTGTACAACCCTATGCCGTGACATCTGACATGAACGCACCTGGCGGAACGCGTGGTTATCATGCGACAAACGCAGGGCTGATTGTTGGCGCAGAGCAGAGCCGGTCTGACGGGCTGACCTTTGGCGGTCATATGGTGATGAATCATCAGTCCGCAAATGGTGATGAGAATGGGGTCTTACGCAATAATGGATTGTATCTTGGTGTTCAGGGGGACTTCTCGCCGTCGGACCGGGGGGGCTGGAATCTGTTCGGAACGGGCCGGGCAGGGATTGAAAATCAGGACATGACGCGGCGTGTTTCTTTCAGTGATTATTCTGCGGAAAACAGGAGTGCCTGGACCGGTTATTCGGGAAGTGTTCGCGTGGGAGTGGGGTATGCGTTTCAGCAGAAAGGGTTCAGCGCAGGGCCGTTTTCCGCTCTGGACTATGCCTTTTCATCCCGTCCTTCTCTCACCGAACAGGACGGCGGAGGAAGCCGTCTTCATCTGGATAGCGAAAATTTTCATTCTCTGCGTTCCGTGCTCGGTGTGCGTCTGCAAACCAGTGAACAGTATCTGAGTGAACAGGTTAACTGGAGTGTGCAGGCATATACTGCATGGAACCATGAACTGCGTGAAAATGCCGGCGTGATGCATGCGTCGTTTGCGGCTGCGGATAATGATGACTTTTCCGGTACTGTGAAAATGCCGGACAGGGACAGCGTTAGTGTCGGGACAGGGATTGTTTTCAGAACGGATAAAAATGTTGCTGTCTCTCTCAACAGTGGCGGGGAGATTTATCGCCGGAACGGCACCTCAGTGTATGGAAATTTAAGTGTGGAATGGGCATTCTGAACGGTGCCATTGCAAAGAGCAGGCCACTGATAAACGTTGCTGCCATTTTCGCCTGTCGTGTCAGTCATGAATGTATTTAAAAACCGACACCTCAGGCGTGACATTAATCTCTGGCCGGGAAGCAGATACCGTCGGTACGGTATCTGCTGGCGTGAATTGCAGCAGAGGCTGACTGAATGCGGCGTAAATATCGCGCCCTTTCAGGGGACTCCCTCACTCGTCTGACAAAAAAGAAAATGGATATCCACCTGAATGGCGGATATCCACAGAATTATTTTTCGCTGAGAGGATTGCTGACTCTGGCAAAATCGAACGGAGAAATCGTCTGTATTCTGTTTGCATCCAGAAAATCGGCCCACCACTGGAGCATCAGTCGACGCTCGTCCATAAACTCGGCTTTGTGGATGTAGGCCGCACGTACGCCATTTCGTTCCTGATGACTCATCTGACGTTCCACCGCATCCCGTGACCATAATCCCGACTCAATCAGTGAACTGCAGGCCATGGCCCTGAAGCCGTGACCACAAACGTCAACTTTCGTATCGTAGCCCATCAGTCGCAGGGCGTTATTCACCGTATTTTCACTCATGGGTTTCCAGGGGGTATGGTCGCCAGTGAAAATCAATTCATATTCTCCGCTGATGGTGTGGATCTGCTGCAGAATATCCAGTGCCTGAGTTGAGAGTGGAACCAGATGCTCTGTACGCATTTTTGAGCCACGATGGGAATACTTGACCCCCTCAATAGGTTTCCGCTCTGGAGGTATGGTCCACATGGCTTTCTTGAAGTCGATTTCAGACCACCTGGCAAAGCGTAGTTCACTGGAACGGATGAAGATAAGCAGGGTGAGTTTAGTTGCCAGTCGGGTGAGAGGTTGTCCTCTGTAGGTACCCAGACGTTCAAGCAGTCCGGGAATGCGACTGAGGGTCAGTGCCGGGCGGTGCTGACGCCTCACGGTCGTGAGTGCGCCGGCCATGTCGACAGCAGGATTATACGCAATAATCCCGGACTGAGCTGCATAGCGCATGATGGCGGCAATGCGCTGCTGAAGGCGGGCGGCTATCTCATAAATTTCTTTTGTCTCGGCTGCTTTGACGGGAATGAGGAGGTCGGGGGTTCTCAGCGTAGTGATATCACGTGAACCGATAAACGGGAAGACATGCGTTTCAAGGCTTTTGAGAATTTTGTCGCTGTGTGAGGCCGACCATTTTTTATTGCTTTTATGCCACTGTCGGGCGATGGCTTCAAAGGTCTGTTCTGTGGCGGGAACGGCTTTCCGAACCCGTTTTTGTTCACAGGGGTCAGTCCCTTCGGCGATGAGCTTTCGGGCTTCATCCCGTTTCGCTCTTGCCTCAGATAACGAGACATCCGGGTACACGCCCAGCGCGAGGGTTTTCTCTTTGCCGAGGTGCCGGTAGCGCAGTCGCCAGTAACGGGAGCCGTTGGGATGAACCAGTAAAAACATGTTGCCGCTGTCGGCGAGTTTATAGGGTTTTACGTCCGGTTTTGCGGCCCGGATTTTAGCGTCAGTCAGTGCCATGGCAGGGTTCCTGAGTGATTTGAGGGTACAGGATTTTATCGAATCAGACTATACCCGCAGATGTACCCGCACAAGGGGCTTGATGCGGGTGGAATTGGGTAGAATTGGGTTGAACCGGATGATTTGGGAGGCGTGGATTTTAGCGGGCTCAGAATGCAAAAACGGACCTCCGTGGAGGTCCGTTGATATGAATTTGGTGCCCGGACTCGGAATCGAACCAAGGACACGGGGATTTTCAATCCCCTGCTCTACCGACTGAGCTATCCGGGCAACGGGGCGCATTAAACCGTATTCACGTCTGTCAGTCAATTAAATTTCGGGAAAAACCGTTCAACCGCTTAATATTACGGCAATCTACGCATTTATGCCTGAAGATTGAACAAAATAGCGTGGTGCCAATTTCTCACCACCCAATAAGCGTTGTGCGCTTAAGTCAGCGCACCGCCCATACGGCACTGAGCAAAGCGCAGGATATCTTCAGCCAGACGGTGTGCTGTTTCGACATCAGCATGGCTACGATTGACCAACATGCGGCTCAGGCAGCCTTCCAGCACCAGCTCCATCTGTTTGGCAACCATTGCCGGGTCGTCAACTTCCAGCGTCGTGAGCAGTTCATGGGTGAAGTCATGCGCCGCCTTTTTTTGTTGATCGGCTAACTGATGGATCGGATGTCCGGGATCGGGGTAAAACGTACAGGCGGCGATGAACAGGCAGCCTGGATAGCGATTATTGCTCACGCATTCGGACAGCGCGTTGTAGCGTGCCAGTAATTTCTGCTCAACGCTCTGGGTGTCATCCAGCAAAAGCTGACGCCGCCAGATATCCACCCGCTGGCTGAGGTAACGTAACGCATCGTACAGAATGGCCTCTTTATCGGGCCAAAAGCGTTGTAGTTCATCAAGAGGATAATTGATACGTTCGGCCACCATTTCCAGCGTGGTATTGGCTATCCCTTGAACCTCAAGTAATTTCAGGGTTTCTCCCAGGACATCTTCACGTTGCACGGTATTCTCCTCCGTATTTCCTGTTGCAAGTGTCGCTCACGGTTGGCGATCGCGCAAATGTGCGCTGAAGGTCGTGGCATCCATAAAGCCCGTTACCCGAGCCTCCGGGTGCTCTTTCCCTTCAGCGTCAAAGAACAAAATAGTCGGCAAACCTAAAACCTGTAAATGCTTCAGCAGAGCAACATCCTGGGCATTGTTTGCCGTCACATCCGCCTGCAAAAGCACTGTGTTGCCGAGCGCTTGCTGAACCTGTGGGTTACTGAACGTATACTTCTCAAACTCTTTGCAGGCCACGCACCAGTCGGCATACAAATCCAGCATAACAGGCTTGCCTTTAGCTTGCGCCAGTGCCTGATTTAGCGCATCTACCGATGCTACCGGCGTAAAGTTAAGATGCGTCTGGTCTTGAGCATGCGGCGCACCGAACGCCCAGTCCTGTAATGGTCTTACGCTGACCAGCGCTGCAGCTAACAGGACAATCTGCACGATGCGCATCCAGGCGTGCTTTGCCTGCAGGCTGGTGATGAATGCCCACGCAAAGAATGCGACGCCAAGCGCTGACCACAGGCGAGCGCCCCATTCGTCGCCAATGATGCGTTCGAGTAAGAAGACGGGAAGCGCCAGAATGACAAAACCAAAAGCGGTTTTGACATGCTCCATCCAGGGGCCGCTTTTAGGTAACAGGCGATTGCCAAATACGGTAATCAGCATCAGAGGTAATCCCATCCCCAGCGCGTACAGATACAGCGTGCCGCCTCCCAGCCACATGTTCCCGCTCTGAGCGATATACAGCAAAATCGCGCTTAACGGGGCTGTGGTACAAGGAGAACAGATGAGACCTGCGATCGCCCCCATCGCAAAGACGCTACCGGGAGAACCACCTTGCTGGCGGTTACTCATCAATGTAAGGCGCGTTTGCAGCGATGAAGGGAGCTGCAGCGTAAACAAACCAAACATCGATAACGCGAGCAGCGTAAAGATGACGGCAAGGCCAATCAGAACGTAAGGATGCTGTAGTGCGGCCTGGAACTGCAATCCAGCGGCCGCAACAACCAGACCCAACGCGGTATAGGTGAGCGCCATCCCCTGGACGTAGATAAACGTCAGCAACAGTGCGCGCCCGGTTGATAATCGTTGCTTGCCGCCCAGCACGATGCCGGAAATCAATGGATACATCGGTAATACGCAGGGCGTAAACGCGATGCCTATTCCGATCAGTAATGCCCACAGAGCGGTAAAGGGGAGTTTGGCTGCGGGCTCCGGTTGCTCTTGCGGCGCGACAGTGGCTGGCACTGGCGCAGGTGTTGCCTGGGTATCGGCGGATACTTCACTTAACGGTACGGTTTTGGTTTCTGGCGGGTAGCAAAATCCGGCGTCAGCACAGCCCTGGTACGTGACCGTTAATGTTGCGCCAGATTTCGCCTGATTGATCGTGACCGGGATGGTCAACTGTTTACGGTATATCTCACTTTTGCCGTAAAACTCATCTTCATGCCAGACCCCCGGCGGTAGTTTTACCTCGGCGATATCAGCCTGAGAAGGCGTAATGCTTATCTGTTTGCGATACAGATAATAGCCATCTTTAACCTGCCATGTGAGGTTCAGATCGTGTTGGTTTTGCTGGAAATCAAAAACAAACGCCCGATCGGCAGGTACAAACTGCGAGCGGCCTGGCGCGTCAAATAATCCGGCAAAAGTAGATGTGCTGCACAGCAGCAGGATCAGCGTAAGGATGCGTTGAGCCATGAGCGGTAATCAAAGTCTCCGTGAATGACGGGTAAAACCAGAAGTTCAGGTGTTTGATATGGATGATGTGACTTCAGGCAATCGAGTAGGGCTTGCTGGTGCGTAACGGTGGTTTTTAAAATCATCTGGACTTCATATTCCTGCTCCAGTTTACCTTCCCAATAATAGAGGGAGGTCGCACCGGGCAGTAGCGTTACACAGGCGGCTAGCTTTTCCGCCAGCACTTTTGCAGCCAGATCCTGGGCGGTTGCTTCATCCGGCGCAGTACAGAGCACCACAACGGTATCGGGGATGGAAATATCCTGACTCTTTACATCAAGCATAAACACCTCGAAAGAACAGAGTAACCAGCTAAAGAGTGGTCACTATACAACGGACGAGGGAAGGATGTTAGCTAAAGCGGGGTGATAAAGAGGAGGAACTGCAGGGTGCGAAGGCACCCTGCAGTAAAGTCTTATAGCATGAAGCTGCCCAGCAAGAAGCCGAAGCAGACAGCCAGAACGACACCCAGAGTACCTGGGATGAAGAACGGATGGTTAAAGACGAATTTACCGATGCGGGTTGTTCCGGTGTCATCCATCTGAACCGCCGCAACCAGAGTTGGGTAGGTTGGCAGAATGAACAGGCCAGAAACCGCGGCGAAAGACGCAACAGCAGTCAGCGGGGAAACGTTCAGAGCCAGAGCCATCGGCATCAGTGCTTTAGCGGTTGCAGCCTGAGAGTACAGCAGTGCAGAAGCAAAGAAGAAGATGACCGCCAGCAGCCACGGATGACCCTGGATTACGCTACCTGCAGTATCTTTGATCCAGTCAATGTTGTGAGATACGAAGGTATCACCCAGCCATGCAACACCCAGGATACAAATACAGGCGCTCATACCGGCTTTGAAGGTGCTGGAGTTCAGGATGGAGTCAGTTTCAACGCGGCAGATGATTGTCGTCAGCGTCGCGATGCTCAGCATGATGATCAGGATTGCGTTGGTGGTGTTCATCAGCGGTTTAGCGACCAGGCCAAGGCTTGGGCTGTTGATGATGGCGTATACAACGACGCAAACCACGCCCAGCAGGAACAGCCAAACGGAGGTTTTCGCGCCAGCTTTGATTTCAACTTGTCTTTCACCGCGCAGTTCAACCAGGCCTTCTTCCAGACGCTTACGATAAATCGGGTCGTCAGACAGTTTGGAGTTGAACAGTGCGGTGATCAGGAAGGACATCACCAGAACGGCCAGCAGAGTGGATGGAATGACCACGGACAGCAGGTGAATGTAGCTGATGCCATGACCTTCCATGACGGAAGACATGTAAACCACAGCCGCGGAGATTGGAGACGCCGTAATCGCAATCTGTGCGGAAACCACCGCGGTAGAGAGCGGACGGCAAGGCTTGATACCTTGCTCCTTCGCGACTTCAGCGATAACCGGCAGAGTAGCCAGAGAGATGTTGCCGGTACCGGCAAAGATCGTCAGGAAATAGGTCACGATAGGTGCAAGGATCGTGATGTATTTCGGATTCTTACGCAGCAGTTTTTCAGTTTGATGAACCAGATAGTCCAGACCACCGGCAATCTGCATGGCAGAGATAGCAGCGATAACCGCCATGATAATGGAAATAACATCGAACGGAATATTACCCGGTTTTACGCCAATAGCGGCAAGAACCAGAACACCCAGCCCACCTGCAAATCCAATACCTATACCCCCAAGTCTGGCACCTAAAAAGATTGCCAGCAAAACGATGATAAGTTCTAAAACTATCATATTAGCCTTCCTTGTTGTTTAACAAGTTGATATTAAATTGTTGTTTTTAAGTAACTTCGAGTAAGAAAAAAGGCACGTCATCATGACGTGCCTTCTCCGGTACTACCCTACACGATTACTGTTCGCTTTCATCAGTATAACGTTTTGCTTTATAAGCAGGGTGCATCAGGTTCTGTGCAGAGAAGATATCGTCCAGTTCAGACTCGGTCAACAGACCGCGTTCCAGGACAACTTCACGTACGCTCTTACCGGTTTCGGCACAAATTTTACCGACGATGTCGCCGTTGTGGTGACCGATGAACGGGTTGAGGTAAGTAACGATGCCGATGGAGTTGAATACAAACGCTTCACAGACTTCTTTGTTAGCAGTGATACCACTAACGCATTTTTCCAGCAGGTTGTAGCAAGCATTGCTCAGAATGTGAATGGATTCAAACATTGCCTGGCCAATGACCGGTTCCATTACGTTCAGCTGCAGCTGACCCGCTTCAGATGCCATGGTGACAGTGATGTCGTTACCGATGACTTTGAAGCACACCTGGTTTACGACTTCCGGAACAACCGGGTTCACTTTTGCTGGCATGATAGAAGAACCCGCCTGCAGTTCTGGCAGGTTGATCTCGTTCAGACCAGCACGTGGGCCAGAGGAGAGTAAACGCAGGTCGTTACAGATTTTGGACATCTTAACAGCCAGACGTTTCAGTGCGCCGTGCACCATAACGTATGCGCCGCAGTCAGACGTCGCTTCAATCAGGTCTTCAGCAGGAACACAAGCGAAGCCAGTGACTTCAGCCAGTTTCTGTACTGCCAGCGGGGAATATTCTTTCGGCGTGTTCAGACCTGTACCGATTGCCGTTGCGCCGAGGTTAACTTCCAGCAGCAGTTCTGCGGTACGACTAATGTTTTTCACTTCTTCTTTCAACAGTACGCTGAAAGCATGGAATTCCTGACCGAGAGTCATCGGTACAGCATCTTGCAACTGGGTACGACCCATTTTCAGGATGTCCTGGAATTCAACAGCTTTTTGTTCGAAGCCTTCACGCAGTTGGTTCAGAGCATCAATCAGTTTGATGATGGATGCGTAAACAGCGATACGGAAGCCGGTTGGGTAAGCGTCGTTGGTAGACTGACATTTGTTAACGTGGTCGTTCGGGTTCAGGTACTGATATTCACCTTTCTGGTGACCCATCAGTTCCAGACCGATATTGGCCAGCACTTCGTTGGTGTTCATGTTGACGGAGGTACCCGCACCACCCTGGTAAACGTCTACCGGGAATTGATCCATGCATTTTCCGTTATTCAGGACTTCATCACACGCCGCGATGATGGCATTTGCCACACTCTTAGGAATGGTTTGCAGCTCTTTGTTGGCCATTGCCGCTGCCTTTTTAACCATTACCATACCGCGAACAAATTCAGGAATGTCGCTGATTTTGTTGTTGCTAATGTAGAAGTTTTCAATCGCTCTCAGAGTGTGAACACCGTAGTAGGCGTCCGCTGGAACTTCCCTGGTACCCAACAAGTCTTCTTCGATACGAATGTTGTTTAACATGTGAACCTTCTTTTTCAAGCTGCCAATGATTTGACTAAACACACAGGATATATGTGATTTCGATTGTTTCTCGACCGACGATTATCCCCTGCATCGGTCTGATACTCGAGATCATATGCTGGTTCAGGATTTCTACCGTAATCTGGATCACTTAAAGCGTGGAATTTACCCCTTATTTATTATTCTGTGAAATGGATCACCCCTTTGTGATTAACCCTAAATATTAGTGTACAAGCCGCTTGAAATTTTGCTAACCACCACAATATCAAACCGATGCGAGTCACATAATTTTCGTACAGGCGTTGAAAAAAACGACTGTTATTAACAGGAGATCCCCTTGCGCTGGATACCACTAATTGCCATTTTTCTCTATGTTTACATAGAGATATCCATTTTTATTCAGGTCGCCCATGTATTTGGTGTCCTGATGACGCTGATTTTGGTTATTTTTACGTCGGTTATCGGTATGTCACTGGTTCGTAACCAGGGATTTAAGAACTTTTTACTGATGCAACAAAAAATGGCGGCTGGTGAAAGTCCGGCTGCAGAAATGATCAAAAGCGTGTCGCTGATTATCGCTGGTTTGCTGTTGGTGCTGCCCGGCTTTTTCACCGATTTCCTCGGTCTTCTCCTTTTATTACCTCCGGTGCAAAAACATCTGACGATGAAACTGCTGCCGCATTTACGTTTTTCGCGGATGCCGGGTGGCGGTTTTAGTGCTGGAACCGGTGGCGGTGAGACCTTCGACGGTGAATTTCAGCGTAAAGACGATGAGCGCAACCGTCTTGATCATAAAGACGACGATCGTCGAGACTGACCCCGCAGGCCCGGTAAGTACTACCGGGCTTTTTTATTGCTTATTTGGCCTCAGCCATTTTCCGACTCGGTAAAAACAGCCACAGCCCAGCCAGCATAATCAGGGCGTACAGGCTCTTCCAGCCAACCATCGTCAGTAGCAGTAGACACAGCAGACCGCCAATGACTGCCAGTGCGCGGTAATGCCCTTTCAGTAATCGACATCCCGCCAGCATGCACAGCAGGTAAATCATAATAAAAATGCCGTTGGCATAGACGATTAACGCATCGAGATTGATTTGCAGCATATAGATGCACAAGGTACTCACCACGCAGCAGCCCAATACGGCGTTTAGCGCATTGCGTGGAAGGTGACGGGGAGACAGACGTGCCAGATGACTCTCCGGTTTATACTGTGCTTGCGACCAGACCAGCCGGGCGAAGCTTTGAATATAAATGTTAAGGCTGGCAAAACAGGCCAGATAACCAATGATGCAGGCGACCCACAGTGCCTGTACGCCAAACAGCTGCACGACGATCTCTGGCAGTGATGCCGCTGCCGCCATCTGTTCGCCGTAGGCGCCAAAATGAAGCACGACGACGGTGCATGCCCAATAAACAGAGCCCGCCAGCAGCAGACCTATCATTAGCGCGCGCGGGAAATCCCGCTCAGGATTTTTGAATTCAGACGCCAGATGAGCAAAGGCTTCAAGGCCAACAAAACACCAGAACATCACCGACAGCGCGGCGAATAGCCCGGGTAGTTCAATATCGCTAATCGCAGGGAAGGGGATTTCGCCAGGTTTCAGATCGCCCGCCCACCAGATAGCGACAATGAGGGCAACAATCAGTCCGGCAATGACCGTTTGCAGATTCGCGCTGGAGCTTGCGCCGCGAGAGCCGATATACCAAACCAATCCCAGCGTACCGAGTTCCGCCAACAGCAGTTGCTCGTCATGCCAGCCAAACATCGCCTGGCCAAATCCGGCGGCGATGTGTAATGCCGCGGGCAAGCCGACGGGAATCACCGATAAAAACAGCCATCCGGTGACGCGCTCCAGGCGTGAGCCAAAGGCCATGCCGACAAAATGCGCTACGCCGCCCGCGCTGGGAAAATGGCGACCCAGTATGGCAAAGACAATCGCCACGGGAAAAACTAAAACAATCAGCACCGGCCAGGCCCACAAACTGTTGTTGCCGGCCACCAGCGCAGCCAGCGCAGGGACGGCGAAAACGCCTGTACCTAACAATGATGTCGACAACAGGCCAACGCCCTGAGCCAGTCCCAGCTCTTGTTTCAGTCCGCTCATAAGTTGTTATCCGGTTATGCCCAATGACGGGCTACAGCGCAGATTTTTGATGGTATCACAATCGGATTTGCTTATGACGACGCGGCTGAAATCGTTATGAAATGTGAGGCGCGTCGGCGTTTTGACGGGATTTTCTGCTGATAAAAATTTTTTTTCGCTTGCCCCCTTGAAGGCACAAAACCCCATCCCCATCTCTCTGGTCACTAGCCGGGAAACCGTTTACGGGCCGGCGTCACCCATAACTGATAAAGACTTTCTCAAAGGAGAGCTATCAATGAGTATTCGTCCGTTACATGATCGTGTGATCGTCAAACGTAAAGAAGTTGAATCTAAATCTGCTGGTGGCATCGTACTGACCGGTTCTGCAGCAGGTAAATCAACTCGTGGCGAAATCATCGCTGTCGGTAAGGGTCGCATCCTGGACAACGGTACCGTACAGCCGCTGGACGTTAAAGTCGGCGATATCGTTATTTTCAACGATGGCTACGGTGTTAAATCTGAGAAGATCGACAATGAAGAAGTGTTGATCATGTCTGAAAGCGACATCCTGGCAATTGTTGAAGCCTAATCCGCGAACGACACTGAACATACGAATTTAAGGGAAAGAGAAAATGGCAGCTAAAGACGTAAAATTCGGTAACGACGCTCGTGTGAAAATGCTGCGCGGCGTAAATGTACTGGCAGATGCAGTGAAAGTTACCCTCGGTCCAAAAGGCCGTAACGTAGTTCTGGATAAATCTTTCGGTGCACCGACCATCACTAAAGATGGTGTTTCCGTAGCACGTGAAATCGAACTGGAAGACAAGTTCGAAAACATGGGTGCGCAGATGGTGAAAGAAGTTGCCTCTAAAGCGAACGACGCTGCAGGCGACGGTACCACCACCGCAACCGTACTGGCTCAGTCCATCATCACTGAAGGTCTGAAAGCCGTTGCTGCGGGCATGAACCCGATGGATCTGAAACGTGGTATCGACAAAGCTGTCGCTGCTGCCGTTGAAGAACTGAAAGCACTGTCCGTACCGTGCTCCGACTCTAAAGCTATTGCTCAGGTTGGTACTATCTCCGCTAACTCCGACGAAACCGTAGGTAAACTGATCGCTGAAGCGATGGACAAAGTCGGTAAAGAAGGCGTGATCACCGTTGAAGACGGTACCGGTCTGCAGGATGAACTGGACGTGGTTGAAGGTATGCAGTTCGACCGTGGCTACCTGTCTCCTTACTTCATCAACAAGCCGGAAACTGGCGCAGTAGAACTGGAAAGCCCGTTCATCCTGCTGGCTGATAAGAAAATCTCCAACATCCGCGAAATGCTGCCGGTTCTGGAAGCCGTTGCGAAAGCAGGCAAACCGCTGCTGATCATCGCTGAAGATGTTGAAGGCGAGGCGCTGGCAACTCTGGTTGTTAACACCATGCGCGGTATCGTGAAAGTGGCTGCGGTTAAAGCACCAGGCTTCGGTGACCGTCGTAAAGCGATGCTGCAGGATATCGCTACCCTGACCGGTGGTACCGTTATCTCTGAAGAGATCGGTATGGAGCTGGAAAAAGCAACTCTGGAAGATCTGGGTCAGGCTAAACGCGTTGTTATCAACAAAGACACCACCACCATCATCGATGGCGTGGGTGACGAAGCTGCAATCCAGGGTCGCGTGACTCAGATTCGTCAGCAGATCGAAGAAGCAACTTCCGACTACGACCGTGAAAAACTGCAGGAGCGCGTAGCGAAACTGGCAGGCGGCGTTGCAGTTATCAAAGTAGGTGCTGCGACTGAAGTTGAAATGAAAGAGAAGAAAGCCCGCGTTGAAGATGCCCTGCACGCGACCCGTGCTGCGGTAGAAGAAGGCGTGGTTGCTGGTGGTGGTGTTGCGCTGATCCGTGTAGCAAGCAAAATTGCCGGCCTGAAAGGCCAGAACGAAGACCAGAACGTTGGTATTAAAGTTGCGCTGCGCGCAATGGAATCCCCGCTGCGTCAAATCGTGCTGAACTGCGGCGAAGAACCTTCTGTAGTGGCTAACACCGTGAAAGCGGGCGACGGTAACTACGGCTACAACGCTGCAACTGAAGAGTACGGCAACATGATCGACATGGGTATCCTGGATCCAACCAAAGTAACGCGTTCTGCTCTGCAGTACGCTGCTTCTGTTGCGGGTCTGATGATCACCACCGAGTGCATGGTTACCGACCTGCCGAAAGGCGATGCGCCTGACTTAGGTGCTGCTGGTGGTATGGGCGGCATGGGCGGTATGGGCGGCATGATGTAATCATGTTGTTCTGAATCTCTCAGAATTGAGAAACCCCTGGGCAGAAATGTCCGGGGGTTTTTCTTTTGGTCATCTTTTTAGTATATGATTCAGCTACGGACATAACGTCCAGCTAATTGATTATGGGGAATGACATGCACGTGAAATATTTAGCAGGGATCGTTGGTGCCGCGCTACTGATGGCGGGTTGTAGCTCCAGCAACGAACTGAGTTCTGCCGGACAAAGCGTACGCTTTGTCGAAGACAAGCCTGGCGCAGAGTGTCAACTGATTGGCACCGCAACCGGCAAACAAAGTAACTGGCTTTCTGGCCAGCACGGCGAAGAGGGTGGTTCAATGCGTGGTGCCGCAAACGATCTGCGTAACCAGGCCGCAGCAATGGGTGGTAACGTGATTTATGGCGTCAGCAGCCCATCACAAGGAATGCTTTCCAGCTTTGTTCCTACTGCCAGTGAGATGACTGGCCAGGTTTATAAGTGCCCTAATTGATTACACTTCATCCTGCCTCCTTGTTGGCTGCGCTATGAAACCCCAGTCACATAGCTATCTATGCTCCTGGGGATCTCTTTGCTTGCCGCCGTGATGCAGATTGAATGATTTTGCGTAATGAAAAGCACTTACCAAATTCGCTTGGTCATAGGCCTGATAAGCGCAACGCCATCAGGCATTCTGAACTTTTTGCGCAGACTGGACGCGTAAATGATGTAGTGCGCGCAAGCATTGATCCTGAGTGAGCTTTTGCGCCTTATCACTCGTCAACGTTCTGACAAATACCTGACAGGGTACGCCCGCTATTTTTTTCAGCCGAGGGCTGAAATCGAGAAGACGACGAGTAATGGCTTCGGCTTCTTTGCTGCCGGAAAGGGCGCGAGTTTTTACTACCGATCCACAGAACTGGACTTTCCCTTTTTCATCCTTATAACGATAGATAATCGCCAGATAATGATTAAACAGGTTATGCTTCCATTCTGGTTGTGTATAAGAGTCGTATTCAAGATTGTCGTTTTGCTGGCAATCAACATCATACAGCGGCAGAAAATCCAGTAGTGATGTAATTCGTAGCGCCAACTCCCGCATGCCTGCATTATTTATTGCATGAATAATTGCATGGACCAGCACTTGAATCTGTAATTCATTAACCCGTAGTTCGTGCGTTTTTCCGTCATGCAACGTCAGAGAAAATGTTAAGTATTCCCCTTTATTATTCACTAACATGAGCGAATTTATGCGAAAGTTAATATCCGCGTTCCTTAACTCATCTTCCTGAATTAAAGGGATATTTTCGTGCATTTTTTTGCTGGCTTTGTCACGTTCTTTTTCATATTGCAAACGAGCGTCTTCGCTAAGCTGGTGCTTTGTATAGAGTCTGCTCTCGAGCGCGATAAGCAGATCTCTTAGTCCAAGCGGAGAGAGAAAAAATAACGACTCTTTATTTCTTGGTTCTTTAATCTTCAATGCCAAAGCAACAAATTCATTCTTCTGACGAATAACGCCGGTATTAATACCTTTAATACTGATAGTCATCAAAGGTTCTCCCTAACCATATATTTATTAAAAATCTAGATTTGACCTGATTTATATGTTTTGCAAATAATAAATTGCGCGCCGCGAGTTAAAATAGCACATATTAAAAGTGCGACTCCACCTACAGGGATAGTAAATAATCGCGATCGATAGCGAGTGTCCGAAATCGGACACTCAATAATGACTATTGTTGGCGTAACTGCAGATCCAACGGTGTTTTACTTGGTTCTCCACCAATTTCACGTGCCAGTTTAGGGACCATATAGCCGGAAACCAGTGTCAGCAGCTCACGCATAATACGACGCGCTTCATCGTCGCTGACCATAAAGTGGGCGGCACCCTGCACTTTATCCAGTACGTGCAGGTAATAGGGCATCACACCGGCATCAAACAGCGCGTTACTCAGGTTGGCCAGCGTTTGTGCGTTATCGTTCACGTCACGCAGCAGTACGCTTTGGTTGAGAAGCGTGACGCCTGCAGCACGCAGTCTGACCATCGCCTGGCGAAATGTCTCATCGACTTCATTCGCGTGGTTAATGTGATTGACCAGCAGAATTTGCAGGGAAGAGTGCGCAAAACGTTCGATCAGTCCTTCAGTAATACGTGCTGGGATAACAATCGGCAAACGGCTGTGAATACGCAGACGCTTAATATGCGGGATGTCTTCCAGTTGCGTGAGCAGCCAGTCCAGTTCATGGTCTTTAGCCATTAACGGATCGCCACCGGAGAAGATAATCTCATCCAGCTCAGGATGTGCGCTAATGTAGTCCAGAGCGACCTGCCAGTTGCGCTTATTGCCCTGGTTTTCAGCGTACGGGAAGTGTCGACGGAAGCAATAGCGACAATTTACTGCACAACCACCTTTAACCAACAGCAGCGCACGGTTGCGATATTTATGCAGCAGACCGGGAACCACGCTGTGCTGTTCCTCCAGTGGATCGGTGGAGTAGCCAGGTGCAGAAACGAACTCTTCCTGAGAAGTCAGTACCTGACGCAGAAGAGGATCGTCCGGATTGCCTTTTTCCATGCGGGCAATAAACGTACGTGGTACGCGCAGGGCGAAAAGCCGTCTCGCGTCGCGTCCGGCCAACAGTTTTTCATCTGCGTCTATATTCAAAAGATGCAGAAGTTCATCAGGATCGGTCACAACATCGGCAAGTTGCGATAACCAATCTTCTCTGGATGGGGTATTTAGGGTTACAATATGCGCCATTTTGTGGCTTAGCTACCAGTTAACAATTTTCAGAGGGCCTTATGGCAACGTACTATAGCAACGATTTTCGTGCTGGTCTTAAAATCATGTTGGACGGCGAACCTTATGCGGTTGAAGCCAGCGAATTCGTTAAACCAGGTAAAGGCCAGGCATTTGCGCGCGTTAAGCTGCGTCGCCTGCTGACCGGTACTCGTGTAGAGAAAACCTTCAAGTCTACTGACTCCGCTGAAGGCGCAGACGTAGCTGACATGAACCTGACCTTCCTGTATAGCGACGGTGAGTTCTGGCACTTTATGAATAACACCACTTTCGAACAGCTGGCTGCAGACGAGAAAGCGGTAGGCGATAACGCCAAATGGCTACTGGACCAGGCTGAATGCATCGTGACCCTGTGGAACGGTCAGCCGATCTCCGTGACTCCGCCGAACTTCGTTGAGCTGGAAGTTGTTGAAACCGACCCAGGTCTGAAAGGTGATACCGCAGGTACTGGCGGCAAACCGGCTACCTTGTCCACCGGCGCAGTCGTTAAAGTTCCGCTGTTCGTACAGATCGGCGAAGTGATCAAAGTGGATACTCGCTCAGGCGAATACGTTTCTCGCGTAAAATAAGATATCTCATTGATTATATGGCGCAGGTTACTGCGCCATACTTTTTCCAGGGCAGGAATGATGAAACGTCTTCTCGGTCTTGTAATGCTCATTTCTTTCACCTGCACCTTGTTGACGGGGTGTAATACCGCGCGCGGCTTTGGTGAAGACATCAAACATCTTGGCAGTTCAATCTCTCACGCCGCCAGCTAATCCTCTCTCATAGTCTTAAAAATGGTTGTTTATCCATCATCCTTGCGGATCTTGTCTATTATTAAGTAGCTATACACAAACAATATTGGCTAGAAAAGGAAGACGTTATGGTTAAGAAGACAATTGCTGCGATCTTTTCTGTGTTGGTACTTTCTTCTGTATTAACCGCGTGTAACACCACGCGAGGCGTAGGGCAGGATATTTCTGAAGGCGGTAGCGCCATCTCTGGTGCAGCGACAAAAGCTCAGCAATGACCATCAACGGTACGACGTTGTGTCGTACCGTTAATTACCTTTCTCGGCTAGTGAGAGAAACGGCGAGAATCGATTCCCCAGGTGCAGTTTCATGCGGATATTCCGTTTATAGGTGTAGACTGTCTTGCCATGAATGCTGAGGGCGGCAGCTATCGCATTGTTACTCACACCATCCATCCACATCGATAATACTTTCTCTTCCTGGGGCGTAAGCAGCGGAGACGCGTTTTCGCCGATTTCTAAGGTGGGACGAACCTGGAGCGCCTCCTGAATGGTGTTCGAAAGTGCGTTCAGAGTGGCGTGCTTAGTTAAAACCGAATGGGCGACGGATTGAGGGGAAGCAAGAGAGGGATGTAATCTGTCAGCTGATTGCAATAAAATCAGCGGAACGACGCCGCAGCTCATAAAAAAGGGCGTAATTGGCGGGCTGGGATGCGTCTCGCTAATAAAACTGTATAAATCCGCGATCACCAGATGCGGCTTCCACTGCAAAATATGCTCTTTTGCTAACAGGAGGTTATTTATTCCTGATACCAGAAATGAGGAGCTGAACCTGCCGGAATGATTAAGCAAGGCCTCAATCCCTGTGCGAGTATAGTGGCACCGGTCAATCACTAAAATTTTAAGCATAACCTTTTCGCATTCAGAAGAGAGGCAATCGACTTTCTGGATTCAGAAAGCCCTTCATCATAGAGAACTCCGATGAGCGCCAAACGCGGGAACTACGCCGCTAATTATGCTTAATTCTTGCTTTTAGTAGGTTGCGAATAAAAAGGTTGAAATTCATTTTCTTCCGGGCAAAAATGCCATTTCACACATCAGCTTTGCAGGACGACCTGCAAACGCTTCTTTCACCGGGGACGGCCCCATTGTTCTGGAGCCTGATATGTCCTGGATCGTTTTATTAATTGCAGGTCTGCTCGAAGTTGTCTGGGCGATTGGCCTGAAATATACCCACGGTTTTACGCGTTTGACGCCAAGCATTATTACCATTGCGGCGATGATCGTCAGCATCGCCATGCTATCCTGGGCAATGCGTACGTTGCCTGTCGGGACCGCTTATGCCGTATGGACCGGTATTGGCGCAGTTGGCGCAGCAATTACCGGGATTCTGCTGCTGGGTGAGTCTGCCAGCCCGGCGCGTTTACTGAGCCTCGGGCTGATTGTTGCCGGCATTATTGGCCTGAAGCTGAGCACCCACTAAGCGCCTGGTTGTTTTACCCAAATCAGTTTATTTACCTCAAACCCTTCCCGGGTCGCGACAGCCAACATTTGCTGTTTTATTTCGTCTGAAATAGTCGGGGTCCGTGAAAGGATCCACAGGTAGTCGCGATCCGGCCCGCAAACCAGCGCGTGACGATATTCCCTGTCGAGCGCAATCACGTTATACCCGCCATAGAAAGGGCCAAAGAACGAGACCTTGAGCGCAGCGCGGTTTGGATCGCCGGTGAAATAGGCTTTACCCTCGGTTTTCTGCCACATTTCCCTGTCAGGGTTATAGCCCTTGTTGATCACATTGATGCCGCCATCGTCGCGCAGGCTGTAGGTTGCGGTCACTTTTTCCAGTCCACGCTCGAATCGATGGTCGAAACGCGCAATTTCATACCAGGTGCCCAGATAGCGTTTGGCATCAAAGTTATTCACCACGGTAACGCCTTTCGGCGGTGTAGGGGTACTGCAAGCAACAACCAGAAATGCAGCCGTAACTGCAGCAACGATGGGCAGAATGCGCATAGTGTTTTCCTTACTGTTTTTTGTTAAGTGTAGATGACAGCAGGAAAAAAAGATCAAGAATGGAGGTCCGGTTTACCGGACCTCTTTGTCAGTTATTGCAACTTTTCCAGGATGCGCCAGGCGGCCTCTACGCGAGCCGGGTTAGGGTAGCTTTTGTTTGCCAGCATCACGATGCCAAGTTTTTTTTCTGGCACGAAGGCAACGTAGCTGCCAAATCCGCCAGTAGACCCTGTTTTATGCACCCATGAGGCTTTCACGGCCGGGGCTGGCGGATTTACCTCAACGGCGGGAAGTGCTGCCAGCGCTACTTTGCTGTCGCTACCGCTGATTATCGAGTCGGCTTTCACCGGCCAGTTAAGCATCTCCCAGCCCAGTCCCTGATACATATCGCCAATACGCCAGTAACGTGATTGCGCAAGCTCAATGCCCTGCTGGAGCGTTTTCTCCTTAACCTGGCTGGCGTCCATGTTGGCCTGAACCCAACGAGTCATATCGACGACGCTGGATTTCACGCCATAGGCTTCGGCATCAAGTTGTCCGGGGGAAACATGCACTGGCTTTCCTTCGCGATAGCCCCAGGCATAATCTTTTTGTTCGCTCTGTGGAACCGTAATCCAGGTATGCGCCAGTTTTAAAGGCTGCAGGACGCGTCTGGTTAGCGCCTCTTCATAGCTCATCCCTGAAGGTTTCACCGCTAGTGCGCCAAACAGGCCAATACTGGAGTTAGCATAGAGACGTTTAGCACCTGGAGCCCATTGCGGCTGCCAGTTTTGATAAAAGCGCAGTAATGCGGCTTTATCCGTAACGTCGTCGGGGATCTGAAGCGGCAGACCACCCGCCGTATAGGTGGCTAAGTGCAGCATGCTGATACCCCGCCATTGTTTGCCCGTCAATTCTGGCCAGTATTGCGTGACCGGATCGCTGAGCTTGATTTCGCCGCGGGCGATAGCATCGCCACCCAACACGCCGTTGAACGTCTTACTGACCGAGCCAAGTTCAAACAGTGTTTGCTGAGTAACGGGACGGTTATTGGCGATATCGGCTTTACCCCAGGTAAAGTAATACGGTTTCCCCTGGTAGATAATCGCCACGGCCATACCCGGAATAGCCTGTTCTTGCATCAGCGGTGTGATGGTGCGATTGACGATATCGGCAATGTGTTGTTCTGTTTTTGACGCGGCAAACGTTGAGAAAGAGGCTGTCAGCAGCAACGCGCAGCATATTGATTTTTTCATCATGAAATCAGTTCCGTTATAAAAAGCGAAAGAGTGTCCGGGCCCGTCAGACGCAATCAGTGTGTTTGATTTGCATCGTGTTGACAAACGGTTAAATTTAGCAGCAGATATAAGTTTTTCTAACAGGCCAGATGATGACGCGTCGCTATATCCCTCTAAACTCGCTGCGTGCTTTTGAAGCCGCGGCCAGACATCTCAGTTTGACCCGTGCTGCGATTGAACTCAACGTGACGCATTCTGCAATTAGCCAGCATGTAAAATCACTAGAGCAGCAGCTGAATTGTCAGCTTTTCGTGCGTGGTTCTCGTGGGTTAATGCTGACGACTGAAGGAGAAAGTCTGTTACCTGTACTTAATGACTCTTTCGATCGTATGGCGGGGATGCTGGATCGTTTTGCCACTCAACAGACTCAGGAAAAACTTAAAATTGGCGTGGTAGGGACTTTTGCGGTCGGCTGTCTTTTCCCTCTGCTGAGCGAATTTAAGCGCAGCTACCCGCATATTGATTTGCACATTTCCACCCATAATAACCGCGTGGATCCCGCTGCCGAGGGGCTGGATTATACCATTCGCTATGGTGGTGGTGCCTGGCACGATACCGATGCGCAATATTTATGTAGCGCGTTGATGTCTCCTCTGTGTTCACCGACATTGGCTTCGCAGATTAAAGTACCTGCGGACATCCTGAAATTTTCGTTACTGCGATCGTATCGGCGTGATGAATGGGCGCTTTGGATGCAGGCCGTCGGAGAAGCGCCGCCGTCACCGACGCACAACGTGGTGGTGTTTGATTCGTCCGTCACCATGCTGGAGGCCGCGCAGGCGGGGATTGGTGTGGCAATCGCCCCAGTCAGAATGTTCACGCATTTGCTCAGTAGTGAACGTATCGTCCAGCCGTTTTTAACGCAGATTGATCTGGGGAGTTACTGGATAACGCGTTTGCAATCTCGCCAGGAGACACCTGCGATGCGCGAGTTTTCACGTTGGTTGATCGGGGTATTGCACAAATAAAAAGGCCCGCCACTGGCGGGCCTGAAATTAACGTATGCGATTAGATGGTCAGGATACCAATCGCCGTTACAACGGTCAGGATCGCTGCCAGGCCGTAGAATACCCATTTGCCAGCAGGCACGTGGATTTTCAGGTCATGCATTGCGTGGTGCATACGGTGTAAACCGCACCACAGCGGCAGAACGATCATCAGGAAC
Organism: Citrobacter sp. VF227; assembly: GCF_052950715.1. Taxonomy (NCBI): domain Bacteria; kingdom Pseudomonadati; phylum Pseudomonadota; class Gammaproteobacteria; order Enterobacterales; family Enterobacteriaceae; genus Citrobacter; species Citrobacter sp. VF227. Next base: position 47,180 of record NZ_JBRFVF010000003.1, read on the forward strand.
AGAAACGCACGTCCGATGAAGCTCTGAGCGAATGCCAGTACGCGTTCATAGGTGAAGGCATCAGGAACAAAGCCCAGCGGCAGCATAATGCCGACCAGCAGGATCATCACTGGCGCAATGATTGCGCTCCACATACCGCCTGCACCAAACAGGCCCCAGAATACGGGTTCGTCAGAGCGTTTTGGATTTGGATTAATCATTCCGGACTCCTTACCAGAACAGGGCAACAAACAGTATTACTACTGTCGCAACCACAGTAACTGCCCAGAGACCTTTGATGATCGGCTCTGGCCCCATTTTTTCGTCTTTTACGATGATGTTGGCGGCTTTAGGCGCCAGCTCAAACCAGGTTTTGGTATGCAGCAGCGCTGCTGCCAGGGCGATAACGTTCAGGATCACCACCACCGGGTTTTGTAAAAAGGCGACGAAGCCCATCCAGGACTCTGCACCATGCTTGAGTGCAAACAGGCCGATAATCAGTTCAATGCTGAACCAGACTGCCGGAACTGCCGTGCCTTCGCGCAGCATGTAAAAACGATAAAATGGCAGCTTTTTCCACCAGGTGGACGTCATAGGACGCACATAGGGTTTGCGTTTAGTCGTCATCGTGCACTCCTTAGCGTGGTTTCAGGGTAGCGATAAGAAAGTCTTTTGAACTTTCAACTTTACCCTGCTGAATGGCCGCAGCCGGATCGACGTGTTTCGGGCAGACTTCGGAGCAGTAGCCCACGAAAGTACAGGTCCAGACGCCGTTCGGGCTGTTCAATTGAGCCATACGCTCCTTCTTACCGTGGTCGCGGCTATCTTCGTTGTAACGATGCGCCAGCGTAATCGCAGCCGGTCCAATGAACTCAGGGTTCAGGCCGAACTGCGGGCACGCGGCGTAGCACAGACCACAGTTGATGCAACCGGAGAACTGATGATACTTCGCCATCTGCGCCGGAGTCTGGGTGTTTGGTCCCTGATCCGGTGTACGCGGGTTACCGATGATGTACGGCTTGATTGCTTCCAGACTTTCGATAAAGTGCGTCATGTCAACGACCAGGTCGCGCTCGATCGGGAAGTTGCCCAGCGCTTCAACCTTCATACCGCTGGTGTAATCACGCAGGAAGGTTTTGCACGCCAGTTTTGGCACATTGTTGACCATCATGCCGCAGGAGCCGCAGATCGCCATACGGCAGGACCAGCGGTAGCTCAGGTCCGGCGCCAGGTTATCTTTGATGTAGCCCAGCGCATCCAGCAGTGACGTGGTTTCATCATAAGGAACTTCGTAGAAAGCACTGTGCGGCGCGGTATCGGTTTCCGGGTTATAGCGCACCACCTCAACTTTCAGGTTTTTCATCTCAGCCATTCGCCTTCTCCTTCTTATCGGCTGCTTCCGCTTCGCCACCGTAAACACGTTTAGCCGGTGGCAGAGTGGTGATTTTCACGTCGCTGTATTCCAGGCGAGTCGTGCCGTCAGCATCGCGGAAGGCGAGGGTGTGTTTGAGGAAGTTCACGTCGTCACGCTCGGTGCAGCCTTCATCCAGACGCTGGTGCGCGCCGCGGGATTCTTTACGTGCCAGAGCGGAGTGCGCCATACATTCAGCAACGTTCAGACCGTGACCCAGTTCGATGGTGTACAGCAGGTCGGTGTTGAAGACGCTGGAAGTATCAGTGATACGTACGCGCTTGAAGCGCTCCTGCAGTTCCGCCAGCTTATCAACGGTTTTCTGCATGAGTTCCGGCGTACGGTAGATACCGCAACCTTCTTCCATGGAAATACCCATTTCGTCACGGATCTTAGACCAGTTTTCGTTACCTTCCTGGTTAACCAGATCTTTCAAGCGTTTTTCAACGCCAGCAACCTGTGCATCCAGAGCAGCACTGTTTGCAGCGCCAGCCGTTGCAGCGCGTTCCGCAGCTTGTTCACCGGCCATACGACCGAAGACCACCAGTTCCGCCAGAGAGTTGGAGCCCAGACGGTTAGCGCCATGCAGACCAACAGAGGAACATTCGCCGACAGCGAACAGACCTTTAATGCGGGTTTCACAGTGCTGATCGGTTTCGATACCGCCCATGGTGTAGTGTGCTGTCGGACGTACCGGGATCGGTTCTTTAACCGGATCGACACCCACATAGGCTTTCGCCAGTTCGCAGATGAACGGTAAACGTTCGAGCAGTTTTTTCTCGCCGAGGTGACGCAGGTCGAGGTGAACAACATCGCCACGCGGAGTGGAAATGGTGTTGCCTTTGCGCCATTCGTGCCAGAAAGCCTGAGAAACTTTGTCGCGCGGACCGAGTTCCATATATTTGTTTTTCGGCTCGCCCAGCGGAGTTTCTGGGCCCATGCCGTAGTCTTGCAGATAACGGTAGCCGTTTTTGTTGACCAGAATACCGCCTTCACCGCGGCAGCCTTCAGTCATCAGGATACCGGAGCCTGGCAGACCTGTCGGGTGATACTGAACGAATTCCATATCACGCAGTGGAACGCCATGGCTAAGTGCCATGCCCATACCGTCGCCGGTTACGATGCCGCCGTTGGTGTTGTAACGGTAAACACGACCTGCACCGCCCGTCGCCATCACAACGGCGTTAGCACGGATCTGCACCAGCGTGCCTTCCATCATGTTCATGGCTACCAGGCCGCGAGCATGACCATCGTCAACAAGGATATCCAGAACGAAGTGTTCATCAAAGCGCTGAATCTGCGGGAACTGCAAAGATGTTTGGAACAGCGTATGCAACATGTGGAAGCCGGTTTTATCCGCGGCAAACCAGGTACGCTCGATTTTCATACCGCCGAAGCGACGTACGTTGACGCTACCGTCTTCACGACGGCTCCATGGGCAGCCCCATTGTTCCAGTTGCGTCATTTCAGTTGGGCAGTGGTGGACAAAGTAATCCACGACATCCTGCTCACACAGCCAGTCTCCGCCTGCTACCGTATCGTGAAAATGGTAGTCAAAGCTGTCATGATCCTGCGCGACTGCAGCAGAGCCGCCTTCGGCAGCAACGGTATGGCTGCGCATTGGGTACACTTTTGAGATCAGTGCGATTTTAGCGTTGGGATTTGCTTGTGCGGCAGCAATTGCTGCACGCAATCCCGCGCCACCGGCGCCTATAATGGCAAGATCGGCTTGAAAGGTTTGCACGACATTCCTCCAGATTGTTGTTATTTCATTCCTGCCTGAAATCAGATGCTTCATCGGCTCCAAACAGGTTATGAACGCGTTTCCACTGCTCCTTTATAGGTACAATAGTATAGTCTCAGGGATGTGCGGGAAATTTGACGTGTTCGATTTTTTTAGCGTGTCACAGGGGGGAATTATCATTGAATTTGATTAATTTAATTACTAAACCACCCTATGTCGCTTTTTTTACCCAATTGCTTGTACAGATTACTGGGGCGCGAAATTTGTCTCGTTAACGCGATACGAGTAGACTTCGTGCCCTTGTCTTAAATCGGAGAAACAACCATGAGCGAAACGGCAACCTGGCAGCCGAGCGCGTCCATCCCCAATCTGTTAAAACGTGCAGCAATTATAGCGGAGATTCGCCGCTTTTTTGCCGATCGTGGCGTGCTTGAGGTTGAGACCCCTTGTATGAGTCAGGCAACGGTAACGGACATCCATCTGTTCCCGTTCGAAACGCGTTTCGTCGGCCCGGGGCACTCCCAGGGGATGAATCTCTATTTAATGACCAGTCCGGAATACCATATGAAGCGCCTGCTGGTGGCAGGGTGCGGCCCGGTGTATCAACTGTGCCGCAGCTTCCGTAATGAAGAGATGGGGCGCCATCATAACCCTGAATTCACCATGCTCGAGTGGTATCGTCCGCACTACGATATGTATCGCCTGATGAACGAAGTGGATGATTTGCTTCAGCAGGTGCTGGACTGCTCGCCTGCGGAAAGTCTCTCTTACCAGCAAGCCTTTCAGCGTCATCTGGAGATAGACCCGTTGTCTGCGGATAAAACCCAACTGCGGGAAGTCGCGGCGAAATTGGATCTCAGCAATATCGCTGATACCGAAGAAGACCGGGACACCTTACTGCAACTGCTGTTTACGATGGGCGTTGAGCCGCATATTGGCAAAGACAAACCGACGTTTGTGTATCATTTCCCGGCCAGTCAGGCATCACTGGCGCAAATCAGTACCGAAGATCACCGCGTGGCTGAACGTTTTGAGGTTTATTACAAAGGTATTGAGCTGGCAAATGGTTTCCATGAATTGACCGACGCGCGTGAACAACAGCAGCGGTTTGAACAGGATAACCGCAAACGTGCCGCACGAGGCTTACCGCAGCAACCTATCGACACCAACTTGCTGGAAGCGTTAAAAGTAGGCATGCCGGATTGTTCTGGCGTGGCGCTGGGCGTTGACCGTCTGGTGATGCTGGCGCTGGGCGCAGAGAGCCTGACTGAGGTTATCGCATTTACCGTCGATCGCGCGTAACTGACTCTTCTTCAATACAACGTGGCGGTAAAATCGCCACTTTGTAGCATATTTTTTCATTTTCCCTCTAATAGCCACAATTTACTCCTGGATATTTGATATCGTTCAGGTATCAATTCTGTGTTGATTTATCTATCGCTGAACTCTGCAAAGAGAGCAGTGCCAATCGGTGAGCGGCGTTAGTTAAACGCTTGCCAGAGAAAGGGATGGTTTAATGACCCAAACAATAAAAAAGATGAGCCTGATTGGTCTCATCCTCATGATATTTACGTCAGTTTTTGGATTTGCTAATAGCCCATCGGCTTTCTATTTAATGGGATACAGTGCTATTCCATGGTATGTATTTTCTGCATTATTATTCTTTATTCCATTCGCCTTAATGATGGCTGAAATGGGTTCTGCCTATCGTAAAGAAGAGGGCGGTATCTATTCCTGGATGAATAATAGCGTTGGACCACGCTATGCCTTTATCGGCACCTTTATGTGGTTCTCTTCCTATGTTATCTGGATGGTCAGCACTGCGGCGAAAGTCTGGGTACCTTTTTCAACCTTCTTATTTGGCGCAGACATGACGCAACATTGGCGTATCGCGGGGCTTGAGCCTACGCAGGTCGTCGGACTGCTCGCCGTTGGCTGGATGATTCTGGTGACCTGCGTGGCCTCCCGGGGTATTAATAAGATTGCCCGTATTACGGCAGTAGGCGGAATTGCCGTAATGTGTCTTAATTTAGTTCTGTTGTTAGTGAGTGTCGCTATTTTGTTATTAACTGGTGGCCACTTTGCTCAGGATATTAATTTTATCTCCTCGCCTAATCCGGGATATCAGTCCGGTCTGGCCATGCTGTCATTTGTGGTATTTGCCATTTTTGCTTACGGTGGAATAGAAGCCGTGGGTGGATTAGTTGATAAAACGGAAAAACCCGAAAAGAATTTTGCGAAAGGCATTGTTTTTGCCGCGATTGTGATTTCTGTGGGTTATTCGCTGGCTATTTTTTTATGGGGTGTTAGTACTAACTGGCAGCAGGATATAAGTAATAGCTCGGTTAACCTCGGCAATATTACTTATATCCTGATGAAAAGCCTTGGGATGACGTTGGGTAATGCGCTGCATCTTTCCCCTGAGACCGCGATGGCGATGGGCGAATGGTTCGCGCGTATTACCGGACTTTCTATGTTCCTCGCTTATACCGGCGCGTTTTTCACGCTCAGCTACTCGCCGTTGAAAGCGATTATTCAGGGTACGCCGAAGGCATTGTGGCCCGCACCGATGACCAAACTGAATGCGGTGGGAATGCCGACGACCGCAATGTGGTTGCAGTGTCTGTTGGTAAGCCTGTTTATCCTGCTGGTTTCGTTTGGCGGCGATACGGCTTCAGCGTTCTACAACAAACTGACCCTGATGGCGAACGTTTCGATGACGCTGCCGTATCTGTTCCTTGCGCTGGCATTTCCGTTCTTTAAATCCCGCACGGGTCTGGAAAGACCGTTTGTTGTCTTTAAAACCCGAGCGGCGACGCTACTGGCAACAGGCGTGGTAGTACTGGTGGTGACGTTTGCCAACGTATTCACCATCATCCAGCCGGTAATTGAAGCCGGGGACTGGAACAGCGCATTGTGGATGACCGGTGGCCCAATCTTCTTCTCGCTGCTGGCGATGGCGATTTATCAGAACTACAGCCGCCGCAAGGTCACCGAACCTGAGTGGGCGGTGGAATAAACATCCTACCTAATCCGGCCTACAAAGAAGCATCTTCGTAGACCGGATACGCTGTAGCCGTCTGTTTACAAACTTCCCGCCGGGCGACTGCCTCTGCCCGCAGAACTTAACGTTCTACCCGTTTGCTTACCCCCCAGACTCTCCAGACGCATCTGGAACGGTGGGAATGGCATATCGATACCGTGCTCGCGGAAACCAGCCAGTATCAGCTGATGGATCTCGTGGCGCAGCGGCATACGGTGCCCCATCTCTGCGGCATAGATACGCAGTTCGAAGATTTGAATCCCCTGCTGCAGGTCAACCAGAAAGACTTCTGGCGCCGGGTTATCGATAACCAGTGAACAGCGGTGTGCGGCAGTAAGCAGGATCTGCGTCACTTCCTCGCTGTTCGCCTCCGACGGTGCCGGGATGGTTAACACTACGCGGGTGACCGAATCTGACAACGACCAGTTGATAAACTGCTCGGTGATAAAGGCTTTGTTGGGCACGATGATCTCTTTGCGGTCCCAGTCGCTGATGGTCGTGGCGCGGGTATTAATTTTCGTCACGCTACCGGTAAGATCGCGAATTGTCACCGTGTCGCCAATGCGGATTGGTTTTTCAAACAGGATAATCAGGCCGGAAATAAAGTTGGCGAAGATTTCCTGCAAACCAAAGCCCAGACCAACACCGAGAGCCGCCACCAGCCATTGCAGTTTGGACCACTCAATACCGATCATCGAGAAGCCAACCAGACCGCCAATCAGCATTAGCAGGTACTTGGTGATAGTGGTGATGGCGTAACCGGTGCCGGGGGTTAAATCCAGATGTTGCAGCAGCGCCAGTTCCAGCAACGCGGGCAGGTTGCGTACTAATTGGGTGGTGATGATAAACACCAGAATTGCGATAAGCACTGCACCCAGCGTTATCGGCTCCAGGCTTTCCACGCCCTGCACCGTAGAGGTGACATCCCACAGCGAGATGTTTTCCAGGAAGCCAAAAGCGGAATGAATTTCTGACCACAGCACAATGACCGAGAGCAGGGCGATAAGCATCAGGATAGAACGCACCAGACGCAGCGATTGCGCGCTGATAGCATCCAGATCCACTTCGCTTTCATCAACATCAATTGTGCCTTCAAGACTGGTGGAATGCGGCGGTTCTTCTTCACCCCGCGCGCGCTGCGCAAGCATTTCGGCGCGTCGATGCTTGGCGCGATCGAAGGCCAGGCGGCGGCGCTGGATCAGCATCCAGCGGCGGATGACGTGATAAACCACCAATAACAAGAACCAAATCGCCACGGACGTTTCCAGACGTGCCAGCAACGCTTGTGACGTGGCGAGGTAGCCCACGGCTGCGGCGAGAATAGCAATCAGCGGCGCGCCCATCAGCATATTCCATAGCATGCTGTTGACCATGTTGTCGCTGTTGCCCTCTTTATCGAGGTACAGCGGTATCCCGGCGCGTTTCAGGCTCAGGGTTACAACCGCCAGCGCACCGCAAATCAGAATAAAGCACAGACGTCCCAGTGAGGCGGAGAATTCCCGATCATTGAGATTATCAAACATAATCACCGCCATGATCAGCGGGACAATCAGTCCGATGCTCATCAGGTAATAGTGCATGGCTTTCGCGACGCGGTTACGTGGCCAGCCAAAGTGGGCAATGAACAAACCGTTGGGACGCGCAAAGGTGGCGCAAATCATTACCGCCCATAGCATAGGCACCGTGGCGGTAACGCCATCGCCGATAGCAACAGCCAGCGGGTAAGGCCAGGCTTCCTGCAACCCGTAACCGAGCGTTGCCCACAGCACCGGCAACGGCGAAGCGACGAGTATTGACCAGAAAACCGTGCGTATCGTCAACCAGAAGTGGTCCTGGGTGACTTTCCCGACCCGCGCTGATGAACGCTCCAGAAAACGGGTGAAATGTTTGCGCGAAGAGAGGCTAAAGCCAACCAGCACCAATGCCGCGAAAAGCGGTAGCAGCGTTTCTTTGCTGGTCAGCATCATGATGCTGGCTTTACCCAACTGATTAAACGTATCTAATGAGATCAAACGCCGCAAATCCTGAACGATGTCGACAGGCCAGGAGAGCGAGATGGGGCTGACGTCTGACGTCCAGAACAGATAGCGGTGCGTTGCTTCGTTGACCTCTTTTAGCGCATCTTCCAGTTGGCTGTTGGAGACCTTGAGTTTGGTCAGCTCAAGGATCAGGGTATCGCCACCCTGTAACAGAGAGTTCAGCAACTCACGCTGGGTGCGTAGCTGGGCGTTGAGAATGCTGCTCTGTTCAGCAGTTAGCGGTTGTCCATCGGCCTGATGAATCTGACGCAGTTGTGGCTGTTTGTTGAGGAGATCTTCATAGCGCATACGGTGCACGCGTAGCTGCGCCATTTCGGTATCCAACTGCTGGGGTTTGGGCATTTCCGGTAAACGGGATACCTGCGCGCGCAGCGCTTCTCCCAGCATATTTGAGACCCCAAGCCATTGGGACTGCTCTCGCAGCGTATTCAATGCCTGGCGCACCTGTAATGTTTGACTGGCGGCCTGACGCTGTTGCGAGGCAACCAGGTCCATACGCTGCGCCTGCTGGTTTAAGGCCTGAGACAGTTCGCGGTTAACTTTGAACTGGTCAACAATGCCTTCCGGCAGCCCCGCGCTGTTTTCCGCCAGCAGTTCGGTGCTTTCCAGCGCTCGCTCTGCTTCACGCTGGCGCTGACTGTTGAGTTGGTTGCGCAAAGCCTGCAGGTAAGTATCAAGCTGTTGGCTCTGTTTTTCCGCCAGCTCTGAGCGCATACGTGCCAGTTCCTGGCGGTTATTGGCGGAAAGCTGCGCCAGCTCCAGTTCATCGACCAGAGCTTTGAGTTTGGCGGATTCAGCCTGCATCGCCTGATTCTGCGCGGGATTCGCGTTGGCGGCACCAATACGTCGCTCAAGCTCATTGAGCTGGCGGCGGGCATCGGTTTGCTGTTGAGGAAGCTGACTTAAGGAGTCGGCGATTTCCCGGGCGCGATCCTGCTCCTGCTGGGCCTGACGACTCTTTTCCAATAGCTGGCTGCTGACCTGGAGGATCTCCTGATTTAACGCATCGGTGGTGAGTCCGGTTGGCACATTGCGCGGTTCATCGCGCAGGTTGCTAAGCTGCGCGCGTAATGTTGCAGACAGCTTGGGGAAGTTATCAATAACCTGTTGATATTGTTGGGCGCGCTCGAGAGATCCTTTACGCTCCTCAAGGGCATTCAGCGCGGACTGGAGCGCCTCGACGGTTTCTGGCTGAGCGGGTTTTGCCGCCTTTGCCTGCTCCAGTTCCTGGGTGAGTTGTTTGGCATCGGGGGCCGTCGCAGCGTACGCCCCCAGGCTGAGGCACCAGGCCATCAGAAAAGTGATAATCAGGCGCACAGCAGCGATTCCTATGTTTAACTTTCGTCTTTTTTGTCGTCAACCAGCGGGCTGGCATCGTGTTCTGCTTCGATCTCTTCTTTCGTTAGCGGGGCAGGTTCTGCCTCTGGCGTCACGAAAGTCTCGGTCGAGATGGCCATTGGTTGGCCAATTTTTGTCACGGAAAGGTCCTGCAACTGCTCAACCAGGTTAACTTTGCCCGGTGCGAACAGGTTGATGACGGTGGAACCGAGCTTAAAGCGACCCATTTCCTGACCTTTCAGCAGCGCCACCGATCCTTCGCTTTCGCCTTCCGGCCAGGTCCAGCGTTTAATGACGCCTTCACGCGGTGGGGTAATGGTGCCAGCCCAGGCGGTTTCAATACTGCCGACGATGGTCGCACCGACCAGAATCTGCACCATCGGACCAAATTCGGTATCAAACAAGCAGATTACGCGTTCGTTGCGTGCAAACAGGTTCGGCACGTTTTGCGCAGTCAGGATGTTTACAGAGAAGAGATCGCCCGGTACATACATCATTTCACGCAGGATACCGTTACACGGCATGTGTACACGGTGGTAATCGCGTGGAGACAAGTAAGTGGTCACAAACGTACCGTTGCGGAATTTGTCCGCCATCTGGTAGTTGCCGGCCAGCAGCGCTTCCAGGGTATAGCTGTGTCCTTTGGCCTGCAGCAGTTTGTCTTCTTCAATGTTACCTAACTGGTTAATCACACCGTCAGCAGGCATGACCAGAACGTTTGGATCGGTGTTGATCGGGCGCGCGTCATCGCGCAGCGGGCGAACAAAGAAGTCGTTAAAGGTGCGATAGCTTGCGGTGTCCGGCTTTTGTGCCTCTTTCATATCGACCTTGTAGTATTTCACGAACAGATCGATAACCAGTTTAGTTAGCCATCCAGCTCGTTTGCTTGCACCCCAACCCGCCAGGCGAGTGAGCCATAGTTTCGGCAGAATGTATTGTAGCGAAAGCTTAAATGAGTTTAACAAGGTAGCCTCCAGGCCATAATTTGTTCCCGATCCGGCATACGGGCCGGATCCTGAAAAAAGGGGGACGATTCTAGCGATGCTTAGCTTAGTTGTCAGTTGTCTGTATCAGAAAAGTTTTTACGCGTTTTTACCTGCGCCATGCTTTCCAGGATGCGGTGATAATTTTCAAACCGAGTTTCGGCTATGGCCCCTTTTTCTACAGCCTCACGGATAGCGCAGCCTGGATCGGTATCATGCTTGCAGTCGCGGTATTTGCAGTGGCCCAGGTAGTCATGGAATTCGACAAAGCCCTGCGTGATTTGTTCCGGCTCCAGATGCCACAACCCGAACTCACGAACGCCAGGGGAGTCGATCACGTCACCGCCATGCGGGAAATGATACAGACGAGAGGCCGTGGTGGTATGCTGTCCAAGGCCGGAGTTGTCGGAGACATCGTTGGTCAGGATCTCTTCCTGCAGCCCGAGAAGGTTATTAAGCAGGCTGGATTTCCCTACGCCCGACTGACCGGCAAAAATGCTGATGCGATCGGTTAATGCTTCTTCAAGTGGTTTCAGACCGTCTTTAGTGCGGCTTGATACCATCAACACGCGATAGCCAATGTGGCGATAGATATCCATCTGTTCGTTAACAAAGGCCATGCCTTCGCTATCCAGCAGATCGATCTTATTCAGTACGATAATTGGTTCAACGTGTAGTGTTTCACAGGCTACAAGATACCGGTCGATAATATTGAGTGACAGCTCGGGTAAAATGGCTGAGACAATAACGATCTGGTTGATGTTGGCGGCAATGGGTTTCACCCCGTCGTAAAAATCGGGACGTGTCAGTACTGAGGTACGCTCGTGTACCGCCTCAACGATGCCTTTGACATTCACACCTTCTGCTGCCGCTTTACCTGGGCGCCAGACGACGCGATCGCCGGTAACCAGCGAGCGAATTGTACGGCGGATATTGCAGCGGTGAATCTCGCCGTCAGCGGATTCCACGTCGGCATGCATGCCAAAACGGCTGATAACGATGCCTTCGGCGGTTTCGCCAAACAGGTTGTCGTCGTAGTCTGGCTTCTCCGTGGACGTTTTAAGACGACGCTGGTGATTGGCATTCACTCGGCGCTGTTGGCCTTTGGAGAGTTTATTCTTACTCAATCGGACTGGCTCCTGGTCGCCCATGATGGGCAAAACATTTATGATACACGCAATTTTAGACGAATATAGTCACACTGAATGTGACGCTGAAGGGTGGAAAATAGCATGAGTGCCAATGAAAACAACCTGATTTGGATCGATCTGGAGATGACTGGCCTGGATCCCGAGCGCGATCGCATTATTGAGATCGCCACGCTGGTGACGGATGCCGACCTGAATATTCTGGCTGAAGGACCGACAATTGCGGTGCACCAATCCGACGAACAACTGGCGTTAATGGATGACTGGAACGTACGTACACATACCGGTAGCGGGTTGGTGGATCGCGTGAAGGCAAGCACCATGGGAGATCGTGAAGCCGAATTGGCCACCCTGGCGTTTTTGAAAGAGTGGGTTCCAGAAGGAAAATCACCTATCTGCGGCAACAGCATCGGTCAGGATCGTCGTTTCCTGTTTAAATACATGCCGGAGCTGGAGGCGTATTTCCATTATCGCTATCTGGACGTCAGCACGCTCAAAGAGCTGGCGCGTCGCTGGAAGCCGGAAATTCTGGCTGGCTTCACCAAGCAGGGAACACATCAGGCTATGGACGATATTCGTGAATCGGTTGCCGAGCTTGCTTACTATCGCGAACATTTTATTAAGCTCTGATTTTGTTCTCCGGTGGCTTGCGTCACCGGGTTTTTGACGCTAAATTGTTCAGCTTGATTGTAAAGTAATCACTTGAACGGATTTTCGAAAAAAACGTATTCAGGGGGGTTGCAGCTAAACGGATTTCTCGTATAATGCGCCTCCCGTAACGACGCAGAAATGCGAATTACGACAGCAACAAATTTGCGGGAATAGCTCAGTTGGTAGAGCACGACCTTGCCAAGGTCGGGGTCGCGAGTTCGAGTCTCGTTTCCCGCTCCAAAATTTGAAAATGCTTGTAAAGCAAAGACACACCCAAGCGGGAATAGCTCAGTTGGTAGAGCACGACCTTGCCAAGGTCGGGGTCGCGAGTTCGAGTCTCGTTTCCCGCTCCAAAATTTGAAAGTGCTTATAAAGCACAGACCACCCAAGCGGGAATAGCTCAGTTGGTAGAGCACGACCTTGCCAAGGTCGGGGTCGCGAGTTCGAGTCTCGTTTCCCGCTCCAAATTCTTACCCCAATAAAAATATCCACAACGACTAATCGCGTTGGGGGCGTTTTGTTTCGTCATTGACATACTCTTGTAAACAGACTTATCCACAGGTCCGGGTATTGTTCCTCGAATACAAAAAACTTCGCTGGGTGAATAGTATCATTTTAACCATCTGAAATTATTGAATTAATTATCATTTCAAATTGTTAATGCGATCACTTGACGATTTTTTCCCTCTTGAATATCAATGTGTTTTTATTTTTATACACAAGCTGTGGATGACTTATGCGTCGCGCGGCAGACCCTTTTCAATGACCCTGACCAAACGTAGTTTCTTCGGTAACTGCACCTCAACTACGCTGGCATTCCGCTTCTCAATTTGCTGAGCAATCGCCCAGTCTATGTGTTCGTCGAGAAGTGGGTGCTCACTTCTTCGACTTTCCAGCGCGTGAATAACCGCTTCATCCCATGGGGCATTACCCAACGCAACGGCGATATTTCGCAGCCAGCGCAGGTGGCCAATACGGCGAATGGCAGAACCTTCCGTGACTTTTAAAAACCACGCTTCGCTCCAGCTAAACAGTTCAATTAACTCCGGGGCATGAAGTTGCTTGCGGGGGGAGAAGTCATCCTCTGTCGTCAACTGCGAATAGCGGTTCCACGGGCAGATGAGCTGACAATCATCGCAGCCATAAATTCGATTCCCCAGCAGAGGACGAAATTCTTCCGGGATCGCGCCTTCCAGTTCGATAGTGAGATACGAGATACAGCGGCGCGCATCTACCGTATAGGGTTCAACGATGGCCCCGGTTGGGCAGATGGTCATACAGGCAACGCACTTCCCGCAGCTTTCTTCGACTGGCTCATCGACCGGCAGGGGCACGTCGATCAGTAATTCCCCGAGGAAGAAAAATGAACCTGCTTCACGATTGAGGATAAGTGAGTGCTTACCTGTCCAGCCAAGCCCGGCTTTTTCCGCCAAAGGACGCTCAAGAATGGGCGCGGAATCGACAAAAGGTCTAAAATTCAGCGAAGCGCAGTGCTGTTGGATCTTCTCCCCCAGCTTTTTTAAGCGGTTACGCAGTAGCTTATGGTAGTCGCGTCCAAGCGCGTAACGGCTGACATAACCGAGTGAGGGATTTTTCAACGTGCCGGCAAAGGCTGCATTAGCAGGAAGATAGTTCATACGTACGCTGATGACGCGTAGAGTACCGGGTAACAATTCGTGAGGTCGGGCGCGCATCATGCCGTGACGGGCCATCCAGTCCATCTCGCCGTGGTATTGTTTATCCAGCCAGGCCTGCAGTTTGGGTTCCGCTTCGCTGAGGTCGGTATCGGCAATACCGACCTGCTGAAAGCCAAGCTCCAGCCCCCACTGCTTAATATTATGCGCTAACTGATTGAGATCGAGGGGCTCTGACATGACGGACCATACAATGAAGAAAAACCCCGCAAGTATACCACACTCCATCTGGCACGCCGATGACATCAGGCGGATGGAGCGAGAGGCAGCAGACAGTTTAGGGCTGACGTTGTATGAGCTGATGCAACGAGCAGGAGAGGCGGCGTTTCAGGTCACACGCGAACGCTATCCGAATGCCCAACACTGGCTGGTGCTCTGCGGTCATGGCAACAACGGCGGTGATGGTTACGTGGTGGCAAGGCTTGCCAAAGCGCAGGGTTTTAATGTTACGTTGCTGGCGCACGAGAGTGATAAACCGCTCCCCGAGGAAGCACAGCAGGCGCACGACGCCTGGCTTAACGCTGGTGGCGTGATTCATGCTGCTGATATTAACTGGCCAGACAGCGTGGACGTCATTATTGATGCGCTGTCAGGTACTGGCTTAAAAAACGCGCCGCGTGAACCTCTCCCGGCGTTGATCGAACGTGCCAATAGCCACCCAGCCCCTACAATTGCAATCGACATTCCATCCGGCCTGCTGGCGCAAACAGGGGCAACGCCGGGTGCGGTCATCCACGCTGCGCACACCGTTACCTTTATTGCGCTCAAGCCAGGTTTGCTCACCGGTAAAGCACGCGATGTCACCGGACGTCTGCATGTTAATGCACTTGGGCTGGACGACTGGCTGGCGGGGCAGAACGCGCCGCTGCAACGTTTTGATGCTCAACAGCTTGCGCACTGGCTAAAGCCACGTCGGCCCACCTCACACAAAGGTTCCCACGGTCGGCTGGTGATTATTGGCGGTGACCACGGTACGGCAGGCGCAATACGTATGGCCGGTGAAGCGGCGTTGCGTGCGGGAGCCGGGCTGGTCAAAGTGTTGACGCGCAGTGAGAACATTGCGCCTGTTCTGACTGCCAGACCGGAACTGATGGTCGATGCGCTGACGCCGCAGACTCTGGAAGAGAGCCTGGCATGGGCGGATGTGGTGGTGATCGGACCAGGGCTTGGTCAGCAGGAGTGGGGCAAAAAAGCGCTGCAAAAAGTAGAGAATTTTCGCAAACCGATGCTCTGGGATGCGGATGCGCTGAACCTGCTGGCAATCAATCCCGATAAACGTCACAATCGCGTGATCACGCCGCATCCTGGCGAAGCCGCGCGGCTGCTGGGCTGTTCCATTGCAGAAATTGAAGACGATCGCTTACTTTGTGCGCAACGTCTGGTAAAACGGTACGGAGGCGTGGTTGTGCTGAAAGGCGCGGGTACAGTTGTTGCTGCTGAACAGACTGAGTTAGGTATTATTGATACTGGCAATGCAGGGATGGCCAGCGGCGGAATGGGGGATGTGCTTTCCGGTATTATTGGCGCATTGCTCGGACAGAAGCTTACCCCGTATGATGCAGCATGTGCGGGATGTGTTGCGCACGGAGCGGCGGCGGATGTGCTGGCGGCGCGTTTTGGTACGCGCGGCATGCTGGCGACAGATCTCTTTACCACGCTACAGCGTATTGTTAACCCTGATGTGATTGACGTTTATCATGATGAATCGAGTAATTCCACTACCTGATGAGCAGGCGACTTTAGACCTGGGACTGCGGGTAGCCAAAGCCTGTGACGGCGTGACGGTTATATATTTGTACGGCGATCTGGGGGCGGGTAAAACCACTTTCAGCCGGGGATTCCTGCAGGCGTTAGGCCACAAAGGTAATGTAAAAAGCCCCACCTACACGCTGGTTGAACCCTATTCACTCGATAACTTGATGGTATATCACTTCGATCTGTACCGACTTGCGGACCCGGAGGAGCTGGAATTTATGGGGATCCGCGATTATTTTGCCAATGATGCCATCTGCCTGGTGGAATGGCCGCAACAAGGTAAAGGTGTGTTGCCAGACCCGGACGTCGAAATACACATTGAATATCAGGCGCAAGGTCGAGATGCGCGCGTAAGCGCAGTCTCCTCATCGGGTGAATTATTGCTGGCGCGTTTAGCCGAATAACCTTAAGGGTGGCGGGATGATTTATTGCATCAGAAACTGGCTGATGGCAACCCTGGTCCTGCTGTGCACGCAGGCAGGGGCCGCCAGCCTCTCCGATCTTCAGGTTTCCAATGGCGATCAACAGGCGCGGATCACGCTGAGCTTTATTGGCGATCCTGAATACGCCGTGAGCCAGGACGGGAAACGCACCGTCGCGCTGGATATAAAACAAACCGGAGTGATTCAGGGATTACCGCTGCTGTTTAGCGGCAATAATCTGGTGAAATCTATCCGTTCCGGCACGCCAAAAGATGAGCAGTCCTTGCGTCTGGTGGTGGATTTAACCGAGAACGGCAAGGCCGAAGCCGTTAAACGACAGAACGGCGGCAATTATACCGTTGTGTTTACCATCAAAGCAGATGCGCCGCCGCCTCCACCTCCAGTGGTTGCTAAGCGTGTTGAAACGCCGGTTGTCGCCCCTCGTCCTGCCGAGCCTGCGCGTAACCCGTTTAAAGCGGAAAACGATCGCACCACGATGGTGACCAACAGTAATACCTCCACACGACCTGCGGCGCGCGCCAGCACCAGCAGCGGTGAAAAAGTGGTTATTGCCATTGATGCAGGGCACGGTGGGCAGGATCCGGGGGCGATTGGCCCTGGCGGTACGCGTGAGAAAAACGTCACGATTGCCGTGGCGCGCAAACTGCGTAGTTTGCTCAATGATGACCCGATGTTTAAAGGCGTACTCACCCGTGATGGCGATTACTTTATCTCGGTGATGGGGCGTTCAGACGTCGCGCGTAAACAAAATGCCAATTTCCTGGTCTCTATTCATGCGGATGCCGCGCCAAACCGGGATGCCACCGGCGCTTCCGTTTGGGTTCTGTCAAACCGTCGGGCAAACAGCGAGATGGCCGGCTGGCTGGAACAGCATGAGAAGCAATCAGAGCTTTTGGGCGGCGCGGGCGATGTGCTGGCAAACAGTCAGTCCGATCCTTATCTCAGTCAGGCCGTGCTGGATCTGCAATTCGGCCATTCGCAACGTGTCGGGTATGATGTGGCGACCAACATGATCGGCCAGTTAGAACGTATTGGCTCGATGCATAAGCGTCGTCCTGAACATGCCAGTCTGGGGGTATTACGTTCGCCTGATATCCCGTCAGTGCTGGTTGAAACCGGCTTTATCAGTAACAACAGCGAAGAGCGTCTGTTGGCGAGTGATGATTATCAGCAGCAGCTGGCCGAGGCGATTTACAAAGGATTGCGTAACTATTTCCAGGCGCACCCAATGCAAACTGGGCCGCAGGGCGCACAGGCGCAAACCGCCAGTGCTGTATCGCCTGGTAACACGTTAACAAATTAAGGATTAGCCATGCCGATTCAGGTTCTACCGCCACAGCTGGCGAACCAGATTGCCGCAGGCGAGGTGGTAGAACGGCCTGCGTCAGTGGTGAAAGAGCTGGTGGAAAACAGCATTGATGCTGGTGCGACGCGCATTGATATTGATATAGAGCGCGGTGGTGCGAAGCTTATCCGTATTCGTGACAACGGCTGCGGGATTAAAAAAGACGAGTTGGCGTTAGCGCTGGCGCGCCATGCCACCAGTAAAATTGCCTCGCTTGACGATCTCGAGGCCATCGTGAGCCTCGGATTTCGCGGCGAAGCGCTGGCCAGTATCAGCTCCGTCTCTCGTTTAACCCTGACATCGCGCACACAAGAGCAGCCTGAGGCCTGGCAAGCCTATGCTGAAGGGCGCGACATGGATGTGACGGTAAAACCTGCTGCGCATCCAGTGGGAACCACACTGGAGGTGTTAGATCTGTTCTACAACACCCCGGCGCGGCGCAAGTTTATGCGTACCGAAAAAACCGAATTTAATCATATTGATGAGATTATTCGTCGCATTGCCCTGGCACGTTTTGATGTGACGATTAATTTGTCACACAACGGTAAAGTGGTACGCCAGTACCGTGCAGTGGCTGCTGATGGACAGAAAGAGCGCCGACTGGGCGCGATTTGCGGCACGCCGTTTCTGGAATATGCGCTGGCGATTGAATGGCAGCATGGCGATTTAACGTTGCGCGGCTGGGTGGCCGATCCTAACCACACAACGGCAGCGCTGGCGGAAATCCAGTACTGCTATGTGAATGGCCGGATGATGCGCGATCGGCTGATCAACCATGCTATTCGTCAGGCCTGTGAAGATAAGCTGGGAGCCGATCAGCAACCCGCTTTTGTGTTGTATCTGGAAATCGACCCGCATCAGGTGGATGTTAACGTACATCCGGCCAAACATGAGGTCCGTTTTCATCAGTCCCGCCTGGTGCACGATTTTATTTATCAGGGCGTGTTGAGTGTTCTGCAACAGCAGCTTGAAACGTCGCTGCCGTTGGCTGATGACGATGAACCCGCCCCAAGGCACATTCCTGAAAACCGCGTTGCCGCCGGACGTAACCATTTTGCCGAACCGGCTCCCGTGCGTGAACCTGCGACACCGCGTTACTCCGCGTCCGCTGGTGGTGCAGGCCGTCAGGCGGCTAGCTGGCCTCATGCCCAACCTGGATATCAAAAGCAGCAGGGTGAAATTTATCAGCAACTGCTGCAGACGCCGGCTCCGCCGCGTAAAACGCCGGTCTCTGAAACACCATCGGCACCGCTGACCGGCAGCGCTCAGGGCTTTGGACGGGTGCTAACGATTGTCGGCGCAGACTGCGCGTTACTCGAATGCGATGGTCATATTCGGTTGCTGGCATTACCGGTGGCGGAACGTTGGCTGCGTCAGGCGCAGTTAACGCCAGACCAGGGGACCGTTTGCGCCCAGCCGTTGCTGATCCCTTTACGTTTAAAAGTCACCGCCGATGAAAAAGCGGCGCTGCAAAAAGGGCAGGGCCAACTGGCTGAGCTGGGCATTGAATTTCAACTGGATGCACAGCATGTGACCATCCGGGCGGTGCCTTTACCCTTACGCCAACAAAATTTACAAATCTTGATTCCTGAACTGATAGGCTACCTGGCGCAGCAGTCCGTATTCGAACCGGGCAATATTGCACAGTGGATTGCACGTAACCTGATGAGCGAGCATCCTCAGTGGAGCATGGCTCAGGCGATTACGCTGTTAGCGGATGTTGAGCGGCTTTGCCCACAACTCGTGAAGGCGCCGCCGGGTGGTCTGTTACAACCCGTTGATTTACATTCGGTAATGAATGCCCTGAAACATGAGTGATACCCGTAAGGCGAGCCTGCCAAAGGCGATTTTTTTGATGGGGCCAACGGCCTCTGGTAAAACGGCACTGGCAATTGAATTGCGTAAAGTTTTACCCATAGAGTTGATAAGCGTTGATTCCGCCCTTATTTACAAAGGGATGGATATTGGCACAGCCAAGCCTGATGCAGATGAATTACAGGCTGCGCCGCACCGATTGCTGGATATTCGCGATCCGTCGCAAGCATATTCTGCGGCGGATTTTCGCCGCGATGCGTTAGCCGAGATGGCCGATATTACCGCTGCGGGGCGTATCCCGCTGCTGGTGGGCGGTACAATGTTATATTTTAAAGCCTTGCTTGAAGGGCTGTCGCCGTTACCGTCGGCGGACCCGGAAGTCAGGGCCAGAATTGAGCAGCAGGCTGCAGAGCTTGGGTGGGACGCGTTGCACCGACAGCTTCAGGAAATCGATCCAGTGGCAGCGGCGCGTATTCATCCAAATGATCCGCAAAGACTTTCCCGGGCACTGGAAGTTTTTTTCATTTCGGGTAAAACTTTAACGGAGCTGACGCAAACGTCAGGAGATGCTTTGCCGTATCAGGTGCATCAGTTTGCAATCGCCCCGGCGAGCCGTGAACTGCTCCATCAGCGAATTGAGCAGCGTTTTCATCAGATGTTAGCTTCAGGTTTTGAAGCAGAAGTCCGGGCGCTTTTTGCCCGAGGAGATTTGCATACGGATTTGCCTTCCATTCGTTGTGTAGGGTATCGCCAGATGTGGTCATACATTGAAGGCGAAATTTCATACGATGAAATGGTTTATAGAGGTGTTTGCGCCACGAGGCAGTTGGCGAAGCGACAGATAACCTGGTTGCGTGGTTGGGAAGGCGTGCACTGGCTTGACAGTGAAAAGCCTGACCAGGCGCGAAACGAAGTATTACAGGTTGTTGGTGCTATCGCGAACTGAATGTGTACAATTGAAACGTATCGTGCGCAATTTTTCAGAATCGAAAGGTTCAAAGTACAAATAAGCATATAAGGAAAAGAGAGAATGGCTAAGGGGCAATCTTTACAAGATCCGTTCCTGAACGCACTGCGTCGGGAACGTGTTCCAGTTTCTATTTATTTGGTGAATGGTATTAAGCTGCAAGGTCAAATCGAGTCTTTTGATCAGTTCGTGATCCTGTTGAAAAACACGGTCAGCCAGATGGTTTATAAGCACGCGATTTCTACTGTTGTCCCGTCTCGCCCGGTTTCTCATCACAGCAATAATGCCACCGGCGGCACTGGCAGCAACTACCATCACGGTAGCAACGCGCAAGGTTCATCTGCGCAACAGGACAGCGAAGAAACCGAATAAGGTTGTCTGCTGTTTTACATACGGGGAGCCAGCGATCCTGCGTTCCCCGTTGATACATATTAAGGGGTTGACGCTTGTTTGACCGTTATGATGCCGGTGAGCAGGCGGTACTGGTACACATCTATTTTTCGCAAGACAAAGATATGGAAGACCTCCAGGAGTTTGAATCTCTGGTTTCTTCCGCCGGTGTCGAAGCAATGCAGGTGATTACCGGGAGCCGTAAAGCACCGCACCCGAAGTATTTTGTTGGTGAAGGTAAGGCAATCGAAATTGCCGAAGCCGTAAAAGCGACTGGCGCTGCGGTGGTGATTTTTGATCATGCTCTAAGCCCCGCCCAGGAACGTAACCTGGAACAGTTGTGCCAGTGTCTTGTTATCGACAGGACAGGCCTTATTTTAGATATTTTTGCCCAGCGTGCGCGCACCCATGAGGGTAAGTTGCAGGTTGAGCTGGCGCAGTTGCGCCATATGGCTACGCGTCTGGTCCGTGGCTGGACCCACCTTGAAAGGCAAAAAGGCGGGATTGGTTTGCGCGGTCCGGGTGAAACCCAGCTCGAAACCGACCGTCGTTTGCTGCGTAATCGCATTTTGCAAATACAGTCGCGCCTGGAAAAAGTTGAAAAGCAACGTGAGCAGGGGCGACAGTCGCGCAAGAAAGCGGATGTCCCAACCGTATCACTGGTGGGATATACCAACGCCGGAAAATCCACCCTGTTCAACCAGATTACCGAAGCCCGGGTTTACGCAGCGGATCAGCTGTTTGCAACTCTGGACCCGACGCTGCGCCGAATAGACGTAGCGGACGTCGGTGAAACTGTGCTGGCGGATACCGTAGGGTTTATCCGTCATTTACCGCACGACCTGGTGGCGGCGTTTAAAGCCACCCTGCAGGAAACACGTCAGGCGACATTGCTGCTGCACGTTATTGATGCAGCAGATTTTCGTGTGCAGGAAAACATCGAGGCCGTCGACACGGTGCTCGAAGAGATCGATGCTCACGAGATCCCGACCCTGCTGGTGATGAATAAAATCGATATGCTGGAAGATTTTGAGCCGCGTATCGACAGAGATGAAGAGAATAAACCGATTCGCGTTTGGGTTTCAGCGCAAACGGGAATAGGTATACCACAGCTTTTTCAGGCTTTGACTGAGCGACTTTCCGGTGAGGTGGCGCAGCATACGTTGCGTTTGCCGCCGCAGGAAGGGCGTCTGAGAAGCCGGTTTTATCAACTTCAGGCAATAGAAAAAGAGTGGATGGAGGAGGACGGCAGCGTAGGTCTGCAGGTTCGTATGCCGATCGTAGACTGGCGTCGCCTCTGTAAACAAGAACCGGCACTGGAAGACTATGTTGTCTGATCTGACGGATATGGCCTGAAGATTTTTTCGCCTCTATACCTTGTGGATTTTGTGCGGCAGGAAGGCGGCAAGTCCTGAAATCTCCAGCAGCATAGTCAACTATGTGACTGGAGTTGAGGGACGTAGCCAACGCATCGGCAGCGCAAAAGACGCAGGTATAGCATCGCATAACAAATATGGAGCACAAAAATGGCGTGGAATCAGCCCGGTAATAACGGACAAGACCGCGACCCGTGGGGAAGCAGCAAACCTGGCGGCAACTCTGAGGGAAATGGAAACAAAGGTGGTCGCGATCAGGGACCTCCCGATCTGGATGATATCTTCCGCAAACTGAGCAAAAAGCTCGGTGGTCTGGGTGGCGGTAAAGGTACTGGTTCTGGCGGCGGTAGTTCATCGCAAGGCCCGCGTCCTCAATTGGGCGGTCGGGTCTTTGCTATCGCAGCGGCAGCTATCGTCATTATTTGGGCGGCCAGCGGTTTCTACACCATTAAAGAAGCGGAACGCGGCGTGGTGACACGCTTCGGTAAATTCAGCCATTTGGTTGAGCCGGGTCTGAACTGGAAACCGACCTTTATCGATGAAGTGACCCCGGTTAACGTTGAAGCCGTGCGTGAACTTGCCGCATCCGGCGTCATGCTGACCTCTGACGAAAACGTCGTACGCGTTGAAATGAACGTGCAGTATCGTGTGACCGATCCGCAGCGTTACCTGTTTAGCGTAACCAGCGCGGATGACAGCCTGCGTCAGGCAACCGACAGCGCCCTGCGTGGTGTTATCGGTAAATACACTATGGACCGTATCCTGACTGAAGGCCGTACCGTTATTCGTAGCGATACCCAGCGTGAACTGGAAGAAACCATCCGTCCGTACAACATGGGTATCACTCTGCTGGACGTCAACTTCCAGGCCGCACGTCCGCCGGAAGAAGTAAAAGCCGCGTTTGACGATGCTATCGCAGCACGTGAAAACGAACAGCAGTACATTCGTGAAGCAGAAGCGTACACCAACGAAGTGCAGCCGCGTGCAAACGGTCAGGCGCAGCGTATTCTGGAAGAAGCGCGAGCTTACAAAACGCAAACCATCCTGGAAGCACAGGGTGAAGTGGCTCGTTTCGCAAAAATTCTGCCGGAATATAAAGCCGCGCCGCAAATTACCCGCGAGCGTCTGTATATCGAGACCATGGAAAAAGTGTTGAGCAATACCCGCAAAGTCCTGGTTAACGATAAAGGCAGCAATCTGATGGTTCTACCGCTGGATCAAATGCTGAAGGGCGGCAGTGCGCCGGCAGCAAAGACTGACAGCAGTTCAAACCTGCTGCGTCTGCCGCCAGCAGCGACTTCCAGTACTGGAGCAAGCAATACTTCGTCCACCAGTCAGGGCGATATTATGGACCAACGCCGCGCGAATGCGCAGCGTAACGACTACCAGCGTCAGGGGGAATAACGATGCGTAAGTCAGTTATTGCGATTATCATCATCGTTCTGGTAGTTCTGTTCATGTCTGTCTTTGTGGTCAAAGAAGGCGAGCGCGGTATTACTCTGCGCTTTGGTAAAGTACTACGTGACGATGAAAACAAGCCGCTGGTTGTTGCACCAGGCCTGCACTTCAAGATTCCGTTTATTGAATCAGTGAAGATGCTGGATGCGCGTATTCAGACCATGGACAACCAGGCCGATCGCTTTGTCACCAAAGAGAAGAAAGACCTGATCGTTGACTCCTACATTAAGTGGCGTATCAGTGACTTTAGCCGTTACTACCTGGCAACGGGCGGTGGCGATGTTTCTCAGGCAGAAGTCCTGCTGAAACGTAAGTTCTCTGACCGTCTGCGTTCTGAAATTGGTCGTCTGGACGTGAAAGACATCGTTACCGACTCCCGCGGTCGTCTGACCCTGGAAGTGCGTGACGCGCTGAACTCCGGTTCTGCTGGCACGGAAGATGAAGTCGCGACGCCGGCGGCGGACAGCGCAATTGCCGAAGCGGCTGAGCGTGTTCAGGCTGAAACGAAAGGTAAAGTACCGGTCATCAACCCGAACAGTATGGCGGCATTGGGGATTGAAGTGGTTGACGTGCGTATTAAGCAAATCAACCTGCCTGCTGAAGTGTCCGAGGCTATCTACAACCGTATGCGCGCTGAGCGTGAAGCGGTAGCGCGTCGCCATCGTTCACAAGGTCAGGAAGAAGCGGAAAAACTGCGCGCGACGGCAGACTATGAAGTCACCAAAACGCTGGCAGAATCTGAGCGCCAGGGCCGCATAATGCGCGGTGAGGGCGATGCAGAAGCCGCTAAATTGTTTGCCGATGCGTTCAGCCAGGATCCTGACTTCTACGCCTTCATCCGTAGCCTGCGTGCGTACGAGAAGAGCTTCGAAGGTAATCAGGACGTGATGGTCATGAGCCCGGACAGCGATTTCTTCCGCTACATGAAGACGCCGAATACCGCGACACGCTAATAGCGTTCCAGCGGTTTAAAAACCAGCAAAACCACCGGCATCCCCAGGATGCGGTGGTTTTCTTTTTATAAAAGGACGATGGATGAATTCAACAATTTTGCTGGCGCTCGCACTGGTTCTGGTGCTGGAAGGCCTGGGACCGATGCTTTATCCCGGCGCGTGGAAGAAAAATGATCTCCGCAATGGCGCAGCTTCCTGAAAATACTTTACGTCGTTTTGGTGGAGGTCTTGTGGTTGCGGGCGTTGTGGTCTACTACATGTTGAGGAAAACGATTGGCTGATCAATTAGTAGCCTATTTTGCGGATTTTCGCATGCAAAAAGTGCTGTATATCTGAAAAAGCGGTGGTAGAATCCATTTTTAAGCAAACGGTGATTTTGAAAAATGGGTAACAACGTCGTCGTACTGGGCACCCAATGGGGTGACGAAGGTAAAGGGAAGATCGTCGATCTTCTGACTGAACGGGCTAAATATGTTGTGCGCTACCAGGGTGGTCACAACGCAGGCCATACTCTCGTAATCAACGGTGAAAAAACCGTCCTCCATCTTATTCCATCAGGTATTCTTCGCGAGAATGTCATCAGCATCATCGGTAACGGTGTTGTGCTGTCTCCGTCCGCGCTGATGAAAGAAATGAAAGGACTGGAAGATCGTGGTATCCCGGTTCGCGAGCGCCTGCTGTTGTCTGAAGCTTGTCCGCTGATCCTTGATTATCACGTGGCGTTAGATAACGCTCGTGAGAAAGCGCGTGGCGAGAAAGCGATCGGTACTACCGGTCGTGGTATCGGTCCTGCTTATGAAGACAAAGTGGCACGTCGCGGTCTGCGCGTTGGCGATCTGTTTGATAAAGCAACCTTCGCTGAAAAACTGAAAGAAGTGATGGAATATCACAACTTCCAGCTGGTGAATTTCTATAAAGTTGAAGCGGTTGACTACCAGAAAGTGCTGGATGATGTGATGGCGATTGCCGACATCCTGACCTCGATGGTTGTTGATGTTTCCGATCTGCTGGACCAGGCGCGTAAGCGTGGCGATTTCGTCATGTTCGAAGGCGCGCAGGGTACGCTGCTGGATATCGACCACGGTACCTATCCGTACGTAACGTCTTCCAACACTACCGCAGGTGGTGTGGCGACCGGCTCCGGCCTGGGTCCACGTTATGTGGATTACGTTCTGGGTATCATCAAAGCTTACTCTACACGTGTCGGTGCGGGTCCGTTCCCGACTGAGCTGTTTGATGACGTTGGCGAGTTCCTGTGCAAACAAGGTAACGAGTATGGCGCGACCACCGGTCGTCGTCGTCGCACCGGTTGGCTGGACTCCGTTGCTGTACGTCGCGCAGTACAGATTAACTCCCTGTCTGGCTTCTGCCTGACCAAACTGGACGTACTGGACGGTTTGAAAGAGGTGAAAATCTGTGTCGCTTACCGTATGCCAGATGGTCGTGAAGTGACCACGACTCCGCTGGCAGCTGACGACTGGAAAGGTATTGAGCCGATTTACGAAACCATGCCGGGCTGGTCTGAATCCACCTTCGGCGTGAAGGAACGTAGCGGTCTGCCGCAGGCAGCACTGAACTACATCAAGCGTATTGAAGAACTGACCGGTGTGCCGATTGATATTATCTCAACTGGCCCAGACCGTACCGAAACCATGATCCTGCGCGACCCGTTCGACGCATAATTCTGGTTATAGCGTGGCGTCGAATGGCGCTGCGCTTGCACTATCTTAGGCCGGATGGAGCGCTTTGTATTAGAATCCGGCTTAAATTCACGTAAGTTCCTCGCTTTTTTCCTTCCTGAATTGAAATAAATTAGCGACCTGGCTGGTGGCTGGTTTATCATCAATGTAATTAATACCACCAGGTTTATCCGTTTTATCCCTTTTCCTGAGGTTGATGTGCAGTTAACAAGTTTCACCGATTACGGATTACGTGCGCTAATCTACATGGCGTCACTTCCCGAAGGACGTATGACCAGTATTTCTGAGGTGACAGAAGTCTACGGCGTGTCCCGTAATCATATGGTCAAAATAATCAATCAACTTAGCCGGGCGGGCTTTGTTACTGCTATTCGTGGAAAAAATGGCGGTATCCGCTTGGGTAAACCGGCTAAAGCTATTGGTATTGGTGATGTGGTTCGCGAGCTCGAACCTCTATCGTTGGTCAATTGTAGCAGCGAGTTTTGCCATATTACCCCGGCCTGTCGACTCAAACAGGCGCTTTCTAAGGCAGTGCAAAGTTTTCTCACGGAACTGGACAACTACACACTTGCTGATTTGGTTGAAGAAAATCAACCGCTTTATAAATTATTGCTGGTGGAGTGACGAAAATCTTCATCAGAGCTGACAATGGAGGAACCTCAATGTCACAAGATCCTTTCCAGGAACGCGAAGCAGAAAAATACGCGAATCCTATCCCGAGCCGGGAATTTATCCTCGAACATTTAACTAAACGTGAAAAACCGGCCAACCGCGATGAGCTGGCCGCTGAACTCAACATTGAAGGTGAAGAGCAGCAAGAAGCGTTGCGTCGTCGCCTGCGCGCCATGGAGCGTGACGGACAACTGGTCTTCACCCGCCGCCAGTGCTATGCGCTGCCCGAACGTCTTGACCTGCTGAAAGGTACCGTTATTGGCCACCGTGATGGCTACGGCTTTCTGCGCGTTGAAGGCCGTAAAGATGACTTGTACCTGTCCAGCGAGCAGATGAAAACCTGTATTCATGGCGATCAGGTACTGGCACAACCGCTGGGCGCAGATCGTAAAGGTCGTCGCGAAGCGCGTATTGTGCGCGTCCTGGTGCCAAAAACCAGCCAGATTGTCGGTCGCTACTTTACCGACGCTGGCGTTGGGTTTGTTGTCCCTGACGATAGCCGCCTGAGCTTCGATATCCTGATCCCGCCGGAAGAGATTATGGGGGCGCGAATGGGCTTTGTGGTCGTGGTTGAACTGACCCAGCGTCCGACTCGTCGCACCAAAGCGGTGGGTAAAATTGTTGAAGTCCTGGGCGACAACATGGGAACCAGCATGGCCGTAGATATGGCTCTGCGTACTCATGAAATCCCGTATATCTGGCCGCAGGCGGTCGAAAAACAGGTCGCCGGGCTGAAAGAAGAAGTGCCGGAAGAAGCGAAAGTCGGACGTGTCGATCTGCGCTCACTGCCGCTGGTGACTATCGATGGTGAAGATGCGCGTGACTTCGACGATGCGGTTTACTGCGAAAAGAAACGTGGCGGCGGCTGGCGTTTATGGGTGGCGATTGCTGACGTAAGCTATTATGTTCGCCCGCCGACTCCGCTGGACCAGGAAGCCCGCAGCCGTGGCACATCCGTCTACTTCCCGTCGCAGGTTGTTCCGATGCTGCCGGAAGTGCTGTCTAACGGATTGTGTTCTCTCAACCCGCAGGTGGACAGGTTGTGTATGGTCTGCGAAATGACCATTTCGTCGAAAGGCCGTTTAACCGGCTTTAAATTCTACGAAGCGGTCATGAGCTCCCATGCGCGTCTGACCTACACCAAGGTCTGGCATATGCTGCAGGGGGACCAGGAACTGCGTGAGCAGTACGCGCCGTTGGTTAAACACATTGAAGAGTTGCACAACCTCTACAAAGTGCTGGATAAAGCGCGAGAAGAGCGTGGCGGTATCTCGTTTGAAAGTGAAGAAGCGAAGTTTATCTTCAATGCTGAACGCCGTATTGAGCGTATTGAGCAGACACAACGTAATGATGCGCACAAACTGATTGAAGAGTGCATGATCATGGCGAACATCTCCGCGGCGCGATTCGTTGAGAAAGCCAAAGAACCCGCGCTGTTCCGTATTCATGATAAGCCGACGACCGAAGCGATTAACTCGTTCCGTTCCGTACTGGCGGAGTTGGGGCTGGAGTTGCCAGGCGGCAACAAACCGGAGCCACGTGATTACGCTGAGCTGCTGGAGTCGATTGCTGACCGTCCTGACGCTGAAATGCTGCAAACCATGCTGCTGCGTTCGATGAAGCAGGCGATTTACGATCCGGAAAACCGCGGACACTTTGGTCTGGCGCTGCAATCTTATGCGCACTTTACCTCGCCGATCCGTCGTTACCCGGATCTCTCCTTGCACCGGGCGATTAAGTATCTGCTGGCGCAGGAGCAGGGCCATAAGGGCAACACCACGGAAACGGGTGGCTACCATTATTCGATGGAAGAGATGCTGCAACTGGGTCAGCACTGTTCGATGGCCGAGCGCCGTGCTGACGAAGCCACGCGCGATGTCTCTGACTGGTTGAAGTGCGACTTCATGCTGGATCAGGTAGGGAATGTCTTCAAAGGCGTGATCGCCAGCGTCACCGGATTTGGCTTCTTTGTCCGTCTTGATGAGTTGTTTATCGACGGTCTGGTGCATGTCTCCTCCCTGGATAACGACTACTATCGTTTCGACCAGGTTGGGCAGCGCCTGACGGGTGAATCCAGCGGTCAAATGTATCGCCTGGGCGATCGGGTGGAAGTTCGTGTAGAAGCGGTCAATATGGACGAGCGTAAAATCGACTTCAGTTTGATCTCCAGCGAACGTGCACCGCGCAATGAAGGCAAAACCGCGCGCGAAAAAGCGAAAAAAGGTGATGCAGGTAAAAATACCGGTAAACGTCGTCAGATGGGCAAAAAGGTGAATTTCGAGCCGGACAGCGCTTTCCGCGGCGAGAAGAAAGGCAGAGCCAAACCTCAGGCGGATAAGAAAACGGCTGAGAAGAAAGGCGACAAAAAAGCGAAAAAGCCATCGGCAAAAACGCTTAAAATCGCTGCCGCCACCAAAGCTAAACGTGCGTCGAAAAAGAAAGTCGCACAATAACAGCCATAAACAGTAAGTCGGGCAACTTCGCGTTGCCCGCGTTACACATAAAAAATTAACGAGTACATTCATGAGTGAAATGATTTACGGCATCCATGCGGTGCAGGCTCTGCTGGAACGTGCGCCTGAGCGCTTCCAGGACGTCTTTATTCTCAAAGGTCGTGAAGATAAACGCCTGCTGCCGCTGATCCACGCACTGGAAGCACAGGGTGTTGTCATTCAGTTGGCTAACCGCCAGTTCCTGGATGAGAAAAGTGAGGGTGCGGTACATCAGGGCATTATTGCTCGCGTGAAGCCGGGTCGTCAGTACCAGGAGAACGATCTGCCGGATCTGATTGCTACACTCGATCAGCCGTTCTTTTTGATCCTTGATGGCGTCACTGACCCGCATAATCTGGGCGCATGTCTGCGTAGCGCCGATGCTGCTGGCGTGCATGCGGTTATCGTACCGAAGGATCGTTCTGCGCAGCTGAATGCGACGGCGAAAAAAGTGGCCTGCGGCGCGGCAGAAAGCGTACCGCTGATCCGTGTAACTAATCTGGCACGCACCATGCGTATGCTGCAGGAAGAGAATATCTGGATCGTCGGAACCGCAGGTGAAGCCGACCATACTCTCTACCAGAGCAAAATGACCGGGCGTCTGGCGCTGGTGATGGGCGCAGAGGGTGAAGGTATGCGCCGTCTGACCCGTGAACACTGTGACGAACTCATCAGCATCCCGATGGCAGGTAGCGTTTCGTCGCTGAACGTTTCAGTTGCGACGGGCATCTGCCTGTTTGAAGCAGTCCGCCAGCGCGGATAAATTTAATTTTCAGACAAACCATCCAATTTAGGATGGTTTTTTTTTATCTAAAACGGGTATTATAAGCGAGTAAAAATAACATTCATTTTATTTATTCCTAAATAATCAATATATGGAAGATATATAGTGTGGACTCCACAAATGCTCGCTACTGCGCTGCAGAATATCCATGATTTAAATATTAAAACTCATAATGATGAGCAATCCTTAATAGTTAAAATGGATGATTATGGCGATCTGCAGCTTAACGTTTTATTTACTTCCCGCCAGATGATAATTGAAACTATTATTTGTTCGGTGAATGATATTCAACACCATGACGAATTCAATCTCTTTTTGTTACGTCATCAAAAACTGCTGCCGCTGTCCTCTGTGGGAATTTCTCGCGTTCAGCGAGATGAATATTACGTTGCGTTTGGCGCGCTGTCGCTTAATTCATCTCTGGACGATGTTGTCCTTGAAATGAAAACGTTAGCCGATAATGCGCTGGATCTGGCTGAAATCACTGAAGAATACACGCACGAATAACAAGGAACGTTATTAATGGGAATTTTGAAAAGTCTGTTCACCCTCGGCAAGTCAATGATTTCGCAAGCGGAAGAATCAATTGAAGAAGCACAGGGTGTGCGGATGCTGGAGCAGCATATTCGTGACGCGAAAGGTGAACTGGATAAAGCGGGAAAATCACGGGTTGATCTGTTGGCGCGTGTGAAGCTCAGCAACGACAAACTGAAAGATTTGCGCGACCGTAAATCCACGCTGGAAACGCGAGCGATGGAAGCGCTGAGTAAAAACGTTGATCCATCTTTGATAAATGAAGTTGCGGAAGAGATTGCCCGCCTTGAGAATATGATTTCAGCTGAAGAGCAAGTACTTACTAACATTGAGGCGTCGCGCGATGGCGTTGAGAAAGCGGTGAACGCAACCTCACAACGGATTGCGCAGTTCGAACAGCAGCTTGAGGTGGTAAAGGCAACAGAAGCGATGCAGCGCGCCCAACAGGCGGTGACTACATCGACAGTGGGCGCGTCTTCCAGCGTGTCTACAGCCGCAGAGTCGCTCAAGCGTTTGCAAACGCGGCAGGCAGAGCGTCAGGCTCGTCTGGATACCGCTGCGCAACTCGAAAAGGTTGCCGATGGGCGTGACCTCGACGAGAAGCTGGCCGAAGCTGGCATTGGGGCGACCAATAAAAGTTCGGCTCAGGATGTCCTGGCACGACTGCAGCGTCAGCAAGGCGAGTAATGCTGTTCACCTGGGTCATCAAAACGTGCCAACGGCACCTTTCAAGACTGACCTGGCCTGCATTACTGGGGTTATTCGCAGGGCAGTATCTGTTTTGTTACCTGGTGCTGAGGTTACTTGGTGAGGCGGTACTGGTTGGTCGTCTGAGCGACTTTATTTATTACTGCTCAGTCGTCGGCTCTACGTTGGGTTTTGGTGACATGAGTCCGCAAACTGCGGCAGGTCGGATTTTTACAGCGATCTGGCAAATTCCTGTCAGCGTTGGTTTATTTGGCGCATTAATGGGAAAGGTTATCGGCCTGGTGCAAGGGATGTTAGCGAAAGGAATGATGGGGATGGGAGATTATCAGCATTTGCGTAACCATATGCTGGTGGTCGGTTGGCGAGGCCACCAGACGGAAAAAATGATATCGCTGTTGCTGTATGACACCCGGCGCGCTTTTGAGCGGGTGCTCCTGTGTGAATCAGATGATATTCAGCATCCTTTATCAGGAAATAACTGGGTTGATTTCATTCGTATCCGTAATTTTAATGACCCGCAAGAGCATGCTCGCATGGGGTTATGCAATTGCCAGAGTGTGATCATATTTGCTCGTACAGATGAACTCACGTTTACCATCGCGCTTTCACTGGTAGATTCCATTCCTGAACAATGCCATGTTGTTGCTTATATGGAAGATGAGCGTTACGCAGGATTGCTGGAAGTTCATTGTCCGCGCATTGAAATTGTGCGCAATCTCTCCGCTGAGCAGCTTTCTCGCTCCATTCAGGACCCAGGGTCTTCGCAGTCGGTCGCATCCATCATGAATCCCATGCTGGGTGATACGGGGTTTGCCGTGCCAATACCTGAAGAGGTGGTTTCAATTCGTTATGGCGACCTCATGCGCTATATGAAGCTTCGTCACGATGCCACGGTTTTGGGGATTAGCAGCTGTAAAAATGGTCGGGGGATGGAATTAAATCCGGTCATTTCGACAGAGGTAAAAGGAGGTATGTGGCTGCATCTGATAGGTAATAGCCGCATTCTGGCGAAAGAGATTGCATGGCTGGAGATAGAGGGAAAATAATGACGAGTTTTTTCCAGCGTTTATTTGGTAAAGCTGCTGCCGATGCGCCAGTACGCGGGCCGTTGGGGTTACATCTGAATGCAGGGTTTACGCTCAATACACTGGCGTTTCGCCTGCTGGAAGAGTCTTTGCTGATCGAATTACCTGGTGAGGAGTACACCGTCGCCGCGGTTAGCCATATTGATTTGGGAGGAGGAAGCCAGATTTTCCGCTACTACACGTCTGGAGAGGAGTTTCTGCAAATCAATACCACGGGCGGCTCAGATATTGATGATATCGACGATATCAAATTTTTTGTTTATGAAGAAAGTTACGGGATTTCACAGAAAAAACACTGGCAGTCTGCCATTAGCCCGTCCGCAATAGGTACGCCGACGCTGAGCTGGCAGGAAGTATGCTGGCAGCGCTTTTTTAACGATGAAGAGCCGGGGAATATTGAACCGGTTTATATGCTGGAGAAAGTGGAAAATCATCAGCATGCCACATGGGATGTACATAATTTTACTATGGGCTACCAGCGGCAGGTTACAGATGATACGTGGGAATACCTGTTGTTAAACGGTGAAGAGTCGTTCAATGAGCAGGGAGAGCCTGAGTGGGTATTTTCGCGGGCGCTGGGTGTAGATATTTCATTAACATCGCTTGATATTATTGGTTAATTTTAGGGATGGTTACAATGCATATACTGGATTCATTACTGGCTTTTTGCGCCTATTTTTTTATTGGTGCAGCCATGGTGATAATTTTTCTTATCATCTATTCAAAGATTACACCGCACAATGAATGGCAGCTGATTAAAAATAATAATACGGCAGCATCGCTGGCCTTTAGCGGTACATTGCTGGGCTACGTTATTCCGTTATCCAGCGCGGCAATAAATGCTGTTAGCATCCCGGATTATTTTTGTTGGGGGGCAATTGCGCTGGTAATTCAACTCATTATCTACGGCGGCGTGCGTTTATACATGCCAGCACTGAGTGAGAAAATTATTAATCACAATACCGCAGCGGGAATGTTTATGGGGACTGCTGCCCTGGCGGGGGGCATTTTTAACGCCGCCTGCATGACATGGTAATGGACGATCATGGCAAGAATACGCAAATCCGGAAACAAAAACAGGACGTCAGGGCATTCCTCCATCACGCGAATCGGACGCCCGGTCGATCCTTTTGCAAAAAAACGCAGCCGCTACAGCGGAAAATATCTGACGTTGGCCATTATGGGCGGAGCGGCATTTTTTATCCTTAAAGGATGCACAGACGACGATAATACCGATAACGACGGTGACGGTACCTTTTACTCCACGGTGAACGAATGCATTGACGGTGGCAATAGCGCCACCGTTTGTGCCGATGGCTGGAATAATGCGAAATCAGAGTTTTACGCTGATCTGCCGAAGCAAATGAGCAAGGAGAGTTGTCAGACGCAGTTTGGTGACTGCTATCTCGATAGCACCGATCAAAGCTGGGTGCCGGTATTCACCGGTTTTTTACTCAGCCGCATTATTCGTAAGGATCGCGACGAGCAGTATGTCTACAGCAGCGGCGGTTCTTCTTATGCTTCACGCCCGGTCTGGCGTACGCCTTCCGGAGATTACAGTTGGCGTTCCGGTAGCGGAAAGAGTGATACCGCAACCAGCCATAGCTATACGACGAAAAAAGTCTCGACAGTTTCACGCGGCGGCTACGGACGTTCGTCCAGCGCACGCGGGCACTGGGGAGGTTAACGATGCTGCGACATGATGTCCCTGTGCGCCCCGCTCTGGACAGGATCGCCTACGATCATGGTTTCGATTTTCATATTATCGATGACGAAATCTACTGGGATGAGAGTCGGGCATACCGCTTTACGCTCAGGCAAGTGGAAGAGCAGATCGAAAAGCCTACCGCAGAATTGCACCAGATGTGTCTGGATGTCGTCGAGCGGGCAGTTAAAGACGAACAGATTATGCAGCAACTGGCGATCCCGCCCCTGTACTGGGATGTGATTGCCGAAAGCTGGCGCGATCGCGATCCTTCGCTGTATGGCCGCATGGATTTTGTCTGGTGCGGGAATAACGCCCCGGTCAAGCTGCTGGAGTACAACGCCGATACGCCAACGTCGCTCTACGAGTCCGCGTATTTCCAGTGGTTATGGCTGGAAGATGCGCGTCGTAGCGGAGTGATCCCACGCGATGCCGACCAGTACAACGCTATTCAGGAGCGGCTGATCTCTCGTTTTGCTGAGCTTTATAGTCCCGAGCCCTTCTATTTCTGCTGCTGCGAAGATACCGATGAAGATCGGACCACGGTATTGTATTTACAGGATTGCGCGCAGCAGGCTGGGCAAAAGTCACGATTTATTTATGTCGAAGAACTGGGGCTTGGCGTCGGCGGCGTGCTCACGGATCTGGACGATAACGTCGTTCGTCGCGCCTTTAAGCTCTATCCTCTGGAGTGGATGATGCGCGATGAAAATGGTCCCTTACTGCGCCATCGCCGAGAACAGTGGGTTGAGCCGTTGTGGAAGAGTGTGCTCAGCAATAAAGGGCTGATGCCTTTGCTGTGGCGATTTTTTCCCAACCATCCTAATCTGCTTCCCGCCTGGTTTGATGGTGAAACGCCACAAATTGCGGCTGGTAAAAGTTATGTGCGCAAACCGATATTTTCTCGGGAGGGGGAAACGTCACCATTTTTAATGGTCAGCAGCAGGTCGTTGAACATGCTGAGGGGGACTACGCCGAAGAGCCGATGATCTATCAGGCATTTCAGCCATTACCGCACTTTGGCGACAGCTATACGCTGATCGGCAGTTGGATCGTGGATGATGAAGCCTGTGGTATGGGGATCCGCGAGGACAATACGTTGATCACTAAAGATACTTCTCGTTTCGTCCCTCACTATATTGCGGGCTAACCGCACTTTTGTGATCTCTCTCCGTCGCGAATAATGAGGTTCTGACCATACTTAAGGCGAGGGCCATTGACGGAGGGAGACACAATGCACTGGCAAACGCATACCGTTTTTAACCAACCTGTACCGCTCAATAACAGCAATTTGTACCTGTCGGATGGGGCTCTGTGCGAAGCGGTCAATCGCGAAGGCGCGGCCTGGGACAGCGATCTTCTCGCCAGTATTGGTCAGCAGTTAGGGACTGCCGAGTCGCTCGAATTGGGTCGGTTGGCTAACGCTTATCCACCGGAACTGTTGCGCTACGACCCGCAGGGGCAGCGGTTGGATGATGTGCGTTTTCATCCAGCCTGGCATATGCTGATGCAGGGATTGTGCGCCAACCGCGTACATAATCTGGCCTGGGAAGAAGACGCGAGGCAGGGAACATTTGTTGCCCGGGCGGCCCGCTTCATGCTGCATGCACAGGTGGAAGCGGGTACGTTGTGTCCGGTGACTATGACGTTTGCCGCCACGCCGCTGTTGATCCAAATGTTACCTG
The DNA here is from genome assembly GCF_052950715.1 of Citrobacter sp. VF227. Lineage (NCBI taxonomy): Bacteria > Pseudomonadati > Pseudomonadota > Gammaproteobacteria > Enterobacterales > Enterobacteriaceae > Citrobacter > Citrobacter sp. VF227. Next base: position 83,077 of record NZ_JBRFVF010000003.1, read on the forward strand.
CACAATTTCGCGACTGGTTGACGCCGCTGCTAAGCGACCGTTATGACTCGCATTTACTGCCCGGAGGGCAAAAGCGTGGGCTGCTAATCGGCATGGGAATGACCGAAAAGCAGGGTGGTTCAGATGTGCTGAGCAATACCACTCAGGCAGAACGTCTTACAGACGGCGCGTATCGGCTGGTCGGACATAAGTGGTTTTTCTCCGTGCCGCAAAGCGATGCCCATTTGGTGTTGGCTCAGGCAAAGGGCGGTTTATCCTGCTTTTTTGTACCGCGATTTTTACCTGATGGGAGCCGGAATGCGATTCGTTTTGAACGACTCAAAGATAAGTTAGGCAACCGATCCAACGCCAGCTGCGAGGTTGAATTCCACGATGCGATTGGTTGGCTATTGGGTGACGAAGGGGAAGGTATCCGCCATATCCTGAAAATGGGCGGGATGACGCGTTTTGACTGCGCGCTCGGCAGTCACGGCATGATGCGGCGTGCTTTTTCCGTCGCGATTTACCATGCGCATCAGCGACAGGTTTTTGGTAAGGCATTGATTGAACAACCGATGATGCGTCAGGTATTAGGTCGAATGGCACTCCAGTTAGAAGGACAGACGGCGTTATTGTTCCGACTGGCGCGGGCCTGGGACCGTCGTGCTGATGTCAAAGAAGCGCTGTGGGCCAGGTTGTTTACGCCAGCAGCGAAATTCTCCATTTGCAAGGCCGGTATGCCGTTTGTGGCAGAGGCGATGGAAGTGCTGGGCGGGATTGGCTATTGCGAGGAGAGCGAGCTGCCGCGGCTGTATCGTGAGATGCCGGTAAACAGTATTTGGGAAGGCTCCGGTAACATTATGTGCCTTGATGTATTGCGGGTACTGACAAAACAACCCGGCATCTACGATATGCTCAGCGAAGCTTTTGCGGAGGTAAAGGGGCAAGATCGGTATTACGATCGAATGGTACGTCAGCTACAGCAACGTTTACGTAAACCCAGCGAGGAGTTGGGACGGGAGATTACGCAGCAACTGTTCTTGCTCGGCTGCGGGGCACAGATGTTGCGCTATGCCTCTCCGCCAGTGGCGCAGGCCTGGTGTCAAATGATGCTCGATACGCGGGGCGGACTACGATTGTCAGAACAGGTGCTGAACGATTTGCTCCTGCGGGCAACGGGGGGATTACGGTAATAACTTGCCTGATGGCGACGCGGGCGCGTCTTATCATGCCTACGCTCAGTCCAGGTCAGATAAGTTTACGCCATCCGGCAATCTGTTACGCATAAAGTATGGCCTGTACGCGCCAGTTATCGGGCTGCTGGTCTTCGTACATTTGAATGATCCGATACCATGAGGCACCTTGTTCATCCGCTTTTAACGCGATTACACGTTCTACATCCTGCGGATTCCCAGCAATGTTACTGACAGAGATCAGGCCAATTTCGTTCAGGCCCGTAACGCAGTCAGCACTGGCGAACTCGGCAGACTGCGCCGTAGTACCTACCAGTCCGGCAGAAAGCAGCAGTGAGGATAAGGCAAGTGTTTGTTTCATCGTCAGCTCCATTATTCGTACCCCTACACACGGCAGGGCATTCCATCGCGATAATAAACCGCAAGCTTCCTGCTGTTGGTTTATTGTGCACAGGTAAACGCATAGGGGCGCAAAGCAATGTAAAGCTGACTAAATTTCAACCCAATGTTATTTACGATACAAAATTGCCTGTGAATACCATTGGCCTGTCACGATGGTTTCATCCACTAATAAAACCACGTAGTAATCAGCTTTAGCCGCGACGGCTTTGGCACGGATCTCTGCCAGCGCATCATCCGGAGAGCCTCTTACCAGCGAGCTAACCGTCCCTATTCGCTGTAACCCATTACTTTGGTCACGGCGAATCTCCTGCGGGTGGTCGGCAACGGGTGGTGCGGGTTGCGGAGTTCCCTGTAGCACGCTACAGGCGCTTAAAAACACCACCAACAATAAAGAGGCAAACCGACGCATAACTCTATCTCGTTTCCTGATATCCATAGTGTAGTGCCTTATCAATTTCCCTTTAGGGGAATGTTCCCGAATTGTTATCTCTCACGCGATTTTCGAATGAAAATGTTGTGAAAGCGTAACCCAGTTCTCAACATTATGAATCATTGCCGAACACATTCGCTTGCGTTAAGTATTGCTGCATGGCATACCAGAAAGAAAGAGGCGACAAATGATCGAAATTGAAACACGACAGTTGGCTGGTATCCCTGTCCTGCACGCCGTTCCGGCAGGCAAGTGTGAAAGTTCACTCCCATGCATTATCTTCTACCACGGATTTACATCTTCAAGTCTGGTCTACAGTTATTTTGCCGTTGCTCTGGCTCAGGCCGGATTTCGCGTCGTCATGCCAGATGCGCCCGACCATGGTGTCCGCTTTAACGGTAATGCTCAGGAGCGAATGTTCCGCTTCTGGAATATATTGCAGCAAAACATGCAGGAATTTACGACGTTACGTGCGGCGCTGGTGGCGGAAAATTGGTTATCAGATGAACGACTTGCTGTTGCGGGAGCATCCATGGGGGGAATGACGGCGTTGGGCATTATGGCTCGCCACACCGAGGTTAAATGTGTAGCCAGCCTGATGGGTTCAGGCTATTTCACCCGTCTTGCGCATACGCTTTTTCCTCCTTTGCAGGTCCAGACGCCAGAGCAGCAGGCAGAGTTCGATGCCGTTATTGATCCGCTAGCCGAATGGGATGTTACGCATCAACTGCAACGTCTGGCCGATAGACCATTGCTGCTGTGGCATGGACAAGAAGACGATGTGGTACCGGCGGTTGAAACCTACCGCTTACAGCAGGCGCTGATTCAGGCAGGGTTGGACAATAATCTGACCTGCCTGTGGGAAGCGGGCGTGCGCCATCGCATTACGCCTGAAGCGCTGGCTGCGACGGTAACATTTTTTCGCCAGCACCTTTAAACGCGCATAATGCTTACGCCCTGAGCTTCAAGCTGTTGCAGAATTTCAGGGTTCGCGTTTTTACCGGTAATGAGCATATCGATTTGATCGGCGCGGCTGAACAGCATCCCCGCGCGTTCACCGACCTTACTGCTGTCGACCAGTACCACCAGTTTGCCCACCACGTTAAGCATCTTCTGCTCGGCCATCGCAGTCAGCATATCGGTTTTATACAGTCCGTCCGCGGTCAACCCTTTACCGCTGGTAAACATCCAGTGTCCGGCATACAGGCTATTTTCACTGCCTTGCGGGCTAAGCGTGATGGATTGGCTTTTGTTGTATTGCCCGCCCATGATGATCACGCTGTCATGCTCCTGGTCGATCAGATAATTTGCCAGCGGCAGATAATTGGTGATGATCTGCACTGGCTTGCCGCACATTTCACGACCCAGCAGGAAAGCGGTCGATCCGCAGTTGATCACCACACTTTCACCCGCATTCACAAGCTGGGATGCCGCCTTGGCAATACGTACTTTTTCATCGTGGTTCTGCGCCTGGTGCAAATTCATTGGCGTCCAGCGCGGACGCTGCTGCGTAATAGCTTCTGCGCCGTTGCGGACTTTCTTGAGTTTGCCGCTTTCGTCGAGTTTGTTGATGTCCCTACGGGCCGTTGCGGGTGAAATCCCCAGACGCTCAATCACGTTCTCAACGGTAACAAAGCCCAACTGCGCCAGCATATCCAGCAATATTTGATGTCTTTGTGCTTCAGTCATGAGCTATTCCGATACAAATTGATTTGAAAAGATGATATTTGAAATAGCCTGGAAATACTAAAGTAAAAGGGAAAAATGCCGGGATGACCCGGCATTTTGTGTGGATCACAGGAAGGATTTAAACGGTAAATCTGGTTCAATGGTGAAGCAGTCATCAAAGCCGCGCGGATAGTGATATTCAAAGTTATCTTTGTCCAGCGGCCAGGTGAACTTGCCGCCTACCTGCCAGATGAATGGCTTAAAGCCATACTTCAGCCGATCCTTTTTCATCTCCCACAGGACGCGGATCTCTTGAGGGTCAGCCTGAAAGTTTGACCAGATGTCATGATGGAAGGGGATCACCACTTTCGTATTCAGCGCTTCAGCCATACGCAGCATGTCGGCGCTGGTCATTTTGTCCGTAATCCCACGCGGATTCTCACCGTAGGATCCAAGCGCGACGTCAATCTGGTGCTCGTTGCCATGTTTTGCATAATAGTTGGAGTAGTGTGAGTCTCCGCTGTGATACAGCGTCCCCCCCGGCGTTTTGAACAGGTAGTTTACCGCGCGGGCATCCATACCATCCGGCAGCACGCCTGCCGCTTTTTGATCTGCAGGCAAGGTGATTAATGCCGTACGATCAAACGCGTCGAGCGCGTGAATCTCAATATCTTTTACTTTAACAACGTCGCCCGGTTTCACTACGATGCAGCGTTCTTTTGGTACGCCCCAACCGATCCATAGATCCACGCAGGTTTGTGGTCCGATAAACGGCACGTCGTCGGCGCAGTTCTGCATGACGGCTGCCGCAACATTCACATCGATGTGATCGTTATGATCGTGCGTCGCGAGTACCGCATCGATCTGTCGAATGGCAAACGGATCAAGAACAAACGGTGTGGTGCGCAGATTCGGCTGCAGTTTTTTCACCCCTGCCATACGTTGCATTTGGTGGCCGGTTTTCATCAGCGGGTTACCGTGACTCTGTTTACCCGTACCGCACCAAAAATCGACGCAGACGTTAGTCCCGCCCTCTGACTTCAGCCAAATTCCGGTACAGCCAAGCCACCACATAGCGAAAGTGCCTGGTGCAACCTGTTCCTGTTCGATCTCTTCATTCAGCCAGCTTCCCCACTCCGGGAATGTACTCAGGATCCATGATTCACGCGTGATGCTTTTTACTTTACTCATCGCATTTACCTTCATATTTACTCAAATTGAATCAATGTGTGATTTGTTTTGATTAATCCTGACATTATTTTTTCATATTGGCAATGGGGGATTTTTGAGCTTTGCACCAATGACAGAAAAGGTAATGTAATGATTTTAGGTGGTTTTACGCTATGGGGTTTATTGTAATTTATTGATTTAATTAACATTGAGTATTTTTCGTCGCACTGCTTAATTATCCACTCTTTAAATGTGGTAATTATTTGCGTACTGCATCACATTTAATCAAATTTAATCTTGTTGTGATTACTTTTGAAAATTACAGTGAGTGGACAACATCCTGGGCATCTGGAAAGCCCGGCAACTTCGTCTACTGGAGATCGTTATGGAGATCCTCTACAACATCTTTACCGTCTTTTTTAATCAGGTTATGACCAACGCCCCGCTGTTGCTGGGTATTGTGACCTGTCTTGGCTATATCCTGTTGCGTAAAAGTGTCAGCGTTATCATTAAAGGCACGATCAAAACGATTATCGGTTTTATGCTGCTGCAGGCGGGGTCTGGCATTCTCACCAGCACGTTCAAACCGGTGGTGGCGAAGATGTCCGAGGTTTACGGTATCAACGGTGCGATTTCCGATACCTATGCTTCCATGATGGCAACCATCGAACGTATGGGGGATGCCTATAGCTGGGTAGGGTATGCCGTGCTGTTGGCGCTGGCGCTAAACATTTGTTACGTACTGCTACGGCGGATTACCGGTATTCGCACCATCATGCTGACCGGGCACATCATGTTCCAGCAGGCGGGCCTGATCGCCGTTTCTTTCTACATCTTTGGCTATTCCATGTGGACGACCATCATCTGTACAGCGGTGCTGGTGTCGCTCTACTGGGGCATTACCTCCAATATGATGTACAAGCCTACCCAGGAAGTGACCGACGGTTGCGGTTTTTCCATCGGTCACCAGCAGCAGTTTGCCTCGTGGATTGCCTACAAAGTCGCGCCTTACTTGGGTAAGAAAGAGGAGAGCGTGGAAGATCTCAAGCTGCCAGGTTGGCTGAATATCTTCCATGACAACATCGTTTCTACCGCGATTGTGATGACCATTTTCTTCGGCGCTATCCTGCTCTCTTTTGGCATTGATGTGGTTCAGGCGATGGCGGGTAAAACCCACTGGACGGTCTATATCTTGCAAACTGGTTTTTCGTTCGCCGTCGCTATTTTCATCATCACCCAGGGCGTACGCATGTTCGTTGCTGAACTTTCAGAAGCGTTCAACGGTATCTCTCAGCGTTTGATTCCCGGCGCGGTGCTGGCCATCGACTGCGCGGCGATTTATAGCTTTGCTCCTAACGCGGTGGTCTGGGGCTTTATGTGGGGCACCATTGGCCAACTGATAGCAGTGGGCATTCTTGTGGGCTGCGGCTCCTCCATCCTGATTATCCCAGGCTTTATCCCGATGTTCTTCTCGAACGCCACTATTGGCGTATTTGCTAATCACTTTGGCGGCTGGCGAGCGGCGCTCAAGATTTGCCTGGTGATGGGGATGATCGAAATCTTCGGCTGCGTCTGGGCGGTGAAGCTTACCGGTATGAGCGCCTGGATGGGCATGGCGGACTGGTCAATTCTGGCGCCGCCGATGATGCAGGGTTTCGCCTCCATCGGCATCGTGTTTATGGTCGTCATTCTTCTGATTGCACTGGCTTATATGTTTTTCGCAGGGCGCACGTTGCGCGCTGAGGAAGACACAGAAAAACAACTGGCAGAACACTCTGCTTAAAAAGGAGTTCCGATTATGACCGTACGTATTCTGGCTGTATGTGGCAATGGGCAGGGCAGTTCCATGATCATGAAAATGAAGGTGGATCAGTTTTTAACCCAGTCAAATATCGACCATACGGTAAACAGCTGTGCCGTGGGGGAATACAAAAGTGAACTGAGCGGCGCAGATATCATCATCGCCTCTACCCATATTGCCGGCGAGATTACCGTATCTGGCAATAAATATGTTGTCGGCGTGCGCAACATGCTGTCTCCCGCCGATTTTGGACCAAAACTGCTGGAAGTGATCAAAGCGCATTTCCCACAGGACGTGAAGTAAGGACACGCCATGAAATTACGTGATTCGCTGGCAGACAATAATTCAATCCTTTTACAGGCTGAGGCCAGCACCTGGCAGGAAGCGGTAAAGCTGAGCGTGGATTTGCTGGTTAAGGCTGATGTGGTTGAACCACGTTACTACCAGGCGATCCTCGACGGAGTCGAGCAGTTTGGTCCGTACTTTGTGATCGCACCCGGTCTGGCGATGCCGCACGGTCGCCCGGAAGAAGGCGTCAAAAAAACGGGCTTCGCGCTGGTAACGCTGAAAACTCCGCTGGTGTTTAACCACGAAGATAACGACCCGGTCGATATCCTGATAACGATGGCGGCAGTTGATGCCAACACGCATCAGGAAGTAGGCATCATGCAGATCGTGAATCTGTTTGACGACGAAGCCAATTTCGACCGTTTACGCGCCTGCTGCACCGCGCAGGAAGTGCTGGATTTAATTGATAACGCCACCGCGGCGGCTGTTTAAAAGGATACCAAAATGTCATTACCTATGTTGCAGGTTGCGCTGGACAACCAATCAATGTCTTCCGCGTATGAAACGACGCGTCTGATTGCCGAAGAGGTCGATATCATTGAGGTGGGTACTATTCTTTGCGTGGCAGAGGGCGTTCGTGCCGTTCGCGATCTGAAGGCGCTTTACCCGCATAAAATTGTGCTGGCGGACGCTAAAATTGCCGACGCGGGCAAAATCCTCTCCCGCATGTGTTTCGAAGCCAACGCAGACTGGGTAACCGTCATCTGCTGTGCCGATATCAACACCACCAAGGGTGCTCTGGCGGTGGCGAAAGAATTTAACGGTGACGTACAGATTGAACTGACCGGCTACTGGACCTGGGAGCAGGCGCAGGAGTGGCGTGACGCGGGTATTGGGCAAGTTGTCTATCACCGCAGTCGTGATGCGCAGGCGGCAGGCGTGGCGTGGGGAGAGGCGGATATCAGTGTGATCAAGCGTCTGGCCAATATGGGCTTTAAAGTTACCGTGACCGGCGGTCTGGCGCTGGAGGACCTGCCGTTGTTCCAGGGGATCCCGATTCACGTCTTTATCGCTGGTCGCAGCATTCGCGACGCCGCTTCTCCGGTTGAGGCCGCACGTCAGTTCAAACGTTCCATCGCCCAGCTGTGGGGATAAGGAGCGGCTATGCTGTCGAAAGAGGTCCCGCTCGGTATTTATGAAAAAGCGCTCCCTGGCGGGGAGTGCTGGCTGGAACGCTTGCAACTGGCGAAGGAACTGGGCTTTGACTTTGTCGAAATGTCGGTTGATGAAACCGACGCACGCCTGGCGCGCCTTGACTGGTGTCGCGAGCAGCGACTGGCGCTGGTGGCGGCTATCGCCGAAACCGGAATACGCGTACCGTCCATGTGCCTGAGCGCCCACCGTCGTTTCCCGCTTGGCAGCGAAGATGATCGGGTGCGCGAACAGGGGCTGGAGATTATGCGTAAAGCCATTCAGTTTGCGCAGGATATCGGTATTCGCGTTATTCAACTGGCGGGTTACGACGTCTATTACCAGCAGGCCAATAACGAAACGCGTCGTCGGTTTCGCGATGGACTAAAAGAGAGCGTGGAGATGGCGAGCCGTGCGCAGGTGACGCTGGCGATGGAAATCATGGATTATCCGCTGATGAATTCGATCAGCAAGGCGCTGGGTTATGCTCACTATCTCAACAATCCGTGGTTCCAGCTGTATCCCGATATTGGTAATTTGTCGGCGTGGGACAACGACGTGCAGATGGAGCTGCAGGTTGGGGTAGGCCATATCGTCGCGGTACACGTGAAGGATACTAAACCAGGTGTATTCAAAAATGTGCCGTTTGGTGAAGGGATCGTTGATTTCGAGCGTTGTTTTGTGACGCTCAAACAGAGTGGATACTGCGGGCCATACCTGATTGAGATGTGGAGTGAAACAGCGGACGATCCGGCACGTGAAGTCGCGAAAGCGCGCGATTGGGTGAAAGCGCGTATGGCCAGCGCAGGTCTGATGGAGGCGGTGTAATGCAAAAACTTAAACAGCAGGTTTTTGAAGCCAATATGGATCTGCCACGCTACGGGCTGGTGACATTTACCTGGGGTAACGTCAGTGCCATCGACCGTGAACGTGGGCTGGTAGCGATCAAGCCCAGTGGTGTCGCCTACGAGCACATGACTGTTGATGATATGGTGGTGGTCGATATGTCAGGGAAGGTGATAGAAGGCGGCTTTCGTCCTTCTTCCGATACCGCCACCCACCTGGCGCTCTACCAGCGTTATCCGTCGCTGGGCGGAGTCGTGCATACGCACTCTACTCATGCCACTGCCTGGGCGCAGGCAGGGCTGGCGATCCCGGCTCTGGGAACCACTCACGCGGACTACTTCTTTGGCGATATTCCCTGTACCCGGGCATTGACGGAAGAAGAAGTGCAGGGCGAGTATGAGCTGAATACTGGCAAGGTGATCATTGAAACGCTGGGCAATGTAGAACCATTACATTCGCCGGGTATTGTGGTGTATCAGCACGGTCCGTTTGCCTGGGGTAAAGATGCTCACGATGCGGTACACAACGCGGTGGTCATGGAAGAAGTGGCGAAAATGGCGTGGATTGCGCGTGGCATTAACCCGGCGCTCAGCCCCATCGACAGTTACCTGATGAATAAGCACTTCATGCGAAAGCACGGCCCAAATGCCTATTACGGCCAGAAGTAAGAAAAAAACGTTCCGGAGCCAACTCTTCATGGGGATGAGAGCGGTCTGGCTTCAGGACTTTTTTGCAAAAAAAAGCCCCCGATAAGGGGGCAAATCAAACTGTGGCAATATTCTCGTTGGTTATTTCTGGTGCTAGCGATAAATATCTGCACTGGCATGCATATTTCCGTTACTACCGGGTTCCCTGGTGAGGATCACGTGATAGTAGGTTGCGCCTTGTACATCGGTTTCTTCATTCAGGGCCTGAGTGGCTTCACTTTCAGTGGCGAAGTTATGATTTATGTAAATAACGCCTAAGCTCTGCACATCATCCATATTCCTGGCCTGATGATTGTCAATTTTGATGGCTGCCGTTGCATTTGCACTGAGCAAAAGTACAGCCAGAAGGGGCAAAATACGGGCTCGCATATGTACCTCCTCGATTGCGGTCTCTGGTTAGCTCTCTCCTGTGAGTGGATAACTTCTGATTTAATTTTAACCGCTCCCGGCGCAGTCGATAGCGACCATTTCTGATGCAGTTGTTCAAAAAATTACCGCAAAGCCATCTTTTCTTTAATTAACAATCAGCTGAAGCCTTCCGCTGCGGTTAAAAATACCTGCCTTGCGCGCATAAGCTCTTACCAAATAGTCAATTTAATCGGGTGAGTACGCCGTTTATAGTGAGCCGGATAATTAATATAACTTTATGATAATAAGGCAAAAACTTATGGATACTTCATTCATGGATTTCAGCTACTTTGTGATTATGTTTATGGTCGCGCTGGTGGCAGGCTTTATTAATGTAGTGTCGGGCGGCGGTGGTTTTCTCTCTATTGGCGCTCTCTTAATTTCTGGTTTACCCCCCGCCAATGCGCTGGCAACCAATAAAATTCAGGCGTTGGGCAGCTCGCTGACCTCCGGAATTTACTTTTTACGCCGGGGACATATTAATGTGCAGGAACACAAATATGTCTTTTTATCTGCCTTTATCGGTTCTGCGTTGGGCACGACGCTTATCCAGTTTATTGAACCAGAAGTGTTGAAGAAACTGCTGCCGATCCTGATTATTGCGGTCGCCATCTACTTTATTTCTGCGCCTAATCTTAGCGAACCGAAAAGAAAGCAGCAGGTATCCCTGTTTCTCTTCTCGTTGATCTGCGGGGGAGGAATTGGGTTTTATGATGGTTTTCTCGGTGCCGGAGCAGGCTCCTTTTATACGCTCTGCTACATCCTGCTGTGGGGATACAGCATCGATAAGGCGCAAATTCACTCGAATTTTATCAACCTGGCGTCGAACATCGCCTCGATTCTGTTCTTCATTTTCGGCGGTAAAATGATCTGGTCGCTGGGGCTGGTGATGTTTGCTGGTCAGTCCCTTGGCGCACGTCTTGGCGCGACGGTGGTACTGACGCGCGGGAAGAAAGTTATCCGGCCGATGATTGTCGTTGTCTCCATTTGTATCAGCATCAAAATGCTGCTTGATATGTATTAATTGCGGCATGGTAAATAATCGTACAATCACCTTGAGTTTAGCGGCTGACACCAGTATTATGACGCGTCATTTTTCAGCCGACCTTTAACACGTTCCTTGCCTCCATGGGCCTCGGCTGACCCAGACAGGAGGCTGAATAATCCGTAAGGAGCAATTCGATGCGTCATTACGAAATCGTTTTTATGGTCCATCCTGACCAGAGCGAACAGGTTCCGGGTATGATCGAACGCTACACTGCTGCCATCACTGGTGCAGAAGGCACGATCCACCGTCTGGAAGACTGGGGCCGCCGTCAGCTGGCTTACCCGATCAACAAACTGCACAAAGCTCACTACGTTCTGATGAACGTTGAAGCGCCGCAGGAAGTGATCGATGAGCTGGAAACTACCTTCCGCTTCAACGATGCCGTTATCCGCAGCATGGTTATGCGTACTAAACACGCTGTTACCGAAGCATCTCCGATGGTTAAAGCGAAAGACGAGCGCCGTGAGCGTCGCGATGATTTCGCTAACGAAACCGCAGATGATGCTGAAGCTGGGGATTCTGAAGAGTAATTTCTGATGACCAACCGTCTGGCGTTGTCCGGCACCGTGTGCAGGGCTCCCCTTCGAAAGGTCAGTCCATCAGGAATTCCTCATTGCCAGTTCGTGCTTGAGCATCGTTCTGTGCAGGAGGAAGCCGGGTTTCACCGGCAGGCGTGGTGCCAAATGCCCGTTATTATTAGCGGACACGAAAACCAGGCCATTACTCACAGTATAACGGTCGGTAGCGCAGTGACCGTTCAGGGGTTCATCTCTTGCCACAAGGCAAAGAACGGCCTGAGCAAAATGGTTCTGCATGCCGAGCAGATTGAATTGATAGATTCTGGAGACTAGCCATATGGCACGTTATTTCCGTCGTCGCAAGTTCTGCCGTTTCACCGCGGAAGGCGTTCAAGAGATCGACTATAAAGATATCGCTACGCTGAAAAACTACATCACCGAAAGCGGTAAGATTGTCCCAAGCCGTATCACCGGTACCCGTGCAAAATACCAGCGTCAGCTGGCTCGCGCTATCAAACGCGCTCGCTACCTGTCCCTGCTGCCGTACACTGATCGTCATCAGTAATCGGTCACGGTCCATTAATACGACTTTGAGAGGATAAGGTAATGCAAGTTATTCTGCTTGATAAAGTAGCAAACCTGGGTAGCCTGGGTGATCAGGTTAACGTTAAAGCGGGCTATGCTCGTAACTTCCTGGTACCACAGGGTAAAGCTGTTCCTGCTACCAAGAAAAACGTTGAATTTTTCGAAGCGCGCCGCGCTGAGCTGGAAGCTAAACTGGCTGACGTTCTGTCCGCTGCTGAAGCTCGTGCTGAGAAAATCAACGCACTGGAAACCGTAACCATCGCGTCTAAAGCTGGCGACGAAGGTAAACTGTTCGGTTCCATCGGTACTCGCGACATCGCTGACGCTGTAACTGCAGCTGGCGTTGAAGTTGCTAAGAGCGAAGTTCGTCTGCCGAACGGCGTTCTGCGTACCACTGGTGAGCACGAAGTGAGCTTCCAGGTTCACAGCGAAGTGTTTGCTAAGCTGACTGTAAACGTAGTTGCAGAATAAGTTTTTATTCTGATAACCGCGTAAAAGCGCCGGCCCTGTGCCGGCGTTTTGCTTTTCTGTTTCCCCCCGCTTTTCGCTCTGGCTATTCTTTATCCTTTTCGGGATAATCACAAAAATAAAACATTATTTCAAAGTGGTGATGGAATGGAACCAACGCACCAACCTCTGTTTGCGCGTAAAAATGTTGTCTACCTGAGCGCGGCGTTTTGCTGCCTGCTGTGGGGGAGCGCCTATCCGGCGATAAAAAGCGGATATGAGATCTTCCAGATTGCCACGGATGATATTCCCTCAAAAATTGTCTTTGCCGGCTATCGCTTCCTGTTTGCGGGATTATTGCTGCTACTGTTGGCGATGGCGCAGCGTAAACCGATTGGCCGGTTAAGCCCGCGTCAATACGGTCAGCTCACGCTGTTGGGATTGACGCAAACCTCGCTGCAATACATCTTCTTCTATATTGGCCTGGCGTTCACGACGGGGGTAAAAGGCTCCATCATGAATGCGACCGGGACCTTCTTCAGCGTGCTGCTGGCCCATTTTATCTACCATAATGACAAACTGAGCTACAACAAAGCTCTGGGCTGTATCCTCGGCTTTGCTGGGGTGATGGTGGTGAACTTTAGCAGCGGAATGGATTTTAGTTTCAGCCTGTTAGGTGACGGTTCAGTGGTGATGGCCGCCTTTATTCTTTCGGCCGCCACGTTATATGGTAAACGCATTTCTCAGACGGTAGATCCGACGGTAATGACGGGGTATCAACTGGGCGGTGGCGGTCTGGCGCTGGTTATCGGCGGCTACGCTTTTGGGGGCTCGCTGACCTTACATGGCGCATCTTCAGTGGCTATTCTGGGCTACCTGACGTTACTCTCTTCGGTCGCCTTTGCCTTGTGGAGTATTCTGCTCAAGCATAACCGCGTGGGGATGATTGCGCCGTTTAACTTTCTGATCCCGGTTTCGGGAGCGGTGCTGTCGGCGATATTCCTCGGCGAAAACATTCTCGAATGGAAATATGCGCTGGCGCTGGTGCTGGTTTGTTCAGGGATCTGGTGGGTGAATAAGGTGAAGCGCTGATGCTTCACCTTGATGCCTGATGGTGCAGTGCTTATCAGGCTTACATGTGTGCTGCTTAACGGGCGCGAATAAAACTGCCGTTCGGCTGGCGGGTAAACAGTACCTGCTGGCCATTACCGGTATCGATGGTTAACCCGGTCACCACGCCATTGGCATTCTGCCTGATCTGCACCATCTGACCGTCTTTCAGATTACTTAGCGGTTTTCCTGCACCTTCAACCTGCGCCATTGCATACACATCGGTTGGCGGGAGGTTATGGTCACGGAAGACCTGGGCCAGCGTTTTGCCCGAGTCGACGCGATAAGAACGCCACTGTTGCTCAATTCCGTTATCCTGTTGGAAAGGTTGCGTCTGCGGCTGAGATTGCTGAACCTGCGGCTGCGCGTCCGGTTCTCCTTCCTGGATCGGTTCCGGTGCAACCGGAGCGACCTGGCCGGGATCGTTTTGCGGGGCCACTAACTGTGCCTGAAGCTGAGCCTCGGTTGGCGGTTGCGACTGTGACTGTAAATCCAGTTGGGCAGTACGCGTCACCACAGGGGCATCAGTAGTGTCACTGGAAGGAAGCAGGAAACCGATCACCAGCACGATAGCAGCAATAATAATGCCGCGTCGGTGCATAGGCGGTAGCGGGTCCATAATGCGAAAATTGTCCGGTGCATGCCAGATTTTCGCCAGGGTTGGTTTTAATTCAAAGCGCCCGGGCATGGCTTTCCTCCTGCTCCGCGTCTCGTTCCTCGATCATAGAGTATAGATGGCTAACGCTATGATGTTCGTCATATTACCCGCTTTCGTGACGTCAACGCGGGATATTCCTATTGTTTATGTTTCCTCGCGATTTGTCATCTGTTCCCGAGACAAAGTTTTACCGGATGCGGCATGGCTGATATGCTGCCCGCTACTTTACATCCGATGAAAGGAAATATGATGGCTAACCCGACTTTTGACACTATCGAAGCGCAAGCAAGCTACGGCATTGGTTTGCAGGTAGGACAACAGCTGAGCGAATCCGGACTGGAAGGACTGTTGCCTGAAGCGCTGGTAGCGGGTATCGCTGACGCGCTGGAAGGTAAGCACCCGGCAGTGCCGGTCGATGTTGTGCATCGCGCACTGCGTGAAATCCACGAACGTGCTGATGCAGTACGTCGCGAGCGTTTCCAGGCTATGGCGGCTGATGGCGTCAAATATCTGGAAGAAAACCGTGAGAAAGAAGGTGTGAACAGCACTGAATCCGGTTTGCAGTTCCGCGTTCTGACTCAGGGCGAAGGTGCTATTCCGGCGCGTACTGACCGCGTTCGCGTTCACTATACCGGTAAACTGATCGACGGTACCGTGTTTGATAGTTCTGTCGCACGCGGTGAGCCGGCTGAATTCCCGGTTAACGGCGTTATCCCAGGCTGGATTGAAGCGCTGACCCTGATGCCGGTAGGTTCCAAATGGGAACTGACTATTCCTCAGGAACTGGCTTACGGCGAGCGTGGCGCTGGCGCGTCCATCCCTCCGTTCAGTACGCTGGTGTTCGACGTTGAGCTGCTTGAGATCCTGTAAGCAGTGAACTCTGTTCCCCCCGAGGCCGGGGGGAACAAAAAAATAGCGTGAAAAGCTATTGTTACGTCGATGTCGAGATTTTATCTTGCAAATGCCGCATCAGCGTGTATTTTTGTGAACTGTTTCGCGCTATCAGAGTGATATGACACTCACTTTAAACATTAAATTAACATTATATCTAAATCTTAGTATTCATCCCGCCAATTCTTACCTAATATCGATGAGTCCTGATAACAGGATCGTCGTATCATCGACACACTAAAGGCCGTAGAGCCTGAACAACACAGACAGGTACAGGAAGAAAAAACATGGTAGATCAGGTAAAAGTTGACGCCGCTGAAGAGGCATCGACTGAACAGTCGCTACGGCGCAATCTCACAAACCGTCATATTCAACTTATTGCCATTGGTGGTGCTATCGGCACCGGCCTGTTTATGGGCTCAGGTAAAACTATCAGCCTCGCCGGGCCGTCGATCATCTTTGTGTATATGATCATCGGTTTTATGCTGTTTTTCGTGATGCGGGCAATGGGGGAATTGCTGCTCTCGAATCTGGAGTACAAATCGTTTAGTGATTTCGCCTCCGACCTGCTCGGGCCATGGGCCGGATATTTTACCGGCTGGACCTACTGGTTCTGCTGGGTCGTTACCGGGATGGCGGACGTTGTCGCCATTACGGCGTATGCACAATTCTGGTTCCCCGAGCTGTCAGACTGGGTCGCCTCGCTGGCGGTGATCGTGCTGCTTCTGAGCCTCAACCTCGCCACCGTAAAAATGTTTGGGGAGATGGAGTTCTGGTTTGCGATGATCAAAATCGTCGCCATCATCGGCCTGATCGTCGTCGGTCTGGTGATGGTATTGACGCACTTCCAGTCGCCAACCGGCGTTCAGGCATCATTTACGCATCTGTGGAATGACGGTGGCTGGTTCCCGAAAGGTCTGAGCGGTTTCTTTGCTGGCTTCCAGATAGCTGTGTTCGCGTTTGTGGGTATTGAGTTGGTGGGAACGACCGCTGCGGAAACCAAGGATCCGGAGAAATCTCTGCCGCGCGCCATTAACTCGATTCCGATCCGTATCATCATGTTCTACGTTTTTGCGCTGATTGTGATTATGTCCGTCACGCCGTGGAGCTCGGTCGTGCCAACCAAGAGCCCATTTGTTGAATTGTTTGTGCTGGTTGGTTTGCCTGCCGCAGCGAGCCTGATCAACTTTGTGGTGCTGACTTCAGCGGCCTCTTCTGCAAACAGCGGCGTGTTCTCGACAAGCCGTATGCTGTTCGGCCTGGCACAGGAAGGCGTTGCGCCTAAAGCGTTTGCCAAGCTGTCTAAACGCGCAGTTCCGGCGAAAGGTTTAACCTTCTCCTGTATCTGTCTGTTGGGCGGCGTGGTGATGCTGTACGTGAACCCGAGCGTAATTGGCGCGTTCACCATGATCACTACCGTGTCGGCGATTCTGTTCATGTTCGTCTGGACCATCATTCTTTGCTCGTACCTTGTGTACCGTAAGCAACGTCCGCACCTGCATGAAAAATCAATCTACAAGATGCCGTTAGGCAAGCTGATGTGCTGGGTATGTATGGCGTTCTTCGTCTTCGTACTTGTGCTGTTGACGCTAGAAGATGATACCCGTCAGGCGTTGATGGTGACACCGCTGTGGTTCATCGCGCTGGGTCTGGGCTGGTTGTTTATCGGTAAGAAACGTATGGCAGGTATGCGTTAAGCGTTGCCATCTCGGGCACAAAAAAGGCCACATAAACAGTGGCCGAATGCGGACTTCAGGAAGGCGCTCTCGGGCGCCTTTTTTATTCACCTGCGAGGGCACGCGGGAACAACACATTGTTTTCCAGACTGATGTGTTCCATCAGGTCGTCGATCATTTCGTTAATGCCGTTATACATGGCTTTCCAGGTGGTGCAGGCTTCTGGCGGCGGCGTCACGTTGTGGGTGATATGTTTGATTACTTCCACCAGTTCACCCGCATCGTCATGCTCGCTTTCCATCACGCTGATTGGCCCCATCGCCTGGCTACCCATGCCCTGTTTGATCATCGGGAACAGGATCTGCTCTTCTTTCATCATGTGGCTGGACAGCTCTTCATGCAGCATGGTCAGGTTTTTCGCCAGACCGCGCGGTACGTTCGGTTTGTCTGCGTGAACGCGTTCAACTTTAGTGGCCTGCAGAATCAGTTCCGGCAGCTGTTCACGGTGTCGGTCATGATAACGCACAACGATATGGTCAATGATTTCAGCCAGCGCCACGGTACGCCAGTCTTTTTCCAGCGGCTGCTCAGCGAGTTTTGCCAGTTCGGATTCGATGGCTTCGACATCCAGCTCTTTACGCGCGGCAGCGCGTGCCAGCGTTTGCTTACCGCCGCAGCAGTAATCCATATCGTATTTACGAAACAGGGCCGAAGCGCGAGGAATAGAGAGCGCCAGTTCACCTAAAGGTTGATCGCGATAAGACATTGCCGTTACCTCATTCTCAATAATATAAGATGTATTTTAAATGCAAGTTATGGTGAAGGATATAACCCTTTCGGGGTGGTTTTTTTTGTGATGAATGTCACAAGAATTTCTTATTTCGTTAAGGTGCTGAATCTTATTGGAAAGGAGGGGGACGGCGAAAAAAGCCACGCGACAGTGTTAAATAAGCGCACGCCGCTGCCGATAGTTAGACCTCAGACAATACCTGCATAATAAAAGGCTACAGATGTTCAAACGAATTAAAGTGATAACCTTACTTATCACTGTGTTACTCGCCCTGGGCGCAATGCAGCTCATCTCCGCGGGCGTGTTTATTGGCGCGCTCAATAATGATAAGCAAAACTTTAACGTCTCGCAGCTTTCCAGCCAGAACGTGGCTGAGTTTACCGATGCGTGGATTAGCCTGAACCAGGCTCGTGTTACGCTCAACAGGGGCATGCTGCGTTTACAGGGAACGATGGCCAGCGATATCAATGGTGGTCAGTTGAAGGAACTGGTGAACACGGCAAATCGTCTGTTGGCCGAATCGAAAGAGCATTACGATACCTACTACGCCTTGCCGGAAACGCCGGGACTGGATGAGCATCTGGCCGATCGACTGGAAGAACAGTACGGTATCTATTCTGCAACGCTGGCTAAAATGAACGCACTGCTGGCTGAAGGTAAGCTGGAGGAGATGTTCAAACAGAATGCCGAGCAAAAGCAAACGGCGATGCAGGCCGTTTATCGGGAATGGCGTAGCGCGCAAACGGCGCTGGCCACTGCCGGAGTGCAGGACAATGAAAGTGATTATCAGAAGATAATCTGGTTGCTGTCCGCAGTGATGCTAATTGTTGTCGGCGTGATTATCGCCAGCTGGCTGGCGATGCAGCGAGTGTTACTCAAGCCGCTCCACGAAGTGATGGCACATATTCGCCACATTGCCGCGGGTGATTTGACGCACCGCATCAACGCCGATGGCAGTAATGAAATGGCGCTGCTGGCAGGCAACGTCCGCGAGATGCAGCAGGCGCTGGCGAATACGGTCAGCGTAGTGCGTGACGGGGCTGACACCATCTATACCGGCGCGGGTGAAATTGCCGCTGGCAGTAACGATCTCTCTTCACGTACCGAGCAGCAGGCCGCTTCTCTGGAAGAGACCGCTGCCAGCATGGAACAACTCACCGCGACTGTGAAACAGAATGCGGATAACGCGCGTCAGGCGACCAGTCTGGCAAAAAACGCCTCACAGACGGCGCAAAAAGGCGGAACAGTGGTTGATAGCGTGGTGCGTACTATGGATGAAATCGCTACCAGTTCCAGCAAAATCGCGCAAATTACCAATGTTATCGACGGCATAGCTTTCCAGACCAATATTCTGGCGCTGAACGCGGCGGTAGAAGCGGCGCGAGCGGGTGAACAGGGGCGTGGCTTTGCAGTAGTTGCAGGCGAGGTTCGCACGCTGGCGCAGCGTAGCGCTCAAGCAGCGAAAGAGATTAAGGCGCTGATTGATGACTCGGGGAA
Source organism: Citrobacter sp. VF227 (assembly GCF_052950715.1). Lineage (NCBI taxonomy): Bacteria > Pseudomonadati > Pseudomonadota > Gammaproteobacteria > Enterobacterales > Enterobacteriaceae > Citrobacter > Citrobacter sp. VF227. The sequence continues at coordinate 102,380 of NZ_JBRFVF010000003.1, forward strand.
TCGGGTCAATGCCGGTACAGCGCTGGTTCATGAAGCGGGTGAAACGATGGCGGAAATTGTCAGCGCCGTGACTCGCGTGACCGATATTATGGGCGAGATTGCCTCGGCCTCTGATGAACAGAGTCGGGGTATCGATCAGGTAGGCCAGGCGGTGGCTGAGATGGATCGCGTCACGCAACAAAACGCCTCGCTGGTGGAGGAGTCTGCTTCCGCTGCCGCTGCGCTCGAAGAGCAGGCTGCACGATTGAATCAGACAGTGGCGGTGTTTAAAGTGTCGCGTCGGATGACGGCGTAAACGCCTTATCCGGCCTGCAAGGTATTATTCCCCAGGCCGGATTAGCGCAGCGCCATCCGGCACATTATGATTGTGGTACCACGACAACGCTGGGTTTCTGCGGCTTGGCTCTGACGGCTATTACTACCCCAACCATCAGCAGCGCAATGCCGCTTATCGTCAGCAACGGCGGAAATTCCTGGCGCAGTATAAAGGTGTACAACAGGCCTGCCAGTGTTTCAAACACAATCAGCGGACCGAGGATCACCGTCGGCAGCTTCTGGCTGGCGACGTTCCAGCACAGTGCGCCAACCCACGAACACAAGACCGCAATGGCTATCATCAGGCCGATAAACACGCCCGGACGCGGGCCGAAGGGCAGAGCGAAGTCCGGCGTTTGCCCGTTCAGCCAGAGGCAGGCGGCAATATAACCGAACAGGGATACAGGCAGCGTCACCAGTGCCTGGGCCGTCGCCCACATCATTGGGTGCTTATCCGGATTTTCGCGTAGCCAGCGGGCATTACGCAGTGCATACCACGCCCAACACACCACCGAAATCAGCGCCAGCGCGATGCCAGAGCCATATCGCCAGCCGCTAAAGTCGGGGAGGCCCTGATTCAGCTCCGAAATATTCACGCACAGCAGACCCATGCCAATTAACACCAGCGCAGGCGACAAACGCCACCATGATAATTTGCCGTCGCGTTGGCTATAGAGCAAGTTAGCGAAGATAGGGATCACCACCGGCAAGGTACCGATTATCATGGTTGAGACCGGTGCTCCGGTGCGCTGGATGGCGCTTGCCAGACAAACGTAATAGACCAGGTTACCCATCATCGTTAGTGCCAGCGCCGTTATCCAGTCTTTACGCGTCAACTGGCGCAGGCGCACACGCCCCAGCCAGGCGATCGGCAACGCTATCAGCCCCAGCGCCAGATAACGCCCCATCGACTGTAACACCGCCGGGTATTCCGGTACGATCAGCGGCCCAACAAAAATTAATCCCCACATCAGCCCTGCCAGCAGGGCATACAACACGCCGCTAATCATTTTTGACATCCACATCGCTTAACAATAAGTCGAGTGTAGGCAGGAAAAATGCCGCGGTATTGTATGAGATTGCTGATCAACGCCGGACGACTTGTTTCTGATAACGCACCGGCGTAATGCCGTAGCGATGGGTAAACGCGCGGGTGAGATGCGACTGGTCGGTGAGGCCGGTTGCGGCGGCGACCTCTGCGGCGGGCATACCGTGAGTGAGAAAACCTTTAGCTCGCCACAGGCGGATCGCCATCAGCATCTGGTGCGGCGTGACGTGGAAATGCAATTTGAACTGGCGCTGAAAATGCCAGGGACTCAGCGATGCCACCCGCGCCAGTTCGTCGAGCGTGACCGGGTGCATATAGTTATCGTGCAGATACTCGCGGACTCGTTCAAAGCGATGCGCCCCCTCCGGCAATACCGGCGCATGGCGGGCCAGCGGTTGGAACGTGTCGATCAGATCGAGTAATAATCCTTTTTGCGCCAGCGGATCTTCCGTGTTCCACAGACCGTGGATCAATGAACAGATCTGACGCGAGCGCAGCGGATCGTGACGGGTAACGTCATGGAACCACCAGTGGCGGATCCCGGTGACCTCCTCCAGAAGATCGGGTTCAAGATAGATCATCCGATAGCGCCAGCCGTCGGCGGTTTCGGCTTCGCCGGTGTGCAGCTCATCGGGATTCATGGTGACGACGGACTGGGCGGGGGCCACGTACTGCGTGCCGCGATAGCGAAAGCGTTCGGCTCCGGCTTCTATCGCGCCAATACCAAACGCTTCATGAGTGTGCGGCTCAAAGGCGTAACGCGAGATATGCGCATGATACAACTCAACGCCGGGCACCTGCGCCAGATGGCGAAAGCGGGCGCTGTCTTTCTCATCAATAAACTGCTCAGGTACACCTTGCACGTTTTCTCTCCCCACGCATCATTCTGTCATTATCAGAGAGGATGCGCGGGGATGCCACCACAATTAACTAATTTTTAACATTTGCACGATGCCTTTGACGCTGTCAGCCAGCGATGTGGTCGGGCGACCAATCAGTTTGCTCAGCGTATGGCTGTCGTCGAAGAGGCCGCCTTTGGAGACGCCAGTGTCTGAGTCAGCCAGCATGTCCGCCAGCCCGGCAGGTAGACCAAAGCCCTTCAGCGCAGCGGCAAAGTCAGTTTCGCTCAGGTTCTGATACACCACTTTTTTACCGCTCTGTTTTGCCAGTTCGGCAGCCAGTTGGCTCAGTGTCCAGCCGTCATCGCCCGCCAGCTCATAGATTTTACCGGCGTGACCGTCTTCGCTGATGACGTGCGCGGCAGCGGCGGCGTAGTCGGCACGGGTCGCCGAGGCGATTTTGCCCTCACCTGCCGCGCCAATAAAGATGCCATGTTCCAGCGCGGCCGGGGCGCTGGCGAGATAGTTTTCGGTGTACCAGCCGTTACGCAGTAGGGCGTACGCGATACCGGATTCAGCCAGCATCTTCTCGGTTGCGACATGCTCGTCAGCCAACCCCAGCGGGGAAGTGTCGGCATGTAGCAGGCTGGTGTAGGCGATAAATTTCACGTGGGCAGCTTTTGCCGCGTTAATTACGTTGCGATGCTGTGGGGCGCGTTGTCCCACTTCGCTCGACGAGATCAGCAGTAGCTTGTCGATACCCTGTAGGGCAGTTGTAAAGGTGGCTTCATCGCTGTAATCCGCCTGACGAACGGTAATGCCCTGCTGGCTAAGCGCCGTCGCTTTCGCAGGGTTACGTACAATGGCCACAATGTGGCTGGCAGGAACGGTTTTCAGCAAAGTTTCAATAACGTGTTGGCCCAGTTGGCCGGTGGCGCCGGTAATCGCGATCATGGGGTGACTCCTTGGTATTGGTCTTGTGATTAATCACGCTAACACCTAAACTTACTTTTAGTAAGTACGCACAAAAAGGTAAGTATGGAAATGGCCACACCAACGCTTTCTCAGCAGTTACGCGATGGCAACTTGTTCGCCGAGCAGTGCCCCTCCCGCGAGGTGTTAAAACACGTTACCAGCCGCTGGGGGGTGTTGATTCTGGTGGCGCTGCGCGACGGTACGCACCGTTTTAGCGATCTGCGCCGTAAGATGGGCGGCGTCAGTGAAAAGATGCTGGCGCAATCCCTGCAGGCGCTGGAGCAGGACGGGTTTATCAACCGGGTATCGTATCCGGTCGTACCGCCGCATGTGGAGTATAGCCTGACGTCGTTGGGGGAGCAGGTGAGCGATAAAGTCGCCGCACTGGCGGACTGGATAGAACTTAATTTGCCGCAGGTGCTGGCGCAGCGGGAAGAGCGGGCGGCGTAAAGTATTGCCGGATAAGACGCAGTTGCGTCACATCCGGCACGAAAATTACTTACTCAAATCCAACTGATAAATCGCAAAACCAATGTCATCGGTCGCGACTTTTTTCAGCGGATATTGTCCTTTCTCTTTGATAAACGCGGCGGCCTTCTCGGTTGGTGATGTTTCAAAGCGAATATCCAGTTTGGTATCGCTGTGAATCGGCGCCAGACGCCAGTTGTTATCCGCTGCCGGATGTATTTCACCGGCGCGCTTCGTCTCGGCACCTATCCATGCCGCCAGCACCGATCGGTTTTCATCCGGTGATGCAAATGCGATGTGGCTGTCGCCAGTTCCGGCAAACTTACCACCGTAGGCACGGTAGTTATTCGTCGCGACGAGGAAGGTGGCATTTGGATCGACAGGTTTGCCGTTGAAGGTCAGATTTTTAATACGCTCTGCTTGCGGATTGATGGTCTGGCATTCACCGTCATAGCGGGCGGGTTGCGACACATCAATCTGGTAATTTACGCCGTCAATCACGTCGAAATTATAGGTACGGAAGCCGTCCCAGTTAATCAATGACTGTGGTTTGCTGCTGTGGATATCAATCTGATTAAACTGTCCGGCGGAACATTCCAGCCACTCTTTCACCTCTTTACCGCTGGCTTTCACCACCACCAGCGTATTGGGATAGAGATACAAATCGGCGGCGTTACGGAAGGTGAGCTGGCCTTTTTCGACTTCGACAAAGCTTGCCGGATCGTTCTTGCGTCCACCGACCTTAAACGGCGCGGCGGCGGAAAGTACCGGTAGTTTTGCCAGATCCGGATCGCCCTGAATAAAGTGTTCCACATAGGCTTTCTGCGCGTTGTTCACCACCTGTACGGTCGGGTCATCCTGTACCAGCGCCAGATAGCTGTACATATTGTCGGCGGATTTACCGATCGGTTTGCTGACAAACTCACGCGTGGCGTCGTGATCGGCTTTCAGGATCTCAACGATTTTTTTGTCTTCTGCTGCCAGTGATTTTTTCGCTGCCGCGTCATAAATCGGACGTGCTTCGGCTTTCGCCTGGGTGACCTGCCATTTACCGCTGTCGTTATTCAGCACTAAATCCACCACCCCCAGATGATCGCCCCACATGCCCGGCATCACCGCAGGAACGCCATTGAGTGTACCTTTTGTGATATCTGCGCCTTTGATGTTGGCAAAGTCTTTACCGGGGAAAACAGCGTGGGCGTGACCAAACATAATGGCATCCACGCCCGGGACTTCACTGAGGTAGTAAACGGAATTCTCTGCCATAGTCTGGTATGGGTCGGCAGAAAGCCCGGAGTGAGCAACCACCACCACCACATCGGCACCCTTGGCTCGCATTTCCGGCACGTATTTACGTGCGGTTTTGGTGATGTCATTCACCGTCACTTTGCCGCTGAGGTTGGCTTTATCCCAGGTCATGATCTGCGGCGGTACAAAACCGATATAGCCTATCTTCAGCGTCTGCTTGTTCCCTTGCTGGTCGACAACCTCAGTGTCTTTGATCAGATAAGGCGTAAATAGCGGTTTTTTGGTCTTAACGTCGATGATATTGGCGTTAACGTAAGGGAATTTCGCTCCGGCTAGTGCGTTGTGCAGATACTCAAGACCGTAGTTGAATTCATGGTTGCCGAGGTTACCCACCGCGTAATCCAGCGTGTTTAGCGCCTTATAGACCGGGTGAGTTTCGCCCGCTTTCAGCCCCTTGGCTGCCATATAATCCCCGAGTGGACTGCCCTGAATCAAATCGCCGTTATCAACCAGCACGCTGTTTTTGACTTCACCACGCGCAGCGTTGATAAGGCTAGCCGTACGCACCAGGCCAAACTTTTCAGTCGGTGTATCTTTGTAATAATCGAAATCCATCATATTGCTATGTAAATCAGTGGTTTCCATTATCCGCAGATCGACGGTCGCGGCATTCACGCTGGCTGCAATCAGCGTGGCCAGAAGCGTTGCACTAAACTTAATCATCAGGGGCATCCTTTTAAGATCTAAGCCACAAAAGAAAATGTATATAAATCTTCTTGCTTACAGAACTGTGAATCATGACATGAATATAGCGTTTAAAACCGCAGACGCTATCACAGTTGGCGGATCCCCTGGCGATCGGGTATAAGTAAAACAACGAGTTAACACCACGAAAGAAACGAGGTGGAGAATGTTAGAACATGTATGCCAGCTTGCACGGAACGCGGGCGATGCCATTATGCAGGTCTACGATGGAATCAAACCGATGGAGATTACCAGCAAGCAGGATGATTCTCCGGTCACGGCGGCGGATATCGCCGCGCATACGGTGATCCTCGAGGGATTATTGGCGCTGACGCCGGATATTCCCGTTCTGTCTGAAGAAGCACCTCCTGGCTGGGATGTCCGCCAGCACTGGCAGCGCTACTGGCTGGTAGACCCGCTGGACGGTACCAAAGAGTTTATTAAGCGTAACGGTGAATTCACCGTCAATATTGCGCTGATCGAGAACGGAAAGCCGGTACTGGGCGTGGTTTACGCCCCGGTAATGAAAGTAATGTACAGCGCGGCAGAAGGTAAAGCGTGGAAAGAAGAGTGCGGCGTGCGCAAACAAATCCAGGTTCGTGATGCGCGTCCGCCGCTGGTGGTGATTAGCCGCTCGCATACCGACAATGAGTTAAAAGAATATCTGCAACAGTTGGGTGAGCACCAGACCACCTCGATTGGTTCCTCGCTGAAGTTCTGCCTGGTGGCGGAAGGGCACGCACAGCTGTACCCGCGTTTTGGGCCCACTAACGTATGGGATACCGCCGCAGGCCACGCGGTTGCCGCCGCAGCCGGAGCGCACGTTCACGACTGGCAGGGGAAACCTCTGGACTACACCCCACGTGAATCGTTCCTCAACCCCGGCTTCCGCGTTTCTATTTACTGAGTAATTTGTGCAGCAGGGCAATCACCTGCTGCACCTCTTCCATTCTTTTCATTCTGATAGGGCAGCGAACTGGCAGCCAGGATCGGCGGTGAAAGCGTCATGATTAACTGCCCATGCCAGACATCGAAGGCCGCCACGGCATTGCGTTTTAAAAAGGCATTTACCGCAGGCTGCGGGCCAGGTGAATTCGCGCAATTGACGAAAAAGAGGCGCGTTTTGATATATCTCTGTTAGCGGTGTCTGCAGCATATTCCCTACTGCAACGGGCAAACGACGACAAGGATACACGTCGGCATTGGGCATGATGGTGATTAACCCTGCTCCTGCCTGGCAGCGATAAGGTGCGGATTCATGATGCTGAAATTGTAACGCGCGCAGCATTGAGATTTCAGTTTTGCTCTGAGGTTTTAAAAAACGATGCATAAAACTGGGACGTTCTATTTTCTTTTTAATCTGTGCCGCAAATTGAAAGAAATCCTGAGTTTCTGCTTGATCCAAAATGTCGGGTATGTTGTCGCGACAAGGGATCAGACGATCGAACCATAGACGGTCTACCGCATAGCGTCTGGCCATATTTGCAACAGTGGCAAAACTTCTGATGTTTTTTTTGTGTGCCGTAAAAGACCAGAGCACACGTCGGCCTTCAGCTTTTAACCGTTTTGTTGTCTCCAGTACGCGAGAGAAATTGCCAGTGCCGCGGATTTCGTCATGGATGCTGCTATCTCCGTCCACGCTTAACTGAATAAAAGCCAGGCGTATTGGGGCGATAAGTTTTAAACGCGTTTCGGTGAGTAGCGTCCCGTTTGTGAGGATGGCGATGTTCGGGCGCTGCAGATGCTCATCCAGAAACTGAAGTAATTTGATGAAGTCTGGATGAGCGAAGGGTTCACCGCCAGTTAGCGTGAGCAAAAAAGGTAAGGGCGAGGGCCCCGCCAGTTGCTGGTGGAAATGCAATATTTGCTCGGCTATTTCCTTGAGTTCAGCGAGCGAATTGCGTTTCCCCTCATACCCGGGTTGATAACAATGCTGACAGCGTAAATTGCAGCTATCCGTGATGTGCCACTGGACTGTTAAATGTTGGGGACGAAAATTCGCTACCATTTTTGATTAATCACCGCCGCATCCACCACATCCACTTCCTCCGCAGCTACTACCGCTACAACTACTGCCGCTACAGCTACTTCCGCCACAACCACTGCTACCGCTAGTGTCGTGAATAAAACTGTTATTATCATAATCTGAAGCTGCAACCTGTGCGGTATAAAGACCCGTGATAGCAGCGCTGCCGATAAGCACTTTACTTAACCATTCCTGCTGCAGATTTTTGTTCGTGACGTTTAATAACGTGTCATGATAAAGCCGAATGTACTCTTGTCCACAGGGGGTAAGAGTGACGGCATTCATATTTATTCTGCTGGCAAATACGACAGGGACAACAACAAATATGGTTAAGATGAGATAGCCAATATTAGCGTGTCCTGTATTCATGGCAATTATGAGTTTATATAAACCAAGTGCTATTAGTGATAATAAACATATTCTATGTCTCTTTATTATTTTATGTTTATCTTTTTTACTATAAACCAAACACATGCTCTCTGCTTTTTTAAGATGACTTTCATCTTTCCCAGTGAACACTTTGTTTATCCTGAATAAGCTCTTTGGCTTCCTGAAGTATGCAAGTATGTGTCTTTCATAGATCATGGTGTTCGTTTTTTTCTTTTTAGTTATTTGATAATGTTGATCATTTTTTCTGATAATGTAGCCTTCATCAAGCAGTGGTCCCATCACCATGTTGGTGATCCCCATTGTGGGATCTTTTAGCCATGCGATAAAAAATGGGTCTTCATTGACATTTAAGGATTGGGATTGTTTTTTATGTAAACTTTTCTTATATAAAATAAGAAAATATCGCGATGTTATGATTATTGTGTAATAGAAAAGTAAAAAGTGACCGCCACTCAGTGAAATAATTGGGTTAGCTCCCAGACTCCATGTCATGATGATTAATCCTTAGTGATTTAATGCTGTTTGTTGGTCAGGGTTATATCACGCAGTTTCTTTCTCCGCCAGTTATTGGCGGAGAAAGAGGAATAAAGGACAGTATGTATGAAATTTATTTATTGTGAGAGCAATTTGTGCAGCAGGGCAATCACCTGCTGCACCTCTTCCTGCGTTAATGCGCCATCTTTTGCCCACTGCACGCGTCCGTCCTTGTCGAGTACGACAATTGCTGAACTCTCTTCATCAAGTTGCCAGGCTTTACGCGCAATGCCATTGCTGTCGACAATGAATTGCGACCACGGGTAGAGCTTCTTATTACTCTCCAGACTGCTGCGCACAAACATTCCGGAGCCTGGGATGGCGTCATCGGTGTTGACGATCGTAGTGGTCTGGTATTTATCGTGCGGTAAATTGGCCGCTTTGATGGCCTCGATCAACGTAGCATTTTTCTCTTTGGCGGAGGTGCGCCCGGCGATGTGCTGCACAATACGGACTTTGCCGGGCAGTTGCGCGCTATTCCAGCTTTTGTAGCTAAACTTATCATTATCGAGAATCAGTTCGCCGCGATCGGCGATCCCCACCGGTGGTACGCGTTGGTCAGTCTCAAACTTATGTGCGGAGGCAATCATCGGCAGCAGCAGAAACGACAGCGCCAACAGTTTTCGTAAGGTCATGGATTTTCCTTTTTCTTTGTTTGCAGGTGATCCGACCACTTGGGTCTGGAATTTAATCATATGTGCGATTGCTGCTTTTTCCCGCAAGCGCGATGCCAGTTTGCGGACGGGCGCACAAATCCTGCGAAAAATGAAGGCTTATACTGAAGACAACGAAGCGTTGAAAAGATAATTCTGAATAATTGTAACTTGAAGGTAAATAAACTTATACACGCTGGAAACATCAACGAGATAGTCTATAGTCATAGGGCATTAAAATTTGCGCCTGAGGATTGTCGGACCGATTGTGGTACCGCTAAGGCGTAATGCTCAGCAGGAGACAACAATGAAAATTTTCCAACGATACAACCCGCTGCAGGTGGCGAAGTACGTGAAGATCCTGTTTCGTGGACGGTTATATATCAAGGATGTAGGCGCTTTTGAATTTGATAAGGGTAAGATTCTTATCCCAAAAGTGAAGGACAAACTGCATTTTTCCGTGATGTCCGAAGTTAACCGTCAGGTCTTGCGTCTGCAAACTGAGATGGCTTGATCAAATTGCTATGCGGTAGTTAAAAAAACGGCTCCTGGATGGGAGCCGTTGATGTTTTTGTCAGGCGTTAAGACGCCTTTGCCTCTTCTTTTGCATCCGGCAGCTTTGGTACCAGAACGGTAGGTTTGCTGTCCAGTCGCGTTACCAACAACTGATCGATCTTGTAGTTATCGATATCCACCACTTCAAATTTGTAGCCAGAATACTTCACCGAGTCGGTGCGTTTCGGGATTTTACGCAGCATGAACATCATAAAGCCGCCGATGGTTTCATAGTTGCCGGACTGCGGAAACTCGTCGATATCCAGTACGCGCATAACGTCATCAATCGGCGTACCGCCATCAACTAACCATGAGTTTTCATCACGCGCCACAATCTGCTCTTCCAGACCCTGGCCAACTAAATCGCCCATCAGCGTGGTCATCACGTCATTGAGCGTGATAATTCCCACCACCAGCGCGTACTCGTTCATGATGACGGCAAAATCTTCGCCTGCGGTTTTGAAGCTTTCCAGCGCTTCCGAGAGCGTCAATGTATCCGGAACAATCAACGTATTGCGAATCTGTACGCCGCTGTTCAGCGCCATGCTTTGATTCGCCAGTACGCGGTTGAGGAGATCCTTTGAATCAACATAGCCAATGATGTGGTCGATATCTTCGTTACACACCAGGAACTTGGAGTGCGGATGTTCCGCCACCTTGTTCTTCAGGCTTTGCTCATCTTCGTGGAGATCGAACCAGATAATATTCTCGCGGGAGGTCATAGAAGACGGTACGGTACGCGATTCCAGTTCGAACACGTTTTCAATCAGCTCATGTTCCTGCTTACGCAAAACACCTGCCAGCGCACCGGCTTCGACCACGGCGTAAATGTCGTCCGAAGTGATATCGTCTTTACGCACCATCGGGATCTTAAACAGGCGGAAAATGTTATTTGCCAGACCGTTGAAGAACCACACCAGCGGGCGGAAGACCAGCAGGCAGAAGCGCATCGGGTTGATGATACGCAAAGCCACAGCTTCTGGCGCAATCATACCGATGCGTTTCGGGGTTAAATCCGCGAACAGGATGAACAGGCCAGTAACCAGCGAGAACGACAGAATAAAGCTTAACTGCTCGGACAGCTCTGGGGCGAAGTATTTTGAGAACAGGCTGTGAAAAGCCGGGGAGAATGCCGCATCACCGACTATACCGCCGAGAATAGCGACCGCGTTAAGGCCGATTTGCACGACGGTAAAAAACATGCCGGGGTTTTCCTGCATCTTCAAAACACGCTGTGCGTTCACGCTGCCTTCATCGGCAAGCAGTTTAAGTTTGATTTTGCGTGATGCAGCAAGCGAGATCTCTGATATCGAGAAAAACGCACTCACGGCGATCAGGCAGAGAATGACTAAAATACTGTTTAACATATCTTATCCGACCGTTAAGGCCAGATCCTCGGAAGGGATAAATTGATAAATCCGTGTGAAATACACATTGAAAACCGGTCCGAAGGGAGTGGACCGGTAATTTCAGAAGCTAGTATAGCGTAAGGTACTGTAAAGTCGCCAGAGGAGCTTTTTTGGCCTTATCCTGCGGCGTTAAGCCTGCGCACCATCTGCATCTCTTTTTCGCTATAAGGCGAACCATCCGACTTCAGCACATCGTGGAACCATAGCTGCGCCGTCGTCTCGTTCCGCGGGATATCCGGCCACGGTAACCAGGTTTGCGTTTTCCCCTGTACCAGCCCCCAGTGAAAGCTGGAAACGCGCTGGGCGCGAAATAGCGGCAGCTGTTCTTCTATTCGGCTATCGACATGGCGTGCCAGCCACTCGGTACAAAAAAGCGGCCTGCCAAATTCGGCCAACTGTGACAGAAGAGACAGCTGGCCAGGGGTATCGACATAGGCATGGTAGCTAATCACATCGGAAAGTCGCAGAGCCGCTATATCAACAGGATGCGTAAACGCACTCCCGCACGCCGCGCGATCGTCAATATGCCAGGCTGCTACGGTCAACGGTTGAGAGGGTGACTCCTGTCGGGCCCAGTTAAACAGATGGGTCATCAGGGTTAAGGCGTAGATTTCCAGCCTGTCATCATAGCGGGCAAATTCGCCAGTATGACAAAAAATCCCGCCGTTGCCTGGCTCATTATATAAATCCCAGACGCTGATGCGCGAGTCATGGCGAAAGTAACGGATGACATCTCTCACGTAAGCTTCAATTTGCGGCCAACAGCGTCGATCCAGCACGCAGGCGCGCCCAGGGCTACCCGCCGCCTGGCTGTTGTGAATGCCGGGAACCGGCGGTTTTTGCTGACCGATAACGGGCTCATCACCAGAAAAAGCGCAGTCGTCGAGCAGCGTCAGCATCACTTTTATACCGTGGCTATGGGCAATGCTCAGGAAGAGGTCGATGCGCCCGAGAAGGCCGTCACGGTCATGCTGCCAGACGGTAAACGGTAAATTTGTTCGTAGCTGGTTATAACCATACAGGCTGGCCCAGCCGAGTTCCTGATCGATAGTGTTGCTATCGAAACTCTCTGCTTGCCACATTTCGAGCCAGTTAACCGCGGTGCGCGGTAAGTAATTAAAACCGCAGCCCCAGGGTTGCTGTTGATACCAGCTTTGCGCCCGTGCTTTGTTCCATGGGTTATACATGATGCGCTCCTTATTCTGCATCTGAGAGACTGACGCGCCCCATCGCACGTTGCGTAGCGCTGCCACCCCAAACTTCATCGTACTCGTAGCCAGTGAGTTGTTTGATCACCATCCGAGTTTCTTCATCGCAGTCGCGGTAGTTGCCACCCAGCTTGCGGCGGGCGATCTCTTTAAGCAGGACTTTGTGCGTTTCGCGGGTGAGTTTGAATTTGTAGGTGGTGTAGAAACTCACCGCCAGCAGTGCCGAGGTAGCAAAGATCATCAATCCGATTATGGCGTGAAGCGCGCTTGCTGGCTGTGCGCCGCTGCCTTTTATAAAGCCAGACTCTTCCAGCACCATGCCGATAAGCAAAATAGCGATTGCCACGGTACTTTTGCGGGTGAGTACCATAACACCTGCAAAAATCCCTTCTCGGCGCTGTTGGGTAACCATTTCGTCGATATCAGGAATAAAGCTGTAGATATTCCATGGGATATAGTAAAGACCGGAACGCGCCATACCGAGTAGAATAAATACCGCCGAGAACAGAATATTGGATACTTGGGTTTCAGTGTAATAAATAATAAATAAAAATAGTAGTACGCTAAATATACAGGTGTAAGAAAGACGTAGTGCCGCTGACGGGGTGATATTGAGTTTGTTCAGTAATAGCATAAATCCATAGGTGCCAAACACTGAAGCAATGGCGGCAATACTTAACCAGCCAGAAACGGAGGCTGCATCCTGGCTTAAACAATACACCACGTAATAGGTGAAAACCGAGCCGAATACATCCATGGCGGTAAATGAGAAAATATAAATAATGATATGCAGGCGAAATGCCCGAATGCGGAATGCCGAAAACAGATCGAGTACTAAATATTTAAGGTGATTCAGTAGACCGCTATTTCGTTGCAAGTCAGCCTGAAATGTCTCTTCCTGAACGTCTTTGGCTTCCCATGTACATCGCCAGGTTATAAACACGGCAAGACAGAACACGGCGGAAAAAATCAGCCCGGTTAGCGTATAGGTAAAGGGATTATCTTTGCCGGTGAACTGCATCAGGATGCCGGGTACCGAGACGGCAAGAAATCCGCCCAACTGCGAGCAGATCATGCGCACACCGGAGAGGCGACTGCGTTCTTCGTAGCGATTGGTCATCTCTGCGGCGAGGGTTTCCCACGGCACCAGCACCATCGCTGACAGCAGCTCAATTGACAGATAGGTTCCCAGGTAATACCAGTAACCCATGTCGGTCAGCCACAGCAGGGCATAGAGAAACATTAAAGGAGAACTAAGTAATAAAAAGAAGCGACGGCGGCCAAATCGTCGACCCAGCCACGTGTTGCCAAAGTTATCGGTGATGTAACCCATAATTGGACTGAGTACGGCATCAATTACGCGGGCAATAGCAAATATTGAGCCTGCTTCCAGCACGCTTAAACCGCAGTAGGTGGTATAAAAAAATAAAAGCCAGGTTCCGATAATGGCGAAAGCACCGCCGCCAAATAAATCAGTAATGCCATAGCCGATCGCTACACCATAACTGACTCTGCGTTCAGTTGGTTTGACCATAATATTTTCCAGTATGTAGGGTATTTGTACTCCGGTATTATCCGGCTGATGTTATTTAATTCTGTAGCGTTAGGTTAATTTTAATTATTAATGGTTATCCATTGTCGGGTTTTAGACGAATGATAAATAGCATCGACCATCGCCAGTGATTTGCGGGCGTCATTAATATTGATATATTCCGTTTGACCTCCATGAGTAATAGCATGATAAAACTGACGAATGGCCTGCTGGTGGCCCAGGCCCCAGTAACTTTTACTGTGACCGTCCGGAGAACCGTCGCAATCCAGCTTCAGGCGACGATCCGTTGTAACGCGCCAGAGGGTGTTATCCGTGAGCTGCAGCATGCCGTGTTCGCAATGAATCTCCAGCTGTAGCGGTGAATCGAGGGTGTTGCAGTTACTGGCATAAAACAGACCACGGGCGCCGTTGGCAAAGTGCAGAGTTGCCATCGCGCTGTCTTCGGCTTCGGTAACGTCTGCCAGTTCGCCGCTATCCACCACACCTTTTAAACGTGTCACACCGCCGGCGAACCACTGCATCAGATCGAGAGTGTGAATAGCCTGGTTGATCAGTAAACTGCCGCCTTCGCTGACAAAACGTCCACGCCACGGGCTTTCGCTGTAATACGCTTTAGAGCGTGACCAGGTCAAAACCGCTTTAATGCTTAACATTTTACCCAGCGTATTTTTCGCCAGTTCGTCGCGGATACGTAAGCTGGTTGGATTGAGTCGATTTTGATAACACACGCCCAGCAAGCCTTGGGCAGACGCCGCTGCGTTAGCGATGTCCGCAACTTCTGTGCAATTCAACCCCACCGGTTTTTCGCAAAACACATGTTTCCCGGCGGCAAGCGCGGCGGTAATCATGTTTTTGTGCTCGAAATGAGGTGTACAGATATGGACGACGTCGATGTCATTATCCAGCAGCATTTCACGGTAATTCTGGTAATAGCGGCAGTTATACGCCATGGCCTGTTGCAAACCGTTGGCACTATCAATATCGACCAGCGCACGCAGCGTGACCCCCGGCAAAAGCCGGAGGGCGTTAACGTGGCTGCGGTGAATCGCCCCCGCGCCGATGATGGCGGCATTGATTGTTGTCATGTCACCTCCGGTTATGTGCGGGCATTCGCCAGCATTTGCGCCTTCACGCACAGCTCTGCGGCTTTAAAGGCGTGGGCCTGAGTCATGGCGTTTTCCGTGCGATTCAGACAGTCGAGAATGAATTCACCGAAGAACGGGAAACCGACTTTTCCCGCGACCGGGAAACGAAATTCTCCTTCTTTATTCACCAGATACACCACGTCCTGTTCGCCCCGGGTGATATCCACATACTTGCGGATCTCAATGTAACCTTCGGTACCCAGTAACGTCAGGCGGCCATCCCCCCAGCTACTGAGCCCCTGCGGCGTGAACCAGTCGCAGCGGAAGTAGCCAGTTGCACCGTTGTCGCCCGCCAGCATGGCATCGCCAAAATCTTCAAACTGCGAGTACTGCGGATGATTAACGTTACGCACCTGGCTGGCGACGACGTGTGCCTCGCGGTTGCCGGTATAAAACAGGAATTGTTCGATTTGATGGCTACCGATGTCGCACAGAATGCCGCCAAAGTAGCGTTTGTCATAAAACCAGTCCGGGCGTCCGTCGCCTTCGCGATGCGGACCGGTACCCAGAGTTTGCATCACGCGCCCAATCGCCCCTTGCTGAATGAGCTGACCAGCAAAGACAGCGCTTTCAACGTGCAGACGCTCGCTGTAATAGACTGCGTATTTGTGTCCGGTTTTCGCCACCATCGCTTTGGCGTCTTCCAGTTGTGCAAGCGTGGTTAACGGAGCCTTGTCAGTGAAGTAGTCTTTCCCAGCCGCCATTACCTTTAGCCCCAGCGGACAACGCTCAGACGGAATAGCTGCCCCGGCAACCAGCCGGACCTCGCGATCGTTCAGGATAGTCTCGAGCGAATCGGCCACCTGCGCCTGGGGATAATGCTGCAAAAATTGATCGATTTTGTGCGGATCGGGATCGTAAACCCATTTCAGCGTGGCGCCTGCTTCAATCAACCCGTTGCACATGCCGTAGATATGGCCGTGGTCGAGCGTGGCGGCGGCAATGACAAACTCGCCAGGCTTCACGACCGGTTGAGGCTTCCCGATAGGGGCGTAGTTCATTCCATCTTGTTTGTTCATGGTTTAACTCCTGAATCTAAGTCTTTACCCAGAGGGATGGCGCCCACTTCCGTAAAATTGTTCACGGAGGCGGATTTCTCATAGAAATGCGGGGCGATTTCAATCAGGCCGCCGGTGCGATAAAACGCATCGGTGTGGTGGATGGGTAGCGTCACCACCGCGCGGGTGATGGCGGATTTATAGATAGCGGTGATCAGTTCCAGCGAACGTTTGCCCTGTTCGCCATCGACCAGCGGACGGGTTTGTCGTTCGATGGCGCTAAGCAGGTTGTCGATTTGCCCGGTATGCAGCGTCCATTGCAGCGCTGGCGTCGCGTGAAAAAGCGCATCCAGACGCTGTTCCAGTTCGCCGTTATTTTCCGGTTGCGGAAAGCCGTTGTCCGCCGACTGGCTGGCATGCACTTGCCACGGTGCAGAAATTCGCGCCTTTTCGCCCTGAATAACCATTTTCTGATCTTCACCGTGATGCACAACCGAGGCGGTCAACTGCGTCAGTGCCCCGTGTGGGTATTTGAAAATAGCCGCACTAAGATCCTCTACTTCGGCATTGTCGTGGGCGACGTTGGTCATCATTGCGACCACTTCGGCTGGGAAACCCAGTATCCATTGAATGGCATCAATGTGGTGCACCGCGTGATTCAGCGTGCAGCCGCCGCCTTCTTTCTGCCACGTGCCGCGCCACCACAAATCGTAATAGCAGTGTCCGCGCCACCAGAATGAATCCACCTGCGCATGGCAAATCTTGCCCGCCAGCCCGGAATCAACCACCGTTTTTAGACGCCAGAAGGCATCAGTAAAGCGATTTTGCGCGATGATCGATAAGGTCTTTCCGCTGCTCTTTTGCGCGGCGATCATGGCATCGCACTCTTCGAGCGAGGCGGCCATCGGCTTTTCGCACAGCACGTGTTTTCCGGCGTGCAGCGCATCAATGCTGATGGCTGCATGTACGTACGGCGGCGTACAGACATCGACCACATCCACCGCAATGCCCGCGTTCAGCATCGCCTGATGGCTGCGGAAGACTTGCGCTTCGCTCAGGCCATAGCGTGATTTCTTTTCCTCTGCTTTCTCCGGGTAGATATCGACCAACGCGACAATCCGACAACGATCCGCGAACTGTAAATAGCCCTGAATGTGGTTGTGGGAGATATTCCCGGTACCGACAATTGCAATGTTCAGCATGATTTTCTCCTGCGCGTTACCAGCTACCGGAAGCGTCCAGCGTGCGGCTAGCCATATTTTTTTCCACTGAAGAGGCGATACGTTCCTGTAACAGCTGGAAGTAACGTTGCTCGTCAATCGGCAGCTCTACCCAGTCATCTGTCCAGGTAGAGAGGTGCATCGCATTGGAAAGCGTCAGGCCGCGAATGCCTTCCAGACCGGGGGCGATCAGCGGCTCATCGTGTAGGATCGCGGCGGTAAAATTGCGGGTAATGACATAGTGCTCGCTGCATTCCGGTTCGGTAGGGATGGTCACTTCCCAGCATTCCGGCTCACCAAAACCGTTTTGCCAGCGGGCGTTGAAGTCGGTTTCGGATTCACGCAGTCGCCAGAAGCGCAGGCGACCTTCTTCTACCACCACCTTTCCCCTGCTGCCGACAATTTCGAGGCGGTTTGTGCCAGGCGTTTCGGCGACGGTGGTGATGAACACCCCGGTTGCGCCGTTGGCGTATTCTGCGTAGGCCGTGACGTCATCTTCGACTTCAATCTGACGATGCTTGCCAAACTGGCAAAAAGCGCGCAAGCGTACCGGCATGCCGACCAGCCATTGCCATAAATCGAGTTGGTGCGGGTCCTGATTCAGCAGCACGCCGCCGCCTTCACCTTTCCAGGTCGCGCGCCACCCGCCGGAGTTGTAATAGCTTTGTGAACGATACCAGTTGGTAATGATCCAGTTAGATCGACGCAGCTCGCCGAGTTCGCCGCTGTCGATCAGATCTTTGACTTTCTGATACAGCGGATTGGGGCGCTGGTTGTACATCATGCTGAACACCACATTGCATTCGCGCGCGCAGGCGTTCATCTCTTGTACCTGCGCGGTGTAGACCCCTGCGGGCTTCTCACATAGCGTATGAATACCAAGACGCATGGCCATCATCGATAAACCCGGATGGTCATAATGCGGCGTGGCGACGATCACGGCATCGATCAGCCCACTTTCCAGCATCTCTCGCGCATCGCTGAACAATCTCACCTCTTCGCCGACCAGCCGGCGGATCGCCGGATGTTTATCCGGATTGTTATCGCACACTGCGGCGAGCACGGCTTCTTGTACCGTTCCGGCCAGCAGGTAGCGTGCGTGGACGGTACCAATGTTGCCAACCCCAATAATGCCAAAGCGTATTTTTTTCATGTCGTGCCTTTTTCGTCAGAAATAAGGGATATGCGGAACATAAGAAACGCCTGGAATATCGACAATGTGATTTTGTGAGAACGGTTGCAGGATGAAAAAGAAGTTTGTTCAGTCATTGAAAAAGTGTTTTAGAGTCAATGAACTACGTTTGCAAAAAATTGCAAAGATTGATTGCGAGTGAGGTCACAGAATGTCTGGCAAGCTAAAAATGGACGAAATTGCTGCTCTGACGGGGTACTCGGTGAGTACGGTGTCGAGGGTGCTTAGCGGAAAGTCATACACCAGTGATAAAGCACGTGAGGCGATTGTCAGTTGCGCGCGCGGACTGGGGGTTCTGGACTCGTTGTCCAGCGGACGACTGTTGATCAACGGCATTGCTGTTTTCGCCCCGTTGCGCACCTTTACCGCTCGTGGCGATGCATTTTACCTCGAAGTGACGCGCGGTATTGCCGAGGCGATAGCGCCGCATGATGTCTACCTGAGTTACTGCGGACTGGATGAGCAGCGTGCGGACATCAAGGTCTTTCAGGAAAAGGCCAACAATAAGAATATTAATGCGATTATTCTTATCGGCATTGATGACCCAACTGTGCATAAACTGGCGCAACTGTTGGATAAACCCTGCGTGTTGATTAATTCTCAGGACAAAGAAGGGTTACTGGATGCGGTATCCCCTGATCATCGGGCGATTGGCAACCGTGCTGTGCAATATCTTTTTGATCAGGGGCACCGGCGTATTCTCCATGTCACCAGCCTGCGCCGGGAAACGATGTATTGGCGTCTGGAGGGCATCAAGGAGGTCTACCGACAGTATCAAATACCGTTTGATGCCGGGCGCGATCTGCTGGTAACGGAGGGCTTTTCTGAGGAGGAATCAGACCGGGCGATGGACAACTGGCTACGTGAGACGCCCCGTGAAGCGTGGCCGGAAGTTATTTTCTGCGCCGGGGCATCAATGTCGACGGGCATCAGGCGGGTACTGGAAAACATTGGCGTGGAGATACCCGGTGAGTTGTCGCTGATGACGACGGATGTTCAGGAACTGGACGCGCATATCGTTGCAGCAGTAACCAGTATCACTATTCCATGTCGGGCGTTGGGCGTGGAAGCGGTGCATTTGCTGCAGAACCGTCTTAATCGCCCCTCTGCGCCGGTGTTTAACCTGTTACTGAAAGGAAAAGTGACGGATCGAGGCACCGTGACCCACGCAACGCGCCATGCCGCGCGGGTGACGGTATCTCGTTAATCGAGGATTAACGTTCTGGCGGCAGGCAAACGCCTATTCCACCAATCCCACAGTATCCATGAGGGTTTTTGTACAAATACTGCTGGTGATCGTCCTCGGCATAGTAGAACGGGGTTGCGGTAGTGATTTCCGTGGTAATAGTGCGTTCATCGCCTGCGGCGGTCATTGCTGCCTGAAAACGCTCAAGGCTGGCCTGTGCCGCGGCGGTTTGCTCCGGCGTTAACGGGTAAATGGCGGAGCGATACTGCGTACCCTGGTCGTTCCCCTGACGCATGCCCTGCGCCGGATCGTGATTTTCCCAGAACACCTGCAGCAGTTGTTCGTAGCTGATAACATGCGGGTCATAGACGACGCGTACCGCTTCGGCGTGTCCGGTATCGCCGGAACAGACTTCCCGATAAGTTGGGTTTGGGGTGTAACCACCTGTGTATCCGGCTGCGGTGCTATATACGCCGGGTAATGACCAGAATAAACGTTCAACGCCCCAGAAGCATCCCATGGCGAAATAAGCTATCTCCATACCTTCGGGCACGTTGGTCATCGAATGTTGGTTAACCGCATGCAGCGTTGCCACTGGCATCGGGGTGTTGCGTCCAGGTAGGGCATCTGCTTGAGTAACAAGATGCTTTCTATCAAATAAACTCATGGCCGTTCTCCCGAAATCAGTCATTTGGGTTAAGGTTGTAACGAGACGCGTCTTTGCCCACAATAAACAGCGTGAATGCGTCTAGAGTTAAACATAAGAAATATTTGGGTTGTCGTCTGTTTTTCAACTCTTATTGTTGATTTTTTGTTAAGCCGAGGAACGGCATAGTATTTTTTTCCAGGGGTGGGAAAAAAGGATATTCAGGAGAAAATGTGCCACATATCCGTCAGTTATGTTGGGTTGGATTACTGTGCTTAAGTGGCTCCGCCGCCGCCGCGAATGTTCGCTTGCAGGTCGAAGGATTATCAGGACCGCTGGAGAAAAACGTCCGTGCGCAGCTGTCCACGATTCAAAGTGATGAAGTCACTCCAGACCGACGCTTTCGTGCGCGCGTTGATGATGCCATCCGCGAAGGGCTAAAAGCGCTGGGCTACTTTGAGCCAACCATTGATTTTGAACTGCGTCCGCCGCCGGCAAAAGGACGCCAGGTGCTGATTGCCAAAGTCACCCCTGGCGAGCCAGTGCTGATTGGCGGCACAGAAGTGATTCTACGCGGTGGCGCACGTACGGATAAAGATTACCTGGATCTGCTGAAAACACGCCCGGCAATCGGCACTGTGCTGAATCAGGGTGACTATGACAATTTCAAAAAGTCACTCACCAGCGTGGCGCTGCGCAAAGGCTATTTCGACAGTGAATTTAATAAAAGCCAGCTCGGGATAGCGCTTGAGCGCCGCCAGGCATTCTGGGATATCGATTACAACAGCGGCGAACGCTATCGCTTTGGGCATGTCACCTTTGAAGGCTCGCAAATTCGCGATGAGTATCTGCAAAATCTGGTGCCCTTTAAAGAGGGTGATGAGTATGAGTCGAAAGATCTGGGCGAACTGAACCGTCGTCTGTCGGCAACCGGATGGTTTAACTCCGTGGTCGTCGCGCCGGAATTTGATAAAGCCCGTAAAACCAAAGTGCTGCCGCTGAAAGGCGTGGTTTCGCCGCGCACCGAAAACACCATCGAAACCGGGGTTGGTTATTCAACTGACGTCGGACCCCGGTTGAAAACCTCGTGGAAAAAGCCGTGGATGAACTCCTACGGCCACAGCCTGACCACCAGCGCCAGCATCTCTGCGCCAGAGCAAGTTCTTGATTTCAGTTATAAAATGCCGCTATTAAAGAACCCTCTGGAACAGTATTACCTGGTGCAGGGGGGCTTTAAGCGTACCGATTTAAACGATACCGAGCAGGACTCCACGACGCTTGCGGTTTCCCGCTACTGGGATCTCTCCAGCGGCTGGCAACGCGCGATTAACCTGCGCTGGAGCCTCGACCACTTTACCCAGGGTAACGTCACCAACACCACCATGCTGCTTTATCCGGGCGTGATGATCAGCCGGACGCGCTCGCGTGGCGGTCTGATGCCCGTCTGGGGCGACTCCCAACGTTATTCCATCGATTACTCCAACACAGCCTGGGGCTCAGACGTTGATTTCTCCGTCTTCCAGGCGCAAAACGTGTGGATCCGTACGCTGTACGATCGTCATCGCTTTGTGATGCGCGGCAACCTCGGCTGGATTGAAACCGGTGACTTCGACAAAGTGCCGCCGGATCTGCGTTTCTTCGCTGGGGGCGATCGCAGCATTCGCGGCTACAAATACAAATCTATTTCGCCAGAAGGCAGCGACGGCAAGCTGAAAGGGGCTTCGAAGCTGGCGACCGGCTCGCTGGAATATCAATACAACGTGACCGGAAAATGGTGGGGCGCGATGTTTGTCGATAGCGGCGAAGCGGTTAGCGATATTCGCAAAAGCGATTTCAAAACCGGTGCCGGGGTCGGTGTTCGCTGGCAGTCGCCGGTCGGACCTATCAAGCTCGACTTTGCCGTCCCTGTCGGCGACAAAGATGAACATGGTTTACAGTTTTACATCGGTCTGGGGCCTGAATTATGAGTTTATGGAAGAAGATAAGCCTCGGCATACTGATTTTTATCCTGCTGCTGTCAGGCACAGTAGCGTTTCTCGTCGGCACCACCTCGGGCCTGCATTTGATCTTCAAAGCCGCGAATCGTTGGGTTCCGGGGCTTGAGATCGGTCAGGTCACCGGCGGCTGGCGGGATTTATCACTTAAAAATATCCGTTATGACCAGCCCGGCGTGGCAGTAAATGCTGGCGAAGTACATCTGGCCGTTGGGCTTAATTGCCTGTGGAATAGCAGTCTGTGCGTCAACGATCTGTCGCTGAAAAATATCAACGTAGCGATCGACAGCAAAAAAATGCCGCCATCAGCGCCGGTTGAGGAAGAAGAGAACGGTCCGCTTAACCTTTCCACGCCTTACCCAATCACGCTTTCACGCGTGGCACTTAACAACATCAATATTAAAATCGATGACACCAAGGCTTCCGTGCTGGACTTTACCTCTGGTCTGAACTGGCAGGAAAAAACGCTGACGTTGAAGCCAACGTCATTGCAGGGGCTGCTGATTGCCCTGCCTAAAGTGGCGGAAGTGGCGCAGGAAGAGGTCGTCGAACCAAAGATTCAAAACCCGCAGCCGGATGAAAAACCGCTCGGCGAAACGCTAAAAGATCTGTTCTCAAAGCCGGTGCTACCGGAAATGACCGATGTGCATCTGCCGCTCAATCTCAATATTGAAGAATTTCGCGGCGAGCAGTTGCGCGTCACCGGGGATACTGATCTCACGGTACATAACCTGTTGCTGAAAGTGAGCAGCATTGACGGCAACATGAAGCTGGATACGCTGGATATCGACTCGAATCAGGGATCGGTAAAAGCCAGCGGTACGGCGCAGCTCACCGACACATGGCCGGTCGATATTACGTTAAACAGCACGCTGAACATCGACCCGTTAAAAGGCGAAAAGGTGAAGCTGAAGGTCGGCGGCGCACTGCGTGACCAGTTGGAAGTCGGCGTAAATCTGTCTGGTCCGGTGGATATGGACCTACGGGCGCAAACGCGTCTGGCGGAAGCCGGGTTGCCGCTCAATCTGGAAGTGGTGAGTAAGCAAATATACTGGCCGTTTACCGGCGACAAGCAGTTCCAGGCTGATGACATCAAGCTCAAACTGACCGGCAAGATGACCGACTACACGTTGTCGATGCGTACCGCAGTGAAGGGGCAGGATATTCCTCCGGCTACCATCACGCTGGACGCTAAAGGTAACGAACTGCAGATCAATCTCGACAAACTCAGCGTTGCGGCGCTGGAAGGGAAAACCGAGCTGAAAGCGCTGGTGGACTGGCAGCAGGCGATCAGCTGGCGCGGGGAGTTAACGCTGGATGGCATCAACACCGCGAAAGCGATTCCAGACTGGCCGTCAAAACTGAATGGCCTGGTGAAAACGCGCGGCAGTCTGTACGGTGGAAGCTGGCAGATGGAGGTTCCGGAGCTGAAGCTGACCGGCAACGTGAAGCAGAACAAGGTCAATGTGAATGGTTCACTGAAGGGTAACAGTTACCTGCAGTGGACGATCCCGGGGCTGCATCTGGAACTGGGGCGCAACAGCGCGGATGTGAAAGGGGAACTGGGGGTCAAAGACCTCAATCTCGACGCGACGATTGATGCCCCGAGCCTGGATAACGCGCTGCCTGGACTGGGCGGTACGGCGAAAGGGCTGGTAAAAGTTCGCGGTACGGTTGAAGCGCCGCAGCTGCTGGCGGATATCACCGCTCGCGGTCTGCGCTGGCAAGAGCTTTCCGTCGCTCAGGTACGCGTCGAAGGCGATGTTAAATCGGCCGAGCAAATCGCCGGTAATCTCAATGTTCGCGTAGAGCGGATTGTACAACCTGACGTGAATATTGGCCTGGTGACGCTTAACGCCAAAGGCAGTGAAAAGCAGCATGAGCTGCAACTGCGCATTCAGGGTGAGCCGGTTTCCGGACAGCTTGATCTAGCGGGTAGCTTTGATCGTAAAGAACAGCGCTGGAAAGGGACGCTGAGCAATACGCGCTTCCAGACGCCGGTGGGTCCGTGGTCGTTGAACCGCCCTGTTGCGCTGGATTACCGTAATCAGGAACAGAAAATCAGCATTGGGCCGCACTGCTGGAACAACCCGAATGCGGAACTGTGCGTACCGCAAGCCATTGATGCCGGTGCAGAAGGGCGTGCGGTGGTGAACCTGAATCGCTTCGATCTGGCAATGCTGAAACCGTTTATGCCGGATGCAACCCAGGCCAGCGGTGTGTTCACTGGCAAAGCCGATGTGAGCTGGGACACCACCAAAGAAGGGCTGCCGCAGGGGCAAGTGACGCTGAATGGACGTAACGTGAAGGTCACGCAAAGCGTGAACGATGCATCGCTTCCGGTGGCGTTTGACACGCTGAATCTGACTGCTGACCTGCATAATAACCGTGCCGAGCTGGGCTGGCTGATTCGCCTGACCAACAACGGGCAGTTTGACGGCCAGGTACAGGTGACGGATCCGCAAGGACGCCGCAACCTGGGCGGTAACGTCAATATTCGCAACTTCAATCTGGCGATGGTGAACCCCATCTTCTCGCGCGGTGAAAAAGCGGCTGGGGTGATCAACGCCAACCTGCGACTGGGCGGTGATGTGCAAAGCCCACAACTGCTTGGACAACTGCAACTGAGCGGTCTGGATATCGACGGTAACTTTATGCCGTTCGACATGCAGCCAAGCCAGTTAGCCGTTAATTTCACCGGAACACGCTCCACGCTGGCGGGCGTGGTGCGCACGCAGCAGGGAGAAATTAACCTGAGCGGCGATGCCGATTGGAGTCAAATAGACAACTGGCGGGCGCGGGTCGCGGCTAAAGGCAGCAGGGTACGTATTACCGTGCCGCCGATGGTTCGCCTGGATGTCTCGCCGGACGTGGTCTTTGAAGCCACGCCGAGCCTGTTTACCCTGGATGGCAACGTAGATGTGCCATGGGCGCGTATCGTGGTACACGACCTGCCGGAGAGCGCGGTAGGGGTTTCCAGCGACATGGTCATGCTGAACAACAATCTGCAGCCGGAGAAACCGCAGACAGCCAGTATTCCGATTAACAGCAACCTGAACATCCACGTCGGTAACAACGTGCGTATTGACGCTTTTGGTCTGAAAGCGCGTCTGACGGGCGACCTGAAAGTGGTACAGGATAAGCAGGGGCTGGGGCTGAACGGACAAATTAATATTCCGAGCGGTCGCTTCCATGCCTATGGCCAGGATCTGATTGTGCGTAAGGGCGAGCTGTTGTTCTCCGGCCCGCCGGATCAGCCGTTGCTCAATATTGAAGCGATTCGTAACCCGGATGCCACCGAAGACGACGTGATCGCCGGTGTTCGCGTGACCGGCACTGCCGATGAACCGAAGGCGGAGATCTTCTCCGACCCGGCAATGTCGCAGCAAATGGCGCTTTCCTACCTACTTCGCGGACAAGGACTTGATAGCGAACAGAGTGACAGCGCGGCGATGACCTCAATGCTTATTGGTCTGGGGGTTGCACAAAGTGGTCAGGTTGTGGGTAAAATCGGGGAGACATTTGGCGTAAGCAATCTGGCACTGGACACGCAAGGGGTGGGCGATTCATCTCAGGTAGTTGTCAGCGGATACGTACTGCCAGGTCTGCAGGTGAAATATGGTGTGGGTATATTTGACTCCTTAGCGACACTCACGCTACGTTATCGTCTGATGCCTAAGCTATATCTGGAAGCAGTGTCTGGCGTAGATCAGGCACTTGATTTGCTCTATCAGTTCGAGTTTTAGCAATGCGAATATTTGTCTACGGCAGTTTACGAACCAAACAAGGCAACAGCCACTGGATGACCAATGCCCTGTTGCTGGGGAATTTCAGTATCGACAACTACCAGTTGTATAGCCTGGGCCACTATCCAGGCGCCGTTCCGGGAAAGGGAACAGTACACGGGGAAGTTTATCGTATTGATAACGCCACGCTGGCAGAGCTTGATGCTCTGCGTACCCGTGGCGGTGAATACGCACGCCAGTTAATTCAAACGCCGTACGGAAGTGCATGGATGTACGTGTACCAACGTCCGGTTGATGGCTTAACGCTGATTGAAAGCGGCAACTGGTTAGACAGAGACCAGTACTGATGTGAACACGCCACCTTCGGGTGGCGTTGTTTTTTGTGCCAATCGTACTCGCATCAGGGCATAAAAAAGCCCCGACATGCGGGGCTAAGCATCAAAAGTAAAACTTACTTTTTCGCGCGCTCGAAGGAAGCAACGATTTCAGCTTTAGCGGCTTCAGCGTTGTCCCAACCGTCAACTTTTACCCATTTGCCTGCTTCGAGGTCTTTGTAGTGCTCGAAGAAGTGGGTAATCTGCGCTTTCAGCAGTTCCGGCAGGTCGGTCACATCTTTGATGTGGTCGTATTCTTTGCTCAGCTTGGTGTGCGGTACCGCAACCAGTTTCGCATCTTCACCGGATTCGTCGGTCATTTTCAGTACGCCAACCGGACGGCAGCGGATCACTGAACCTGGTTCCAGCGGATACGGGGTCGGGACCAGAACGTCTACCGGGTCACCGTCCAGAGACAGGGTGTGGTTGATGTAACCGTAGTTGCACGGATAGAACATCGCGGTGGACATGAAGCGGTCAACGAACAGGGCGCCGCTCTCTTTGTCAACTTCGTATTTGATCGGATCTGCGTTGGCAGGGATCTCGATAACAACGTAGATATCTTCCGGCAGATCTTTACCGGCAGGGACGTTGAGTAAGCTCATGTCTGTTTCCTTTAAATATGCTATGGCAAACAAGTGGCGGGTATTATAGCCAACTCGCGCTGAATGTCTCCGCTTGTTTTCGCTTTATCTACGTGCATTTTCTTCTTTTTACCCCTCTCTGATGACAGAAAAATCCATATCTTCAGCCGCATTTTTCATAGCGAGATGAAAACGATTACAAAGTTGTGATTAACGTTTTATTTACTTTTTTGAAGTGTGATGTAACGCAATCTGTTACATGCTCAATTGTCTATAGTTTTTCGCGACGGTTTATTAACCAACAATAATCACCCTACGAGGACGCACTTATGTGGAAGCGCTTACTTTTAGTCACAGCAGTTTCGGCAGCCATGTCGTCTATGGCAATGGCAGCCCCTTTAACCGTAGGATTTTCACAGGTTGGCTCTGAATCCGGCTGGCGCGCCGCAGAAACCAACGTTGCGAAAAGCGAGGCCGAAAAGCGGGGTATTACGCTGAAAATCGCTGACGGCCAGCAAAAGCAGGAAAACCAGATTAAGGCAGTCCGCTCATTCGTGGCGCAGGGCGTTGATGCCATCTTTATTGCCCCGGTCGTGGCAACGGGTTGGGAGCCGGTCTTAAAAGAAGCAAAAGATGCCGACATTCCCGTCTTTTTGCTCGATCGTTCCATCGATGTAAAAGACAAATCTCTCTATATGACCACCGTCACCGCTGACAACGTGCTGGAAGGTAAATTGATTGGCGACTGGCTAATTAAAGAAGTGAACGGCAAGCCGTGTAACGTTGTTGAGCTGCAAGGGACCGTCGGGGCAAGTGTAGCGATCGATCGTAAAAAAGGTTTTGCTGAAGCCATCGCTAACGCACCTAACATCAAAATTATCCGCTCACAGTCCGGTGACTTCACCCGCAGTAAAGGGAAAGAAGTGATGGAGAGCTTTATTAAAGCGGAAAACAACGGCAAGAACATCTGCATGGTTTACGCCCACAACGATGACATGGTGATCGGTGCGATTCAGGCGATCAAAGAAGCGGGTCTGAAACCCGGTAAAGATATTCTTACCGGTTCCATCGACGGCGTACCGGATATCTACAAAGCGATGATTGATGGTGAAGCTAACGCCAGCGTCGAGCTGACGCCGAATATGGCAGGTCCGGCCTTCGATGCGCTGGATAAATTCAAAAAAGACGGCACGATGCCTG
Source organism: Citrobacter sp. VF227 (assembly GCF_052950715.1). Classification (NCBI taxonomy): domain Bacteria; kingdom Pseudomonadati; phylum Pseudomonadota; class Gammaproteobacteria; order Enterobacterales; family Enterobacteriaceae; genus Citrobacter; species Citrobacter sp. VF227. Next base: position 130,629 of record NZ_JBRFVF010000003.1, read on the forward strand.
AGAAGCTGACCATCACCAAGTCGATCCTCTACCTGCCAGATACGGCGAAAGAAGAGTTAGAGAAGAAGAAAAACATGGGCTACTAGTTTTGCTGTCGGTCTTCTGTAGGTCTGATGGCGCTGCGCTTATCAGGCCTACGAAACGCCGTGATTTCGCACCGGAGGAATGCCATGACCACCGACCAACATCAGGAGATCCTCCGCACCGAAGGATTAAGTAAATTTTTTCCCGGCGTCAAAGCACTGGATAACGTGGATTTTAGTTTGCGTCGTGGCGAGATTATGGCGCTGCTGGGTGAAAACGGAGCCGGTAAATCGACGCTAATCAAAGCGCTGACCGGTGTTTACCACGCCGATCGCGGCACTATCTGGCTCGAAGGCCAGCAGATTTCCCCGAAAAATACCGCCCATGCCCAGCAACTGGGGATTGGCACCGTGTATCAGGAAGTAAACCTGCTGCCCAATATGTCGGTCGCGGATAACCTGTTTATTGGCCGTGAACCACGGCGTTTTGGCCTGCTACAGCGTAAGCAGATGGAAAAACGCGCCACGGAGCTGATGGCGTCATACGGTTTTTCCCTCGACGTACGCGAGCCGCTGAACCGCTTTTCTGTGGCGATGCAGCAGATTGTCGCGATTTGCCGCGCGATCGATCTCTCCGCGAAAGTGCTGATCCTCGATGAACCCACAGCCAGCCTCGATACCCAGGAAGTTGAAATGCTGTTCGGCCTGATGCGCCATCTTCGCGATCGGGGCGTCAGTCTGATCTTCGTCACCCATTTCCTCGATCAGGTTTATCAGGTCAGCGATCGCATCACCGTTCTGCGTAACGGCGGCTTCGTTGGCTGCCGCGAAACCCGCGAGTTGCCACAGATCGAACTGGTCAAAATGATGTTGGGCCGCGAACTGGATACCCATGCGCTACAGCGTGCGGGACGCACGTTACTGAGCGATAAGCCGGTGGCGGCCTTTAGCGGTTTTGGCAAGAAAGGCACCATCGCGCCGTTTGATCTACAGGTGCGTCCCGGTGAGATTGTTGGTCTTGCCGGATTGCTGGGATCCGGGCGCACGGAAACGGCGGAGGTGATCTTCGGTATTAAACCTGCCGATAGCGGTAGTGCGCTGATCAAAGGTAAACCGCAGATCTTACGATCCCCACATCAGGCTTCGTGCCTGGGGATCGGCTTCTGTCCGGAAGATCGTAAAACGGATGGTATTATCGCCGCCGCCTCGGTGCGGGAAAACATCATTCTGGCTTTGCAGGCGCAACGTGGCTGGCTGCGGCCTATTGCGAGGAAAGAACAAAACGAGATTGCCGAGCGTTTTATCCGTCAGCTTGGAATTCGTACCCCCAACGCCGAGCAGCCAATCGAGTTTCTCTCTGGCGGTAATCAGCAAAAAGTTTTGCTCTCGCGCTGGTTACTCACCAAACCGCAGTTCCTGATCCTCGATGAACCCACGCGGGGAATCGATGTCGGCGCACATGCCGAGATCATCCGCCTGATCGAAACACTGTGCGCGGATGGCCTGGCGCTGCTGGTGATTTCATCCGAACTGGAGGAGTTAGTGGGTTATGCCGATCGCGTCATTATTATGCGCGATCGCAAACAGGTGGCCGAGATCCCACTGGCTGAACTGTCCGTACCGGCGATCATGAATGCCATTGCGGCCTAAGGAGACTATGGTGATGCCTCAATCTCTCCCTCAATCCAACACCGCGAAACGACGGTTCCGTTGGCCAAAAGGTATGCCGCAACTGGTGGCGCTACTGCTGGTGCTGCTGGTCGACAGCCTGGTGGCCCCACACTTCTACCAGGTGATTTTGCAGGATGGACGCCTGTTCGGCAGCCCGATTGATATTCTCAACCGTGCCGCTCCCGTGGCGCTGTTGGCGATTGGTATGACGCTGGTGATCGCCACCGGCGGTATTGATCTTTCCGTTGGCGCGGTGATGGCGATTGCCGGTGCGACCACCGCGGCGATGACGGTGGCCGGGCACAGTCTGCCGGTGGTGCTGCTTGCTGCCTTAGGTTCCGGCATTCTGGCCGGGCTGTGGAACGGGATTCTGGTGGCAATCCTCAAGATCCAGCCGTTTGTTGCGACGCTCATCCTGATGGTGGCCGGGCGTGGAGTGGCGCAGCTTATCACGTCTGGCCAGATCGTCACCTTCAACTCGCCCGAGCTGTCGTGGTTTGGCAGCGGCTCGCTCTTTCTGTTCCCCACGCCGGTGATCATCGCGCTGCTGACGCTGGTCGCCTTTTGGCTGCTAACGCGTAAAACGGCGCTGGGCATGTTTATTGAAGCGGTGGGCATTAACATTCGTGCGGCGAAAAATGCCGGGGTGAATACCCGCATCATTGTGATGCTCACTTATGTACTGAGCGGCCTGTGTGCGGCTATCGCCGGTATTATCGTCACGGCGGATATCCGTGGGGCAGATGCCAATAACGCCGGATTGTGGCTGGAACTGGATGCCATCCTGGCGGTGGTCATCGGTGGTGGCTCGCTGATGGGCGGGCGATTTAACCTGCTGCTGTCGGTGATCGGCGCATTGATTATCCAGGGAATGAACACCGGGATTTTACTGTCGGGCTTCCAGCCGGAGCTGAACCAGGTGGTCAAAGCCGTGGTGGTGTTGTGTGTACTGGTCGTGCAGTCACAACGCTTTATCAGCCTGATAAAAGGAGTGCGTGGTCATGATAAAACGTAATTTACCGCTAATGATTACTCTCGGCGTGTTTGTGCTGGGGTATCTCTACTGCCTGACCCAGTTTCCGGCTTTTGCTTCAACTCGGGTAATCTGCAATATCCTGACCGATAACGCTTTTTTAGGGATTATTGCGGTGGGCATGACCTTCGTGATCCTCTCTGGCGGGATCGACCTTTCCGTTGGCTCGGTCATCGCCTTTACTGGCGTATTTCTGGCGAAGGCTATTGGTTATTGGGGTATTTCCCCGCTGCTGGCGTTTCCCCTGATTTTGCTGATGGGTTGCGCGTTTGGCGCATTTATGGGGTTACTGATTGATGCGCTGAAGATCCCTGCGTTCATTATTACGCTGGCGGGAATGTTCTTCCTGCGTGGCGTCAGCTATCTGGTCTCTGAAGAGTCGATCCCAATTAACCATCCGATCTATGACACGCTCTCAAGCCTGGCATGGAAAATTCCCGGCGGCGGTCGCCTGAGCGCGATGGGGTTGTTAATGCTGGGCGTGGTGGTGATTGGCATCTTCCTTGCGCACCGTACGCGGTTTGGTAATCAGGTTTACGCCATTGGTGGCAACGCCACCTCGGCCAACCTGATGGGGATCTCAACCCGTAGCACGACCATTCGTATCTATATGCTGTCTACCGGGCTTGCTACGCTGGCCGGCATTGTGTTTTCAATTTACACCCAGGCGGGTTATGCGTTGGGGGGCGTTGGCGTCGAGCTGGATGCGATTGCTTCGGTTGTTATCGGCGGAACGCTACTGAGCGGCGGGGTCGGTACGGTGTTAGGTACCTTGTTTGGCGTCGCTATTCAGGGATTAATTCAAACCTATATTAATTTTGACGGCACATTAAGTTCCTGGTGGACGAAGATTGCGATTGGTATTTTATTGTTTATTTTTATAGCGTTACAACGCGGTTTGACGGTGCTATGGGAAAATCGTCAAAGCTCGCCGGTAACCCGAGTGGGTACGACAGCAACACCAAAGTAACATCCTGATTTTACTAAAAACATTTAAATACCTAAACTTTTTCCGGTTGTAGTCGATAGGTTCTGTACAGGTCTGTTTTAACCCTACAACCGGAAATATAACAATGCCAAAATCCCTTTCAATTCGATCAAGTTTGTTGGTGTTATTGTCGCTGCTGACGTTCCTTCTGTTACTGACTGGAGGGATGGGGCTATATGCCTCTACTCGTATTATTACTTCATTGATTTACCACGCTATTATGAGTGGGGCAATGTTGGTTGCTATCGCGCTACTGGCCGTGATTTGGTTCATGCTGCGAAATAAGTTTCTCAAGCCGCTGGATAGTATAGTGGAGCAACTGGAACGCCTGGCGACGGGGGATTTGTCGCCGGTTTCGGCGCTGTCGGCTAGCGCTGAATTCAACCGCCTGAGCGCAGCGATGGATGAAATGCGCCATTCGCTGGGCGACTCGGTACAACGCGTACGCGATGCCAGTTCGCAAATTGATATTGGTAGCCGTGAGCTGACTGCCGGAAACCAGCATCTGGCGCAACGCACTGAATCGACCGCCACGTCGCTGGAGCAGACCGCCGCCAGCATGGAAGAACTCACGGCGACCGTGAAACAGAATGCGCAGAACGCGGAACAGGCGCATCAGTTGGCAAAATCGGTGTCGGATACCGCCGATCGCGGTAGCGAGATGGTGTGCTATGTGATCGAGAAAATGCGCGATATTTCAGGCAGTTCCAGCCGAATCGCCGACATCCTTAGCGTAATCGATGGTATTGCTTTCCAGACCAACATCCTGGCGCTTAATGCCTCCGTTGAAGCGGCGCGCGCCGGTGAGCAAGGGCGGGGCTTTGCGGTTGTCGCAGGTGAAGTCCGAAATCTGGCCAGCCGCAGTGCTGAAGCGGCAAAAGAGATCCGCACCTTAATCAGCGATTCGCACACGCACGTGGGTGAAGGCAGTGAGCTGGCGCAGCAGGCGGGTGAAACCATGGATGAGATTGCGACCGAGGTCATGCGTATGACCAAACTGATGCGTGAAATTGCCAGTGCGTCCCAGGAACAGAGTCGCGGCATTGAGCAGGTGAATATTGCGGTGATTCAGATGGATGAAACGGCGCAGCAAAATGCGGCGTTGGTACAGCAGTCGTCAGCAGCTACCCGCTCGCTGGAAGAGCAGTCACATGCGCTGCTTGAAGCAATGGCAGTGTTTAAAGTACAAACGGCGTAGCGGATAAATTTGCCGGATGATGGCGTTAACACGTCTCATCCGGCAAAACGTATTACGCGTCCGGGAACTCGCGGATAAAGCGTTCTACATCTTCAACCATATGGTCGTTACCCACGAAGAAGGAGCGGCGCTGATGCAGGCTTTCCGGGATAATATCCAGAATACGATTTTTACCGTCGCTCGCCTTGCCGCCCGCTTGCTCGGCCAGCAGGGCCATTGGGTTGCATTCGTACAGCAGACGCAGTTTCCCTTCCGGGTGGCTGGCGGTGCTTGGGTACAGGTAGATTCCGCCTTTCAGCAGATTGCGATGGAAGTCCGCAACCAGAGAGCCAATGTAGCGCGAGGTGTACGGGCGCTGGGTTGACTTATCTTCTTCCTGGCAGAATTTAATGTACTTCTTCACGCCGTTCGGGAATTTAATGTAGTTGCCTTCGTTAATGGAGTATGTGCTGCCTTTCGCCGGGAAGCGCATACGTTCCTGGCTGAGGCAGAATACGCCCAGAGAAGGATCGTAGGTGAAGGCGTGTACGCCGCAGCCGGTGGTGTACACCAGCATGGTGGAAGAACCATAAACCACGTAACCTGCCGCAACCTGCTTGTTGCCCGGCTGCAGGAAATCCTCTTCCGTGACCGGCGTGCCGACGGGGGTTACGCGGCGATAAATAGAGAAAATCGTACCGACAGAGACGTTAACATCGATGTTGGATGAGCCATCCAGCGGATCCATCAGCACAACATATTTTGCGTGTTCACAGCCTTCAAAGACGACGATTTCATCTTCTTCTTCCGAGGCAATGCCCGCCACAATGTCGCGCGCCTTCAGTGCAGCTTTCAGTTTTTCGTTCGCGAACAGATCGAGTTTTTGCTGAACCTCTCCCTGCACGTTCTCAGCACCGCTGGCACCCAGGATATCGACCAGACCGGCCTTATTGATATCGCGGTGGATGATCTTGGCGCCCAGCTTTATTGCCGACAACAAAGCAGTGAGTTCACCGGTAGCATGAGAAAACTCGTGCTGCTTTTCGACAATAAATTCACCTAACGTTTTCATAACACTTTCCCTGCAATTTATGTGGAGTAAAGCGACCGCAACAATATTAACAAATATTTCCATTGTTGCGCTTAGGTGAATCGCGCCAGCAAACTACGGAATATCCTGAAATGCGTTTCTCACTTGCCGGACATGTGCGTAAAATGGCCCCCAGATTAAAAAAGGATAGTGACGTATGCGCATTCATATTTTGGGAATTTGTGGCACTTTCATGGGCGGTCTGGCGATGCTGGCGCGCTCGCTCGGTCATGAAGTAACCGGTTCGGACGCCAATGTGTATCCGCCGATGAGTACCTTGCTTGAGAAGCAAGGTATTGATTTAATTCAGGGGTACGATGCCAGCCAGCTCGACCCGCAGCCGGACTTAGTGATCATCGGTAATGCCATGACTCGTGGTAATCCGTGCGTGGAAGCGGTGCTCGAGAAGAACATCCCGTACATGTCCGGCCCGCAGTGGTTGCATGACTTTGTGCTGCGCGATCGCTGGGTACTGGCGGTTGCGGGCACGCATGGCAAAACCACCACCGCCGGAATGGCGACCTGGATCCTCGAAGCCTGCGGCTATAAGCCTGGCTTTGTGATCGGCGGCGTACCGGGTAACTTTGAGGTTTCTGCGCGTCTGGGCGAAAGCGACTTCTTCGTGATTGAAGCAGATGAGTACGACTGCGCCTTCTTCGACAAGCGTTCCAAATTCGTGCATTACTGCCCGCGTACGCTGATCCTCAACAACCTTGAGTTCGATCACGCGGACATCTTTGACGATCTGAAAGCGATCCAGAAACAGTTCCATCACCTGGTGCGTATCGTGCCGGGCCAGGGACGCATCATCTACCCGGAAAACGACATCAATCTGAAACAGACGATGGCGATGGGCTGCTGGAGCGAACAAGAGCTGGTGGGCGAACAAGGCCACTGGCAGGCGAAAAAGCTGACCACCGATGCCTCCGAGTGGGAAGTGTGGCTGGACGGTGAAAAAGTCGGTGAGGTGAAGTGGGGCCTGGTCGGCGAGCACAACATGCATAACGGTCTGATGGCGATTGCGGCCGCGCGCCATGTGGGCGTCGTGCCTGCGGATGCAGCCAACGCGCTCGGTTCATTCATCAATGCTCGTCGTCGTCTTGAGCTGCGGGGTGAAGCCAATGGCGTGACGGTGTATGACGATTTCGCCCATCACCCAACGGCCATTCTGGCGACGCTTGCGGCGTTGCGCGGTAAAGTGGGCGGTACGGCGCGCATCATCGCAGTGCTGGAACCCCGTTCGAACACCATGAAAATGGGCCTGTGCAAAGACGATCTGGCGCCGTCGTTAGGCCGTGCGGATGAAGTGTTCCTGCTGCAACCCCCGCATATTCCGTGGCAAGTAGCAGAAGTTGCTGAAGCTTGCGTTCAGCCAGCCCACTGGAGTGGCGATGTGGATGCCCTGGCGGATATGGTGGTGAAAACCGCGCAGCCAGGCGATCACATTCTGGTGATGAGCAACGGCGGATTTGGTGGTATTCATCAAAAACTGCTGGATGGCCTGGCGAAGAAAGCTCAGGCAGAAGCGGAAGAGTAAAAAAATGCCCGGTGGCGCTACGCTTACCGGGCCTACAACGGATCATAGGCCGGATAAGGTATTTGCACCGCCATCCGGCACTTTCGGCAGATGAAGAGGTTACGCTTCGTTTTCCGCCAGTTCACGCAGATACTGGAAGATCTGGCGGGAAGATTTTGGCGGCTTGTTGCCCGCTTTTTCTTTCCTGGCGTTACGCACCAGCGAACGTAGTTGCTGACGGTCGGCGTCAGGCCACAGGTTCATCACTTCTTCGATGGCTTCATCGCTACCGTCAACCATACGGTCACGCAGTTGCTCCAGCTTATGGAAGACAACGACCTGCTGGTTGTGACGGTTTTTCAGCTTATCCAGTGCCTGACGGATAGGATCAACATCGCGCTGGCGCAACATTTTGCCAATCAGCTGCAGCTGGCGGCGGCGACCTTCCATCTTAATACGCTGGGCCAGCTCAATCGCGGCACGTAAATCCGCATCGAGCGGGATTTTATCCAGCGCGTTTTTCCCCAGTTTTACCAGTTCCACACCCAGGTGTTTTAACTCCTCGGCGTCACGTTTTATTTCACTTTTACTGACCCAGATAATTTCATCGTCTTCGTCTTCGATGTCATCACCGGGAACGTCGTCGAGCCAGTCTTCGGGCTGCTTAGTCATGTCAGGCTCCTTAAAAAAAGAGGCTAATGTTACCAGTTAAGATGCGCACTGAAAAACGGTTCTCTGTTAGACTTCAGAGAAACTCTCTCTACATTATGGCATTTGCGATGAAAGTAATCTCACAAGTTGAAGCGCAGCGTAAGATTCTGGAAGAAGCGGTCTCGACGGCACTGGAATTAGCGTCAGGTAAGTCGGATGGCGCGGAAGTCGCTGTAAGCAAGACCACGGGTATTAGCGTCAGCACCCGTTATGGTGAAGTGGAGAACGTAGAATTCAATAGCGATGGCGCGTTGGGGATTACGGTTTATCACCAGAACCGTAAGGGCAGCGCATCGTCCACCGATTTAAGTCCGCAGGCGATTGCCCGTACCGTGCAGGCTGCGCTGGATATTGCGCGTTACACCTCACCGGACCCGTGCGCGGGCGTTGCAGATAAAGAATTACTGGCCTTTGATGCGCCCGATCTGGATCTGTTCCACCCAGCGGAAGTCTCGCCTGACGAAGCTATCGAATTGGCTGCCCGCGCTGAACAGGCGGCGCTGCAGGCTGATAAGCGTATCACCAATACCGAAGGCGGCAGCTTTAACAGCCACTATGGCATCAAAGTATTTGGCAACAGCCACGGCATGCTGCAGGGCTACTGCTCCACTCGTCATTCCCTTTCCAGCTGTGTGATCGCGGAAGAAAATGGCGATATGGAACGCGATTACGCCTACACCATTGGTCGGGCGATGGGCGATCTGCAAACGCCGGAGTGGGTGGGGGCAGACTGTGCTCGCCGTACCTTATCTCGTTTGTCGCCGCGTAAGCTTTCCACCATGAAAGCGCCGGTGATTTTCGCCAACGAAGTGGCGACCGGACTGTTCGGACACCTGGTTGGCGCGATCGCCGGTGGTTCGGTGTACCGCAAATCCACCTTCCTGCTGGATTCGCTGGGCAAACAAATTCTGCCGGAATGGCTGACTATTGAAGAACATCCGCACCTGCTGAAGGGACTGGCGTCATCGCCGTTCGACAGTGAAGGGGTACGGACTGAACGCCGCGACATCATTAAAGACGGCGTGCTGACTCAATGGCTGTTGACCAACTATTCCGCACGTAAGCTGGGGCTGAAGAGCACCGGGCATGCGGGGGGGATCCACAACTGGCGAATTCCGGGACAAGGTCTAAGCTTCGAGCAGCTACTCAAAGAGATGGGTACAGGCCTTGTGGTTACCGAGCTGATGGGCCAGGGCGTAAGCGGCATTACCGGGGATTACTCGCGCGGTGCGGCGGGCTTCTGGGTCGAAAACGGCGAAATTCAGTATCCGGTGAGTGAAATTACCATCGCCGGGAACTTAAAAGAGATGTGGCGCAATATTGTGACCGTAGGGAACGATATTGAAACGCGCAGTAATATTCAGTGTGGTTCGGTATTGTTACCGGAGATGAAAATCGCCGGGCAATGATACTCGTTAAGGCGTAAATTTTTTAATAATAAAAAAGGAAGTGAGCAATGCGTAAACACCTGTTAGCGATCGTCGCGGCTTCAACGCTGGTTCTTGGTTCTTCTGCGTTTGCAGCCGATCTCGAAGATGACATGGGGATCCTCAACGACAACCTGAAGATCGTCGAAAAAACGGATAATGCGACTGAACTGAAAGATGCGTTAACCAAAATGCGCGCAGCCGCGCTGGACGCTCAAAAAGGAACACCGCCGAAGCTGGAAAGCAAATCCCCGGACAGCCCGGAGATGAAGGATTTCCGCCACGGTTTTGACACACTGATCGGTCAGATTGATGGCGCGCTTAAGCTGGCGAACGAAGGTAAAGTCAAAGAGGCGAAAGCCGTTGCGGAAGACATGAAAACCACGCGCAACGAAAACCACAAGAAGTTCCGCTAATCTACGCTATCCGGCCTGCATAACCGTGGGCCGGATAAGACGCTGCGTCACAACACCCCATAAGTAAACGCTATACCCATCACATTTTTTCATTTTTATCGTCCATTCATTGTTCGTATCGCCGTCCATTTTTCGGCTCACTCTTGCGATCTCAATCACATTCTTCCAGTGATAAATCGTGAACCCGACCCATTTTGCGGCGCAGATCACTAACGCTGACCCCCTTTCCACTTCGAAGTGGAAAACAACTCGCTACAAACTTTTAACCCCCACCGCTAATTTATCCCCAGAGCCATTAGTGGGGTAAGACGAGTGAATAACGGAGCTGTAATGAATGACATGGGGGAATCGGTGGAACTGGCCGACCGCATGCTGGCGCAGGTGTATGCCTTGCTGCGTGAACGCCACATTATTCCCAACGCTGTACAGGAACAGATGCTGACGTCGCATGTTCGCGCCATGGCGCACCGCTCGGTAACGGGTGAACCCTTACCTGAAGTCGATGCCAGCTTGTTTGATGAAATTTCTGCCGAATCAATGGCGCTTGCCCGCGACGTGGTTGCCGAGTTTGGCAACCTTCCTGAGGAAGAGGCCTGGCTGCTGTCGGTGCACTTCGAAGTCGCAAAAGACAACCTTTAAGGAGCAAAAGATGGAACAGATTACCGTAGTGATTGGCGATCGTCTGGGTAAAGGCCAGAAAGTGGCGGCAGGCGTTGAGAAAGCGGGTGGCCGTGCGGTTGTGGTACCAGGCGTTGCGGCTGACATGAAGCTGGGTGACGTAATGAAAGCGGAAAACGCCACCTTTGGTATCTCGTTTTGCGGCAGCGGTGGGGCGGGGGCAATTACCGCGCAGAACAAATACGGCTACAAGGCGAAATACGGCATGCGCTCGGTTGATGAAGGCGTCACCGCCATCAACGAAGGTTGCAACGTGCTGGGGTTCGGTTTTATGGACAAAGAAGAGCTCGGTGAACGCCTGGTTCAGGCGTGGCAAAAGAAACACGGCGCTTAAGCATGAAAGAGCAATTCACCACCACGGTGAGAGTCACTGGCAAGGGCGAGGCAAAAGCGCGCGCCTTTGCCGACGCCCTGAACCACGTTCAGGCTGCGGTGATGAAAGCGTCGCCGCATATCTTACTGCGTATTGAGCCACAGGATGTGCAGGTTGTTCAAGCGCGTGAAACGGTGCGCAAAGAGGCGTTTTTATTTCTCTTTCTGCGCCGGGAAAGACGCACCTTCAGCGTGGAGCTGGATGTGACCGTCAACGTGACTGCCATCAATCTCGACAAGGTGGATTTCGTTACGCAACGCTGATTCTTTATTAAAAGGCATAAATATGTTCCTGATAATATTAATAAAATCGCTCATCATTGGTGGCCTGGTTGGCGTCGGTGTCGGCGCTGGGGCTGCACGCATGTTTCATGCGCCTACCACTCAAGGGATGGGCGCGTTTCGTACTCTGGGAGAACTGAATTCCTGTGAAGGGGATCCGGCTTCTCACTTCTCGTTCGGCCTGGGCTTCTTCTTTAACGCCTGGGCTTCTTCCGTTGCGGCGGGAGCGTTCACGCAGGACGTTGACCATCGCATCATCCCCAACTGGGGCGCCGCCGCGCTGATGGTTAAAAACCGCAACGTCGGCGAAACGCTGCACGATCCCAAACGCATGGCGATTGCCTGTGGCGTTATCGGGATGATTGTCGTGACCTTCCTGAACCTCACCGCGTCATCCGTACCGGAAGCGCTGCAAGTTACTGCCGTCAAGGTACTGGTGCCTGCGGCTAACCTGCTGGTTAACACCGTGATGCCAGTGATTTTCTGGCTGGCGGCGATCGATGCCGGTAAGAAATCAGGTTTCTGGGCCACCGTTTTTGGCGGCGCGGCGCAACTGATTATGGGCAACGCCGTCCCGGGTCTGGTCCTTGGTATTTTGATCGGTAAAGGCGTGGAAGAAAGCGGCTGGAACCACGTTACCAAAGTCATGATGGTGGCTATTGTTGCACTGTTTGTCCTGAGCGGCTTCTTCCGCGGCTTCGATATGAAGATGATCGAATCCTTCCATCTGACTGTGCCTGGCTGGTTGGAACTTATCCATAACTCACTCAGCGGCAAATAACGGAGGCCATCATGGAACAGAATAAAGGTTTTTGGTTCGCTGACTGGTCGTTCCCGATCTTCGTTGGCCTGCTCTCCTCTGGCGTATTTGCCGGAACGCACATGTACTACCTGTACGGTATCGGCGCATTTAACGAAGTCGCTTTTGTGGCGATGCTAAAGGCGGGAATGGACACCGGCTCTTACGGAGCGGTGGCGGCATTTGGCGCAAGCTTCCTGTTTGCCCGCATCATTGAAGGTTCGCTGGTGGGGATTCTGGATATCGGCGGCGCGATTCAGACCGGAGTCGGGTTAGGTGTTCCGGCGCTGTTGCTGGGCGCGGGCATTATCTTCCCGGTCGCCAACTTCGCCGCCTCTCTGGTCACCGGCCTGGTGATTGGCCTGGCGATTGGCTACATCATCATCCTGGCGCGTAAGTTCACCATCAATCAGAGCGATTCAACCTACGGGGCGGACGTCATGATGGGGGCCGGTAACGCCTCTGGCCGCTTCCTCGGGCCATTGATTATCCTCAGCGCGATGACCGCTTCTATCCCTATCGGCATCGGTTCGCTGGCAGGTGCGCTGCTGTTTTACCTGTGGCAAAAACCGATCACCGGCGGGGCGATCCTTGGGGCAATGATCCTCGGTTCAATCTTCCCGATTGCCATTAGCTAACTGTTGATTTGTAGGCCGGATAAGGCGGTTACGCCGCCATCCGGCAAAGGAGAGAGCGATGTTTGATTTACTCCTGCGCCGTGCGCGCCTCGTTGACGATACGGTGAGCGATATTGCGCTGAAAGACGGCAAAATTGCGGCGTTGGGCAACGTTGATGGCCCAGCGCTGAAAACCATTGAGCTCGGCGGCGAGTGCTACGTCAGCGCAGGCTGGATTGATTCCCACGTTCACTGTTACCCGAAATCCCCGATTTATCACGACCAGCCGGACAGCGTCGGTATTGCGACTGGCGTCACCACGGTCGTGGATGCGGGCAGTACCGGGGCGGATGATATCGACGATTTTTACACCTTGACCCGGGAAGCGGCGACTGAAGTGTATGCGCTGCTGAACATCTCCCGTGTTGGGCTTATTGCCCAGAATGAGCTGGCTAACATGGCCAATATTGACGCCGATGCGGTGCGGCAGGCAGTGAAACGCTATCCTGATTTTATCGTCGGCCTGAAGGCACGCATGAGCAGCAGCGTGGTCGGCGAAAACGGCATCACCCCGCTGGATCGTGCCAAAGAGATGCAAAAAGAGAACGGCGATCTGCCGCTGATGGTGCACATCGGCAACAACCCGCCGAATCTCGATGAGATCGCCGAACGCCTGAGTGCGGGCGACATTATTACCCACTGCTACAACGGTAAGCCGAACCGCATTCTGACGCCGCAAGGCGAGCTGCGCGCATCTGTCACGCGGGCGCTGCAACGTGGAGTCCGTCTGGACGTTGGCCACGGCACCGCCAGCCTGAGCTTTGCGGTGGCAAAACGCGCTATCGGTCTTGGCATTTTGCCGCACACCATCAGCTCCGATATTTATTGCCGCAACCGTATCAGCGGTCCTGTGTATTCCCTGGCGAATGTGATGTCGAAATTTCTCGCCATTGGGATGTCGCTCCCGCAGGTCATCGAGTGCGTGACCGCCAATGCCGCTGACGGCCTGCGTCTGAAACAGAAAGGGCGACTGCAGGTTGGTCTGGATGCTGATTTGACCCTCTTTACGCTTAAGCGCCAGCCAACCGTGCTGGTAGATGCAGAAAACGACAGCCTGCAGGCTGAACAACTGCTGGTGCCGCTTGCCGCAATACGTGCGGGCAAGGGCTATATGACCGAACAAGGGAGCGCGGAACATGCCTTCGATTTTTGAGAAATACGATTTAAAACAGGTAATTAACACATCAGGCCGTATGACGGCACTTGGCGTCTCCACGCCGCGACCAGAAGTGGTTCAGGTCGCGATGGCGGGAATGAATCAGTACTTCGAAATGAAAGATCTGGTCAATAAAACCGGCGACTACATCGCGAAATTACTGGAAGTGGAAGGGGCGACCGTCGTTTCCTGCGCGTCGGCGGGAATCGCCCAGTCGGTGGCTGCGGTGCTGGTTAAAGATAGCGACTGGCTGCTGGAAAATCTGCACGTTACGCCCATCGAGAACAACGAAATCGTGCTGCCCAGAGGCCACAACGTCAACTTTGGCGCACCGGTAGGCACTATGGTGGCGCTCGGCGGCGGTAAGCTGGTGGAAGCGGGCTATGCCAATGAATGTTCCGCGGCACAGCTGGCGGCGGCCATTACGCCGCGCACGGCGGCGATTCTTTATATCAAATCTCACCACTGTGTACAGAAAAGTATGCTCAGCGTGGAGCAGGCCGCGGTGGTGGCGCGCACGCATAATCTGCCGCTGATTGTGGACGCAGCGGCGGAAGAAGATTTGCAGTGCTACTACCGCCTTGGTGCGGACCTGGTGATTTACAGCGGCGCAAAGGCGATTGAAGGGCCAACCAGCGGTCTGGTGATCGGCAAAACCCAGTACGTTGAGTGGGTGAAGCGCCAGACGGCGGGGATTGGCCGGGCGATGAAGGTGGGCAAAGAGGGTATTCTTGGCCTGACCTGCGCTATCGAACTGTATCTGAACGCGCAAAAAGAGAGTGGCGCGGAGATGGTCGAGAAAATGACGCCGTTCATTAATGCGCTGAATACCTTTAATGGCGTCAGTGCCCGCGTGGTGTGGGATGGCGCTGGGCGCGACATCGCCCGTACGGAAATTAAGTTTGACGAAGCGGTAACCGGTATCGCCACGGGCGAACTGGTTGAAGCCCTGAAACAAGGCGAGTACGCGATTTACTTCCGTGGTTACAAAGCCAACGAAGGCATTATCGAGGCCGATGTGCGCAGCGTCGATCGCGCGCAACTGGAAATTGTGGCCCGTCGAATTGGTGAAGTGATTTCACAGGAGAAAAACGCATGAAACTGACCCCTAACTTTTATCGCGACCGCGTCTGCCTGAACGTGCTGGCTGGCTCCAAAGAAAATGCGCGGGATATTTACGCGGCAGCGGAAGGACACGTGCTGGTCGGCGTGTTGTCAAAAAATTATCCGGATGTCGCAAGCGCGGTCGCGGATATGCGTGAATACGCAGCGCTTATCGACAATGCGCTCTCCGTGGGATTGGGGGCAGGCGACCCAAACCAGTCGGCGATGGTCAGTGAGATCTCTCGTCAGGTACAGCCGCAGCATGTTAATCAAGTCTTTACCGGTGTGGCAACCAGTCGTGCGCTGTTGGGCCAGCAGGAGACGGTAGTCAACGGTCTGGTCTCGCCAACGGGTACGCCGGGGATGGTGAAAATCTCCACCGGTCCGCTGAGCAGCCAGACATCGGACGGTATTGTACCGGTAGAAACCGCGATTGCGTTGCTCAAAGATATGGGTGGTAGCTCGATTAAATACTTCCCGATGGGCGGCCTGAAATGCCGTGATGAGTACATTGCCGTAGCGCAGGCCTGTGCCCGGCATGACTTCTGGCTGGAGCCTACCGGGGGTATCGATCTGGATAATTTCACTGAAATCCTGCAGATCGCTCTGGATGCCGGAGTGAGCAAAATCATTCCTCACATCTATAGTTCGATTATTGATAAGGTGAGTGGTAACACCCGCCCGGATGACGTGCGCCAGTTGATGGCGATGACCCGGGCTTGCGTAGGCTAACTGACAGATGAGGAGACTGACGTGCGATTCCCCAACCAACGTTTAGCGCAGCTGTTTGGCATGCTGCAAAACGAAGCGCTTCCACAGGACGAGCTGGCGCAGCGGTTGTCGGTTTCCACACGCACCGTACGAGCTGACATCACTGCGCTAAACGCGCTGCTCACCCAGTACGGCGCGCAGTTTGTCCTCAGCCGGGGCAACGGTTATCAGCTCAAAATTGACGATCCGGCAAGTTATCATACCCTGCAAACGCAGCAGCCTGATGGGTTGCTGCGCATCCCGCGAACCAGCCAGGAACGGATACACTGGCTGGTGGTTCGTTTTCTGACGTCGGCCTTCTCGCTAAAGCTTGAAGATTTGGCTGATGAATGGTTTATCAGCCGTGCGACGCTGCAAAACGATATGGCTGAGGTACGTGAACATCTGCAACGTTATCATCTCACGCTGGAAACGCGCCCCCGTCACGGCATGAAGCTGTTTGGCAGCGAGATGGCGATCCGCGCCTGTCTGACCGATCTGCTGTGGACGCTGGCGCAGCAGGATCCGCAGCACCCACTAGTGATGCAAGAGGCGCTGAATGCCGGGATCCCTGAGCAGCTACAGCCCGTTTTACAGGATATTTTTGCTCGTTTTCATATTCGCCTGACCGATGAGGGCGAGCTATTTTTGCGGTTGTACAGCGCAGTAGCGGTACGGCGGATTAGCGAAGGGTATCCATTGCCGGAGTTTGCCGCAGAAGAAACGGATCAATCGGTATGCCTTGCCGCGCGTGAGATTGCGGCGGTCCTGCACCGACTGGCAGACAAACCGCTTTCTGTTTTCGAAGAGAACTGGCTACAGGTGCACATCGCCGCCCGTCAGGTACAAGAGATCGCCCCCAGCGCCATCAATGCGGATGATGACGAAGCGCTGGTTAATTACATCCTGCGTTTTATCAACACGCAGTACAACTACAACCTGTTGAATGACAAACAGTTACATGCCGATCTGCTGACGCATATTAAGACGATGATCACCCGCGTACGTTACCAGATAATGATCCCCAATCCGCTGCTGGAAAATATTAAACAGCACTATCCTATGGCGTGGGATATGACGCTGGCCGCCGTCTCGGGATGGGGGAAATATACGCCATATGCCATCAGTGAAAATGAGATTGGCTTTCTGGTCCTGCATATTGGCGTTGGATTGGAACGTAGTTACAACATCGGTTACCAGAGACAGCCGAAAGTTCTGCTGGTATGCGATGCCGGAAACGCGATGGCGCGGATGATTGAAGCGGTGCTGGCGCGTAAGTATCCGCAGATAGAAATTGTCGATACCGTCACGCTGCGTGACTACGAACAGCGGGAAAGCATTAGCGAAGATTTTGTTATCTCTACCGCGCGGATCGGGGAAAAAGATAAGCCTGTAGCGATGATTGCGCCGTTCCCGACCGATTATCAACTGGAGCAAATTGGCAAACTGGTGCTGGTGGACAGAACTCGTCCGTGGATGCTGAATAAATTTTTCGATGCCGCCCATTTTCGTGTGATCGACGGTCCTATGGATCAACAAACGCTGTTCACCACGCTATGTCGGCAGTTGCAGAATGAAGGCTTTGTCGATGCAGAGTTTCTTGATTCGGTGGTTGAACGTGAGGCCATCGTCAGTACGATGCTGGGCGACGGCATCGCGTTGCCGCACGCCCTCGGTCTGCTGGCAAAGAAAACGGTGGTCTACACTATCCTCGCTCCGCAGGGTATTGCCTGGGGCGATGAAACGGCGCACGTGATCTTCCTCCTCGCCATCAGTAAAAGCGAGTACGAAGAAGCGATGGCGATCTACGATATTTTCGTCACCTTCCTGCGCGAGCGCGCCATGACGCGGCTCTGCGCATGTCAGAATTTCAGCGAGTTCAAAACCGTCGCCATGGAGTGCGTGAGCCGTTTTTGAGAGGTGGATAACAGAACGTTTACCGCCTGAAAATTAACGCAAACGATGTACGACCTGGTTGCTGCTGCCGCGCCAGATTAGCGCCGGGTCTTTGAGATCCAGCACGTATTTGCCATCGACCAGCACGTTGATGAGGTCGACAACCTGCATTTGCGCGGCGTTGAGTTCATCGAGCTTGTAGCCGGTCCACACCCAGATATCTTTCCCAGGGCATTCAGCGCGAATGCGCTGTACCAGTTTCAGGATATCCGGCACGTTTTGCGGATGCAGCGGATCGCCGCCTGAGAGCGAGATCCCCTGGCGCTTGATTCGCGTATCGTTCAGATCGGCAATGATCTTGTCTTCCATCTCTTTGCTAAACGGCTGGCCGGAATTGAGCCGCCAGGTGCTTTTGTTATAGCAGCCGGGGCATTCATGCACGCATCCGGAAACAAACAGCGTACAGCGGGTTCCGGGGCCGTTAACGATGTCGACGGGGTAATATTGGTGAAAGTTCATTTTCGCTTCTCAATTGACGCCATTACTGCGTTGTCTGCGCTCGCTCACCCGGGTCACTTACTTATGTAAGCTCCCCGGGATTCACTTGCTTACCGCCTTGTCCTGGCGCCAATTGCTTTGCGAAAAGCGTCGCATCGCCAGGCAATAATACTGCCGAAATTAACCTATCTGCCCATTACCTAAATGCTTAACGCGGCGCTTCACTTCTTCCTGCTTACCGGCGTTAAACGGACGGGCGTCCGGGCTGCCTAAATAACCGCAGACGCGGCGGGTGACCGACACGCGCGCGGCGTCGTGGTTACCACATTTCGGGCAGGTGAAGCCTTTGCTGGTGCATTCGAACTCACCGGTAAAGCCGCACTCGTAGCATTCATCGATTGGCGTGTTGGTGCCGTAATACGGCACGTGCTGATAGCTGTAATCCCAGACATCTTCCAGCGCTTTCAGGTTGTGCTGAATATTCGGGTATTCGCCGTAGCAAATGAAGCCTCCACTCGCCAGCGGCGGATACGGCGCTTCGAAATCGATCTTGTCGTACGGGTTAACCTTCTTCTCCACGTCGAGGTGGAAGCTGTTGGTGTAGTAACCTTTGTCGGTGACGCCCGGCACCACGCCAAACTCGGCGGTATCCAGACGGCAGAAACGATCGCACAGGTTTTCGCTCGGCGTGCTGTACAGGCTGAAGCCGTAGCCGGTCTCGTTTTTCCACTGATCAACGGCCTTACGCAGACGTTCCACAATGGCGATACCCTTGGCGCGCAGCTCCTCGCTGTCGTACAGATGTTTGTCACCAAACAGCGCGTTAATGGTTTCGTGAATACCGATGTAACCCAGCGAGATAGACGCGCGGCCATTTTTAAAGATTTCTGACACGTCATCGTCCGCTTTCAGACGCACGCCGCAGGCCCCTTCCATATACAGAATTGGCGCCACGCGAGCTTTCACGCCTTCCAGACGCGCAATGCGGGTCATCAGCGCTTTACGCGCCAGCACCAGGCGATCGTCAAGCAGTTTCCAGAAGGTGGCTTCATCACCGTGTGCTTCCAGCGCGATACGCGGCAGGTTGAGGCTGATAACGCCGAGGTTGTTACGCCCGTCGTGAATCTGTTCGCCGTTCTCATTTTCCCACACGCCGAGGAAGCTGCGACAGCCCATCGGTGTTTTGAACGAACCGGTCACTTTCACTACCTGATCGTAGTTCAGGATATCCGGATACATGCGCTTGCTTGCGCACTCCAGCGCAAGCTGTTTGATGTCGTAGTTCGGATCGCCAAACTTATGGTTCAGACCGTCACGAATCGCGAACACCAGTTTCGGGAACACCGCAGTTTTGCGATTTTTACCGAGGCCCGCAATGCGATTACGCAGAATAGATTGCTGGATCAAACGTGATTCCCAGCTGGTTCCCAGACCAAAACCAAAAGTGACGAACGGCGTCTGGCCGTTGGCGGTATGCAAGGTGTTCACTTCATACTCAAGGGACTGGAATGCGTCGTAGCACTCTTTCTCGGTACGAGAATGTGCATAGCCGTCGGCATCCGGGATCTGCCACTCTTCAGCGGTTTTACGATGCTTATTAAAGCTCTCGGTAACGAACGGCGCGAGGACTTCATCAATACGGTTAATGGTGGTGCCGCCATAAATGTGGCTGGCAACCTGCGCGATAATTTGCGCGGTCACGGCGGTCGCGGTAGAGATGGATTTTGGCGGCTCAATCTCCGCGTTACCCATCTTAAAGCCCTGCGTCAGCATGCCTTTGAGGTCGATCAGCATGCAGTTGAACATTGGGAAGAACGGCGAGTAATCGAGGTCGTGATAGTGAATATCACCACGCTCGTGCGCCTGAACCACATCGCGCGGCAGCAGGTGCTGACGTGCATAGTGTTTGGCAACGATACCGGCCAGCAGGTCGCGCTGGGTTGGGATCACTTTACTGTCTTTGTTGGCGTTTTCATTCAGCAGTGCGGAGTTGGTTTGCTCAACCAGACCACGAATTTCCTGGTTCAGACGGCCACGTTTTTCACGCTGGATATCACGGTCGTGGCGATATTCGATGTACGCGCGGGCGAGTTGTTTGTACGGGCCAGACATCAGCTGGTTTTCTACCGCTGTCTGGATCTCGTTGATATCGACCTTGCTGCGCTCATTCATCTGGCTACTAACGACTTCTGCGACGGTGGCACAGTAATCTGCGTCATCGACTCCCGCTGCTTTAGCTGCACGCAGAATGGCTTCTTTGATGCGCTCTGATTTAAACGGCACTTTACAGCCATCTCGTTTCATCACATGCGGTGTCATGATCACTCCATATTTATAAGAACAGGTTATCCACAGAGGTTGGGGAAGCGGACATGGCTTTATTCATCTCTATTGCCAATGACTTCCCGCAATCCTGACCCACTTTATCCACAATTTCTCCGTTAAACGGTGCATTGTAGTTGTAGCAATTGTAGTCGATTAATACAACATGTTGGGTCGGCGTGCATTTTAAGTTCTATATGTAGTGATTTGCATCAAGGATGTTTACGATTTATTTGATGTAGCGCAAAGTAAAAATCGGAGCGTACAGATGACGGGCAGTACAGCGATTGTAAATTGTAGGCAGAAAATTCTGATTAATTATTCAACAAAAACAGTAGGGTAAACGTAGTGTCAGCAGTGAAGCCCGGCAACACTACATGAACCGGGCCTGACGCCAATTGCAAGCTATTTTTGCAACCACCAGACGGCCTCAAAAGGACGCAGTGTCATGTCCCCAGGTTGGCTGGCGACCTCGGCATAGTTGTGCATCAGCACCTGCCAGTTTCCATCGGTCTGGGCTGGCTGCCAGCTCTGAAAGGTATCGCTCAGATTGGCAATGACCAGCAGCCGCTGCCCTTGCCACTCGCGTTGGTAACACCACAGATGCGGGCTGTCCGGTAACAGATCCTGATAGTCGCCCCAGGTAATAACTGGCTCCGCTTTGCGCAATGCGATCAGCTTCTGATAGGTGTAGAACACTGAGTCGGCATTGCTCAGCGCTGCCGCCACGTTGATCTCCACCGCGTTGTCACACAGATTGATCCATGGCTCGCCCTTGGTAAAGCCCGCGTGTTGGCTGGCATCCCACTGCATCGGCGTGCGGCTGTTATCGCGGGATTTACTGGCGAGGATCGCCAGCAATTCGTCGGCATCTCGCCCCTGACCGTTCAGTTCGGCAAACATGTTATGGCTTTCTACATCGCGATAATCGGTAATCTGGCGGAAGTGCGGGTTGGTCATGCCGATCTCTTCACCCTGATAGATATAGGGCGTGCCCTGCATGCCATGCAGCACCATCGCCAGCATTTTAGCTGCTGGGACACGGTATTTACCTTCATCGCCAAAACGCGACACGATGCGTGGCTGGTCGTGGTTACACCAGAACAATGCGTTCCACGCTTGATTATGCATGCCCTGTTGCCAGTGGCGGAACAGAGTTTTCAGCGCCACATAGTCGGGTTTGGCTAACGTCCACTTCTCACCATTGGGGTAATCCACTTTCAGGTGGTGAAAGTTAAAGGTCATCGACAGTTCACTGCCATCGAGCGCGGCGTACTGCTGGCAGTTTTCCAGTGTGGTGGAAGACATCTCGCCCACCGTCATCAGGCCGCGTGGCGTGAAGACGTCGCGGTTCATCTCGCGTAAAAACGCATGCGCGCGCGGGCCATCGGTATAAAAACGCCGCCCATCGCCGTCGGGATCATTCGGGAAGTCCTGATCTTTAGAGATAAGATTCACCACGTCGAGTCGCAAGCCGTCCACGCCGCGATCGGCCCAGAACTCACAGACTTTTTTTAGCTCGGCGCGGACCGCCGGGTTCTCCCAGTTCAGGTCTGCCTGCTCCGGAGCGAAGAGGTGCAGATAATACTGCTCGCTTGCGGCGTGCCAGCTCCAGGCGCTACCGCCAAATTTGGAGCGCCAGTTATTCGGCGGGCTGTCTGGCGTGCCGTCGCGCCAGAGATAAAACTGACGATACGGGCTGTCTTTATCCAGCGCTTCGCGAAACCAGGCGTGCTGGGTTGAGGTGTGGTTAAACACCATATCGAGAATAATACGGATGCCGCGCGCTTTCGCCTGTGCCACCAGTTCGTCAAAGTCTTCCAGCGTACCGTAGGCCGGATCGACAGACAGGTAATCCGCGACGTCGTAGCCGTTATCAACCTGCGGCGAAACATAGAACGGCGTCAGCCAGATGGCATCAACGCCCAGTTTTTGTAGATAGTCGAGACGCTGCGTCACGCCGCGTAAATCGCCGGTGCCGCTGCCGGTGGTATCCTGAAAACTCTTGGGGTAAACCTGATAGATAACGCCGTTTTGCCACCAGTGGGGAATAGTCATGGTTGTTTCCTGGAAATACGTTGGGGCGCAACTGCACCCCGAAGAAAAGTTAGATAATTTGTAATGTGCCCAGACGATATTTTCTCTGGTAAACAAATGAGGTCAGTACCATCGGGATAACAATCGCAATGGCCATCGCCATACCAAATACCTGCCAGTAAGTCGGCTGGATGGAGAGGATGCCCGGCAAACCGCCGACACCAATCCCGTTTGCCAACACACCGTTCAGGCCGCACAGCAGTCCGGCGAGACCAGAGCCGATCATCGCGCACAGCATCGGGAAACGGTATTTCAGGTTGATGCCGTACATTGCCGGTTCAGTGACCCCGAGATAAGCGGAGATGGCAGCAGGGACTGAGATTTCACGTTCATTGTGTTTGCGACTGGAGATAATGATGCCCACCACCGCAGAGGCCTGAGCGATATTCGACAGTGCGATCAGCGGCCATACCGGTGTGCCACCCATGCTCTGAATCATCTGCATGTCGATGGCTAGCGTGGTCTGATGCACGCCGGTGATCACCAACGGGGCGTACAGGAAGCCGAACAACGCCGCGCCGATCGGGGCAAAGCTGCCGGTCAGCAGATGACGGACCGCAAACGCGACACCGTCGCCGATCATGCGACCAAACGGACCGATGAAGGCATGCGCGAGAAACACTGCAAGGATCAGCGAGCACACCGGGACGATCACCAGATACAGATAATCTGGCACGATGCGTTTCATGCGCGTTTCAATAAACCCGAGCGCCAGACCGGCCAGCAACGCTGGAATAACCTGTGCCTGGTAACCCACTTTCTCAATACTGAACAGGCCGAAGTTCCACACTTCCGGCACCTGCTGACCGAGCAAATAGGCGTTCATCAGCTGCGGTGAAACCAGGGTTACGCCCAGCACAATACCGAGGATTGGCGTACCGCCCATTTTCTTCACTGCCGACCAGCAGATCCCGACTGGCAGATAGAAGAAGATTGCTTCGCCAATCAGCCACAGGAAGTCGTAAAGGGTTTTCAGCGAAGGATGCATCTGTGCCAGCGTCTGGCCGTTGCTCATGGGCAGATCGCCGATCACGTTACGAAAACCTAAGATCAAGCCGCCGCTAATCAGCGCGGGCAGCAGCGGGAAGAAGATCTCCGCAAAATGAGAAATCAGCTGTTCGTGCCATTTCATATTCTGCCGCGCCGCTTTTTTCGCCTGCTCTTTGTCGGCGCTGGCTTGTCCGGTAGTCGCCAACAGCGCTTTGTAGTAATCGCCCACCTCGGTGCCAATCACCACCTGAAACTGTCCGGCGTTGGTGAAGCAGCCTTTGACCATCGGTAACTGTTCGATCTCTTTCGGCCTGGCGTTAGCAGGCTGATTCAGCACAAAACGCAGGCGAGTAATGCAGTGACTCACCGTGGCGATATTGTCGCGCCCGCCTACCAGCTCAATCAGCCGGTCGATGTCTGCTTGTTTAATTTTGCTCATTATTAAGCCCTATTGTTGACCTGCCGCCAGAGTATATCGTCGATGAAAATTTAAAAATGGGAACGTTCCCGAAACGCAGCGAAGATCACAAATTGACGCTCAGAAAGCAATCAGGAGAGGCTGGAGGGAATAACGATTTGTCGTGGTTCGCTACGGCCGTTGATCTGCTCGATCAGCTGTGAGGCCGCTTGTCGTCCGGCTTCGGCGTATCCTGGATCGACGGTGATAATTTCCGGATGGAGGAATTTCATCAGCGGCGTGCTGCCCACGCTTGCCAATTGCAGGTTCTCAATTCGCTGCTCCTGCAGGTATTTGCTGACCCCAAGGGCGAGGGTGTCTGTCGCGCAGACTAATGCGGTGGTTTCCGGGGTGATAACACTGGCGGCCTGCTCATAACCCTGCTTCATGGCCAGACCCGGCAGCGCGGCGACGGGGTGCAATTTATGTTTCTTACAGAATGCCAGATAGGCTTCATGGCGGCGCTTCCCGGTGGTCACGTCGCTATGGGGAACGCCAAGAAAGCTGATCTGGCGATGCTCGCGATCGTACAGACGTTGCATCAGGGTAAGAATGGCGCCCTCATCGTCATAGCAGACGGAGGCAATGCCTTTGGCATCTCTTGCCAGCAGCACCAGAGAATCTTGCCAGGTGGCGAGCATGGATTCAGTAATGCCGGTAAAACCAAACAGCACCACGCCGTCAATATTACGGCGTCTGAGCATACCCAGATGTTCCTCTACCAGCTCAGGCGAGAACTGACTTTCCATCATGATCGGGTCGTAACCCTGCTCATAAAAGGCGGGCAGCATGGTTTGGACGGCGAGATTTTCCGAAAGTGAGTCCAGACGCGTGACGATAATCGCCACCACTTTGTCACTTTGTCCGCGCATGGCGCGTGCGGAGCGGGAAGGAGAGAATCCGTGCTGATTCATCACGGCTTCAACGCGTTCGCGGGTGCGTTCGCTCACGCCGCTTTCGTTGTTGAGAACGCGGGAAACGGTTGATTTTCCCACGCCGCTTAAGCGGGCGATGTCTTTAATTGTCAGCCGGTTTTGCATCCTGTTTTCCCGTGTTGCGTGCGAAGTTATGCCAAAGAGAGAATAACTTTACTCACGCGCAGTGCAATGGGCAAAGTCTGGTATACGTTTGGTTTAGTTTCCATGGTTTATCATACCGCCATAATTGCCACAAACCTTATGGTTTTCTGCGTATAATCCGCGGCGCAAATCATTCACTTACCGGAGGCTATATGGATCCCGATCCCACCCCTCTCCCTAAAAGGAGAAACAACCCTTTCCGGTAAGCCTGTCTTTCACTGTCTTACCGGAACAGTAAGACAGTGACGTTCTGACGTCCCTGTTACGATTATTAGATTGCCATCAGGCAAGGATTTGCCACGCCTGAAGGATTTACTGCCCTGTTTATACGGGGGCAGAGGGACTGCCTATGTTCAAAAATATTACTCGCCAGCTGTTTGCCCGGCTAAACCGCCATTTACCGTATCGTTTGGTGCATCGCGATCCGCTACCCAATGCGCAGACCGTTGCCAGCACGCCGATCCCGCCTTCGCTGAGCGAACATTGCCTGAAAATGGCGCTGATGGACGAAGAAGCGTTGTGGAAAACGTTCGGCACGCACCCGGAAGGGTTGAACGCTGCAGAAGTGGAAAACGCTCGCGAGTTACATGGCGAGAACCAGCTACCGGCGCAGAAGCCGTCGCCATGGTGGGTACATCTGTGGGTCTGCTACCGCAACCCGTTTAATATTCTGCTGACTATCCTCGGTGCGATTTCCTATGCCACCGAGGATCTGTTTGCTGCGGGCGTCATCGCGCTGATGGTTATCATCTCCACGCTGCTGAATTTTGTGCAGGAAGCGCGTTCCACCAAAGCGGCGGATGCGTTGAAAGCAATGGTCAGTAACACCGCGACGGTGCTACGCGTCATCAACGAGAAAGGGGAGAACGGCTGGGTTGAACTGCCGATCGACCAGCTGGTTCCTGGTGATATTATCAAACTGGCAGCAGGGGATATGATCCCAGCCGATCTGCGTGTGGTGCAGGCTCGTGATCTGTTTGTGGCACAGGCTTCGCTGACCGGCGAATCGCTGCCGGTGGAGAAAGTCGCCACCAGCCGCGACCCGCAGCAAAGCAACCCGCTGGAATGCGATACCCTGTGCTTTATGGGCACTAACGTGGTGAGCGGTACGGCGCAGGCCGTCGTGATTGCGACCGGAGCTAATACCTGGTTCGGGCAACTGGCGGGCCGCGTCAGCGAGCAAGAAAGCGAGCAGAATGCCTTCCAGAAAGGGATCAGCCGCGTC
Organism: Citrobacter sp. VF227; assembly: GCF_052950715.1. Classification (NCBI taxonomy): domain Bacteria; kingdom Pseudomonadati; phylum Pseudomonadota; class Gammaproteobacteria; order Enterobacterales; family Enterobacteriaceae; genus Citrobacter; species Citrobacter sp. VF227. Next base: position 157,063 of record NZ_JBRFVF010000003.1, read on the forward strand.
AGTATGCTGCTGATCCGCTTTATGCTGGTGATGGCGCCGATTGTGCTGATCATCAACGGTTATACCAAAGGCGATTGGTGGGAAGCGGCGCTGTTTGCGCTGTCTGTGGCGGTGGGACTGACCCCAGAGATGTTGCCGATGATCGTCACCTCAACGCTGGCACGCGGGGCGGTGAAGCTGTCAAAACAAAAGGTCATCGTCAAACACCTCGACGCCATCCAGAATTTTGGTGCGATGGATATTCTGTGTACCGATAAAACCGGCACGCTGACGCAAGATAAAATTGTGCTGGAGAATCATACCGATATCTCCGGCAAGCCCAGTGAACACGTCCTGCATTCTGCGTGGCTGAACAGCCATTACCAGACCGGGCTGAAGAATCTGCTGGATACGGCGGTGCTGGAAGGCGTGGACGAAGAATCCGCCCGCCGTCTCTCTACCCGCTGGCAAAAAATCGACGAGATCCCGTTTGATTTCGAACGCCGCCGCATGTCGGTGGTGGTCGCTGAAGAAACCGATGTACATCAACTGGTGTGTAAAGGCGCGCTGCAGGAGATCCTTAGCGTCTGCACCCAGGTACGCCACAATGGTGAGATTGTTCCGTTAGACGACAACATGCTGCGTCGGGTGAAACGCGTCACGGACACGCTGAACCGTCAGGGGCTGCGCGTAGTGGCGGTGGCAACGAAGTATCTGCCCGCGCGTGAGGGCGATTACCAGCGTATTGATGAATCCGATCTGATCCTCGAAGGCTATATCGCGTTCCTCGATCCGCCGAAAGAGACCACCGCACCGGCGCTTAAAGCGCTGAAAGCCAGCGGTATTACGGTGAAAATCCTCACCGGCGATAGCGAGCTGGTGGCGGCGAAAGTGTGTCATGAAGTGGGACTGGATGCGGGCGATGTGGTGATTGGCAGCAGCATTGAAGGGTTAAGCGATGACGAACTGGCAAAACTGGCCCAGCGCACCACGCTGTTTGCCCGCCTGACGCCAATGCACAAAGAGCGCATTGTTACGCTGCTCAAGCGTGAAGGTCATGTGGTCGGCTTTATGGGGGATGGCATTAACGACGCTCCGGCGCTGCGCGCGGCGGACATCGGTATCTCTGTTGATGGCGCGGTCGATATTGCGCGTGAAGCGGCAGATATTATCCTGCTGGAAAAGAGCCTGATGGTGCTGGAAGAAGGGGTGATCGAAGGACGCCGTACCTTTTCTAACATGTTGAAGTACATCAAAATGACCGCCAGTTCTAACTTCGGTAACGTATTTAGTGTGCTGGTGGCGAGTGCCTTTTTACCGTTCCTGCCAATGTTGCCGCTGCACTTACTGATTCAGAACCTGCTGTACGATGTATCCCAGGTGGCGATTCCGTTTGATAACGTTGACGAAGAGCAGATCAAAAAGCCACAGCGCTGGAATCCCGCCGATCTGGGCCGCTTTATGCTCTTCTTTGGGCCGATCAGCTCCATTTTCGACATTCTGACATTTTGCCTGATGTGGTTCGTCTTCCATGCGAATACGCCAGAACATCAGACGTTGTTCCAGTCGGGCTGGTTCGTGGTGGGGCTGCTGTCGCAAACGCTGATTGTGCATATGATCCGTACCCGTCGCGTGCCGTTTATCCAAAGCCGCGCCGCATGGCCGCTGATGCTGATGACGCTGGTGGTGATGGTGGTGGGTATTGCATTGCCATTCTCGCCGCTGGCCAGCTACCTGCAATTGCAGGCGCTGCCGCTGAGCTACTTCCCGTGGCTGATTGCGATTCTGGCGGGTTACATGACATTGACCCAATTAGTGAAAGGTTTTTATAGCCGCCGCTACGGCTGGCAGTAATCCTCAACATCTCTGCAGGATGGTGTTAATACCATCCTGCATTTCACTTTTTCATTCGAAAGATATTCTCCCGAAATATTGGTGTTTTATTTTTATTGAAATGCTAACGCGGGTTGTTAGTATCAAATCGCCATCCTTGCGTTGTTTATTTATCAATAAAACGATCTGCATTGCAAAAATGAAACAGTGTGCTAAAAATTTTAAGTGTCTGCGATTTTTTGTGAACGTAGTCATCGAAATAAATTGTTACACCAGTTAGTCTGCGCAGGTAACGTCGGTAAGAAAGTTTCTCGCTGCCCGTTTTTAATTCCGGCAGTCATTTGCTCTGCAAGCTATTCCTGTTAATGGATATTATGAACTTCTGGAGAAGGACAAATGAAACTGACAAAAAACCTGTTAAGTCTGTGTATTGGCGCGTCTGTATTACTGGCGAGTCATGCAACGCTGGCACAAACCTTTCGCGCCGCAGATGTGCATCCGGCTGATTACCCGAACGTTGTTGCCGTGAAACATATGGGGGAAAAACTTAGCGCTGCCACCGACGGTCGTTTGGAGATTAAAACCTTTCCCGGTGGCGTGTTAGGCGACGAAAAGCAGATGATTGAGCAGGCGCAATTAGGTGCTATCGATATTATTCGTGTCTCAATGACGCCAGTCGCCGCTATTCTCCCTGAAATTAACGTGTTTACCCTGCCATACATTTTCCGTGATGAAGACCATCTGCATAAGGTTCTCGACGGCATGATTGGTCAGGAGATTGGCGACCGCCTGACGGCCAACACCAAATCGCGGCTGGTGTTCCTCGGCTGGATGGATGCCGGAACGCGCAACCTGATCACCAAAAATCCGGTGGTGAAACCGGAAGATTTACACGGTATGAAAATCCGTGTTCAAGGGAGTCCGATAGCGCTGGATACCCTGAAAGCGATGGGCGCTAATTCCGTTGTCATGGGCGTTAGTGAAGTATTTAGCGGTATGCAGACCGGCGTTATTGATGGCACGGAAAATAACCCGCCAACGTTTGTTGCGCATAACTATTTGCCGGTCGTGAAAAACTATACCTGGAGCAAACACTTTATTATTCCTGAGCTTTTTCTGTTCTCGAAAGCCAAATGGGATAAGTTGAAAAAAGAAGACCAGGACCTCATTATTAAACTCGCCAAAGAAGCACAGGTAGAGCAACGAAAACTTTGGCAGGATTATAATGCGAAATCGCTGGAGACCATGAAAGCCAATGGCGTTCAGTTCCACGATATTGATACGGACTATTTCTATAAAGCCACGCAGTCAGTGCGGGATAATTACGGTAAAGACCACCAGGATTTGATCAAACGAATTCAGGATGTGAAGTAATTCATCAGGTGGAGGATATCAACCCTCTGCCTGAATCTTTTGATTAATTCGAGGTGATGATTATGGGTGAATGCTATTCATCGGTAATGGATTTTCTTTATCGGGTGTCAATGTGGATTGCCGGTATCGCATTATTGGTCATGGTCGCCATTATCCCCATTGGTATATTCGCGCGTTATGTTCTGAATAACGCCCTGTCATGGCCTGAACCCGTCGCTATTCTGTGTATGGTGACATTCACCTTTATTGGCGCGGCGGTGAGCTATCGTGCAGGCTCGCATATTGCGGTAAGTATGGTGATTGACCGTCTGGGTGAGGCTTCCCGCCGTTATTGCTCGGTAATCGCTGACGTTATGTTAGTGGCGATAAGCCTTTTTATCCTCTGGTACGGAACCAATCTCTGTCTTGAACTGTGGGGCCAGCCCGTGGCCGAATTCCCGCTTTTAAGCGCCGGGCAAAACTACCTTCCATTGCCGCTTGGCTCTGCCATAACGCTGCTGTTTATCGCAGAAAAGATTTTCCGTGGTCCGCAATACCAACGTCCTGTTGTCATGCTGGGATCGACCAGCTAGTTACCGCCCCCATTTCAGAAAGGAAAGCAGATGGATGCATTTATTCTCGTCTTTACGCTCGGCATTATGCTGGCAATTGGGGTACCGGTAGCGTATGCGGTTGGCATTAGCGCCATCATTGGGGCCTGGTACATAGATATTCCGCTGGAAGCGGTAATGATCCAACTGACCAGCGGGGTGAATAAGTTTTCGCTGCTGGCGATCCCATTCTTTATTCTGGCTGGGGCTATTATGGCCGAAGGGGGAATTGCGCGGCGACTGGTGAACTTTGCCTATATTTTTGTTGGCTTTATTCGCGGCGGACTGTCGCTGGTAAACATTGTGGCATCAACCTTTTTTGGCGCTATTTCTGGATCGTCTGTAGCTGATACCGCATCCATTGGTTCGGTAATGATCCCGGAAATGGATAAAAAAGGTTATCCGCGCGACTTTGCCGCGGCGGTAACGGCCAGTGGTTCGGTGCAGGCGATTCTTACGCCGCCCAGCCATAACTCGGTTATCTATTCGCTGGCTACAGGCGGCACGGTGTCGATTGCCGCACTGTTCATCGCCGGGATCCTGCCGGGCCTGCTGTTAAGCCTCAGCCTGATGGTGATGTGCGTGGCTTTTGCGCACAAGCGCGGTTATCCAAAAGGGGAACGCGTACCGTTTCGCCAGGCGCTGAAGATTTTCGTCGATACGCTGTGGGGCCTGATGACGGTTGTGATCATCATGGGCGGCATTTTGTCAGGTATCTTTACCGCGACGGAGTCTGCGGCGATTGCCTGTCTTTGGGCCTTCTTTGTCACCATGTTTATCTATCGTGACTATAAATGGTCTGAGCTGCCGAAGCTGATGTTCCGCACGGTGAAAACGGTCACCATCGTCATGATCCTGATAGGCTTTGCCGCCGCGTTTGGGGCCGTCATGACCTATATGCAGTTGCCGATGCGTATCACTGAAGCCTTCACCAGTATTTCGGACAACAAATACGTCATTCTGATGTGCATTAACATCATGCTGCTGCTGATCGGTACGCTGATGGACATGGCGCCGCTGATCCTGATCCTGACGCCGGTGCTACTACCGGTGACCAACGCGCTCGGCATTGATCCGGTCCATTTTGGCATGATCATGCTGGTGAACTTAGGGATTGGCCTGATTACGCCACCGGTAGGGTCGGTGCTGTTTGTGGCCAGTGCGGTGAGTAAGCAGAAAATAGAGCAGGTGGTAAAGGCGATGCTGCCATTCTACCTCGTGCTATTCCTGGTGCTGATGCTCGTGACATACATTCCGGCGATTTCGCTATTCCTGCCGAAACTGTTTGGTGTAATGTGATAAATGCCCGGTGGCGCTCACGCTTACCGGGCCAACCTAAATTCACTCCGGGCTTCCATGCCCGTTTTTTTGTCTTTCGCCCAATACAGCTAAATATTTTCTGAATTATGGCATTGCCAGTGTCTTCCAACAGAATACGCCAGATTATAAATGTTAATATCTTGTCATGTTAATTATTCTTAGGCGGTATTATGAACGGTTATATATTGGGGAGAGATGATCCTGAATATAGTATTGATGTTGGAAGTGGTGGATGGTGCAGTGCGGGGAATTTTTCAGATCAATTTTATTATTATAAATATTACCTGGAACAGTTGATTGATGGGAGCTTATATTTAAAGTATCGCTATCCTTTTGCTCGAGAAAATTTACTGCATTATTTGCAAAATACGGGTGAAGACATACATATTAACTTAACTGATATGATGGGAAAATCAGCCCAGTTAAAGGATAATTATGTGCAATTATTGGATGCAGCAAAGAGTTTTTGTAAAACATTATCGCCAGGCCAGCATGAGTTTACTTCTGAGCATGTTAATACTGATGATTTTATTTCTAGCGATCCAGACTTGTTTTATGCTATAGGAGGTTATCAATACTGGGGCAAAGGTCAGGTGCAAATTACCGAAGATAAGTATAAAAATACGATGAGCAATAGTAGTAGATTATGTAGTTATGATTTGACATTTCAGTTTAAGTTTTTTGACAGGTATAACTGGAATATTAGTGTCGCAAATTCTGGCGTTCGTTTAGGTAGTATCGTTCCGGTGAATGATACTTTTATGGGGAGGTTTCATCAGGAGTGTCTGGCCAGAGAGTACAATATTTTTGGTGCCATTGAGTCAGAGGTAAAATGGCATGACTGAGCATAGCACTCTATTTTACATGGAAAAAATACTTACTTTCGCTTTAGTTTGTGCCTTTTGTTATATGCTGTATATTATTTCGGTTTGCTGGTTACCCGTGCGTGAAAGTCACTATCTTCTGGTTGTACAATGGTGCCGTAACGATGATTCAAATACCCACTATGCAAAGAATTTATCCTGGCATGGTTTATATGTTTATTTGGAGAAATCGTCTGGGGATATTATTGTAAGGGAAATGAACACTCCTCTACACGATCCATTTCAGTCTTACCGGTACGTTTACCGTAAAATTGCACATGAAAATGATATATCCTTGGTCGCAGAGAAATGGGGGGTAATTAAGTGTCAGGAAAAAAATAAAGCGCTCATTGGTTCATCTGGTTATTCTTTTTTATGGAGACATGACCAATGAACACTTTTATAAGACGAGCTACTATAAAAACATTTTGTTTACTAATTATAATGTTTATCTGTTTTTTTTCTATTAATTCAGTTGAAAGATATAACAATATTGTTAGTTTTAAAATTCACAATAAGATAGTTTATACATTGGAAAAGATGAAAAATGATAATGATGATGATCTCAAAATTAATGTTTATAGTTCAAGGTTGTACTGGGTTTTAGGACAAACCTGTTTCTCAGAGAATATAGAATCACAGCAAAAAGGGGAAATGGAATTATATAATTGGGGAGTGGGGATAATCGAAAATGAAACCATCACCTTAAAGAATAATGGAAGAGAATTGATTTTTTCAGTTATAGGCTGCAATACTTAAGGAACCCTGCCAGAGCAGGGCTCTCTAATAAGATTTAGCGACGAACGGCGATCGCTTCAATCTCGATTTTCACGTCTTTCGGCAGACGGGCAACTTCCACGCAAGAACGCGCCGGGAAGGTCGCGTTGTGCTCGGTGAAGAACGCTTCGTAGGTGGCGTTGACGGTGGCGAAATCGTTCAGGTCTTTAACGAAAACGGTCGTTTTTACGATGTCGCCCACTTTCAGACCAGCTGCTTCAACGATAGCTTTTACGTTTTCCAGCGACTGACGTGCCTGAGCGGACACGTCTTCCGCTACGGCACCGGTTTTCGGATCGACCGGGATCTGACCGGAAGTGATTACCATGCTACCCAGGTCAACGCCCTGAACGTATGGGCCGATTGCTGCTGGTGCATTTTCCGTCGCGATAGTCTTGCTCATGATTTCTCCTGAATTACAGCGGTAATAGAATGTTCCCGGCCATTATAGGGAGCCGGGAAACCATTACCAACATCAATTAGTTGGCCAGCACCACATAATGCGAAAACTCTTTTTCACAGTATTTGCATTTGAGTGCGATATCATCAGCGCGTTTTTTCACTGCAAAACTGGAAGAAACCGGCTCAGCATGGCTGATGCAGTTGCTGTTCGGGCACACCAGTACGTTGTCGATGCGCTCCGGCAGGCTAGGGCGTGATTTACCCACCACGTCGTAATCATCAATGCGGTTTACCGTTGCCTGCGGAGCGTACAGGGAGAGCTGGTTGACCTGCTCGTCGGTCAGGAACGTATTTTCGATTTTAATCAGGTCTTTACGGCCCATCTCACCAGACGGCAGGTTCAGTCCGATGGTGATGCGCTGATCGGTTTCAGTCAGTTTGAACAGCGTCAGTAGCTTAAAACCAACCTGTGCGGGAATGTGGTCAATCACGGTGCCACGTTTGATGGCTTCAACCTGCAGTTTGTTATCGTGTGTCATCTCTTTTTCTCCCTTACAGTGCCAGTTCGCTATTCAGTACCAGTGCCAGTAACGCCTGGCGGGCGAAGATGCCGTTGCCAGCCTGCTGGAAATACCAGGCGTGCGGCGTCTTGTCGACGTCGGTGGTGATTTCATCGATGCGCGGCAGCGGATGCAGCACCTTCATGTTCTCTCTGGCTCCCGCCAGATCGCTGGCACGCAGAACAAACTGTGCTTTTACGTTGGCGTATTCGGATGGGTCCAGACGCTCTTTCTGCACGCGGGTCATGTAGAGAATGTCGACCTCCGCCATCACTTCTTCAATCGTGCCGTGCAGGCTCCAGGCAATACCTTTTTCATTCAGCATATCCAGAATGTACTGCGGCATCGCCAGCGCGTCCGGGGCGATGAAGTAGAAACGGTTACCTTCGAACTTCGCCAGCGCCTGCGTCAGGGAGTGGACGGTACGGCCATATTTCAGGTCACCCACCATGGCGATGTGCAGATTGTCCAGGCGGCCCTGTGTCTCCTGGATGGTAAACAGATCCAGCAGCGTTTGGGTCGGGTGTTGGTTGGAGCCGTCGCCCGCGTTCAGTACCGGCACGTTACCGGAGAACTCTGTTGCCAGACGCGCGGCACCTTCCTGTGGATGACGCATCACGATGGCGTCGACGTAGGTGCTGATGACGGAAATGGTGTCGGCCAGCGTTTCGCCTTTTTTACCCAGCGAGGTGTTGGCACTGTCAGAGAAACCCACCACGCTGGCACCCAGGCGGTGCATCGATGTTTCAAAGGATAAACGGGTGCGGGTCGACGCCTCAAAGAAACAGCTGGCGATGACCTTATGCTTTAACAGCTCCGGCTGTGGGTTCGCTTTTAATTTCGCCGCCGTTGCGAGGACCAGATTGAGGTCATCGCGGCTGAGGTCGTTTATGGAAATGATGTGTTTTTGATAGAGCGGGTTAGCCATGTTTATCTCCTGACGCCTGGGCAAAAAAAAAGCCCCTCAATTGAGGGGCTCGGAATGGGTGATCAACGGAAAGAAAAACGGCAGGCCAGCGTCCTTTTTCAGACGCGGTAAGACAAAATGTCGTACACACTGAACCATACATCCTCCCGGCAAATTGTCCGCGATTATACTCAGCTCCGTTATGGGATCAAGCGAAAAATGCACAATTTATTCATCGCAAACGGTTCTTATGAATTTTAATTCATTTTAAATAGATAATTAATCTGTTTGTGAACCAGAGCTGTTCGCTGTACAACCCGCGGTGCGACCCAGACAATACTGCTACCGGCAATGACGCCGAGAATTTCTGGCAACGCGTGATAATCGAGGATTCTGGCAACGGCACGGCCATAGCCTGCCGCCGTGTGGATGAGGATAAATTCGCTATTGTGTTCCACGCTGACCACCATTTCAGCAATCGAGCGGGCAGCATCAGGAGCGGGTCGCGATTGCGGATTTACAGAATAAATTTTTTGCCCTTTTGTATTTCTTATTTTTATCGCACCCAGCAGTTTTAGCAGACGAGATACCGTTGACTGGCTAATCCCGGTAAAACCATGCTGTTGTAGATCGCGGCGAAGCGCTTCCTGGGACAGGTAGCTTTTTTCGCTAATCAGGCGCTGACAAATCGCCAGCTGTTTCTGCTCTTTGGTCGAGTAATCATCGAGTTCCTTCATAAAAACACCCTAAATTTATCATTTGTATCAATGTGATGGCGAAATTCACCACATTTGCAGTATCAATAACGGCTCAAACGGGCGGTTGTGCAGAAAAACGAGAGCACGCACAAAAAAGCCGTCGGGATCCGACGGCCAAAACGGCTACAGCATCGCGCCGATACTCAGGACGACCATGTTCAGCACCGTCAGAACCAGCAGCAGCGGGGCGACCCATTTCAGGTAGCGCACATAAGGAACGCGAGCGATGGCCAACCCTCCCATCACGACGGCTGAAGTAGGGGTGATCAGATTCACAATGCCGGAAGCGGATTGGTACGCGGTGACGACCAAATCCCTTTGCACATGGGCGAAGTCGGCCAGTGGGGCTATAATGGGCATCGTGAGCACCGCCAGGCCAGACGAGGAAGGGACCAGGAAGGAGAGCAACACTTCCAGCCAGTAGGTCACATTGATAAAAATGGTGGTGGACAGACCGGAGACTAAATTTTCGGCGCTGTGCAGAATGGTGTGGGTAATCATACCGTTATCCATCACCACGACGATACCGCGCGCAATGCCGATAATCAGCGCCACGCCGAGCAGATCCCGCGCGCCGTCAATGAATGTGCTGGTGAAGCCCTCTTCACTCATACGGGCAATCACGCCGACGATAATCGCTGAGGCCAGAAAGACTGCGGATATTTCTGCCATCCACCATCCGAGTACCGCGACGCCATAAATCATTACCGCAAAGGCGGCGGCGAATATCAGCAGGATCCACTTACGCGTAGCCGTGAATTCAAGGTTAGCATTGCCGCGATTACCGAGAAAATGGGCGCGGTTTTCCTCCATTTTATCCGCCACAATCGACAACTCCGGGTGATTACGGACTTTGCGCGCATAACGCATGACCCACACCACGCAGATAACATAGCCGATGACCAGCAGCAGAATGCGCATCAGCATTCCCTGCGTGAAAGGGATCCCGGCGGCGTTTGCGGCGATGACCGTCGCAAAAGGGTTGATGGTCGAACCGAGCGTGCCGATGCCTGCGCCGAGTAGCACGGTTGCAGCAGCAACCAGTGGATCAAAGCGCGCGGCCATCATGACCGGAACCAGCAATGTGTAGAATGGGAGTGATTCCTCCGCCATGCCGTAAATCGTGCCTCCGGCGGCGAAAAGCCCCATCAGAATGGGGATCATCCACTCTTCTTTTCCGTTCAGCCTGACCGTCACGCGTTCGATGCCGGCATCAATGGCGCCCGTTTTGTTTACCACGCCGAGAAACCCACCGATGATCAGGACAAACAGCGCAACATCAATTGCGCCTGCGGTGTAGGTTTCGTGGTTATAAAGCCCGTCAATCGGTGCCAGCAGGACAGCGGTTATGCCTTGCGGATGCGCCTCTGTAGGGGCATAGGTACCGGCAACCGGCACTTCTTTGCCGAGGGTAGCATTCATCGCCATCTGGTATTTCCCTGCCGGGACAATCCAGGTCATAACGGCGACGAGCGCAATAAGAATAAACAGGATGGTATACGCGCTGGGAAATTTGAATTTGCCCATGATGTTCTCCGGATAGCTTGGGCATATGCCGCCAGGCGACACATGCCCGCAGGGGTTAGTCGCCGAGTGTCGCTACCATGACCGCTTTAATGGTATGCATCCGGTTTTCCGCTTCGTCGAAGACGATGGAATGTGCTGACTCAAATACCTCTTCCGTGACTTCAAGCCCTTTCAGGCCGTAAGCCGCTTCGATTTCACGGCCCACCTTGGTGTGCTCATTATGGAAAGCGGGCAGGCAGTGCATGAATTTCACGTTAGGATTGCCGGTCGCATTGATGACCTGCTGGTTAATTTGATAAGGCGTCATCAGGCTGACGCGTTCTGCCCACGCTTCTTTAGGTTCGCCCATCGAAACCCAGACATCGGTGTAGAGAAAATCTACGTCGTATACCCCTTCCGCAACATCGTCCGTGAGCGTAATGCGTGCGCCTGTTACGCTGGCGATTTCGCGGCATTCGGCAACCAGCGCCTCGTCAGGCCAAAAGGACTTCGGCGCGACCAGACGAATATCCATCCCCATTTTCGCCGCGCCGACCATCAGTGAATTGCCCATGTTGTTGCGAGCGTCACCAAGATAAGCGAAGCTCAGTTCGGGTAAGGTTTTCCCTGGAGCGTGTTCAAGCATGGTCATCAGATCGGCAAGGATCTGCGTAGGGTGGAATTCATTCGTCAGCCCGTTCCAGACCGGCACGCCAGCAAATTCACCCAATTCTTCAACGATCTCCTGGCCGTAGCCGCGGTATTCGATGCCGTCATACATGCGACCCAGCACGCGAGCGGTATCTTTCATCGACTCTTTATGACCGATCTGCGAGCCGCTTGGACCGAGGTAGGTCACCTGTGGCCCTGATCGAAAGCACCGACTTCAAAGGCGCAGCGGGTGCGCGTTGAGGTTTTTTCGAAGATCAGCGCAATATTTTTACCGACCAGCGTTTGCCTTTCGCGCCCGGCTTTTTTTGCCGTTTTTAACTCGATAGCCAGATCGATCAGGTACTGGATTTCCGTTGGGGTGTAGTCCAGCAGTTTGAGAAAATTGCGATTTTTCAGGTTAACAGTCATGAAAATATCCTTAATGTTGGGTTATGCGTTGGCGGCTTCCAGGCGAATCAAGGTGCCTTTGTCACCGGCGAGAATGGCCGGGCCGTCGGCCAGTGAGCCGATGCCTGCAATTCCGTGGCAGTGAGAGACAAATTCCGCGCAGGCGGTGACTTTAGGGCCCATTGAACCGGCGTCGAATTGCATTTCACCGAGCAGTTCCGGCGTCACCTGGGCCAGCGGGCGCTGGGTAGGTTTGCCCCAGTCGAGATATACGGCGTCGGCATCAGTGAGGATCAACAACGCATCGGCATGGAGTTGGCGGGCGAGCAGGGCGGCGGAGAGATCCTTGTCGATCACCGCTTCAATGCCGTGGAAGCCATCGGCTTTTTCCACCACCGGTACGCCGCCGCCGCCGTTGCAAATCACCAGATGATCGCGGGCGATCAGTGTGCGAATGGCGTCGCTTTCAACGATGCGTTTGGGCTGTGGAGAGGGCACAACGCGACGGAATGTTTTGCCATCGGCTTTGAAAATCCAGCCCTTTTCCGCGTGTAGCGTTTTAGCCTGTGCATCGTCGTAAATCGGTCCGATATATTTGGTCGGATTGCTGAAAGCCAGATCGTGGGCATCGACTTCAACCTGAGTCAGCAGGACGCTAATTTCACGTTGTGGCAGTTGGTTTTTCAGCGCTTGTTGCAGCATATAGCCAATCATTCCCTGACTTTCCGCGCCGAGAATGTCGAGCGGATAAGGGGTGACACGGTCATAAGCGCTGTTTTGCAACGCCAAAAGTCCAACCTGTGGGCCATTGCCGTGCACCAGAATCACACGCCATTGCTGCGTGAGTTGAGCGATAGTTCTTGCTGCCAGCTCAATGTTCTTGCGCTGGATGTCAGCTTCCAGCGGCTCTCCGCGTTTGAGCAGCGCATTGCCGCCCAACGCCACAACCAGGGTAGGTTTGTTTTCCATAACGTCTCCTTAAATACCGTCGCGTTCCAGCGGGCAACTCATGCAGCGCGCACCGCCGCGCCCGCGTCCCAGTTCGTCGCCAGGAATGGGTAAAACGGTGATACCGGCTTTGTCGTATTTCTCGTTGGTCCAGATGTTGCGCTCGTAGCCCACCACCACGCCGGGGCGCAGCGTCAGGACGTTGTTGGCGTCGTTCCACTGTTCGCGTTCAGCTTCGAAGGCGTCACCCCCGGTGGTGATAAGCGTTATTTGGTCGAGACCCAGCGCTTTTTCGAGGGCGTGTACCAGCGTACTTTCCTGGGTACGTTTCAGGCCGCCGCGCCCGTCTGGCGTCAGGGTCCAGCACTGGACATCCGGGCGCACTACTTCCGGATAGACGGAAAAGGTATCGATATCGATGTGGGTCATGACGGTATCGAGGTGCATACAAGAGCGATGTTTCGGCAATTCGACCGCGATGACGCGTTCAGCCTGGCGATGCCTGAACAGCGACTGGGCAAGGAACTCAATACCCTGCGGCGTGGTACGTTCCGACATACCGATGAGTACCGCGCCGCGACCAATGACCAGCACATCGCCACCTTCTAAAGTGGCGTGGTCATAATTAATATTTTCATCGCCGAAATATTTAATAAATTCACCATCGGCAAATTGTGGATGCCAACGGTAAATTGCTCGCAGGTTATTGGTTTCCCGCTGGCGTGCGGTTTTTGCCATCGGGTTAATGGATACACCGTTATATATCCAGCAGGAGGTATCGCGAGTAAATAAGTGGTTTGGTAATGGCTTCATAATAAAGTCATTAATATCGTGTGTATCGACCACCATATTTTTGATTGAGGCAGGAATTTCCCCGTAGGTCAGCCCACCACTTAAATGCCGGGCGAGCTCCCGGTGCTGCATATCTGCAAGCCATGCGCGAATATCAGCAGCGAAAGCGGGGCCAAGGCGATAATCAGAGATTTGTGTCTCCAGTAGCCAGCCTTTGGCATCTGGGATATCTAAGGTTTGTGTCAATAAATCAGTGAATAGCAGAACCTCAATCCCTTGCTGACGTAACGTGTTGGCGAAAATGTCATGCTCTTCTCCTGCACGTTCTACCGAAAGAACATCATCAAAAAGCAGTTCCTGGCAATTTGATGGCGTCAGCCTTTTTAAACTGAGATTAGGGCGATGTAGCATTACGCTACGTAATTGACCGATTTCAGACCCGACATAATGCTTTTCCATCATTATTCCTTTAATACGATTTTAAAAAATAAAGAGGAGGTGCCTGCAAATAATATTTATTGCAGTCATGATTTTTTAGCTGATTTCGGAGTCTATATTTAGATCTTATTTGGTAGAGAAACGTGATTTATTTCACAGTCAGGTTGTTGGTTGGCTTTTGTTGTTTAATTTATGAGATGGCTCTGAGAATTTAAAAAATAAAAATAAGAGTAACTGAATTACTACGCATGAATATGTCTTGTTATTTATTCATGTTAATTTTTTGTACTTATTTAAAAATAAAGCAATTCAATAAGGTGCTGATTTTAGTGTATTTTTTATTATGGTATACATATTTATGCGAACCTGTGATTTTATTATTTGCACGCTGGTGTTGATTACCAAATAAATATGTCACTGCACAAAGATAAAGGGAAGGGAGTGAACTGTGATGGAAGACTGGTTTTTATAAAAAAACATTTTATAACAATGTGTTAGCAAACTCTTCGAAAAAGACGAGGTGGAAGTTATGCAGTGTTTATGCATAAGCAGTTGTGGTAAGTTAACGATATTTTAACACCATCAGCGATAAACATGCGTTGACGCAAATTATCGGTAATTAGCAGTGGTATGGCAGGTCGTTTTTTCGTATAACAAGTAAAATGAAACGTTGTTTTAATTAAGGGGTTTGAGATGATTGTCGGCAATATTTACAACCTGGATGCCTGGCTGCCGGAAGAGTTGCGCCAGGCGATTGAGCATATTAAAGCGCATGTGACGGATGCGACGGAAAAGGGCAAGCATGATATCGACGGCGATCGTTTGTTTTATCTGATTGCTGAAGATATGACGGAGCCGTTCGCACAGCGCCGCGCCGAGTATCACGCCCGGTATCTGGATATTCAGATCCTGCTCAAAGGTCAGGAAGGTATGACTTTCAGCACGCAGCCTGCGGGCGCGCCGGAAACTGACTGGCTGACGGATAAAGACATCGCCTTCGTGGCGGAAGGCGTACAGGAGAAAACGGTGGTGTTGAATGAGGGTGACTTCGTGGTGTTTTATCCGGGTGAAGTGCATAAACCGCTATGCGCGGTCGGCGCTCCCGCGCTGGTACGTAAAGCCGTAGTTAAGCTGTTGGTTAAGTGACGGACGCTAGGCCTGATGAGCGTAGCGCTATCAGGCACAACGGCGCAGATTGCCGGGTGTGGCGGAGCCTTACCCGGCCTACAAACATCATTATTTTGCGAGCGTTGCAACCATCACCGCTTTGATGGTGTGCATCCGGTTTTCTGCCTGATCAAATACGATGCTGGCGGGTGATTCAAAGACCTCGTCGGTCACTTCTATACCGCCGTGCAGTCCGTACTCTTGCGCCATGTGTTTGCCAAGTGTGGTTTGATCGTCATGGAACGCCGGCAGGCAGTGCAGGAATTTCACCTGCGGATTACCAGTCAACGCCATCATTGCGCTATTAACCTGATACTTACGCAGCAGCGCAATACGTTCGGCCCATTTCTCTTTCGCTTCGCCCATTGATACCCAGACGTCGGTATAGATAAAGTCCGCACCTTTCACGCCCGCGGCGATATCTTCGGTCAGCGTAATATTGCCGCCGTTTTTCTGTGCCAGCGCTTTGCACTCCGCAACCAGGCTTTCTTCCGGCCAGCAGGCTCGCGGCGCGACCAGGCGCAGATCCAGCCCGGTTAACGCGGCGGCTTCCAGCATGGAGTTACCCATATTGTTACGTGCATCGCCTGCATAAACCAGCGTCATTTCATTGAGCGCTTTACCTGGCAGGTGTTCCTGCATCGTGAGCAAATCTGCCAGCAACTGGGTAGGGTGAAATTCGTTAGTTAATCCGTTCCATACCGGAACTCCGGCGTATTCCGCAAGCGTCTCGACAATTTCCTGGCCATGGCCCCGATACTGAATACCGTCGTACATACGACCGAGCACGCGGGCGGTGTCTTTGATCGACTCTTTATGACCAATCTGGCTGCCGCTTGGCCCGAGATACGTTACGCGCGCGCCCTGATCGTATGCGGCAACTTCGAAAGAGCAACGGGTACGGGTTGAGTCTTTTTCGAAGATGAGCGCGATGTTTTTACCGGTGAGTTTAGCGACCTCTGTGCCGTTTTTTTTATCCGCCTTGAGCTGCGCGGCGAGCTGGAGCAGTGACGTCAGTTCAGCAGAGGTGAAATCAAGCAGTTTCAAAAAATGTTTCTGATAAAAGGTAGACATAGTTCCCTCACATGGCTTAGGCCATTTATTGAATTAAAATTCAATTTATATGGATGTTTATTCATTTGCAACCTTGTTTAACAAATCTTTCCTGGAAAGGTGGAGGCAATGACAGCGGTATGTGACAATAAGAGTATCGGCAGGACATTATGAGGAACGAGCCATGGCAAACCCGGAACTACTGGAAGAACAGCGTGAAGAAACGCGCTTGATTATTGAAGAGTTACTCGAAGATGGCAGCGATCCAGACGCGCTGTACACCATCGAGCATCACCTTTCTGCGGATGACTTTGAAACCCTGGAAAAAGCGGCAGTAGAAGCTTTCAAGCTGGGCTATGAAGTGACCGAGCCGGAAGAGCTGGAAGTGGAAGAAGGTGACACGGTTATTTGCTGTGACATCCTGAGCGAATGTGCTCTGAATGCCGAGTTGATCGACGCTCAGGTTGAGCAACTGATGAACCTGGCTGAAAAATATGATGTGGAATACGACGGTTGGGGCACCTATTTCGAAGACCCAAACGGCGAAGAAGGTGAAGACGGCGACGATGAAGACCTCGTCGACGAAGATGATGACGGCGTGCGTCACTAAGTCATCTGCTGACCTACGGTGGCGTATGCTGCCGTAGGCCAAGGACAACGTATGGATTACCTGCAAATACTCTCCCCGATCCACAACTTCCTGCACTGTAAAACGCCGCAGGCCTGGCTTGATAAAGCGCGAGACCCGGCGAATCTCCCTCTGTTACTGACCGATCACCTCGTCTGCGAGCTGAAAGCGGCGCAAACGGCTATGCTGCTGGTGCGTAAGTATGTCGCAGATAAACAGGGATCGCAGGCGCTGCTGGACTGGCTGAAACCCTATGAGGCGTATGCTTTCAGGGATGGGGATGAACCGGATTTTATCGCACTGAATAAACAGATTAGCAAAAGTGTGATGCCGCAAACTGACGACCCGTGGGGACGCAAGCTTATCGACAGCATGGTTTTGCTGATCAAAGAAGAACTTCACCACTTCTGGCAGGTGCGTGAGATGATGATGAGCCGCAATATTCCCTACGTCAAAATCACCGCCAGCCGTTATGCCAAAGGCATGCTCAAAGAGGTGCGAACCCACGAGCCATTAACGCTAATCGATAAGCTGATTTGCGGGGCTTACATTGAAGCACGTTCTTGTGAACGGTTCGCCGCGCTGGCGCCGTATCTGGATGACGATTTACAGTCATTTTATCTGTCACTGCTGCGTTCTGAAGCGCGGCACTATCAGGATTATCTGGCGCTGGCGCAGCAGGTTTCTGCTGACGATATCAGTAGCCGGGTGCGGTTCTTTGGCGAAGTAGAAGCCGCGTTGATTACCTCTCCCGACGATGAATTCCGTTTTCACAGCGGGGTGCCCGCTTAGCCTCCTTCTCTGACGCGCGGCAGACATTGCCGCGCGATTTAACCCTTCCTGTTGCTGTTAACAAAATCTGGTGGCTGGCAATCGCTCACTGCTGCCGTAATAATCAAAACGCGCGAAGGGGAAATATATCCCCAGAACAGAGACGATTTGGCATAAGGATGGTTAATGAACTGGACACACGTATTGTTGGCGGGGTATATCGGGGCGGTGATTGCTATCGTCGTCGGCATGTTTCGCAAAAAAGGCTGGCTGGGCAAGCTCTCCGGCGCGGTGGTTTTTGTGGTGGCAATTGTCGCGTGGAATCTGTTTGATGTGCACTACCTGATCCCGCGGGAAAGCCCGAATTATGGGCTGACGGATGCGCAGAAATTTGAAAACGCGATGCTGTCCATGCCCGTTTATCAGGTGCTTAAGGAGCAGGAGCCTGCGCTGTGGCAGAACATCCTCACCCAGGCAACGCAGCTGAAAGAGGCGGGGAAAAGCGAGCAACAGATTATCGACGCTATTCAGCCGCAGATCCTGCAGGTACAGATGGCGCGTTTGCAGCAGGCGCCTGATGCCAATGTGATCGAGTATATGAAGATTAATCTCGAGCAGATTTCCGCGGTGGCAAAAGTGGGCAATGACGAATGTTTTCGCTTTTTGTTCCCGGCGGTGAAAGGTGGGATTAACCCAGTGCGTATTATTCCGCGTGAGATCATGGATCGTCGTATGGCGAGTGATATGAGCATGATGTATGCCTCACATGGCCCAAAAAAACATACGGTCACGGCAGAAGAAAAACAGCTGGCGCTTCAGGATCTGCAATCCATCAGCCCGGGGCTGGTACAGCGCTTTGGACCGGATATCCAAATCATGGCCGATCCGAGTAAAGGCGTGGGCAAAGAGAAAGTCGTCTGTGAAATGGTGCAAGATTTATGGTCACAGGTGCTGAAGCTGCCAACCGCGCGCGCGGCCGGCGTTATTCGGCTGATGCTCTCAGCCGAAATGCAGTAACGTAACCAGAGCCCCTCGGCGTGAGGTCAGAGGGGCTTTAACATCCGCACTTCACAATCTACATGTCCGGTACAGCCGAGCGCTTCACTGATATGCTTAAACCCTAAATGTTCATACAGGCGGATAGCCTCGGTCAGAAATGCCGTCGTTTCAAGATAACACTGCTTAAAACCCTGCTCGCGGGCATGGTCAAGCGCCATCAGCGCCAGCTTTTTCGCCAGCCCCTGACCGCGTGCGCTTGGGAGGAAGTACATCTTTTGCAGTTCGCAAATGTCCGGTTCGCTACACCCTAATGGCGCAACGCCGCCGCCGCCCACGACTTCACCATTTTGCTCAACCACCCAGTAGGCTGCGCCCGGCTGGCTGTAAACCTGAAACAGCTCGTCCAGATTGGGATCGGCAACGGTATAGCCTTTATCGGCGGTCAGGCCGTATTCGGCGGAAACCTGACGGATAACGTGGGCAATAGCGGCGTTGTCGTCGGCGGTAATGCGGCGCAGCGTCGTTGAGACAGGTGTGATAACACTCATAGCGAACTCATGACATAAAAGTGAGACATATGCAGTTAATAACACTGCGGTGAGGGGAAGTGCAAGCGAGGATAATTCAAGAAAAAGCCTCTGAGCGGGTGCGTCAGAGGCTTTTATCGTCTGCGGTGCCGGATACGCTACGCTTATCCTGCAAACAATTTTACAGCGCGGCGATAACCGCCTGCTGCTCAATTAGCTTCGCTTTGGCTTCTGCGTAACCGTCCAGCTTCTCACGTTCTTTGGCGATCACCGCTTCCGGAGCGCGAGCAACGAAACCTTCGTTGGACAGTTTGCCTTCGATACGGGCAATCTCACCTTCAATTTTCGCCACTTCTTTTGCCAGACGCGCCAGTTCATCATCTTTGTTGATGAGACCCGCCATCGGGATCAGCAGCTCGGCACCGTCGATGATTTTGGTCACGGAGACCGGACCTTTGTCATCGGCAGGTAGCACGGTGATGCTTTCCAGACGCGCCAGGTTCAGCAGGAAGCTCTTGTTGTCGTTCACACGACGCATCGCATCCGCGCTGCAACCACGCAGCAACAGCTCCAGCGGTTTACCCGGGGCAATGTTCATTTCCGCGCGGATGTTACGTACGGCAACGATCGCCTGCTTCAGCCATTCGGTATCGGCCAGCGCCGCTTCATCAACCTGTGCGGCGTTATATTCCGGGAACGGCTGCAGCATGATGGTATCTGCGGTGTTGTCACAAATTACTTTCACGCGCTGCCAGATGGTCTCGGTGATGAACGGAATAATCGGGTGCGCCAGGCGCAGCAGACCTTCCAGCACGGTGACCAGCGTATTACGGGTGCCGCGCAGTTCAGCATCAGTTCCTCCGGTCATTACCGGCTTGGTCAGCTCCAGATACCAGTCGCAGAACTGGTTCCAGGTGAATTCGTACAGGATGCCCGCGGCGATATCGAAGCGGAAGTTATCCAGCGCTTCGCGGTACGCTTTAACGGTCTGGTTGAATTCAGCCAGGATCCAGCGGTCCGCCAGCGACAGGGTCATTTCGCCGCCGTTAAAGCCGCAATCCTGATCTTCAGTGTTCATCAGCACGAAGCGGCTGGCGTTCCACAGCTTGTTACAGAAGTTACGGTAACCTTCCAGACGCTTCATATCCCAGTTGATATCGCGACCGGTGGAGGCGAGTGCGGCCAGGGTAAAGCGCAGGGCGTCGGTGCCGTGCGGCTCGATGCCGTTCGGGAACTGCTTCTCGGTACGTTTGGCAATCTTCTCAGCCAGCTGCGGCTGCATCATGTTGCCGGTACGTTTTTCCAGCAGCTCCGGCAGGGAGATACCGTCGACCATATCCAGCGGGTCAATTACGTTGCCCTTGGATTTGGACATCTTCTGGCCTTCGTCGTCACGGATCAGACCGGTCATGTAGACGGTATGGAACGGAACCTGCGGCTTGCCGTTTTCATCTTTGATGAAATGCATGGTCATCATGATCATGCGGGCAATCCAGAAGAAGATGATGTCGAAGCCGGAAACCATCACGCTGGTTGGGTGGAACTGACGCAGCGCGTCGGTATTTTCCGGCCAGCCCAGGGTAGAGAAGGTCCACAGTGCGGAGGAGAACCAGGTGTCGAGAACGTCTTCGTCCTGACGCAGCGCAACGTCGGCGCCGAGGTTGTTTTCCTGACGCACTTCGTCTTCGGTACGGCCAACGTAGACGTTACCCGCTTCGTCGTACCATGCCGGGATACGGTGACCCCACCACAGCTGACGGGAGATACACCAGTCCTGAATATCGCGCATCCAGGAGAAGTACATGTTTTCGTACTGCTTCGGTACGAACTGAATGTCGCCGTTCTCTACCGCTTCTACCGCCGGTTTCGCCAGCACATCGGCACGGACGTACCACTGGTCGGTCAGCATCGGTTCGATAACCACGCCGCCACGGTCGCCGTAAGGTACGGTCAGATCGTGAGGTTTGATCTCTTCCAGCAGGCCCAGCGCGTCGATGGTTGCAACGATCGCTTTACGTGCAGCAAAGCGTTCCAGCTTCTGGAATTCAGCCGGGATTTCACTGGAGTAAACGTCAGACTCTTCGCCTTTGGTATCGTACACTTCCGCCGTTTCGCGGATGTCGCCGTCAAAGGTCAGAATGTTGATCATCGGCAGGCCGTGACGTTTCCCGACTTCGTAGTCGTTGAAATCGTGTGCCGGGGTGATCTTCACGCAGCCGGTGCCTTTTTCCATGTCGGCGTGTTCGTCACCGACGATCGGAATGCGGCGGTTAACCAGCGGCAGGATCAGGAATTTGCCGATCAGATCTTTATAACGCGGATCTTCCGGGTTCACGGCCACGCCGGTATCGCCCAGAATGGTTTCCGGACGGGTAGTCGCCACGACCAGGTAATCTTTACCGTCTGCGGTTTTCGCGCCGTCGGCCAGTGGATAACGGATGTGCCACATCGAGCCTTTAGACTCGCGGTTTTCCACTTCCAGATCAGAGATAGCAGTGCGCAGTTTCGGATCCCAGTTAACCAGGCGCTTGCCACGGTAAATCAGGTCTTCTTTGTACAGGCGAACAAAGACTTCTTTCACGGCATTGGAAAGACCTTCGTCCATGGTGAAGCGCTCGCGCTCCCAGTCAACGGAGTTGCCGAGACGGCGCATCTGACGGGTAATGGTGCCGCCGGATTCCGCTTTCCACTGCCAGATTTTGTCGATAAAGGCATCGCGACCGTAGTCGTGACGGGTTTTACCTTCTTCAGCGGCAATCTTACGCTCAACCACCATTTGGGTGGCGATACCCGCGTGGTCGGTACCGGCCTGCCACAGAGTGTTTTTACCCTGCATGCGCTGGTAGCGAATCATGGTATCCATGATGGTTTGCTGGAAAGCATGACCCATATGCAAACTGCCGGTGACGTTCGGCGGCGGGATCATGATGCAGAAGGACTCTTTGCTTTCATCGCCGTTAGGTTTGAAATAGCCCTGCTTTTCCCAGTGCTCGTAAAGCGGCTGTTCGATATCTTGTGGGTTGTATGTCTTTTCCATTATTTCCAGGTTGCCGTATTCAGGTTAAAACCAGCCACGCGGTAAGCTTTGTAGCGATCACGTGCCGATTGTTTCAAAGAATCTTCGTAAGGGACGAAGTCTATCACTTCTGTGAAAGCGGTGGCAAAATCTGCAAAGCCAACGCGCAAACTGATGAGCAGGTCACGTGGGCTGCTGTTGCGTTTTTCTGGCCAGGCAATCTCTACCGGGGCGCCGCCTCTGGGGCCTTCACCCGCCAGATTATGCGGAACAAAGCTTTCTGCCGGTCTTGCCCACAGAGCTTCATCCAGTCGAAGAGCCTGCTTTTCGTTTTCGCAGGCGATCAGCACGCGCTTGCCAGCCCGCCAACGTTCTGCGGCAATTTCACACACCAGTTGTTCAACGGCGCTTAAGCCATCAACGGTAGTGTCATTATCCAGAAGATAGAACGTCGCATTCTTCATATATGGGGCTTCTTGTGGTGAATTTAAATACAAGGCCGGGTGACCCGGCCTTATCGCCTGATGGCGACGCTTGCGCGTCTTATCAGGCCTACAGCGTGTTGCTTTGTAGGCCGGATAAACGTAGCGCCATCCAGCATTTACACATTACTCTTCGCCGTTAAACCCGGCGCGATTGAGCAGGAACTGCGACAGCAGCGCCACCGGACGACCAGTAGCGCCTTTGGCTTTCCCGGAACGCCATGCGGTGCCGGCGATGTCCAGGTGCGCCCAGTTGTACTTACGGGTAAAGCGCGACAGGAAGCAGCCTGCGGTAATGGCTCCGCCAGGACGTCCGCCAATGTTCGCCATATCCGCAAAGTTGGACTCCAGCTGTTCCTGGAACTCATCACCCAGCGGCAGACGCCATGCGCGATCGCCAGCCTGCTCGGACGCGCCGATCAGCTCATGCGCCAGCGGGTTGTGGTTCGACATCAGGCCGGTAATGTGATGGCCCAGCGCAATCACGCACGCGCCGGTCAGGGTTGCGACGTCAATCACCGCTTCCGGCTCAAAGCGCTCGACGTAGGTTAGCACGTCGCACAGCACCAGACGGCCTTCGGCATCGGTATTGAGCACTTCAACGGTCTGCCCGGACATGGTGGTCAACACATCGCCTGGGCGATACGCGCGGCCACCCGGCATATTTTCGCAGCCCGCCAGTACGCCGACGACGTTGATGGGCAGTTGAAGCTCGGCCACCATACGCATTACGCCGTACACTGCCGCCGCGCCGCACATGTCGTACTTCATCTCATCCATGCCTTCAGCAGGTTTGATGGAGATACCGCCGGAGTCGAAGGTTAACCCTTTCCCGACCAGCACAATCGGACGCGCGTCTTCGGACGGGTTGCCTTTGTACTCGATGACCGACATCAGCGACTCGTTCTGCGAGCCGTGACCGACGGCCAGATAAGAGTGCATACCCAGCTCTTTCATCTGCTGCTCGCCGATCACACGGGTCACCACATTTTTGCTGTAACTGTCTGCCAGCTGACGCGCCTGAGAAGCCAGATAGGCAGCGTTACAAATATTTGGCGGCATGTTGCCGAGATCTTTCGCCGCTTTAATACCCGCGGCGATCGCCAGACCGTGCTGGATAGCTCGCTCACCGCTGGTCAGCTCACGGCGGGTCGGTACGTTGAAGACCATTTTACGCAGCGGACGACGCGGCTCGCTTTTGTTGGTCTTCAACTGGTCAAAGCTGTACAGCGTTTCCTGGGCCGTCTCAACGGCCTGACGTACTTTCCAGTAGTTATTGCGCCCTTTGACGTGCAGCTCAGTCAGGAAGCAGACGGCTTCCATTGAGCCAGTATCATTCAGCGTATTGATGGTTTTCTGAATGACCTGCTTGTACTGGCGCTCATCAAGTTCACGCTCTTTGCCACAACCAATAAGGAGAATTCGCTCAGACAGAACGTTAGGAACATGGTGCAGCAACAGGGTTTGACCCGGTTTGCCTTCCAGTTCGCCACGACGCAGCAGTGCGCTGATGTACCCGTCGCTGATCTTGTCGAGCTGCTCTGCAATCGGAGAGAGGCGGCGTGGTTCAAAGACACCCACGACGATGCACGCACTCCGCTGTTTCTCCGGGCTACCGCTTTTTACACTGAACTCCATGCACTACGCTCCTGAATCTTAAAGACAACAGCGGTGGCTACGGATAGAATTGCAAGCTTTCGTAACTCATACCCGCTGTTGCGGTGACTTCGTGTTAATCTTAACGTTATTACGGCATTGGCACGTCAGAACAATTTCTGAGAGGTGGATCCGTTGAGTATAATGATCTTAGCGACGATTTCGACGACTCAAGAGAATAAATGACGTTTAAGCCATGAAACAAGCTAAATTCCGGCAAAAGACGGGTTTTTACGGGCGTATTTAAAGTGATAATCATAAGATATCTGGTTCGGGAAACGCTCAAAAGCCAACTTGCGATCCTATTCATCCTGCTTTTGATCTTCTTTTGTCAAAAGTTAGTCAGGATCCTTGGTGCGGCTGTTGACGGCGACATCCCGGCGAATCTGGTGCTCTCGCTGCTGGGGCTGGGCGTGCCAGAAATGGCGCAACTTATCTTGCCCTTAAGCCTGTTCCTCGGGCTGCTGATGACGCTGGGCAAACTGTATACCGAAAGTGAAATTACGGTCATGCATGCCTGTGGGCTGAGCAAGACTGTGCTTATTAAAGCAGCGATGGTACTGGCGTTGTTTACCAGTATTATTGCGGCGGTCAACGTGATGTGGGCCGGACCGTGGTCCTCCCGGCATCAGGATGAAGTACTGGCGGAGGCGAAAGCCAACCCCGGTATGGCGGCGCTCGCTCAGGGGCAATTCCAGCAGGCGACTAACGGCGGTTCGGTACTGTTTATCGAAAGCGTCGACGGCAGTAACTTCAAAGATGTGTTCCTCGCGCAAATCCGCCCGAAAGGTAACGCCCGTCCTTCGGTGGTGGTGGCTGATTCCGGACATCTTACGCAGATGCGCGATGGCTCCCAGGTCGTAACCCTAAACCAGGGGACGCGCTTTGAAGGGACCGCGCTGCTGCGCGATTTCCGCATTACCGACTTCCAGGATTATCAGGCGATTATCGGTCATCAGGCCGTGGCGCTGGATCCAAACGATACCGAACAGATGACCATGCGTACGCTGTTGGCGACCGACACCGATCGCGCCCGCGCGGAGCTGACCTGGCGTATCACGTTAGTATTCACCGTATTTATGATGGCACTGATGGTCGTTCCGCTGAGTGTGGTAAACCCGCGTCAGGGGCGTGTACTGTCCATGCTGCCAGCCATGCTGCTCTATTTGCTGTTCTTCCTGGTGCAGACGTCGCTGAAGTCGAACGGTGGCAAAGGTAAGCTGGATCCTGTGTTCTGGATGTGGGTGGTTAACCTGGCTTATCTGGCACTGGCGATTGTGCTCAACCTCTGGGATACGGTGCCGATGCGCCGCTTACGTGCCCGTTTTATGCGTAAAGGAGCGGTATAATGCAGCCCTTTGGTGTACTTGACCGCTATATCGGTAAAACCATTTTCACCACCATCATGATGACATTGTTCATGCTGGTATCGCTCTCCGGGATCATCAAGTTTGTCGACCAGCTGAAAAAAGCCGGGCAGGGGAGCTACGATGCGATGGGTGCCGGGCTGTATACCCTGCTCAGCGCGCCGAAAGATATCCAGATCTTCTTCCCGATGGCGGCGCTGCTGGGGGCTTTGTTGGGGCTGGGCATGTTGGCCCAGCGCAGTGAACTGGTGGTGATGCAGGCTTCCGGCTTTACCCGTATGCAAGTGGCGTTATCGGTGATGAAAACCGCGATTCCGCTGGTGCTGCTGACGATGGCCATCGGCGAATGGGTTGCGCCGCAGGGTGAACAGATGGCGCGTAACTACCGTGCCCAGCAGATGTACGGCGGCTCGCTGCTCTCTACCCAGCAGGGGTTGTGGGCGAAAGACGGGGACAACTTTGTTTACATCGAGCGGGTGAAAGGTGACGCTGAGCTAGGTGGAATCAGCATCTACGCCTTTAACGACAAACGTCGTTTGCAGTCTGTTCGCTATGCTGCCAGCGCGACGTTTGACCCGGAGCAAAAGGTCTGGCGTTTGTCGCAGGTGGATGAGTCCAACCTGACCGACCCGAAACAAATCACCGGTTCGCAGACGGTGAGCGGCACCTGGAAAACCAACCTGACGCCTGACAAGCTCGGCGTCGTGGCGTTGGATCCTGACGCGTTGTCGATTAGTGGTCTGCATAATTACGTGAAGTACCTGAAGTCGAGCGGCCAGGATGCCGGACGCTACCAGCTCAATATGTGGAGCAAAGTGTTCCAGCCGCTGTCGGTGGCGGTCATGATGCTGATGGCGCTGTCGTTTATCTTCGGCCCACTGCGTAGCGTCCCGATGGGTGTGCGTGTAGTGACGGGGATTAGCTTCGGTTTTGTATTTTATGTGCTGGACCAAATCTTTGGCCCGCTGACGCTGGTGTACGGCATTCCGCCGATTATTGGCGCGCTGCTGCCAAGCGCCAGCTTCTTCCTGATAAGCCTGTGGCTGATGCTGCGTAAATCGTAATATCTACCCCTCCCGCTGTGCGGGAGGGGAGCTTCCTGTTAGCGTTTTCTCCCACCCATCAAACTGCCCAACATGCCACGGATTATCTGATTAGTGACCTGTCGCGCCGCGCTTTTCGCCACGCTCTGTACCACGCCATCGCGCTTGCCGCCGCGCGGTCCGGTACTGCCAAACAAAATATCCTTCAACCCAGCGAGAATACCGTCGTCAACCTCGACCGCTTTACCGTTGGCGGGAGGCGTATTTTGCTGCTCGGGGCTGGCTTGCACGCCTTGCTGTAAACGCTCATAGGCGGATTCGCGGTCGATCTCTTCCTCATATTTGCCGTACAGCGAGGAGTGATTGATCAGCCCGTTGCGCTCGTCGTCGGTCACCGGTCCCATGCGGGAACACGGGGCAATTACCATCGCCCGCTCCACCATCGACGGGCTGCCTTTGGCGTCCAGAAACGACACCAGTGCCTCGCCGGTGCCCAACTCCTGAATGGCTTTCTCGGTATCAAACGCCGGGTTGGCGCGCATGGTTTGCGCCGCGCTTTTCACCGCTTTCTGATCTTTTGGCGTGAACGCGCGCAGGGCGTGCTGCACGCGGTTACCCAACTGGCCGAGCACGTTGTCCGGAATATCGGCCGGGTTTTGTGAGACGAACCACACGCCGACCCCTTTCGAGCGGATCAGGCGTATGACTTGTTCGATTTTATCCAGCAGCACCTGCGGAGCGTCGTTGAACAGCAGATGCGCTTCATCAAAGAAGAACACCAGTTTGGGCTTCTCCAGATCGCCTGCTTCCGGCAGCTGTTCGTACAGTTCGGAGAGCATCCACAGCAGGCTGGCGGCGTACAGTTTGGGCATCTGATAGAGCTTCTCGGCGCTGAGGATGTTGATCATCCCTTTGCCGTTGGCGTCGGTACGCATCCAGTCTTTGATATCCAGCATCGGTTCGCCAAAGAAGTGCGCCGCACCCTGCTGCTCCAGCGACAGCAGTCCGCGCTGGATAGCCCCGACCGAAGCGCTGCTGATATTGCCGTACTGATTCTGGAAGGATTTGGCGTTATCGCCGATGTACTGAGTGATGGCCCGCAGGTCTTTGAAATCGAGAAGCAGCAGGCCCTGGTCGTCGGCAATGCGGAAGATAATATCCAGCACGCCAGACTGCACGTCGTTGAGGTTCAGCAGACGGGCCAGCAGCAACGGCCCGAGGTCAGATACCGTGGCTCGCACCGGGTGGCCTTTCTCACCGAAGATATCCCACACCGTGACCGGATTAGCATGCGGTTGCCAGTCGGTAATACCGATGTTTTTCAGGCGGGCGAGCAGCTTTTCAGAGGTTTGTCCTTCCTCGGCCACGCCGGTTAAGTCGCCTTTCACATCAGCCATAAATACCGGTACGCCAATCCCGGAGAGCGATTCGGCCAGTTTTTGTAGGGTGACGGTTTTGCCGGTCCCGGTCGCGCCGGTAATCAGCCCGTGACGGTTGGCCATGCCTGGCAGCAAAAACAGTTCTGTGTCCGGCGTGCGGGCAATTAGCAGGGGTGCGCTCATTGAGATTTCCTCCATTTATCCTGCCTGGAGTATAGGCAATGTCCATCAAAGAGAGTATGCGATGGCGAGAGAAAATGACTTAAAGCGTATTGCCGTGATAAATCTGATACCCCAGATCCACGGTGTTGTGGTTATGGTCGTTGTTCTTGATTTTGCTCAGCAACATCTGCGCCGCCATGCGGCCAATGTCAAAACGTGGGGTGATCACGCTGGCAAGGCTGGGGATCATCTGCCTGCCCATTTCCAGTCCGTGAAAACCAGCAATCGAGATCTGCTCCGGAACGGCCAGCTCACGCTCGCGGCACAGCAATAGCGCGCCCATCGCAATATCGTCGTTGGTGCAAAAGACGCCGTCTACATCCGGATGCGCGGTGAGCGCGTCCCGCATCATCTGGGTGCCGAGATGAATGGACGAAATAGAGCGCGGATTGACGCGCAGCGGCATCAGACCCCGACGCGTCATGGCATCGCAGTAGCCGCGATAGCGCTGTTCATCGCGGACGTCGTCTTTCGAACCAAGGTAGAGGATTTTGCGCCGCTGGCGTTTATCCAGCATGGTGCTGACCATATCAAACGCGGCCTGACGGTTATCGAAACCTACTTCCATGTCCAGACGATCGCCCTGAATGTCCATTAGCTCGACCACCGGAATGTTGGCAGAGCGCAGGAATTTAACCGTGCGCAGAGTGTGATATTTCTCGGACAGGATAATGCCGTCGATATTGTACGACAGCAGGTTGATCACCGACTCTTCCTCGGATTCCCGGTCATAATTGTAGTTGGCGATCAGCGTCTGATAGTTATGGTCTGAAGTGACTGACTCAATACCGGCCAGAATGTCAGCGAACAGCTGATTTTGAAACGAGGGGATCAGCACGCCGAGCGTATAGCTTTGCGCGTTCAGCAGCATCGCGGGCGCGCGGTTGGGGATGTAATTAATCTCCTCCATAATCTGCGCAATGCGTTCACCGGTTTCCTTTGCGACCTTTTTCGGCGAGCGAATGTAGCGGCTCACCGTCATTTTGGTCACGCCCGCCAGCGTGGCGATATCTTGCAAAGAAATTCTGTGGTTCCTCATTTTCTCTCCAGTGCCGGGGAGCGCTGACCTGTGCTCCCCGGTGATGACCGTCTTAATGCAGGATGGCGTTCAGCGCCAGAACACCCAGCAGACCCATAATGGAAATCAGCGTCTCCATTACCGTCCATGTGCGCAACGTTTCCCCCACGCTGAGATTAAAGTAGCCTTTAAACAGCCAGAATCCCGGATCGTTAACATGGGAGGCAATCACACTGCCCGCGCCGGTAGCCAGCACCATCAGCGCCGGGTCGGCATGAGTGACGTTGATAATCGGCAGTACCACACCTGCGGTAGTGATAGCCGCCACGGTGGCTGAACCGAGCGCGATGCGCAGCAAAGCGGCAACCGTCCAGCACATCAGCAACGGAGAAAGCGACGTGCCGGTCATCAGGTGTGAGATATATTGTCCCACGCCGCTGTCGACCAGAACCTGCTTAAATGCACCGCCCCCGGCGATGATAAACACAATCATCGCGATCGCGCCGATAGAGTCACCAATGATATCCATAATTTGCTCGGTCGTACGTCCGTTACGTCGACCAAGGGTAAAAATGGCGAGCACGATAGCAATAAATAACGCGACCGCAGGGTTACCGATAAACTCAAAGAACACCCGCACGCTGTTGGTCTTTGGCAGTGTAATTTCGCACACCGCGGCGACCGCCATCAGTATGACCGGGATTACCGCCGCAAAGATACTGTTCCAGAACGACGGCATCTCTTCTTCGGTGAACAGATGCGGGTTGAACAACCCTTCCGGCGGTGCTTTCTCAAAGCGGGTCAGCAGCTTAGAAAACAGCGGCCCGGCGACAATCACCGTCGGGATAGTAATAATAAATCCGTACAGCAGAGTGGTACCGAGATTGGCCTCGAAAATGGTGGCAATCGCGGTGGGTCCCGGATGCGGCGGCAGAAAACAGTGGGTCACGGACAGCGCGGCGACCATCGGTACGCCGACATACAGCAGCGGCAGGCCGGACGAGGCCACCACCGTAAATACCAGCGGCAGCAGCAGAACAAAGCCGACTTCGAAGAACATCGCCAGACCGACGACCAGACCGGTGATCACCAACGCCCACTGCACGCGTTTCTTACCAAACGTGCCAATCAGCGTGGTGGCGATGCGCTGAGCCGCACCGGTATCGGAAATCAGCTTACCGAGCATTGCGCCGAAGCCGAGGATCATCGCCAGCCCGCCGAGCGTGCCGCCGATCCCATTTTGTATTGAGTGCAGAACGGCCTGGGCATCCATCCCTTCGGCAAAACCAACGACCGCCGCCACCAGGACCAGAGCAATAAAGCCGTTAACTTTAAAGCCAATCATCAGGACCAGGAGCAGCGCGACGCCTGCCGCAATTATTATTAATGGCATAATCGTTTCTCTTTAAATTATTTAGAGTGGTGTGCCAAAAATGCAGCGCCTGGGCGCTGCGTGATGTTGCGTTGTATCAGACGGCGACGAGCATGCCGCCATCGACAAACAACAGGTGCCCGTTAACAAAATCGGATGCTTTAGAAGAGAGGAATACCGCCGCGCCGATCAGCTCCTGCGGATCGCCCCAGCGTGCGGCTGGCGTACGTTTGCACAGCCAGGAAGTGAAGGCTTCATCCTCGACCAGCGCTTTGGTCATTTCGGTTTTAAAGTAGCCCGGGGCGATACCGTTGACCTGGATATTGTGGCGCGCCAGCTCAACGCACATTCCGCGGGTGAGCATTTTTACCGCGCCTTTAGAGGCGGCGTACGGCGTGATGGTGTCGCGGCCCAGCTCGCTCTGCATGGAGCAGATGTTGATGACCTTCCCGGCCTGACGTTCCACCATGCGACGCGTTACCGCCTGCGAGACCAGGAATACCGCCGTCTGGTTAACGGCAATCACATCGTTCCAGTCCTGTTCCGGGAATTCGGTAAACGGATGGCGACGCTGGATACCGGCGTTATTCACCAGCACATCAATTTGGCCAATGTCTTTTTCGATATGCTCGATGGCGGCATCAATGTCCTGTTTATGCGTAACATTGAACGGCGCGGCAACGGCGCGGATCCCTTCCTGCTGCAGTTTAGTGACGGCGGCTTCCGCGCGCTCCGGTGTAATATCATTGACGATAATCTGCGCGCCATATTTACCCAGACCAGTCGCCAGTAAATAACCAATACCCTGGGCCGAACCGGTGATCAGAATGTTTTTGCCGTCCAGTGAAAAAAGATCGTTCATCATGCTATTCCTTATTTTATGTCTTCGAAAACAAGCTGGACTTTCGCTGCCTGGGTTTTGTCCCCGGCGAAGTTCAGCGCCTGTTCAAGCTCGGTAAACGGATATTCGGCGCTGAGTAACGGCAGCGGATCGATAACGTTATTCGCCAGCCACGACACCGCAGTGTTGAACTCGGTGGTAAAGCGGAACGAACCTTTGAGCGCGATCTCTTTGCCGATCAGCATCATCATCGGGAAGTCTGGCACCGTGCCGCCCATGCCGACCTGCACCATCACGCCTTTCGCGCGGGTCACTTCCAGACAGGTGGTGATTGAGGACGGATGGCCGGAGACCTCGAAGCTGACGTCGAAGTAGCCTTTCTCTTTTTTCCACTCGTCGAGCGAGTCCTGCTGCGGGTTAATCAGCGTGTCGGCTCCCATTTGTTGCGCCAGCGAGAGCGAGCGCGGGCTGATATCCGCACAGACAATCTCTGCCGCGCCGAGCGTTTTCACCGCGCTGACAATCAGACAGCCGATAGGCCCAACGCCGGAGATAAACACGCGCTTGCCCTGCAGGTCGCCCGCTTCATGTGCGGCGTGGATCGCGACCGCCAACGGTTCGGCAAAGGCCATGACTTTTTCATCCGCCTCTTGAGGGTAGGGGACGCACTGCGCAGTATCGACGGTTTTATACTGAGTAAAGCCGCCGTCGACGTGGGGAAAATACATGGCGCTGCCAAAAAAGCGCATTTCCGTACACTGGTTTTCTTCATGCTGAAGACAGTATTTACAGTGGCCGCAGGGCTTCGACGGATTAATCGCCACTGACTGATCTTCAGGTAATTCTTTTGAATCGCTGTGCACTACTTTACCAATAACTTCATGGCCTAAAATCATCGGCGCTTTAACGGTAAAATTACCGACTTTTCCTTCCTGATAATAATGTAAATCGGAACCACAAATACCGCCTCGGGTAATTTTTACCAGCGTTCCTTTATTATTCCATTCTATATTTTGGTCGGTAATGGCAACAGTTTTCTTCCCCGCGACAACGCAGGATTGGGTTTTGACTTGCATAAATGCCTCACTGGTCAGGTAGTAACCTCGGCAGCATTTAAACGGTTTTAATTGTTATTATTTGTGATGCAGGTCACGCTGAGAAATTGTTACACTACAATGTTACGCATAACGTGATGCGCCCTGTAAATCTGTTCAGTCGCGGCGAAAAAAGGTGAATTCTGCAATGTGGAAGGCGTAGTATCGCGCCATAGAATATGAATCAGGAGTTTTTTCAATGGCCGGGGAAAGTTATATTTTGATGGGTGTTTCGGGTAGCGGTAAATCTTTAATTGGTAGCAAAATTGCCGCTGTATTATCGGCTAAATTTATTGATGGTGATGATCTCCATCCGGCTAAAAATATTGATAAAATGTCTGAAGGTATTCCATTAACCGATGAAGACCGATTGCCGTGGCTAGCGCGATTAAATGACGCCTCATACAGTTTATATAAAAAGAACGAGACCGGGTTTATTGTCTGCTCGTCATTAAAAAAACAGTACCGAGATATATTGCGTCAGGGCAGCCCGAATGTGCATTTTCTGTGGCTGGACGGCGACTACGAGACTATTCTGGCGCGCATGCAGCGTCGGGCAGGGCATTTTATGCCGGTGGGATTACTCAAAAGTCAGTTCGACGCGCTGGAGTGCCCACAGGACGATGAGAAAGATATTGCCCGCATCGATGTAAACCATGACATCGAGCATGTGACGGAACAGTGCCGCCAGGCGGTGCTCGCGTTTCGTCACGGGCAATAAGCCCAGCCCCTTGCGGGACTGAGCCCTGCATCAGAAGTCTGCTTTCAGCACCACGCGATAGCGGGCCTTGCCATCACGCACGTGCTGGATAGCTTCGTTAATTTGCGACATCGGGTACAGCTCGGTGGTAGGCGACACCTTGCTGCGCCCGGCAAACTTCATCAGCTTGCGCAGCTCAGATGGCGTCCCGGTCGCCGAACCGGAGATGCTGCGATCCCCGGCAATTAAGGTAAATGCCAGCACCGGCAGCGGCTTCAGCACTGCACCGACGGTATGGAAGTTACCGCCGTAGGCCAGCGCTTCAAAATAGGGCTGCCAGTCGAGATCGACGTTAACCGTGTTAATGATGAGATCGAACTGGCCCGCCAGCACTTTTAGCGCATCCGGATCGCGGCTGTTGACCACTTTATCCGCCCCCATCGCCAGCACTTCCTGTTCTTTCGCGGGGTTGGAGCTGAATGCGGTCACTTCACAACCCATCGCGTGTAACAGCTTAATGGCGATATGTCCCAGGCCACCGATGCCGATCACCCCAACGCGGCTGGTGGCAGTGATATGGTGCATCAGCAGCGGTTTGAACACCGTGATGCCGCCACACAGCAAGGGGCCAGCTGCCGCCAGGTCGATGCTCTCCGGCAAGGGGATCACCCACTGCCAGTCGGCTCGCAGCTTCTCGGCAAAGCCTCCGCGATTGAGAATAGTGGGAACGGACCCTTCCAGGCAGTTGATCTGATTGCCGCTGATACAGGCGTCACAATGTCCGCAACTGCGCGCCGTCCAGCCAATCCCAACGCGCTGACCAACCTTCAGACCCTTATCCTGCGCCGCACTGCCGAGCGCTGCCACGCGACCAATCACCTCATGCCCGGCAACCAGCGGATACTGAGAGAATCCCCATTCGTTGTCGATCATCGACAAATCGGAATGGCAGATACCGCAGTAATCGACCTGGACTTCGACATCTTCCGGCTTGAGCTCGCCCGCATCATATTCATAGAGTTCGAGTTCGCTGCCCGCCGCTTTTGCGGCGTAGCTTTTTATCATCGACATCGTGTTTCCCTCAGTGTGGTGTTGAACTGGAAGTGTAGAGCATGGGGAAACGGGACGCTTCGCAGAAGGGGGAATTAAGAAGAGGGCAAACTGTGATGAGGGTTGCTGGTGGGAAAGGTAATGCTGAAATTTTCAACACTTAGCAGGCCAGATACACGCTGGCGCTTGCATGGTGGCGCACGACAGGTATAATCCACAACGTTTTCCGCATCCCTTCCGTGCCGGAGTGGCGAAATCGGTAGACGCAGTTGATTCAAAATCAACCGTAGAAATACGTGCCGGTTCGAGTCCGGCCTTCGGCACCATCGGAACATCAATAGACGTCAACGGACGTCTTTTTTTGTGCCTGAAATCCGTGCCACACATGGCTTTCCGCGATTTTCCTTTCAAAAGAAGTCAATCTGAGTCAACCCACATCAAGTCGCTTGTGAGTATAGAACCGAGTATATATGCTGGTTCGATAATGGTTGTATACTCACAGCGGCACATGGAAGGAGAACTTTTATGGCTCTGACAGATATCAAAGTGCGTTCTGCAAAACCGCAGGAAAAGGAGTACACCCTAGTCGATGGGGATGGCATGTTTTTGCTGATTCACCCCAACGGCTCAAAATACTGGCGGTTCCGCTTTCGCTTTGGTGGTAAGCAGCACCTAATGGCGTTTGGTGTTTATCCTGAAACATCACTAGCCGATGCGAGGCAGAAGAGAGAAGAGGCCAGAAAGCTTGTTGCTGCTGGTATCGATCCTCGCGAGCATAAGCGTGCTGTAAAGGAGGAGCTGGCGAAAGAGGCCATTACCTTTGAGTCAGTTGCCAGAGAGTGGCATGCCGCTAATAAAAAATGGTCAGAAGAACATAGCCGAAGGGTGTTAAAGAGCCTGGAAGATAATTTGTTCCCAGCAATTGGGAAGCGGAGTATTGATAGTTTTAGCACGCGCGATCTCCTTGTTCCTATTAAAGGAGTTGAGGCTACAGGGCGTTTTGAAGTGGCTTCGCGTCTTCAGCAGCGTACCAATGCGATTATGCGTTATGCAGTGCAAAGCGGTTTGATCGATTACAATCCTGCTCAGGAGATGGCTGGGGCAGTTGCTTCCAGTAACCGTGTTCATCGTCCTGCACTTGAGTTGAAACGCTTACCTGAACTACTCCACAGAATTGATAGTTACACGGGACGCCCTTTAACTCGTCTGGCTGTTGAACTCACCTTGTTAATCTTTATTCGTTCAAGTGAACTGCGTTTTGCGCGTTGGTCTGAAATAGATTTTGAAACGGCAATGTGGACAATTCCGGCTCAACGAGAAGCTATTGAAGGAGTGAAGCATTCTGAACGTGGCTCGAAAATGCGTACTCCTCATTTAGTGCCACTTTCTCGTCAGGCACTGGCAATCCTTAAACAGGTTCACAAGCTTAGTGGCGAGCGCGATTTTGTTTTCGTTGGAGATCACAATCCTTGTAAACCAATGAGTGAGAATACAGTGAACAAGGCGCTGCGCGTGATGGGATATGACACTAAGATTGAGGTTTGCGGTCATGGCTTCAGGACCATGGCATGTAGCTCGTTGATTGAATCTGGATTGTGGTCGAGAGATGCAGTTGAACGGCAGATGAGCCATATGGAGCGTAACTCTGTGCGGGCGGCTTATATTCATAAGGCGGAACATTTGGATGAGAGACGATTGATGTTGCAATGGTGGGCGGATTATCTAGATGTGAATCGGGAGAAGGGGATTAGCCCGTTTGACTATGCGAAAGCGTAGTTAAATTGGAAAACTATTCTCAAAAAAGCACACTTTTGTTGGAATTTAAAATGCACTGTATATAATTACAGTTGGTTTGTTTCATAATCAATGCCTGGATACCAAGGAACTGGCCTTAGTTAGAAAAAAAGGTGGCCATCGGGACTGGTTTCCGTTAGGATCTTCGGATCAAAAAGTGATGAAAAAGTCGATATGAAAAAGAAACCACTAAAGCAGTACAAGGTATCCTCGTTTTTCGCAGGGATTGGTGGATTCGATCTTGGTCTTGAGAAAGCAGGGATGGAAGTTGTTTTCCAATGCGAAATCAATAAGTTTTGCCAGAAAGTACTTAGAAAGAATTGGCCAAATGTACCATTACATACTGATATTACACAACTGAATGCTGATGAGATCCCAGAAAGCAGTGTTTGGTGTGGTGGTTTTCCTTGCCAGGATGTGTCGTCAGCTAACCAAGGAAAACGGAAAGGTCTAGAGGGAGCCCGAAGCGGCTTATTTTATACATATGCAAAACTCATCGAAGAAAGAAAACCTGAATGGCTTGTTATTGAAAATGTTCCCGGACTGCTCAACAGCCACAATGGACAAGACTTCAAAGTTGTCATCGATACGTTGGTCGAACTCGGGTATGGCGTTTCGTGGAGAGTATTGGATGCAAAATACTTTGGAACACCCCAGCGTAGAAGAAGAGTGTACATTGTCGCAAGTCTTGGAGACATGCGCTCCGCTCGAGTCCTTTTTGAACCCGGAGCAACTAGAATCGTTGATAAACAGGGCCAAGGAGAGAGGGCAAATGCTTCCGGAACCTCTGATACAGGCCTATCAAAAGCAGATATCTATTCTATCCAGCATGCAAGTATTGGACGAAAAGCAACCGCAGGACCTCAAGCAAAAGGATACAGGAACGACGGAGAAACCTACACCCTTGACTCAAGAGGAAGTTCAGATGCTGTATGTGCGCCGGATGCTGCCTTCCGAGTACGAGCGTCTGCAGGGATTTCCAGAGAACTGGACTCTAATCGATTCAGAGCAGTAGGGAACGCTGTCGCGGTCCCTATTGTTGAATGGATAGGAAAAAGAATTGTCCTTGTAGATCAGCAGATGCTCAACGAGGCATTATCGTAACAGTACTATTATCTAAACGTAAAAATGATCCTTCGAATAGTTCAGGGCGTGGTGCGCCCTGATCTGTTAGAAATCTTACAAATGTTGAATAGTTGGTGAATAATGTTTTTGAGTCATCAATGATCAACGGAATCGGACCTGGATGTGGTTCATCCGATGTATCTTCCTTGAAAGCTAAAATACATAATGTCCAGTTATGGGCTTTCAGATCCCTGAGATTCGCATTCCTAAAACGTCTGTGTAAATAGTCATAGAGTAAGCTACCTACAGCAAAAACGATTTTCCCACCAGTTTGATCAACAACATTCCCTTTCACAAGAAATTGTTCTTGTTGTCGTCTCCATGCGTTGGTTTCGATAGTATTTGCTGCTACTGGTCTTCTTAGAATTTCATTTGTTGGAAATTCGAGATCAGCCCAAGCGGCAATATGGCGAGTAATGGCACCTGTGCTGCTCGTTTCCCCGCCACCCTGCATTTCGAGGAGGACTTCGTCAACTCTTCCTCTACCGGAAAAGTTTCTCATCACGTAGTCTGCATGGTAGCTATTATCTGAATCTGGTAAGGGAATATTGACTTCTCTTTTTACACCAATCTCTGAATCTTGCAGTTCAGGATCCTGATAAATCAGTTTTGCTACTTTCCGTAAAATGTCTCTCTGATGTTCAACTAAGACATTGTCAACTTGTTGTGTACGCTCACCCGAGATAATTGTCTTTTTTTGGCGGGTAGAACAAAGTCTATGCTCACAAACGATCCAAATTGTGCCGTCTGGTTTACGGACAGAGCAAACAGGATGATTATTTTTACTTACTTTGTCACAGGTACGATCCATAAAAGGGCATTGCGCCAGCGTGCCTTTTGATACGGGGACAATCTGGTGCTCCACGTCTGTTCTTTGGCCTAAATATTCCGCGATACTCACTGCCATTGCTCATTCCTCATTCAGGAGCTGTGTGCGATATGATCTCAGTGAGTAGCAATTTATGTCAATGAATTCATGGTGTTTTTGTATCATAGATGTCAGTTTTCATTGGAATTCAATGAGGTTTTGGTTCGACGCCGCTCATCTCATGACTGTACTCAAGATTTTCGATGCGATAGTAAAGCACATATGCTACGTAAGGTGTGTTAGGGGGGAATGGATTGCGTCACACGATGAATACCATTTTGAATGAGCAGGGATTTAACTCGGCCTAGATTGAGATACAACATGGCTCATGTCGATAAGAACTCGAACCGTGGAACGTATAATCATGCTCAATATTTGGAAGGTCGGCGGGAGATGATGCAGTGGTATGGAAATTATCTTTACACCCTTATTGTTAATAGAGATAGTTCAATACCCTTCCCGCATCTATAAAATATAAATATATAATGTGGTTTATTATATTTATTAATGCATAAACCAATGATAATTGTTAAAACTGATGAAAAATAGTTGTGGTGCATATTTTAATATGCACCAGCCGTTCCTAACGGTAAAGGCCCTCTAGTTGCGGCAACTTGAAAAAGTAAGATGCTTCAGATCTCTTAAACGCCCCAGTCGAGTTTTGGCGAAGCTCTGCATTAATTAGGACGCAGCATTCCTCAGCTCTTGTAATACCAACATAATGAAGGTTTGTTTCTTGCAGAAGGCTGGGGTAAAGTGCTGTATTTCTATCAACTTCATTTACTAATCTATATGGAAAAGACCATTCATCCATATCCAAATGCAATACTATTTTAAACTCAAGTCCTTTTGACTTGTGAAGTGTCATTACTTGAACTTCATTTTTATCTAATGGCATAAACTGCTTTAAGAAAATATCGTTTGATACAATTTCCAAAACTGCATTATCATTAGGAATAGTACACTGAATATTTAGCATTTCAGCAATTTCATGAAACTTATTAATTAATTCTTTATCAGTTAGTTTACCTCTGAGAGTTTTAATTTTTTTTCTTAATAAAAAATGATGGTTGTCATTTATGATTAAGTCATCAAATACTTTATTAATTAACTCTTGCGCAGTACCTATAGACTTATATCTATACGCCAGAAGATCTTTATATAAATCTGAACATTCTGTGCCCAATTTATCTAATGGCGTATCAATATAAGCTCTAAAATTTGATGTCAACCCTGAGCATAGCAATAGTAATGATTGTTCTTTTCTTGTAAAAATAGCTATTTGGTTAGCTTGTTCTACACCCCATTGGCCTTCATTTAACCATTCTGAAATCCATGATGATAATGTCATCGAAACGTCTTTTAGATTCCCTGACAATCTCTTTCTGTAAACGTTGATACTTTTGCATGGCAATAATGCGAAATTTGAATCGAGTAATCGAGACGCATAATTAATTATTGACGGATGACATCTATGATTTAAATTTATCTCAAAATGTGCAAAAGCATGTTTATCTCTAACTAAGTCAAGTAACAACTCAGCATTTCCACCTCGAAACTCATAAATTGATTGCCAAACATCCCCAACAGCAATAGAGCATAACCCTAACTCATTTATTTTTAGAAACAATTGATGCTGAGATAAGGATGAATCTTGATATTCATCTATAAATATATGGCTATATCTCGCTTTGATATACCGCTTTGCTGCAGGAGATTCATTAAGTATTTTTAATGCTAAGGCAGCAAATGAACTCATCCAGAGAATTCCCTCATCGTACAGTCTCTTATATCCGGAATCTTCATTGATATTAACGACTGACGGTGTGCCGAAAAATCCTTCCTCTAAGTAATATTTATAAGGAGGCTCTAGTTTCTTTAGTACTTTACATTCTGTTGGTTTCCCTCCCCATATTCTTGGAAGAAATGGAATGATTATTTCCTTTAAGCAAAAACTATCAATGGTGCCAAAAAAACTATGCTTTGCATTGTGCCCTTCGGCCTTACATCTACGCTCCAGTTCTGAACTTGCTTTCCTTGTGAATGTAATGGCAATGACTCCTTTATGCTCAGGGAGACAGCCGGTAATATTTCTAATTTTTTCTTTTATAACTGTAGTTTTACCGCTTCCAGGGCATGCTGTTATTACCATGCTTTTAGGGTAATCAATGGCTGATTTTTGCTGAGTGGTCGGCGAAAAAGTATTCATTTCATTCACCTTTAACTATTTTTACAAGGTGTTTTAACGGTTTAACTAAATCACCCGCATTAAGTTTATGAAGGTCTTTTTTTATTTTTTTTAGAAGAGTACGCATTCTTATTGCTTTTTTCTTTTGTAAGTATTCTATTGCGCTTTGGTTATTTTTTTTATCTAATGCATCTAATATTGAAGCACCTAATTCCTCTACAAGATCTGTTTCTAAATCAACTTTTGATAAATATATCCCCGATTTATTTATTTCCTCAGAAACTGCTTGCCAATCACCGTTGGTAAGAGTATCTAGAGAAGTTATTTTTTTGTCGCTATGCTCAAATTTTTCTATGCCAGCTATATCTAAACATCGGTTTATACCTGCATAGTTCCACTTTTCTTTATCTTTTAGCTTTGATATATCGTTATCAGTTCGCATTACCCATGGGATTTCTAAAGCATCTAGTATTGCTGCATATATTTTAAATGATATTCCATCCACTGAAATTAATGAAATATTTAAATAATCTAGATCAATATTTAAACTTTTAGCTAAGGAATGGTAAAATAAAATTTCGGATGGCCCTTCGATTAAGAAAACACCATTTGAAAAAAATGATTCTGCTGGTAATATACTCATCCGATAACTCATATCTTCCCAGCCATCTGCAATACCTTTCGAGCATCCTTCACTTGCGGCTACAGTATGCCCCCCCCGGTCAAGCAATCTTATTATTGAGCCTGGCTCAAAGTTTGCCGCTATTTGGGGGGAATGGGATGAAATTATTGTTTGACCTGGAAGTTCATCTATCAAATAATCAGATAATTTTCTTTGTTGATGAGGGTGTAAGTGTGCTTCTGGTTCTTCGATAACATAGAAAATAACTTCGTTATCGATATCATGTTCCTTAATACTTTTTGCTTTCCATAATGCTAATAAAATTTGATTGTTACGTCCGTCCCCTCCAAGCATTACGTTAGAACCATTTGTATTTGCTCCAAGTTGTAGGCTATCAATAAAGTCATTTATTCCAATTGCGCCAGTATCTAGTTGCACAGAATATTCTGAGTAATGATGTGCAAGTTTTTTCAACTCATCGTTGACTTCTTTTGTAGCTCTTTCTACATATATAAGCTGAGATATCTTATTATTAATTAACTGTAAATCTAAACTTATCTCTCCTAACAAATCGTCATCTTCTTCTCTTTCATCAGAGTTCAATGATTGCTGTGCGATTTTTAAGAGTTGTCTTTTTTCTTTACGGATAAATCTCTCTAAATCTCGTTGTGATTGAATATATTTTAAATTAACGAATTTAAGATAATAACGAGAGTTAATTTCTTGTAAAGACTCTAAAGAATCGCCAATGAAAAGTTTGTAGCTGAGATCGGATTTTTGTGCAATATACTTAATAAACGATTCGCCTGAGTCACTGACATTCCCTTTCAAAATTGAAAGCACTGCATCTTCATTGATATCTTTAAAATGAATGATAATTTCAAATTCTTCACATGATTTCCCATTTTCTAAATAAAAATCAAGCTCATTTGGTTCAATTTCTGAATCTGATACACTTTTATCTAATAGCATTCTTAGCGAATGCAGCATATTACTTTTACCAACATCATTTGCTCCGA
This sequence comes from Citrobacter sp. VF227, assembly GCF_052950715.1. Taxonomy (NCBI): domain Bacteria; kingdom Pseudomonadati; phylum Pseudomonadota; class Gammaproteobacteria; order Enterobacterales; family Enterobacteriaceae; genus Citrobacter; species Citrobacter sp. VF227. The sequence goes on from NZ_JBRFVF010000003.1 coordinate 199,170, forward strand.
TAATCAGAGTGTTCGAATTAAAATTGATGTGTGCATCTTTAAAGTTTCTAAAACCTTTAAGTTTCAGAGATGATATTTCCAACTTAAAATCCCTCTTTAAAGTAAAAAATCATTATTCATAATGAGGTTTCACGTAAAGTATGCAACCGAATTTTGCTCATTTTTTGCGGCAGATCTATTAGTTGATTTGGTGAAACGCAGGGTCTACTATAATTGTAAACATATGCTTTACCATATGTATTGATTCTTTTCTTTCAGCAACACAATTTTAAGGCCTCGTTAAATTTATTACAATTCTTCAAAAACCTCTCCGATGAAACCCGCTTGGGTATCGTGTTGCTGCTCAGAGAGATGGGAGAGCTGTGCGTGTGCGATCTCTGTACGGCGCTGGAACAGTCTCAGCCTAAGATCTCCCGCCATCTGGCGATGCTTAGGGAAAGTGTGCTATTGCTGGATCGCAAGCAGAGGAAATGGGTTTATTATCGCTTATCCCCGTATATTCCTTCCTGGGCTGCCCAGGTGATTGAGCAGGCCTGGTTAAGCCAACGGGACGACGTACAGGCCATCGCCCGTAAGCTGGCATCAGCCAACTGCTCTGGCTGCGGTAAGGCTGTTTGTATCTAAAAAACTTGTTTGTACACATATGATTTTTCGAATTTGATGTGTTAAAGATGAAAACGTTAGCCAGTGAGAAAGTGAATGTACGATATCTTCGGGTAACATAATTTTCATTCCAGAATTTGCAGACAGCCTACAGTCGTAATCGTTGCTATTATGACTGTCACTGCTAATAGCATTAATACTTCAATTAAGCTGGTGACATCGTGGCCTATCGAATGGGATGAGGTAGTAGTCACTCTGCGTTAATGCTTTCAATGGTCACCTGCATTGAGTTAACGCAACGGAGGATCTTTGCTCTGCCGGTACCCTTCGTTTATTTGATAGTCGCTTTGGCTGTTTGAGCGTAACCTCTTCATGAGGTTGCTTCGTTTGTGATAATTTTTGTGCAGTAATTTTCGGTTCCGGTTGTCAGTTGTTCCCTGGCTTCAGCCCGTAGATGCTCCGTTTCAGCTGGTGACATAAATGCTGTTCGCTGTAGAAAAAGGCAAAACCGGGTACCGTACAAAAGGTTACGTAAACGTGCATCCATCCCCAGCTGGCTTAGAAGCCGGTGTTTCTCATTCCATATTTTGCTTTTTGGGGCATCTAATTCTGCAATTAGCTCTTCGCGGGTCTGATAGCCAGACCAGATTGCCTGAAGCATTCGCATCCGGAATGGTGTGATCTTTCTGTCGAGCATCTCCCGGTATAACAGCAATGACATATAGTCCATCAGAGGTTCTTCCAAATGAAATATCTGTGGTACCTCTGATAATCCCTCCGGGAGCACCGGAGATCTCAGAAAATCTGCCAGAAGGCTTTTTTCAAGGCAGTGATCGGGAGGGACAGTAAGCAGTTCACAGAGTTGCTGACTGGTGACCATCATGGATAATTCGTCATGCATCATACAGGGAAGATCCCCCCACACCCTGAGCATGAGTTTGTCATTGAAGAAGAGCTCGTCACTGATTATCAGGGCCGGATGGTCAAATAACTCTTGTCTGAGTGCGTAGAAAAGAAAAACATGCTCCCGCGGTCTGAGGCATAAAATCAATAACGCCCTTGGATCCCGAGTGAGTTGTTTTAAAAGTGATGGCAGAGTGGTAATCGCTTTGCACTGACTGTCGGGCAGAATCGACGTTACCAGACTCTGCACGGCACTGACTACAGGCCAGCAGTCACCGTAAAGGATAATGTTTCCGCTTGCTGGAATTGTCATTTCAGGTTCAGTCATTATCCATGCCCTCCTTCACGGGGTGTGGATTTCCCTTTCTCAGATTGTTCCAGAGAAGCGTGGCCTGTGAGGTGTCTGCATTACCTATACGGCTGCGGGTCAGGTGTTTTTTTTCTCCCGGGCTTCGCTTTTTACGAGACTCAGGAGGTATTACGCGGGTGACCTGTATTTCATAGCGGTATACATTGTTAACCAGTAACACCTCCCGACTTTCAACGATTACCCGTCGGGTTTTATTGCGCACATAAGCCATCAGGTAGCTGGCGCGCTGGACAGGAATATGGAATGCTTCCGAAATCTGGCAGCGGTTCACCCAGTTCCGTTGCTGTATGCACCACAATGCCACCAGGATATACAGGGGTTCGCCATGGTACTGGCGAACGCTTTCCGGGATGAAGCAGGTATCATGGTTAGTCCGACCGGGATAATGAATATCATTTTCCGGAAAGATAAGTTGCTTCTTTGCATGTGTATTGTCAGGGTACATAAAGACTTCTCCACTAATAATATAAAATGAATGGCAGAGGAATAAAAATATTTGTATTTATGTTTCATGAGTCATTGTTCGCCATTGAAGGTAACTATTGCTTTACTCTTAAATATAGCTAACAACAACAGTCATTGCTGCAGAAAAATTACCCGTCTTAATATCATTGCCTGGTATGGGTTCAACTTTTGCTCTGTATTTTTTTATAATTCTGCCGCCGGAAGTATTATCGAGATTAATAGACCCCATATATGCATTCGTATTAAATTTAACCGGAGTTCCGGACTCATCAACTATCGACAGTCTGAAGCCATTGTATTCTCCTTGTGTATTTTTAAGTGTCACGGAACTGTCTGCATCAGCAAGCGTCAGGCCGTTAGTCTCAAATTCTACAGACAGTGCTGCAGCAAACGGTGTTTGAGTGCCGATATTCTGTTGTGCCGTGACCGTAAAGGGGATTTCTCTGGCCTCCATAGTCTCATTATACTCAGTGTAAAAACGTCCCATCCGGATCACTGACGGTGAAATAATAACACTGCCAGATTTCTCTGGAATAAACCTGAGGTTAAAGGCGGAAACGGTTAAAGGTTTGAATGAAACAGTGGGGGGGGAAACCCCCACTGGGTTATAGGGTAATATATTAATTGTGCTTGATGGTATGTTTATGTTCAAGAAAGATTTTTTAAATGCCTGGTAGACAAATATGCGTAATGTAAGTGTTCCACTCCGGTTATATATTTTTTCCGGCTCCATAGGCTGCCCAAATACTTTTGAACTGGACCAACCAGAAAAACCTGCCTTAATCTCCTCCCATGTAAATGTTACAGGCGTTCCTCCCCCTTCCTGAGCAATGATATCCATTCCAAGACCACTGTTTTTGAGAGCAGTTACTACCTCAGCCAGATTGTAAAGATTAAGAGTAGTGGAATAAGAAGGGCCGTAACTTTTCCATTTTGTATAACAGGTATAATTTATGGGAACGGTAACTCTCTGCAATTCCTGACCTGTAGCAAATTGTCCACCCTTCAGATTAATATTTTGAATACTGACATGTCCATTTGCATCACAATATGACCAGTCGATAGCTGCCTGTGAAGAATTACAGACAGTAAGGAATATTAACGACCCTGACAGAATCAATATATTTAGATTTATTAATCGGTTAATCATGAAGCAGCCTCCCCCTCCTTAAGCGCGCAGTTCAGGACTCCGCAGGTATAGCGGTTCATCTGGAGTCCACCATAGTCATCGACATAGCCCACCCACAGGCGCGCCATACCGGACGGGAATGTTGCCTGAAGCGGCAGGTTGCTGAGAGGAGGGACCATCACAGCTTCACTGAATCCGACCAGTCGGTGCTCGCGGTCGGGGCCAAGCCAGGCCACGGTAATGTAGTAGGGCGTCGGGTTAATCAGCATTATCCGGGAACCCTGATGCTCCACCACCAGTTTTATCTCCGGCATATCGTTGCTGCCCCTAGCTATGGCCGCGGGCCGGTAAAACAGCTTCAGCCGACTCTGCAGTGCAAGCTGAAGAACGTTGGTGGTATCCGGCTTCGGAGGAACCCCCCGGACGTTAAACCAGAACAGAGTTTCACGGTCCTCCGGTAGTTTTTCCAGCTCCCCGCCCTGTACCTGCGTGATGCGAACCTGCGACTTCTGACCGCCATCAATACGCTGCAGAGGTGGCAGAACCATCAGTGCGTTCGTCCGTTTACCGCTGCTGTCATCCACCCAGGACTGGGCGAGAAACGGCTTATCCCTGCTGTCGTTGTTCAACGTGACGGACACAGCTTTGTCCTTGCTGTTCATGATAATGCGGGTTCTGTCGACGTTGATGGCGGCAATTCCCGCCTGGCTCCACGCTACCGCCAGTACGAACGCCATCGCATCTGCTAATCTGCTATTTTTCACTTTCCCTCCATCAGATAGTGTTGTACTTAACTGGATCTATTCGCAGGGCAACAACAGTGGCCCCTGGCTGAGCGTAAACTTCTCAGGCAGGGTTAACCGACACTGAACCCTGCCGTCCCAGGACACGGCAATAGCCTGTCGGTCATCCCTGCTGATGCCGACCATATAAGTCAGACCATCGTCGCCAACCATACCCAGTGTCCGACCTGAACGTGATGAGACCACCTGTGCGCCGAACGGCGGTGCCTTGCCGTCAGCTAGGCGTAGGTTCCCCATGACCTGCTCACCCTGGCTGGCGTTAAGCCGTCGGTATCCGATAGCACCTTCTGTCAACGTCTGGCTTATCACCGAGTCGGTAATCTCCACATCATCCGGCAGTGCGGTAACATCAACCGCGATATCGCTGCGCTGATAGCTGCCGCCTCCGCTGACCACGGCAATGCCAAAGTGGTTGGTGACGCCGCTCCCACCCGCAACCGGGATGCTGGCCACTCCATCGGTATCTATCATCACCCGGGGTTCGTTGCCGGACATGGACTGGCTGAAGGCCACACCGTGCCGGGTGGCAGTGGCCGAGCCGTACCAGCTCAGTCCCAGGCTGCGGTATTGTCCGGGTTGCAGGGTGGCGTCGGCACCAAGCTGGCCCCAGGGCTGGCGGCTCTGAAGGCTCGCACTGAAGCTACTATTGCTGCCGCTGTCTTTATCCTTGTACGTACCAGCGCTGATGTTCCAGGTAGTGTCGGGATTATGAAAATCGCTGTAGTTCAGATTTTGCTGCATGCTGCCCAGGTTATCCCGCTGGGCGCTGTAGCTGATCTGGCGGCCTTCGCCCCAGGGGATGGAAAACGACATATACACCTGATTTTGCATATTGCCTCCAGCATACTGGTTGCGGGCGAGGGACAACGAAGCGTTAATGCCCCCGATGCCACCGAGACTGAAAGCCTTATTCAGACTGAGCATGTAGTTGTTATTTGATTCAGCATTCCAGTAGTTCAGGCGACTGAACGATAGTGCAGCACTCATAGCCGGCCCGGAAAAGTATTGGTTGTAAGTGATGGTATAGCTCTGCTTTTCGTGCCAGACATCGCCGCCGTCTGCTGCTTGTTGCAGATATTCCGGTAATGAAAGATAGTTGCGGTCCGAGAAGCGATACCCCACAAACGCCAGCGTACTGCCGGTTTTATCGAAGGTTTTTGCATAGTTAATCCGGTAGCTGTAGCCGGAAGGTTTCTTCCCGTGCGGCAGACGGGCATCTGAGCGAGTAATGTCGGCGGATACGGCGCCAAGAAACCCCATATTCTGGCCAACCCCGATCGCGACGGACTGATAGTCGCCATTGGAAGCAATGACACCGCCGTAGAGAGACGTGTTATTAAACGCCCCCCAGGTGGCCTCACCCAGCATAAACTCCGGGTTGACAGGGCGGTTGTTATGTAGCCCACCGTTCAGCGGACGACCCGCTGCCACCTTGTAACGGATCTGGCTTTTACGTGCCATAAAGGGCACGCTGGCGGTATTGATTTGCCAGGTGCGCGTGGTGCCGTCGCTTTCACGCACAGAGACATCAAGGTTGCCGCTGATATTCTGGCTAAGATCAGGCAGCACAAAGGGACCGGGGGAGACCCGGGTCTGGTAGAGAATGCGTCCGTTCTGGCTGACCGTCACCCGGGCGTTACTGTTTGCAATCCCGCTGACTTGTGGGGCGTACCCCTGAAGGGAGGGCGGTAACATTCGCTCATCGCTTGCCAGCGTCAGGCCGACAAAACGGAATGAGTCAAATATGGCGGAACTGAGATACGTTTGTCCCAGCGTCAGCCTGGACTGTATCTGTATTAACGGTCGGAACAGGTATATCTGCGGCAGATAGAAGTCTGACTGAGAGGCGTTGCTGCTGCTGTCATAGTGGCTGTACTGGTAATCGCTGCGCAGACGCCATGCACCCAGGTTGAGCCCGGCAGTGCCGTACAGGCTGTAACTGGTGGATGACTCCCCCTGTTGTGGCATGTAGCGGTTAGCCATCAGGTTATAGTCCAGGAGTCCCCCGGCCACGCCGTTGCTCCAGCGGGATGGAGGCGTCCAGTTAAGGTCCTGATACTGCATCCAGGCCTGCGGCAGGGTAAAGGTCAGCCGCTGTTCGGCGGCGTTGTACCGGATTTTACTGTCCGTGGAGTGCAGGTCCAGACAGTGGCCGCCATCGGCTCCGGGAACAGGCTTCAGTTTACGGATAATGTCATCCTTAAGCCCCAGCAGGTCTACCAGGCCCGGCGTGACACAGATGACCGAATTCTTTTTACCTGAAACTGGCACCACGTCGACTGGGTATTGCTCACGTACCGACTGGTCGTTTAGCCAGATATCAAGCAAATAGTTTCCCGGCGCAATATAGCCGTCCTGGTTGAATGCTGACAGGTCTATGTTTTTATCATTCGCCGCGTTTAACAACTGAACGTTGAACTCCGTCGCCCGTACCGGCAAAGCAGAATACGTCAGTATTATCAATATGGCAGGCCAGGTCAGTTTCATAGCATCGGGGTCGCTGTCGTCGTCCATGTAAGAAATAGTGGGGAGATACACTTTTCGCAGGCAAAACCATCCCGTCGCCCCTTCCGGGACGGTTTTGATAACCACTGCGTTTATTATTCGGCTGTAAAAATTACATGTAGGTCAGGGTGTAAGTGACTGTGGAGTCTACAGAGCCTGGGGTTACAGCACCGGTTGCGAGAAGGCGGGCAAAGAAGCGCAACTGGTTATCACCAGTCTGCAGTTGCTGAGCATCACCGTCCGGCATAGGTGCGTTTGCTTCAATAACAGTGCTGTTATCACTCTTGAGTAACTGAACGGCGACGTTCTGGGCGGTTCCTGTGCTGACGTAACCCTTATTGTCTGTTGTGCCAGTACCGCTGAAAGAAACCTTAACTTTAGACATCAGGCCAATCGGATTGGGATTAGTCGCTCCTGTGTCCGGATCGAATGCACATTGAGTCAGACGAATAACGATGGGCTGTGACGCGGTGGTGTCGTTAGCTGCACTAAGTTGCCGGTAAGAAATCTGACCAAAGGATACGATAAGCGCATCGTCCCCTGGGGCAACAGTACAGGGAGAGTTAGTAATGGTACCAGTGAAATGGATTGTCCCACTCCCGAAAGGGCCGGTTGTTGGTGGCGCGGCGGAGGCCGTCGCACCCCACATCATTGCTGCGGTAGCCAAAATGGTCAGAGAAGTTTTTTTTAACATAACTATTCCTTGGTTTTTAACGGGAATGTCCCGGATAAATATTTAGATGACATGAGGCAGGGGGACTCAGTGATCAATCATGCAGTGAATGCTGAGATTGGCAGGCAGAAGTAAAAAACGAATTGGTTAACCAGCAGCATCAACTCTGACTCATGTAAGGGTATTTATAAGAAAAGTCTTAGGTGGATTAAATGTAGTAATATCGATCGTATCGATCGAGTAAGTCGATCGTTATTTAAGAATAATTTTCAAAATTATTATTGGATGAGAGATTATAAGGGCTCTAATCTCTGTTATCATTATGTAATGTGCTATATAGCTACTGCGTAGATGAAAAATAATCCTATTGTTGATTTTTTAAATCGCTGTAAGATATTGCTTTTTATAATGCTCTGTTGGTTTGCTATATGAAATTGTTTTTAAGTTAAATATATTGTTAGATGACATTAATTATTGGTTTTTTTCTGTGCCATGTAATTTTTCTGATATTTTGAACTTCTTTACAAAACATTCGTATCCTCTTGGCACTACAATATTAATTAAGTTACTTATTTTAAAGTATGTGATCTGTGTCACTAAATCCTGGTTTTTACAGACTTACCTTGGCTGAGTAATAATTAATATCTTATATGTTTTGCTGTTTGCTATTCAGCCGTTATTAGATTTTTGTCTGGCTAACATTTGATGGTGTATGAATGACTTACAATGGTATTCAAGAAAATAATGGTCACATCAATGGTTACTGATTTATTACTCAGAATTGCACTGGCAGGGCTATTAGGTGGTTTGATTGGCCTTGAACGTCAGCTACGTGCTAAAGAAGCGGGGTTACGAACACATATCCTGGTTGGTATTGGTAGCGCCATGTTTATGATTGTTTCCAAATATGGTTTTGAAGATATTCTGCTGGAAAGCCATGTCGCTTTAGATCCAAGCCGTATCGCTGCACAGGTGGTCAGCGGTATGGGGTTCCTGGGGGCAGGGACAATTATCATTCAGAAGCAAATCGTAAAAGGGTTGACCACAGCCGCTGGTATGTGGGTCACCGCGGCCATTGGTCTGGTGATAGGTAGCGGTTTGTACGAGATTGGTATTTACGGTGCTTTTCTGACTCTTGTTGTGCTGGAAGTGTTTCGTCAATTGAGTAATCGCTTGCTCAGCAGACACTGTGGATTGCTGGTCAAACTCAGCCCGCAGAGTGTTTCGAGGGTATTTACGATGCTGCAGACGATGTCAATCCGTTTTGATTTTCGGTCACTGAAAGAAAATCCGTCTGAAGATAAAGCATGGGAATTATTTCTGGTACTGACATTACGTCCTGGAAAATCAATAAGCAATCTTTGTCCGGAGATTCTGAAGATTGAAGGGGTGAAATCAGTCGCTATCAGATAAGTTATTAGAGAAATATGGAGTTGTTGACCAACACCCGAAGTGTGAAAAAAAGACACAGGCATCTATCTCTGAATGAAGATGTCCGTGTGCCTGAAGACAGCGGGTTATCTCTGAATCCAGAACATTATCCTCGCATGTGCTCTGGTCACTGTATATCCAATAATTTTCCCCTGACATCAACAGATACCAGTTAGCCAAAACCAGCTTTTCTTTTAGCCAGTTCTGTTTTATTAACTCTAATGTGTTTTTTAACTCTTCATACCTTTTCATCATGCCCAGTCGCTGAAGCTCGTTCAGTAAAATATGACAAAGAGATGGGATGTCAGTTGTGAATGGTTCCGGTAATTCGCACGATGGCGGGAGGACATATGCTGGCCCGGTTACAGGACTCAGACACCGGACCAGAAAAACTGGTGCGATGAATGCTATTTTTTTTCCATTTGGAGAGGCTGCGTTTACCCAGGTCAGAGTATGATAACGCAACGTTTCCTCATGTGAGTCTTCCTGCTCAATATTACTATTAGTCATTTCATCCAGTCGAAACTGTATTGTCGCCAGATAATTATCTGGTGATGTAATTAATATTTGTTTACGCATTATTTAACTCCTGAAAGGAAGATGCAGCGGGGATGATGGTTGTACGGAGATGTTATTCAGCGTGGAATAAAAAAGAGGGACTCTAGGGTCCCTCAAAGCTTAATACACTTAAGTCTCATTTTGAAATCGTACCAAATCTTCATGAGGAGAACTGGTAGGAGCTTTCTTTATGATATAGGTATGTTTAACAATACTGTGATTTAGATCTGATATTTGAACATACACAACGTATAGCTGGGAGGCGTCTTTAGTTTCGTCACTCAGTCAGGGAAAGATACTGGGGCTCTGTGTAATCGCTGCAGGTCGGAACGACAGGGCATTTTCCTGTAACAATTTATGCTCAGCGTCAGAGGGGCCCACCTGGGTTCTGTCCACTCTGAAGACGGTTATTTTTGTTTCATTACTCTGATACTGTTCATTCGTTATTCGGGTTGTATTGTATGCCTGACGGAGCAGAGTTTTCATTGTCTGGAAACACTTCTCCGGAAGTGAGTCGTGTCGGGAAAGGTAAAAAGTGTCCTGGTTGAGCATCAGTAGTGTCTGATATGAGTGGGGAGAAGTTTTGCTTCCAATCCATCTGAGAATTGTTGGTGGCGATGGCCTGCCGCTCAATTGTCGGGTCGCTGCCAGTTCACTTACTTGTCGGTAGACGATATCCTGAAAACACCCTATTGTCTCAGGGCCTGGGCAGTCCAACATCAACCGAAATACAGCCAGACGTGGGTACTGGTCGATGGCCTGCTGAACCACCCGCTTTACTTGCTGCATTTCTGTCAGTTCATCGTTTAAATACTCCATAAAATTTCCTGAAATAACATGAGTGTTAAAGCAATCTTCATAATATTAAGGAAATAACCCATGCCCAATCAGTTCGCATCTGATTGCTTGTCAGTTTCTTCGATACTGTAGATGCCTGTTCCGCATGAAGTGCAATACTTTTTCCCACTGTAATGATTCCCGCACCACACGCAATGCCAGAACAGCACCATTACGGGTGCATCCAGATTGTCGATGATACTGCGTAGTTTTTGGCATCGGGCTTCGGCTTTCACTTCAGGATCGAGATGGGTACATTGCATCAGAACGTTCGTCGTCACTGTTCGCTGGTCATGTTCAAACCAGGGGGCCTCACCAGATGAACCCGCATGAAGTATCAACTGACAGCCGCAGGAAGAGCAGGTCCATACCCTGCCTGGCGACTGCATCGCGTCTTTAGCAGTCACAATGTGCCCATCATGATTATTGGCAAGGTAACATTTCAGCATGCGCATGCCAGTACCTCGACCAGGATGTTATGTTCTGTAATGTATCTATCGGTCTGGCAGACCAGACTGCACCGTTTACCGTTGTGTGCTAGGAAGAATTTGGCAAACATCTTCAGACTCCTGAGGGCAGGCGCAAGTCGTCCCGAAAAGAGAAGTCTGCGCCTTGCGATTAGATGGATTAAAGGGATTAAAAGGGATTGGTGTGGCTGTCACATAATGAAATGCTGACGTAAAAAACTGTCAGGCTCAGAAATCGATACTTCGTCGGCGCACGGTTAACTGATGGTCAGCTACCTCGTTACAGCCATACAGTAAGCGCGTATTTTTCTGCTCAATCCAGGTCGTATGCTCCGGTACATTGCGCATGCCGCTCGGTACCGGATCGCTGTTACGGACAGGTATCCGACCTTCACAGTGGCCGGGTGGCACGAATGTAATCCTCAGTCAGTGCCGATAAACCATTGAACTCTTTTTGTCGTGTATTGATCCATTTCTTCAGCGTGACCGGAAGCAGCAGATGCAGTGCGTACCATGCTTCCGGCTCAATCCCTTTCACCAGCTCACACCAGCACAGCAACATCAGTGATTCACGTATACCGGGCTGTGGATACTGGCGGAAGAGCAGCAATAACTGCTCAGCAAGGGCACTGAGTCCCAGTCGGTAACATTCACTGCGCAACATCCCCGCCAGCGCTGGCCCCTCAGCACGTTTAATGATACGTCCCGCTACTGATTCTTCTTCCACACAAGCAGCCTGCGTTACCGTCAGCAAAAACTGCGGAATAATGAGCAGTCCGGTAAGCCCGTTCGGTAACGAGCAGGACGTCACGGTCAGCCTGTGCCACTTTTTAATTTCAGGCTGGCAGAGCCCATGAGTGACCTGCAGCCGGGTGAGGTCATCAAGCCAGGCCTGACAGTGCGCGGTAAAAATGGTTGAGTTCATCTGTAAATCCTTATCGTTGAATCGCAGACAGCGCCGTTCCGCTAGTGTGAAGCGGTGCGGGAAACGGCATCTGTGGAAAGTAATGCGGGATTGGGGGAGGAGGATGTACTTTCGTCTCTGGCATCAGTTGCCGGTAAACAGCAGGTATTCATCCATCATCAGGGTTAAAACGGGATCACTATCCTGGCGGTCACCCAGCCAGAGATACAGCGCGTCGTCTGGCTGTCCGACCAGACGCTCCAGCCAGTCGCAAGGGTCATTTCCGCACATCAAATCGCGCCAGCACAGCCAGACGATTTTGTGTCGGATTTCCCGGCTGGTCAGTCGCTGTAACATCACCAGCAGTGCCCGTTGTACCGGGAACTGCTTCAGTCGGGCACATTCACTCAGCAATATGCCTTCCAGCATGGGATGGTGAAGCAGCAGCGTGGTGTCTGAATCCAGCCGGGTGGACATGTCCTCTGTCACCGTGATGACCGGAGGCTGATTACCGCAGAACAACCGGTACAAAGCATGGGGTACCACGGCAGTGACCTGCCCCGTACCCGTGAAGCGGAGCGAGCCTATGGTGAGTTGATGGCTGGCCTGGATGTTCGGGTGACACAACCCATGTCGTACAGCCAGACGCGTGAAATCGTCCAGCCAGCGCTGGTAATGCTGCAACAGGAAGTCATGACGGGAATTCGGTGTTTTCATGACAACGTCTCCACGGGAGTTACGGTAAGTTTGTGGGTCGTTGGCAGGGAGGAATTCTCCCCACGGGATGCATCAATGCGGGCCTGTAGCCAGGCTTCGACTTCACTCTGTCGCCAGCGGGAACTACGACCAAACTTGATGGGGGCCGGAAACTCACCGTCTTTGATGAGCTTGTAGAACCATTTATCGGTTAATCCGGTGAGATGAGTAATGAAAGCCATATTGACGAACTGGTCTTCAGACAGGGAAGGTTTAATGGTCATGACGAGATTCTCCGGTAGCTAAATAAGTACCGGAGTCGGGTGATGAATCACTGTACCCTTCTCCGGCATAACAACCGGAACTGACGTAAAAATGTGCGTCGTTTTATCGAAGCCCTCGCGGTCTGCCCAGTCCACTCGCGGGTGGTACCTCGCTGGCCCCGTAGTAAGTCTGCCCGTGTTTTGATTTCTCCTTGGCGAGATAGCTGATGATGTAGCGCAGGTTGTCGATGGCTGCAGCATCATCGTAATTGACGGGGCGGGTGATATCGGCTTCGTAGCATTTCTTACGATCACAGCGATTGTGGTAGCCCTCTCCCTGTGTAATCTTCTGCCAGACAGCCCCTGCCAGTTCAGCAACCGGAAAGGTGGCCTGGTTATGGTGGCCATCAAGATACATCACGATATGGGCATGGCATTTGTGTCGGGAAGTACACTCCAGCACCCAGAAGTGACCCACGATGTTGCTCTCTAACATCAGATGTTCTGTTAACTGGCGTACCTCCCTTTCTGTCTCGTACCATCCGTGATGGTTATAACGCCACGTGTCATTCTGATAGAACACATCGAGTCTGAGGGGCTGAAGGCGGGAGTAACGTTCCAGTAGCTGATCAAGATGGTGGTTCAGTAACGACAGCAGGAACCAGTTCATCGTGTATTTGCGGTTCCAGGGCCAGGGAAAGTCCATGATTTTATCCTCTGTAGTGTGTGTACAAAGGAAGGTGGTGATATGTAATTTTTATGCTGGAAAGTCACAGTATTTCTGTTTACTGAGCAGTACTGTGGGGACAGGAGATATACAGACGGGTTAAGCGGATCACTGCGGGAGGGGGGATGAAGAGGAAGTTCTTAAAACATGAAGACCTTAATTATACTAAAAACCCAAATGTTCGTTCCTGGTATCCAGGCTGTCCTGAAAGCATCATATTCAGTATTTTTACGTGAGAGCATATTACTATGAATTGATAACTAAATAGAAAGATCAAAAAAATAAACTTGTTGATAATGAAGGTGTTTGAGGCTAATTGTTATGCACTTTCACAAAAATGCTTAATAGGTGATTGGCATGTCAGAACGAATCACTTTCAATGTAACCAATTCTGAGACTCTGCGTGTTGTTGATGAATACAGCAAAAAACAGAAGATCTCACGGTCGCAGGTTATTTCCACATTGCTGGATGCCACCGTCCCGGTACTGAAAGATATTAATCGTTATTATCAGCTTGCGGACGAACTTAAGGCCCGGCTACTGTCTGGTGTCTACCAGCAGGATTTGCCTCGCCGAAGAAATGTTGTAGCTGCTGAAAAGTATTGTATGGAGATCTGGGAGAGTAAGCTTCAGGTTGGAAAAGGGTATGACTTTGACAGCGTCAATGGCAAGGTGCATGTTCGCGAACATAAGCGACACCTCCGTCGGGATAATGCAGTTGGCAGGGTCGAAAATCGACATATCAAAGAGTTCTGTCAGTCGCTCCTGGAAAGGTCAGAACAGGATGCCCGCTATGCCTGTTTTATCTATACCGAAAGGATTATTTTTGCTGATGTAGAAACCTCTGAACACTCATCATCGCCAGTAAAACTGGCGGCAGGTGACGCTGTGATTTTGCTGGCAAAAGATGTGGTTTTTAACGAGTTTTTCTTTGATATAGGTAAGGCGCTTTTTATCAATGTGGTTGATCTTATGTCATACGGTACAAGTGGTATCCCGGAGACGACAGGAGACCCACGAGTTCACTGCTGGGTGCCAATCCTGTTTAGTGGGAAAAATGCCGTGATAATACCTGTGTACCTGATTGACCCCGCTACGGCCCCGACGTTAAGAAAACCAGACAACATAACGGTGGTCTACCAGGGCAAAAAGTAACGTTGATTCTTGTTCCTGCCTGTCATCGATATAGACGCGGTGCGCGTTCGGCACCGTCAGGTCAGCAAGCATCTCCCTTGGTGTGCGGCATGAGAACTGTACTTTACCCTTCAGCTGTTCGGGCACGTAGGTATCGGTTAGTTGTCGGGAAAGCACCAGCACGGGGCGCTCATAAGGCCATTCATCAAAGGTCAGCACCTTCTTATAGCTGCCACGGCCCATAACGATCCAGTCTTTGTCCGCGATGAATGCGGCATAGCCATGGTCTTCTGTCGGGTCATCGCGCTTCAACAGCCAGTCGATATCGCCATCCTGTCGAGCGATATAATCATCAAGATTGACCGCGATAAAAAGATGAGTGGTGGTCATCAAGTGCTCCGTATTCAGGTTGCATATAGCTTGTTGAGTTTAGCGATGCTAGCAACGTCCCCTTTTTTAAGGTTAGCGTTGCATCGACCCGTTGAACGCACAGCACGAAGCTGTCAGAACTAACAGTGCTTAAGGTCTGCTGTGAACGAGAAGAGGAAGTTCTTAGGACATTTTTACATCATAATGTATTAATTCACGGAGAAAAAATGTGCTTCACCTAATTTTTAACGGATTGGCGAGATATATCTAATACAAAGATTTCTATTAGCCCATGCAACTGAGATGGAAGTCGGGCTTCGATGCTCAGCTTTAGCTGTAGTGCGTTAGAGATATTAGTATTCTTTTTACCTGCAATTAACTCGTCTTTACCAAACCATAGTACAAGATATATCCCCTGTTTTTCCGCGCTAGGATGAATGGAATACTTTTGACTAAGTTGTGATTCCGCTGCAGTATATAATTCATTGTGCCATTGCCCCTTCACTTCAGTAACGAGAAGTCTTCTTTTTCCCCCTATCATTTTGGTCGCAGTAAAATCACACCGTTTTTGAGCATGCATCTGATGCTCTGGTACTATAGATATACCTTTGGATTCAAGACGGTTATTGAGCCATTCCGCGATGATTTCAGTGGACTTATTTTCGCTTAGGTGTTGTGCACCATTATAAAAGCGATCTATCGTATTAAATTCCCCACCAAACAATGTTTGTTGGAAAGCATATAATTGCTCGATAATGAGCTCTTTTAAGCCCTCTACGGTTGCAACTGAATCTTTGTCCAGCCATTCAACGACTGCTGATGGAGAAGGGGGCTTAAAATTAAGGTGCCCAAGCTTACGGACTAATGAGGCTCTGACATTTTTTAACGAATTACTAAACCGATTCATTCGTTCATTTTTTAGAAGGATTTCAATAATTGGCAGAGCATGGCTAGGTTCTGCATGGTTTAAAGACCATATTATTTCATGTAAAATATGGTTAGCATTCTCGTACTCAGCTCTTTCGCTATGATGAGATGCCATATCGTCAATATCAGACCAATACTTAATAAACCCATTGAGTAAATACTGGGCTTTGAGGGGGGTAAGTTTAGGCCAGTAGATAATGTCATATTCGGGTAAGTTAAAATTTAAACCATGAAACAATAAAAGATTTTTCTTCTGTTTACATATCAATTCCCAGTAATCACTAAATGTTTCGTCCAGAAAATAGAAAGCTCGAATAATCCAAAACATTAGGGTTTGTTCCATTTCAGCGTTATCAATTGTGAATTGATATTGCTGCATTAACTCTCTGCACCGTTGAGCAATGAGTGTATCAATTGCATGACGATTTTTATCATTACAGGCAATATCAAAGATTTTACTCAGATTTACCAAATGAAGTGCAGGGAATGTTATCAACCATTCTAAAGCTAAATCAGAATTTAATTGGCTGAAGTGGGCATCCATCCTCAGAACATCAAGTTGCTCGGATACAGCATTGATCGCAAGTTCAGGTTCAATAAGCTCTCTGAAAAATGACTCAGCCGTCTGGGGAGAGGAGAATATTATTTTATTGACTTCCTCACATAGCGCATTGTGTTCATCATTTGACATTATACTTTGGCTCCAGAAACTGTTTGCCCTGAGCATCTTAATGAGCCCAATATCTAGGTCTGCTAGGGTACCTTTGCTTCGGAATTTTTCCAAGCAGCCAGCATAAAAAATTCTTTCTAATCCATTATATTTCAATTGAATAAGACCCCTCCTCCAATCTCTTGGATATCCTATATCCTTGCAGATCTTTGGAATGGCGTTTTGCAAACTAATACTCAGAAAAGATCTATCACCCAGCTGCTCAGGAATTTTATTCGTTGTGCTGAGTATGAGATCAGCAAATAGGGACAGGACTTTTAGATCCGTTCCTTGTTTAATCTTTTCGTGGCTCATACGTATAGCATTTAGCGCTCGTTCAGTTCGAATAACTAGATTTTTCTGAGCACGAAGCTGCCTACGGACCGCATAGCGTTGAGATTTTGCTATCTTAAACTGGTGCTTTGCACTTGAACGATCAAACGCCTTCCAAATTTTCAGTAGATGGGAATTTTCGCGGGCATGTTTACGACATAGCTGCCGCAACTCTATGAAAAACTGATCTTTTGGGAAGGATTGTCTGATATGCGCTACCAGTAATGATTCCCACAACGCTTCGTTACCTAATTCAAATGCAAGTTCAAGTAGAAAGTAATGATCTTCAACCCCAATGTGCAAGCCAGGATGGCTCCAGTTGCCCAGAAAACTTTTTTTTCTGGTCAACACTAGTTCATCGATATTGGTTAAAGATCCAAATGCCAGTGCATAAATACCGTGCCTCAATGCTTCATCTTCCCTGAGCACCTTTACAGAAATTCTGTCCTGTTTGAAGTTACTACAGGCAATATTTAGGTTTTTAAGCCACATCCACACCTGCACGGGATCATGTGGTGCTGTTGCAAGCGCCATATGGCGATCCAAGAGAGAGAAAATGATCTCGCTCAATGCCCTGCTGCATTTACAAGCATACAAATCTCTATGGCAAGTGCAGGTGAGTGTTGAGGATAATCTATCTAAAATTGTGTCAGTCACATCAAGCGTCAGTTTGTCGATTAATGAATCGATGGCCTTTTTGGACTCAGATTCTGAAAATATAAAAGCACTACGGGAGTGAATGTTTGCTGAGTCATGAAAAAGCTTAACTAACATATCCACTTCATCAAGTGAGTTTTCTCTTCTTTTGAGAAAAATAGCCGCAATATTGAGAGATAAGGGACTGCATTCAAGCAACAGGGCCTTGAGGAAATTCTCATTAAAAGCTGACTTGGCTTCCGATAATCGAAAAAATGCCAACCGACGTACAGATTCCTGCTCTTGAGGATTGAGTACTAATGCACACAATTGTTCACGTAAAATATCAATCGCATCGGAATCTTCTATTAGTTCCAGTACCAGTTTTTTCAACTGACCGTCATTTTTTTCATCTAAAATATCCTTAATTTCTTCGGCTACTGCAGAAGTGAAGAAACCATGAATACTGAATCTGCGCCATTCATCACTACGTCGAAAGAAAGGGTCATCTTGAGAAACACTGCGTAAACGGCGAATGAGCTTGATGCGAGCTTTTGGGTGCAATTCGGAAGGGACGCCACTGGCAAGCACGGTATAGGGATCCACTTCGATTATTGACTCCTGAAGGGAACGATTACCTATCGTTGCCATCCAGCCGAGCAGACCTCTTAATTCATCTCTGACAACACCATTAGGCGCAATGATACTCATGCACTGGGAAATGCTTAATGCTTTAACATTTGATTCAATACGTTCTATGAAATATTGTGCAGCACAATACTCCGCGACAATTTTATGAACAGGTTGGTGGTTTCCTTCCTTCTTTCCTGGCTTGAAAAGTCGTGTGGAGAGAATCGATCTTGGAATTTTCTTGTCGCTAAAAAGCGAGGATAAAAGCGGGTAGAGTTTATTACTTTCAGCTTGGCTTATTGTTACGCCTTCTGCTCCGGATAGTAACAGTTTCGCAAATATCTCCGCTGATAACGAGACTTTTTGCGCAGGAGATAAATCCGCATCTGAGATGATGGTATTCTCATTTGTCTCTTTAGCCAGATGCTCGACAGATAGCCTGAAAATGGAACGTTTATCATTGAAGCGACGATCGCTTTCAACATACGCATCGGAAAAAAGCTGAAGAAACTTTGGGTTGGGTAATAGTGATGTGAGATTGAAACGCTCGAGCTCCTTGGCAAATCTGTTGAAATCTTCGCTTGGTTTATAGGCTTCAAAGATGGCGCGTTGGTCCTGTTCCTCAAATGGTTTCAGTCTTACGACAAAAGGTTCATGCCCTAAGAAATCCTGATACAGTCGTGTAGAAGCTTGGTCCCATTCACTTGACCTGCTGGAGAGTACTATCTGCTTTGGCCTAGATTTACGCAATAAACCAAGAAGTTGCTTAAGCGCTGTCTGTTCATGCTTAACAAGTTCATCAATTGCGTCAATAACAACGGCATTGTTATTTCCTTCAGGACCGATTTGATTGAAAACATTAGCAGTAAAGTGCTCAGCGCCCAAAGTTACGGCTAATTTTTTTAACAACTCGGACTTCCCTGCGCCAGGTTCAGCAAGCACAATGATGTGTCTGGCTGTAGCCAGAAGCTCTTCTTGCGTATAGTTCTCATTATCTTTTATCAGAATACGTGGGATGTACACTTCGTTTTTCATATTCACTGAACGCACCGATACCTGATAAACGTTAAGTTCCCCATTTTAAGCGATAATACTACAACATTCTTTTGAATATTTAGTGTTGTTCTGGCCTGTATTGGTTGTAACTCAAGGTCATAGCTTTCTTCTCAGCAAAAGTGTCATAACTTCCGGACTCAGAGATGAGAGGCTACCAGCATTCGGTAGTGTCATTTGTCATCAGGGAGGGGGTAAAGGTCTGTTAACAACTATAGGGCAGGATCGTCTACCGGGGTAGGGTCAGTCCACTACGTGGCTGCAACAGTATATTATTTTGCAGCCACTGATTTATGAAGTAGCAAATCATCAGCCGTGACTCCCGCGCAATCATGAGCTAATTCCAGTAATTGTCTTTTAATTGATTTGGCATTTACCGCCATATCTACCGTAGCAAAATGGATCTTATGTCCCTGAGTGACAACATACTCATTGAGCATATAGCCAACTGCGGGATGAAGTAGAAGGCCAGCGGCATTGAGCGAAAGTGGGTCCTCCTTGCTCTCCTGTGTTCTAAGGTAGGTATATAACTGGTAAATATAGCTATTACGTAGCGATTGATCCCTATACCAGCCCTTTGTCAGAATCGCATTAAATTTGGTATCGATAATAATGCGTTGCTGGGCCATCTTGTGTTCAAGAATAATGTCTGACTTCATCGTCGGAAAAATCTCTGCGCTGCCCGCACTTTGATCACTCAACGCCCATTTCAGCTCTTTCCCGGCTGAGATCTGCCAGGTTGGTTTGGCTAGGTGTACACGATAAAAGCCCGCAATACCTTTTTCAAATAGCCTTCTCATCCAGTAAAGATTATCTGAGGGCGCGGGCAAAAGATGTTGCCCTTGATCTTCGGTTGGCATCAGCAGTTCAAAAGCTAATTGTGCGGCATCGACCATCGGTTTATCAGCGGCATCATGGCGTCCAAAACGCCGCACCGAGGGCAGTTCGCGGTCGTCAGGATATCCTCCGTTTATTCCCTCACGGCGAAGTGAGATGGCCATAACATGACAATCTGCTGCTAGGGACGGCTTCGCTATGATCGGGGTTAGACGTTCTAACGCGCAGCGAACATAGCGGTTACGTGGGTTGTCTAGGGTCATGTCCTGAAAATGGCAGGCGACCCGACCCCGCTCCAGCAACTGATGACTGACCGTATATAGTACATCAATGCGTCCTCTCACACGGTTCAGGACCGAATGACGGGGTTGGTATCCCATGCTTAAATTGCGACGACGTCGCAGCTCAATCTCATGTAGCAAGATTGTCGCCACCAGATCGGGTATTTCTGCTGGGTTATCTTCAACCGCAATATGACCGCGTCCCAACTGGCGAAACAGATCTGAAGCGTACAGCATCAGCAGCCAAAGATTTCGCACGGGAATGCGTGACGCTTTATGTTGCTCACTCCTGGTTATTGTCGTCATTCTGCTAATAACACTTTTCTGGCTTCGTCGACTTTGTTTGGGGCATCAAACCAATATTCGGCGAGCAAAGGGCAGATCTCTGTATCGACGACCTGTGCATACCAGGCCTGAGCTTCGTTGATTTGCTGGCCTGTGGCTGGTGTGACATAGCTGTGACCGATACAAAACTGCGGCCCTAAGGTGGTGTCTTTTGCCAGCATCTCGTTGAGCTCCGTCAGTCGAGATTCGATGATGGATAACAGGTCTAAATCAATTGCGAATTTATGATTTACCCATTTTTTCCACGCGTCATTAAACGTTGGCTTTAGCTCGATAAAAGCGAAACGGCGGCGCAGTGCCAAGTCGAGTAGTGCTAGGGAGCGGTCTGCAATATTCATCGTGCCGATGATATACAGATTCTCAGGGATATAGATTTTTTCATCAGGATTTTCACTGTAGGAGAGCGCCAACGCCTCCGTCGGTGTACGTTTATCAGCTTCCATCAAGGTGAGTGTTTCACCGAATATTTGTGCAGGATTGCCACGGTTAATCTCTTCAATAATCACAACATATTTCGCGGCAGGATTATTGATCGCAGTTTTGATTGCATTAATAAAAGGTCCATCGATTAGCGTTAATCGTCCCTCTTTCCCTGGACGCCAGCCACGAATAAAATCTTCGTAAGAGAGATTCGGGTGAAATTGCACCGCATTAATACGCTCAGGCGCTTGTTCTCCCATTAAGCAGTACGCCAGACGGCGCGCCAGCCAAGTTTTCCCGGTCCCTGGTGGTCCTTGTAGGATCAGGTTTTTCTTGTCGAGTAGGCGCTGAAGTGTGAGTTGGATCTTCGTTTTTTCCAGGAAACAGCCCTCCTGAATCAGATGGCTGATGGAGTAAGGTGCGTGAGTGAGTTTTGGTGGCGGCGCACTCTCTTCGACTGTTTCCTCAGTTATCGTCTGGGATTCGTTTTTTTCAAATTTCAGGTATTCATAATTTCCGGACTCAAGGAATTTTAACTCATCATCATTGCGTAATTTCTGCAGATAAAAATAGATTGAGCTTGTAACCGTTTTGCTCTCAGGACGTTCTGCCTTGAATGCGTCCAGGTAGTTTTCTTTCAACTCCGAAGCAGTGAAATAAGGGCTATCTTTTTTCAGGCATAATGCCTTAATTTTATTAAGTAGAGATGCTTTCCACGTTCGACTTTCCACTTCATCTTTAGACTGGCTAAGATCGGTATTCCACGCTGACAGAGAGAGTTCCGGGAAGGAATGAACCGGATAGTTGGGTTGGGTAAAGGCTTTGTTAAGCGCTTGCATAATGCTAAGGTAGCTTTGCCCACTGCAGCGACCTTTTGCCCCATTTTTAAGGATCTTGATGTTTAACACTTTCTGGATGTAATACTGTGACTGGCTATCTAAAGTAGGGTAGAACCAGGGACGGGCCCAGTACAGCCCCATGGTTAGATTCCAGCCGACATTCATCACTGCAGAAGCGATGTCATATGCGGAAGTGAAGTCTGCAGAATTGGTATTCTGGTTATCCGCAAATGTCAGTGCTTGTGAGAACATCTCCCACAAGCGTTCAATGTCATCAGGATCGCGCGACCTTTCATAACCAAAGAACCAAGATTTTTGGTTATTCAACAGCGGGATTCCGGCAAAGGAGTCAGGAACAGGTTCGTTCACGCCCAACAAATTCGCCAGCCTGGTGGCAATAATTTTGCGATTTGTGTCGGTCAGGCTGCGATTGAACAAGCCCATAGTAGTAAACGGACAAATGTCTTTTAAGGGAAAGGACTCACCCTTGGTGGGTTTATCCTGTAAATGGGACATCCCGTCGACATCTGCGGCAACCAGGTGAATGCCTTTGACTAATTCGTCTCGCCGGTCCCGCCAGGTCAGTAACGCGCTGGCAAAAGTCTCATAAAAACGAGCCCATGCAAATTTGACGTCATGTTCTGCTATGTCCACGGGAGCTCCATTATGCTTGTTGGGCATTGATTACTTATCTGAGTGAATTTTAATATATTATTATCAATATCTGGAAACTTTAACTACCCAATACAGGTATCTACATGCGGTTTTCAAGAGATCACACCCCACCAGCTCAACTTGATTCTGGTCCAGATCTGCAATCACCGCTTCATAAAACCCATCCCCGGTCATGCGCGGTGGGCTTAGCAGTGTGTTGTTCAGACGCGTCTGCTCCGCCATTCGATCCACCTCCGGCTTGTTGCCGACATTTAGGGCATTATGCGCCCAATCAACAAACTCCGGGGGTGACGGGGCCGCGTCCAGAAATACCGCAAAATATATGACACCAATCAGCATTACCACGCCGCACGGGATGGCAAAGGACGGGCCGGGGACTGGAATGGCACACGGCAGCAGCCCTTTCAGGCTGAATGCCAGCATCAATACCATGTTGAGGATGATGTCGTGGCACACTGAATTTGGCCTGACTTATTCCCCGTTGATTAACATAGACTGATTTAGCAACTTCCACTTTTGGCACATTGCTGCCTGTCGCGCAGGGCCTTATTAACCGATAACTGCCGCTCCATGTATAGAGACTGGATTCGGACGGCCTGGTCATTATGAGGGGCTACCAAGTAGGTTGCAGGCTCTGAAATTTGAACGGACTTAGTGTGATCTACGACTTGCTTACAGGTTCATGCGAACAATATGTTATTCTCAATTTATTCTAATATCAGTGAAAAGAACCTATGGGACATTGCATATATTGTCGTGAAGAAAAAGATGATAAAGAGTTCACTCTAGAACACGTTGTTCCGCAGTTTCTGGGTGGGGCACATGCTCCCGACTTTCTTAAGACACGGAACGTATGCAAAAGCTGTAACAGTAACCTTGGGTTATTTGTTGATGCGTCTTTCGAGAAGAATTGGATCGTTTCTAATTGGCTGCGACAAGCGTCCTCAGCATTTTATGATAAGGATAATCCAGTAGGGGTATCTCTCTCGTGCATGGGTACCACTGACCTTTGTCCTCCTGACCTTCCAGAGGGCCACGTCTGTGAAATGTGGTTGGGACCGCATGGCGAACAGGTATTTTGGCTTCGCCCACACGACGAGAGATTGTCTGCGTACGTGGGCGGAAATCCGCGGACCATGAAAAGTATTAAGACAAGAGCGTATTTCCTATTTTCCGAAAATACGTCCCGGGATCCGCTCAAGACATGGCTGTCGTTTGAGCAAGCACTTCACGGTCGTAGAGTCAAAAAAATTCTTTGCGGCGAGGTAGAGGGCGCTGATCCGGTCAGCATTGGATTTGCACAACCTGATGAGCTGGATAAAGCACGCACAAAATTTTTCATAGCCAATACTGAAGGTGGGCAAATGCGGACAATGCAGGTCACGGTTCACCAGAGGTTTGATCAGCGTTTCCTTTGTAAACTTGCAATAGGCGTCTCGTTTTGTCTTTTTGGACATAAAGTTCTCGATTCAGCCTACGGCAAAGAATTGCACAAAGGGCTCTGGCATCGTGAAGGCAACGATAAGCCTGAAGTTCGTGGTAGCACGTTCTTCTCCAAGAACGTTGTTCCGAACTTCAATAGCCTTGTGGGGTTCCCTAATGCAGTAACCCTTGTGTTGCTTTCAACTCCGGACGGCGTCTCACTGAATCTAAATATAAACTCACAACTAAATTGGTCTATTTTGTGTGCATCTAATGAAATTCTAACGACAGATGATGTTGCAAAGATCGACGATGGGAAGATCCTACTGCTCGTCCGCGCTCTTAAAACTGGCATCTATCTTGATCTTCCCTTTTACCTCGCCTGTAAGAGCGGAATCACATCGCACTCGGGACTGAATAACATCCTAGAGCGGTTGGAGAGAAGCAAAACATGAATGTGGTTTTAGTTGTACGCAATCCACCGCTAATCCCGAAAAATGGTCGTTCATGACCGTTTTTGGCACTCAGCGGACATTTATATGGGTAACCCGCCTGCCTTACCTATGCGCTTATCATAATAATGGGTGTCATTTCGTTCACCAAAGGTAATGATACATTTAACACAACAACCATCATTCATTATTGCACTTCCCATATCAGTGCCTCTCTTCTTATCCGCATATCCGAAAAAGGTATATCAGGAAATAACATTCCGAATGTTCATCAGTACACCAGACGTATTTTTAAGGAAATTTTCTGCAAACTGGACGTATGATAGATGATTAATTGATCCTCCACATATCAGGAACGCTATGCTTGGCATACTGCTTAATCGCCTCACAACTAAAGTGAGAGCCGAACTCAAACACAACCTCAAATGCAATAAGACATATAAGAAGCATCGCTGGAGCCTTGTTGAGAGGGCTCAGGCTTACTGCTCCACGCATTACCTGAAAGCCATGTTTTTACTCTGGGCTATGGCAGGCAGTGCTGTTCTCATAGCGATAGGCTTTCGTGCTGAATTTAGTAGCTTTGGGGCTAATCATCTGAAAAACGTTACTAAACTTCCTGAATGGATGTCGAACCTGCTTGGCAGCCAGCTGACGATAATCGGGATTGTGTTCCCGCTAGTTGTCGGACTTATCAGCGTACTTTTTCAGAAAAAATCGTCGAGGATACACATCCAGAACGCCTATCAGTTGCATTCAGGTTATATGTTTGCCGGACTCAGCGGGCTATCACTTGCTGCATTTATACTGATTAGTGGATTATTTATATCTGCAGGTGACAAATATCTTGATACGGCATTTGCAGTTACGGCCTTAATCTGGATGCTTTTCAATATTGCACTTTCGATATGGTTCTTTATCACCAGTCTAAACATTCTGGATGATAAGCAACGCGATCACCTCATGCTGAAGTATTTTCAGTCACAGATTGTTGAAGACCACATTTTGCGCTCCCTGAAATACTCATGGATACAATATCCCGGCTCACAAATAGAAAAGGATAATATTAAGGGAATTACCATTCTCCCCTACTCAGTCTCAAGCGAAGAAAGTATGGGCTCAGTTAAACTCCATATTGAGGATCATATGGAAATCAGTGATGTTAATCTTAGGCCACTAAATTTTCTGTTACACCTGCTGAAACCTGTGCAGGATAAGAATGGCTCGATTATTATCCTGCCGTCCCTGGCAAAAAAGGATAACATAATAACATTATTTTCCTCAACTGACGTGATTATCCCTTGGTGGTGGCCGTTCTTTTTCAGACAATGTTTTATAAAAGGCCCGAAACGAAACTGGAAAGAGTACAGACACATTACCCGTGATTTTTACGGTGAGGTTTATGATGCTCTGGAAGACAAAAACATAAGCACCTTTATCATCGCAACAGACCGGCTAATTGATACATACACAACATTGAAAAAAAGCTTCCGGTACGCTGATGGAAACTATATTGATGAATGTCATGGTTCAGGTATGTCACTTACGTTCAGCCAGTCATTCTATCATGATTTTTACACTTTTAGTCACGAGGTAGTAAAGTCGCTGGAAACAACGGGTGAATATTTCCGTAAAATTATTGATTTACCATTCTCTGTATATCGTGATTCAGACAGCCGTGAAATCGTCGACTTTAAGCAGTGTATAGAATCTCTTTTCTACGTTTGGCACGCGTTGAACAGTTGGAAAAGAGGGTATGCAGAAACTTTGTCGGTCAGCCAGGAGCAGCGTCACAGGGAAATTGTCAAAGATTTTATAGGAGAATGGGAAAGCTGGTACATGTGGCGACGTATTAAGGGCCGCGGCGAAAACAGGTTTGATGATGACTCTGCTGAACTGCTTTATCATCTTTATGAGACAGCCCGGATAGTCATGACAGCAGTGATGTCAGACGACCGCTATGCCTCAGATCACAGTACGGATATGCTTTTACTCTGGTTCAGCCGGAATAGGTTTGAACAGCACTTTGAACAGTACCGTTGGCACAGCTTCTTTCTGACGCCGTCATATCTTACGCAGACCTTTGAAAAACCGGTCTGGCAGGTTGTCCTGCGAGGAAATGAATATTCAGAAAAAGCTGCACAGGCAATCATTTTCTACAATGCACTGACAGATATTCGTTTGCTCACTGCCGGATATATTCTTTCGCATATACAGCAGAAAAAAAATGTACGTCTAAAAAAGGTTATAAAACGACTTCTTACTTCTGAAGTTGTCTATCCGACAGGTGCGCATGATCTCATGACGACGTCATTAACATCTTCGACTGATATTATTGACATTATTATCAGGCTGGAATGTCGTACGTGCGACAGTGAGGATTCCTGGTACAAGACGCTATCTGATCTCGTAAAGGCTTTTTCATCATTTAATGAAACTGAGAACATATCCGGGCGTATCTATATGGGAACATATGAAGATGTCCGGAATATTTACACCAGTTATGCTGATATAGCTTTTTATCTTTCCGCTAAGTCCCTGCCTGTCACCCAGCGCGTAAGGATGGCATTGAACGATAATCTGTTTACTTATCATCAGAAGGAACAGATTATTTATCAACTCCAGGGAATTAAACGCCGTGAAGACATGCCATCGGATGGATATTTAATGTCTGATAAAGCCTTTAAAGAGAAGATAGCATGTTTTAATGAAACTCTCGATGCCTATATTCAGGCTTTCAGCCGAAGCATGCATTCAGAACTTCTTAACGCTGAGATTGATACTGAGTTGCTGAAAAATACCGATCTTACTCTTACCCGTGAACTACCCTCTATGCTTGCCCAAGATGCACTGCTTTCCCGATTTTCTTACAGTACATCAAACTGCGGGGAGATAGCGTGGACAGCTAGGTCAATTAACGGAACCATGCCTAAAAATATCTTAGCCCGTGGGATCAGTACTAATTCTGGAATACTGGCATCAGTTTCTGACGTCAAACACACTCTGCTTCGTGACGTTTACCATGGACTGAGTCAACTGCAGCCCCTCCAGACAATCAACGTTCGCGACGAATATGAATTGCTGAAATGTTTACGGGAGATAACTGTCGATAACGAAGACTATACGCTGATTTTCTTCGGAACCCATCTGGGAAGCGAGCTGCGTGAACTAAGCTACCACGCAGAAAGGTTTGCGGAACTGGGGATAACTTTGGACATGAAGAGTGATCTCACAGGCCTGATGACATTCAAGATTAATAACTGTGCTATCTATCAGGTATGGGATAATGAGGGAGGATTTTACTCTCTGCTTGTCCAGGACAGTGTCTTTGGCTCCCTTCACATGCTGAGCGATCCTGACGGACAGCTTTTCAGTTCCTCGTGGCATGCAAGTGATGAAGACCCTCTGTCGGGCAGAGTGACTACCGACTGGAAACAGGAACTCGGGATCAATGGGTCCATTGTGGCACGATTTAATCACCTCTAACCATTAGTACGGCGAGCCTGAACAGGGCCGCCGTTCAATTGTTTTTTTTGATAAAAATAAGTATTATTTATACCATTAAAAGCAATAATCCCCTCAACACAACAATCCACTTTTTTGTGACTCTTCGGTAAAAATCTCTCTCTTCTGCTTCTGAGATCCGGAAAATACATAAGTAAGATCTATGGCGGTGAAATGTTAAGGGAGTTGAAGGAGGAAGGAGCTTGTAGGGATTTTCGCACAATCGGGAAATTTCTTGAGATGTCAGACAGTCCGCTTTGAGCGAGGAGCGGAAGTTCGCACATAGTTGTAATACTAACGTTGTCACGTTGGGATCCACGGGAAGTGGGTCAATTGGTCTACTATCGACTTATCCTCAATTTCACTTTTACAGTTTAATTGCACAATTTGCTCCTTAGACCCCGCGTCAAATTTCGATTTCTGGTGGTTCTTCACCGAATATTTCAATCCATTCTGACTGCCAAGTACTGCTCAGTGAAAACTTCCTGAACTTAGGATGCAAATCCGTCCTAATCAACAACCATTTCTGTTTTATTAGAGAGTTAGAACGCAGTGCGCGTGAAACATTATTTGTATATTTTTTATTGTCATCATTTACTATGTAATCGTTAATTGTTTCTGTAATCTCTGTACCAATGCTGGTCTCAAAACCAAGATAGGAACGTATCACTAGGGCGACAAAGATGAGAGGGATATACTCACTTCCGCAGGACATGACATTTTCAAGAGATAATGGCTTGAATGAAGGTGGGATGTCTATCTCTTCACCGGATATACTGTTTTTTTCAATTCCATCACCGAAATCGAAGGATAAATTACCGTGATCACTTTTCTCACGGTTAGCGTTAAACTCGTCGTTGTTACCTATGTTACGACTGAACGATGCCACCAGTCGGTTTATACTTTTTTCGGTTAAGAGTACGTCTGTTTGAGTTCTCAATAATGATAAAGTCAGTTTTTCTCTTAAATACTCTGATGACAAATATTTTGATATTATAACTGGTATCTGACTTTCTTCGACTAGATCAATAATTTCATGATTGGTGTTAATACTCTTATCATTATAAATCGCATTAATCAGTCTGGTGAGTTCTTGTTTTGCTTCGTTATAGGGCTTTTTTTCATGGAAAGGCAAATAAAGAGATGTTAAAGACAGGTAAATTGATGTATGACAGATATCGAGTATCAAACAAGTGCCTAAAGGCGATATACGAAATGTATGGACTGAGCTAACGGTGTACTCTATGTTGAAGTCACTGTCAGAGGGTAGTTCAATACATTCAATAATCCTTTCTTTAACCGAACTCTCAATTGCTTTGCTAATCCAGTCTTTTTTATACCCGTAAAGTGATGCAAACCGGATTATCCTTTCAAGGCTAATTCCTTTTGCAATTTCGCCGGGGGAAACAGCATCATTCAGAAAATAGAGTATTCTTA
Organism: Citrobacter sp. VF227; assembly: GCF_052950715.1. NCBI lineage: Bacteria > Pseudomonadati > Pseudomonadota > Gammaproteobacteria > Enterobacterales > Enterobacteriaceae > Citrobacter > Citrobacter sp. VF227. Next base: position 228,504 of record NZ_JBRFVF010000003.1, read on the forward strand.
ACTTCAGGAAGTAACACTGGTTTACGTTTTGATAGGGCAGGTAAACATTCGGTATATATGCTTTTTCCGTGTGATCGGGATGGTAGGTGAGCGTGGAGATAACATCCTTTTTACGCCATGCTGACTCGTTTCCCAATTGGTAGTGTACGTGTTTAATCAATTGATAAAAGTTTCTGATATTATGCCAAGACACGGAAGATAATATTTCTAGAATTGGCATACTCTCATTTGACAATTGAAGATTTTTCCTCAGCACATCAGCGTAGAAATTCATTTTATCTAAGAAATCTTGAAGCTGATATTTTTTTCTCCAGTCTCTAATCCTAAAGTCTTCGTTCAGACATTCTTTAATATACTTTATCCTAGTCGAAATTAGTTTGTTAAAGTCCGGTGATTTGAGATGAATGATCTTGTCTTCTGGCCTAACGTCCAGAAAGCCTTTATCTTTATTCTTAAAGAAGGTGAACTCCCTGAGTGTGATGATGACTGTTGCACCCGATGCTTGGGTTATTAAATGAGATAAGGCATAAATTTCCTCTTGAAAAGACTCAGAAGCCCGGTCGACATTATCAATCACAATAATAACGGATTTATTTTCCTTGACACGCTTTTGGAATATTTTTAATACTAGATTCTGCCGGTTGGCGCTTTCCCTCTCCAGTAGTTCAGCTTCTTTGATCATAAGCATTTCTGAATTTTTGGCAAATATATCTTTGTAGGGGCCGTTTTTTAACACTTTAATTTCATGCGCAAACGTGATGCGTAGTTCATCTAATGTAAACTCGCTTTCATACTCGTTTTTTATCTTGTCATGTAGATAATTGAATACGATATTTTTCACATCAATGCTATGTTTTGATACGTCATTTATCAAATCTATGATGATTGGGGTTGCATATATGTTCTTTTGCTGTCTTGCTTCTACTAAACATTTAGTTACCAGAGTGGTCTTTCCACATCCAACGGCACCAGTAATGATGATAACTTTACCAGTATGATGCTCTAGGATGAATTCTTTACCTTCAGAAGGTGAGAGGTCTAACGCATCATTAGGAAGAAAACTGGGTTTTGAATCTTTTAACGCTCTTTTTATTTCCCCTTTAAACTGATCTAACTTAGAGTCACTGACAAAGCAGTGCTCTAGCATTTTTCGCTGATTGTTTTCTGTTATCTGGGAAAAAAAGTTTTCATAAAAATCATCAATCCATTGATTGTCTTTGTTGCTATCCCAAATGAAATCATGGACATGATCTTTTAGCATGTAACACACTTCTGACGGTACATGGTTCAGTTCTGAGAGATAGCTGTCCAGATTATTCTTTTCTGTGCTATCCCTAGAGATGAGGTTATACATGAGATCAAATGAAAATTCATCTCCAAAGATATTCCCAAAATAAACGCCTTTCATTGAGTCAGTTGTTTTACCTGCTTTTGGCAGCATTGGGCAAACAAACCACTCTGCACCATTTGTGATCAATGCATATTGAACCGCTTTTTCGACACAGTATCTTTGTGCCTGATCGATCACCTCAGAGATTTTTTTATTGAATGCTTTTTTAAGATAGGCGACAGAGTATTCGTTTAAGGTCAAGGTGTTTTTGGGGAGTCCGAAGGTCACGCCGATTTTTTTTGCTTCAACCACAAGGCGAGGTGTTCTGTCCGTACTCAGTATATAATCGGCATACCCCGCTGTTCTGCAATACGCTTCCGGCGTAAATTCTTCTTTATTCCAACCCAGTATATTTAGGATCTCATCTATCACAAGTAAGCGGCTTTCAGCTTCATTCGCTTCAAAAAGAGTATCTTTTCGAGCAATATACCGTTCCTGAACTTCCTTGAATTTTTCGAAAGCCTTTTCTCTGCTCATACTTAGCCCCAATAAGAGTATTGAAAATTTTTGATCCGTGGTACTTGTCTCAATTCTCATGCTTTTCTGTTTGATTTATAACCTGTTATCGCATCTTTCTGAGACAACTGAAATAGGGATGACATCATTTTTTATGAGTAATCCTGCTTTCATGGCAAATTACGGCTGACATACTTCCCTTTGGTTAGTACAGACCATTTTAGAAACTTCCGCTACTGGCACAGAGCAGCCTGTCAGTTTAGGTTAAGCTCTGTACCGTAACAGTGCCGAGATCAGGTCTGAACTAACTCAATTGAATCTCAAAACGGCTCAATCACTGAATGATATTGATCAGCCAGCATGTATTCTAAGTAATTTCAGATAGATATCATCTTCCTGAACGCACCGCATTTACAGCGAATCCGCAAGGGTTCGCTGTTTTTGTTTTCTTTATCTCGGAGATGTCATGAGAAATCAGGATGGTTTGCATTCGCTGCATCGTTCACTTACCGGTTTACCGGAATGGGCCTGCGCTCGAGTCATGCAGCAGATTAGTCAGTTAACACAATACGAGCCTAGTATCGGCATTATGGGGAAAACTGGGTCGGGTAAATCATCACTCTGTAATGCGCTGTTTGCCGGAAAAATCTCTCCGGTCAGCGATGTGAGCGCCTGCACACGCGAACCTTTGCGCTTTCGCCTGCAAGTTGGCGAACGCTTTATGACCATAGTAGATCTGCCCGGTGTCGGTGAAAGCGAAAGTCGTGATGCGGAATATGCTGCGATGTATCGCCAGCAACTGACGCACCTCGATCTGGTGCTGTGGCTGATTAAGGCCGATGACCGTGCGCTGTCCGTAGATGAACATTTTTACCGGCAGGTGATTGGTGAAGAATACTGGCATAAGGTGTTGTTTGTTATCAGTCAGTCCGACAAGGCTGAACCCACCAGCGGTGGTGAAAAGCTGTCTAAAGAGCAGAAACAAAATATCAGCCGCAAAATCTGTCTATTGCATGAGTTATTCCAACCTGTAAACCCTGTCTGTGCGGTGTCGATACGTTTGCAGTGGGGGCTGCGGGTGATGGCTGAACGGATGATTCGTTGCCTGCCACGCGAGGCCAGCAGTCCGGTGGCAGTACAGCTTAGTGCTCCACTTCGTACCGATGTTGTTAATAAAAAAGCCCGTGACGATTTTGGTGAAACGGTCGGCTCGGTACTGGATACAGTAAGTTCCATGCCCCTGATACCGGCCCCGGTTCGGACAGTCATCCAGTCTGTACGCGACATTGTGGTATCGGTCGCCCGTGCAGTCTGGAACTTCTTCTTCTGAACATTAACCCTTCTAACCCGTAGTTTCCTGAGCCCTGCCGCCATTTTGCGGCAGGGCTTTTTTGCTTTTATTTATCCATCATGAGGAGTCTGCTTATGACCCGTCTGGCTTCGCGCTTTGGCGCAGCAAACCTTATTCGTCGTGATCGTCCGCTAACCCGTGAAGAGCTGTATCGCGTGGTACCCAGTGTGTTCAGTGAGGACAAACACGAGTCACGTAGTGAAAAATACACCTACATACCCACCATATCCCTGCTGGACAGTCTGCAGCGCGAAGGCTTTCAGCCCTTCTTTGCCTGCCAGACCCGAGTGCGTGACCCAGGGCGTCGTGAGCATACAAAGCATATGCTGCGCCTGCGTCGGGAGGGGAAAATTACCGGCAAACAGGTGCCGGAAATTATTCTGCTCAACTCCCATGATGGCACCAGCTCGTATCAGATGTTGCCGGGATTATTCCGTGCGGTATGTCAGAACGGCCTCGTCTGCGGTGAGTCGTTTGGCGAGGTACGGGTGCCGCACAAAGGAGATGTGGTGAGTCAGGTGATTGAGGGGGCTTATGAAGTACTGGGGATCTTTGACAGTGTGGAAGAAAAACGTGATGCCATGCAGTCGCTGGTGCTGCCCCCGCCTGCACAACAGGCTCTGGCACAGGCTGCACTGACGTACCGTTTCGGTGAGGACCACCAGCCGGTGACAGCACCTCAGATACTCTACCCACGCCGCTGGCAGGATGAGAGCAATGATCTGTGGACCACATACCAGCGTATTCAGGAGAACCTGATTAAAGGTGGGCTCAGTGGACGGAGTGCGAAAGGCGGGCGAACGCATACCCGTGCCGTGCGCAGTATCGATGGCGACGTGAAGCTTAACCGTGCGCTGTGGGTGATGGCAGAAACGATGCTCAACGGTTTCCGGCCTGCGTGAGTTCACATTTTACCTCTGGCATTGTTATTAAAATGTAAATAAATGACACACCCTGTCATTTCGGGTGCACAGAACTTGCCGGTTAAATCATCAGAAATCCGCGAAGGTCTGATAATCACTGGCTTCATGCGCTTCCCAAATTAATTCCCGTCGTGGACATATCCTGTCACCCCTCTCCTTTAGAATCTTATTTCTTTCAGTCAGTTAACAATGCGGAGGAACCTCCATGCCACTGACAGAGCGCCGCTACGACAGGCTGGGGGTCAGGCTGTCGCTGATTATCAGCCGTCTTGTGGCGGGTGAAACGTTAGAGATGCAAAAACTGGCAACTGAGTTTGATGTGTCGGTCCGTACCCTGTACCGGGATTTTCGCGAACGACTGATGTATCTGGACCTCGAGTGTCATCAGGGATGCTATCGCCTGCGGACTGGTGCAGGTCCGCAGGGTGAACTGGATGTGCTGACTTTTGCATACCGGGCCGGGCTGGCCGAGATCTTTCCGGGGCTGGACCGGCGTCTGGCGGGCGCACTGCTGGCATCGGATGGAACCCCTTGCCTGGTGTGGCAGTCACCACAGCCGATAACGACCACCAGCCCGCTGGTATTTTATCGGCTGGTCAGCGCCATCACCGGCAGTCAGCGTGTATTGTTGCTCGCGGACGGTGAACGTTGTGACGGACTTGCCCCGTACCGTCTGATATTTCTCGACGGCTGCTGGTACCTCACCGGTGAACTTAACGGGCATATAACCGTGCATCCTCTGGCGACCATCCATGCAGTGACAATCCTGAACACCACTTTTACCCCGCGAAAACGTCTCAGCCTGTTAACCACTCAGGCAGGCTTTATCCGGGCACTTCCTCACTTCAGCTGTATCCGTGAAGTTTTGTCACAGGCTGCCGATAACGGGGGATCGGGATGAGCTTTGGTTTAATGACCTCTGTTAACAAGGAAAAACAATGACCTGGCATTACGAGATAAATGGCGTACGTCACGACAATGTGACCGAAGACGACATCACCGGCCTGATTGTTCACGGTGAACTGACGGCCGCCACTCTGGCTTGGCGACAGGGAATGATGGAGTGGCAACCGGTCTCCGCCACCCCACTAGCTTCGGTGCTACTTCAGAGCGCCATACGCCAGCATACGCCCACAGTCCCTGACGCATCAGGGGCTTTATAAGGAGTCTTATAATGAAAAGAAAATCTTTCTCTGCAAATATGAAATGGAGTTGGTTGGCATTGTCTGTGGCACTGATGATCCCGACTGCAGCCCAGGCAACCGCCAAAACGGCGGTAGAAGCCAAGAACTGTCAGTCAGAAAACAATACCTGCCCATATCCTTTCGACCTGTACAAAACCGACCCAGCGTACAAAAAGTCGTTTGATGAGACCATGAATCAGAATGGTTTACCGGCGATGCTCGACGAGATGAATGGTCCAGCGGGTCCGATGGAACCAGTAAAAATTGACGGTAAAGTCTACCTGAAAGGTTTTATGTGTGAAGGCGGTAACTGTGGTAACCACAATCTGACATTCTTGTACCAGCCTGACTTCCATAACTTCGTGGGCTTCTACAGCAACGGCAAAGATGGGCAGTGGGTTAACACCCCAAGTGATGGTGAGTTGAAAGTTTTACGTGCATTAGTAAAAGGAACATCGGAACCATCACACACTCCAGCCGCTACAACCACGTCCAATGATGCACCACCAGCGAATACCATCTGGGAATTTACCGGGGGTAACGGTGATACCTTGTGGAGCATGTGTGGCGGTAAACAGAATAGCTGTGTGATTGTCGGTAATACCAAGCATGTGGCCGCTGTGTTAAATCACAAGTCTGTCAGTGGGTGCGCATTAGGTGACTTTTACATCATCGATAAGGATGCCAGAGCCTGGCAACAGCGTGATACCGGAACCTGTAGTCCAAATGCCTGGGTGCGCAAAGGCTCCATTAAAGGTGGTCAATATCTGTCTGTTGACATCGGCGTTGGCAACGAAACGGTAATACAATATCCGATTGGGTACTGGTCAGATGTGAAAGAGTTCACCGGCCCAAACCGACCATCCTGGGAAAAAGCAAAACAGGCAGCTAAGCAGTAGTTTTATTGTTACGACACGAAACATACCCTATTTTTCCTTCCTCTCTTTCAGTCCCCTGTCGCTTTTGCAACAGGGGTTTTTGCTTTTAAGGTACAACGAATGCCTGAATCTCACATGTTGCCACCGGGAGCTTTCACCCGACAGCAGGCTGAAGCTGTTACCCGCTGGTATCACGATATCGCCATTGAAGACGACCAGGGCAGTCACTTCCGTCTGGTGGTTCGCGACCCTGAAGGTCGGATGGTCTGGCGGGCGCGGAACTTTGAACCGGATGCCGGTGAAGGTCTTAACCGCTATATCCGACAGTGTGGCATCCTCAAAGCATCCTCCTCCTGACCACACCCATTCATCATCCCTGTATGTCCTTTATTTCCCATAAGCCAGCCATCGTCGCTGGCGTTTTTATTGACGGAGAATATCCATGACGACACAAACTCAATGCGAATTGATGTCCTCTAATGAACCTCAATTTGACCTCACTGCAACACCCGTACCTGACGAACAGCGCCTCGATTTCTGGCCGCTGTACTTCGGCGTTATCCCGCAATGGATAACGCTGGAACCCCGTATTTTCGCCTGGATGGAGCGCTTTTGTGATGAGTACAGCGGTGGTATCTGGTCCTTTTATACGCTCAGCAATGGCGGCGCGTTTATGGCTCCTGATGCTGAAGGCGATAAATGGCATCTGTTCAACGGCATGAACGGCAATGGTGCGGAAATGAGCGCGGAAGCCGCAGGTATCGCTGTCTGCTTGATTGAATACAGCCATCACGCCTGTCGAACCGAATGCTATGCCATGACGGAGCACTATCACCGCCTGCGTGATTACGCCCTGCAGCACCCTGAATCCAGCGCCATTCTGCGCATTATTGATTAAGGATACTTATGATGGAACAGTCACTTATCCTACTGACTCCGGCACTACCACTAACCGCACAACGCACGGTAAAACGCGCCTTAACGCTGCTTGACCGACACCTGCGCGAAACAGGCGTAGCATTCACCTCCACTCAGGCTGCCCGTGACTGGCTGAAACTGAAAATGGCGGGGCTGGAGCGTGAAGAGTTTATGGTGATGTATCTGAACCAGCAAAACCAGTTGATTGCCCATGAAACCCTGTTTGCCGGTTCTATTAGCAGTACCGAGGTACATCCCCGTGAGGTAGTCAAACGCGCCCTGTACTTCAATGCGGCAGCAGTGATACTGGCGCATAACCACCCTTCCGGCGACACCACTCCCAGCCAGGCAGATAAGACCATAACGCAGCGTCTGGTGCAGGCGCTTCAGCTTGTTGATATCCGTGTACCTGACCATCTCATCATCGGTGGCATGCAGATATTGTCGTTCGCTGAACACGGTCTGCTTTGAGGTATGACATGAAAATTATCAGTAAACGCCGGGCGATGACGATTTACCGTCAGCATCCGGCCTCACGCATTTTTCGATACTGCACCGGCAGATACCAGTGGCACGGCAGTGTCTGTCATTACACCGGTAAGGTAGTTCCTGACATTCCCGGCGTGCTGGCGGTATACGCCGAACGCCGCCAGGACCGCAGCGGACCGTATGCCTGCCTGATGAGTATTACCCTGAACTGACAATAAAGGAGAAGCCCGATGAGCAGTAATGTCACATGGGGACTGCAGCGGGATATCACGCCACGCCTGGGAGCCCGTCTGGTGCAGGAGGGCAACCGGCTGCACTATCTGGCTGACCGGGCTAGTATTACCGGTAAGTTCAGTGACGCCGATTGTCTTAAGTTGGATGTGGCATTTCCGCATTTTATCCGTCAAATGGAATCAATGCTGACCACTGGTGAACTGAATCCCCGTCATGCCCACTGCGCTACCCTGTACCACAACGGTTTTACCTGCGAAGCCGATACCCTTGGCAGTTACGGCTACGTATACATCGCCATTTACCCCACTCATAGTTAACTACTTTCACAAGAGCAAATATGAAAACTCTACCTGCAACAACTCCGCGGGCGGCGACGCTATGTCTGTCGCCCGTGGCAGTCTGGCAAATGTTACTGACACGCCTGCTGGAACAGCACTATGGTATTACGCTAAACGATACGCCGTTCAGTGATGAAACGGTTATACAGGAACATATCGATGCCGGAATTACTCTGGCTAATGCCGTTAACTTTTTGGTGGAGAAATATGAATTGGTTCGTATCGATCGCAAAGGATTTAGCTGGCAAGAGCAGTCCCCATATCTTCGGGCTGTAGATATTCTGCGGGCACGACAGGCAACTGGTTTATTGCGACGAAACCGTAATAATTCTGCATGGTGAATATTGTAAATTGTCTTCCTGACCTATACAGCCGATCTTTCTTCCTTGTTTTTTCATTACATAATGCACCTGCCGGTATTGGGGGGCTTTTATACGGAAAAAACATGCAAACTGAAGCTTTAACTGACCGAAACATTATCCCAGGAGCGTCCATTTATGCTACCTCTCGATAGTAAAACTCCATGGCTGAAATGATGCAATCGGGTATAATCACATCGCCATCTTTGAGTTGGTTTATGTGCTGCGTTAAGCGCTGATTTTTGAAAGAAAATAGTTGAGTATATAACTGAGTATATGTCATTAATGCATTAACAATTAATCATTTGTAATTCAGTTGATTAACTTTGAAATTCGAGTCCGGCCTTCGCACTCACCCTCTAAACACCTCCTTCCTGTGCCACTCCATAAACCATTCTTTTGGGTAATTCTCGCGCATCATCGGTAGCGCTATTGATTTACCGTCGAAATCCCAGAACAGTCTGCCCACTATGCTGCTGCCATTCACTGCGGGAGATACCTGAATCCGCATACGCTCATCCAGCCCAATCGAACCTTTATCAAAGGCTTTATGGTGAATTGCACACAACGCCAGTCCGTTTGAAATTTCGCACGGGCCGCCGTGCTGTTTCCATTTGATATGGGCGGCTTCCAGGGCGACTGAGGTGCTGTCGTGGCGCATATTGAAGCCACAAATGGCGCATTCATAGTTATAGGCACGCAGAACCTGCTGGCGGAACAATGGGTCCCGCTGTTTGCGGATTTGCAGGATATCAAATCCCAGTTCATCCGCGATCTCTTCCTGAATGCTTTCGGTGAAGTGCGCCTCGAGGATTTGCTGGGCCAGGGAATTAATGAGGTTTTTGTTCTTTTTCAGCAGGGAAAAATGTTGTTCATCAAAACCTCCGGCAACGTTGTGCGTTACCAGTTCCCCGGCAGGGGGCTGTTTGCTGCTGCCGGATGTTGAACAGTGCTCGGCGTTTTGTAGCTCCCAGACCCCATCTCCCTGTAAGCGCCAGAAGGGCATATCCGGGCGGTATTGCGCGCGCTGTGGCCCAAATCGCTCCAGCAGACTATGCAACGGGTCGCGAACTTCCGAACCGTAGTCAAACAGGCGACCGTGACCCTGCTGATAACCCGCCAGCACATGAAGCAGCAGCAGAGGCTTGTGCGGCGCACGCTGCTCGCCTTTACGCCAGATAGTGATGTCGGCAATTGCCTGTTGCAGGTTTTTACTGGAAGTCATTGATTTCATTATCAGGTAAATAATTGCGATGATGCTCGCAAAATATCACCTGATCAAGAAAAGACGGGTAGATGCGCTACCGACGTCACTTTTATGTTTTCTGAAAAACACATACGCCACGGCAGTTCCTGTTCCCCCATCTGGGTACGCAGGAGTACGATAAGTATGCAAATTATTGCATATCGAAGGATCTTTGATGGTGAAGGATAACGAGATATTAGAATTTTTTCGGGGAGAGTTATCTCTCGCGGTAACGTTTACTTTCAAGCCTATCCCGATTGAACTTGATACGCCGCTGCAAGGTTACGCTGAATGGGATGAATTACCGTATGCCATTGAAGATTTTGGAGAGAAATATAACGTTGATGTTTCAGTAATTGATTTTGAGGCCTATTACCCGTGGGAAAGAGAAGCGATCTATCGAAAGTGGTTTACGAAAGAACCCATCAAACAAGTGTCAAAACCGCTTACTGTGCGTATGCTCGCAGAATCAGCCAGAGCAGGTCACTGGTTATATGATTGACTGTATGCTTACAGAGGATACTGACGCAATTAGATGTTGATTGCATCGACAAAATCTGGGAAATAATTATACGAAGAATAATGGCAGTATCAGTTTACTCAAAAGTTTTGGTGGTGTATCTCGCTGTTTATTAGAGAGGAATGACCTCGTTTGTTCATAAAACGTATGCTTTCACCACCAGCACATTCTTTCTGTACTGGTGAAATACTCAATGGCAGTTACGAAATTACTCTGTGATTCCTGTCACTTTTACATTTTCTAAAATGATATTAAAATATTCACTTTCAATACCAATCTCCAGAATTTGATACATTTTTATTGTGGCTGATTTTAATGTCTGGCTTTCACTTAACGCTTTATACAAAAGGGGCATTGTTTTATTAAACTCCTTCTGTATTGCAATCGGCGCGTGCACACGCGTTCCTGTTAGTCTACCTGTATTTCCATCTACAGGGACAGACAAGTGATGAGTGACTGCTTTCAGTTCAATAGCACCAATGCGTCCAGCGACTTGTGAGCTTCCCATTACGGGGGAGCCATTTACATCGGTTAACCACAGATAGGCTGGGTTTGACATGATTAGTCCTTATCTATATTTATACGGGAAGGGAAATAAAGCATGATGAGAATCCAAACGAATGTTCCAATAATTTTTACGGGCCAGGATTTAAGAAAAGCGAAACAGGCGAGGCCTCCTGCGATTAGCAATGGACCGGATAATAGATCAAGAACTCCCCCCATCAGGTGTATCTTTGTTGGCAAGAACCTGTTGGCTATAAAGGCGATAATATAAGCGCTTCCAACGATGATAATAATGGCAAGGATTTTATCCTGCCATGAATCGAATTCGATGAGAGAAATTAAACAAAGGGTGGCAACATACCCGCAAAACAATGAGTTTATTATTAGTGTGATAAGTTTTTTCATGTTACCAGTCCTTAGACTTACCGTTTAAATGTTCTCCCACTAACTCAATTGTTTTTATAAAAAAAGGCTTGTCTTCTGTATGTCCAGTATGTATAGAATCAACAAAAGATTGTACTGTATCAGGTGGAATGATAATGTTATAGATCCTTCTTGCAATGCCTTCTGTCTCGGCCATGGCAATCCTTTAATAAAGTAAGATAGCTAGAAATGAGAGCATGTAAATAACAAAAATTGATGGTGAAATAGTTGACTTGAGTAACAGTTTCTCAAATGACATTAAGAATATCGATATGGATTATTAATTAGAGGTATTTATTCTTGAAATAAATATTCTGGTGGTAATATAAAAAATCACATGAAAATTCGTCACCAATAAAGGCGCCCGCAGGCGCCTCAATTACAATGACAATCACACACTCACCCCTTCAATGCTTTCCCCGCAATCCCCCCGATAAACTCCAGCACCTGCTTTTGCTTGCGCGCGGAGAGCTTTTCCACGGCGCGCAGGGATTTCATTAGTTCTGACTCTTCGGGTTCGGCTGTAATCAGGATAACGGCTCGCATAACCTACCTTCAGGCGACGGTTATCTGCGGTGTGGACTTCTGGATCAAATGAAACTGCAATACAATGCGTATCAGTCATGGTGACTATTCTCCTATAATAGTTACTGCGATCAGCGATGCGGAGGTGTTGGCGCACCTTCACATCGCGCTAGTAAAACCCCTGTAAATTACGCCAGTATCCTGGGGGAAGTCCAGATGTAAATAAGATGAAATAAGCGCGAATTGCACGCTTTCGGAATAAATAGAAAACCTCTCTATCCCAATAAATCCGGTATTATTCACCGTATAAATTCATTCTCATTCAATCCACCAAATACCTGCCATTTCCAGAAAACAACGCCCCTCTGTATCAGGCCAAAAATGCGATCTCACTCACTGAAGCAAATAGCAAACTCTGAAACAACACCGTTTTGTACACTTTACTTTACACTTTTGGTGATGTGAATCACAAATATAAGCCCGTGAAGTGATCCGACTCTCACAAAATGGGGTGTACTCATTCACGAATACATTATGCGCACAGCCTGGAAAGTTAAGTTTTCAGTATTTCCCCCCTCAGTGGGCGCACTACCGCGAATGGCAAATCAATACGCAAAAAAAAACTTGTTGAATATGAATGGGTAAAAAAACGACGTGTGATTTATATCACTCACATTTACAGCTTTTTAAATTATTGCCAGTGATTAATGTTGACCGGACTATTTCCATAATCAATTAAATCTTGCATAGTGCCTCCACATTATTTCTCCCCCTGGCCCAGGAGGCGAATAGTTATATTTCATCATACTTTATTGATGAACCCGATATGCTTTACGTCACATTAATACGTACATGACCACTGTTACTGGAGAAACAAAATGAATTATCCGGCAGAACCCTTCCGTATTAAAAGCGTTGAAACTGTATCTATGATCCCGCGTGATGAACGCCTGATAAAAATGCAAGAAGCGGGTTACAATACTTTCCTGTTAAATTCGAAAGATATCTATATTGATCTGCTGACAGACAGCGGCACCAACGCCATGAGCGACAAGCAGTGGGCCGGAATGATGATGGGTGATGAAGCGTACGCGGGCAGCGAAAACTTCTATCATCTGGAAAGAACCGTGCAGGAACTGTTTGGCTTTAAACATATTGTTCCGACTCACCAGGGGCGCGGCGCAGAAAACCTGTTATCGCAGCTGGCAATTAAACCCGGGCAATATGTTGCCGGGAATATGTATTTCACCACCACCCGTTATCACCAGGAAAAGAATGGTGCAGTGTTTGTCGATATCGTTCGTGACGAAGCACACGACGCCGGTCTGAATATTGCGTTTAAAGGTGATATTGATCTTAAAAAATTACAAAAGCTGATTGATGAAAAAGGCGCAGAAAATATTGCCTATATCTGCCTGGCTGTGACGGTTAACCTCGCGGGCGGCCAGCCGGTCTCGATGGCGAACATGCGTGCGGTGCGTGAACTGACACAAGCGCACGGCATTAAAGTGTTCTACGACGCCACCCGCTGCGTTGAAAACGCCTACTTTATCAAAGAGCAAGAGCAGGGCTTTGAGAACAAGAGCATCGCCGAGATCGTACATGAGATGTTCAGCTATGCCGACGGTTGTACCATGAGCGGTAAAAAAGACTGTCTGGTGAATATCGGCGGCTTCCTGTGCATGAATGATGACGAAATGTTCTCTGCCGCCAAAGAGTTAGTCGTGGTGTACGAAGGCATGCCATCCTACGGCGGCCTGGCCGGACGCGATATGGAAGCGATGGCGATTGGCCTGCGCGAAGCCATGCAGTATGAGTACATTGAGCACCGCGTGAAGCAGGTTCGCTACCTGGGTGACAAGCTGAAGGCAGCTGGTGTACCGATTGTTGAACCGGTAGGTGGTCACGCGGTATTCCTCGATGCGCGTCGCTTCTGCGAGCACCTGACGCAGGACGAGTTCCCGGCGCAAAGCCTGGCGGCGAGCATTTATGTGGAAACTGGCGTGCGCAGTATGGAACGCGGAATAATCTCTGCAGGCCGTAATAACGTGACCGGTGAACACCACAGACCGAAACTGGAAACCGTGCGTCTGACTATTCCACGCCGCGTTTATACCTACGCGCATATGGATGTCGTGGCTGACGGAATTATTAAACTTTACCAGCACAAAGAAGATATTCGCGGGCTGAAGTTTATTTACGAGCCGAAGCAGTTGCGTTTCTTTACTGCGCGCTTTGATTATATCTAAATAATCATTATGGCCCCATCTCAGGATGGGGCTTTTTTGTATTCCTTTTCTATGAACAGGAAGCCTTTGCGGTGCCCGTTACCGTGGCATAACTAAAAAAAGTAAACCCTGACTCCGACATTTTTATTATCCGCATGATGTACAAATGACAGCTGTAATTATAACGAATAGTCTACAGGAACATTTATCATGGATATTAATGCCATTGAGCGACAGAGTAGTACCCCCGGACTGATTAGCGGAACCATGTTGGTTATCGCAACCGTAGTGGGTGGCGGGATGTTTTCCCTGCCGATTGCGATGGCCGGCGTATGGTTTCCCGGTGCCTCTGTTATTCTTCTGTTTATCGCCATCATGATGTTATTAACCGGTCTGATGCTGGTTGAAGTCAATCTGCATTATGGCGCCGGTGCCAGTTTTAATACCTTTACTCAGGATTTATTAGGCCGAAAGTGGAATATCGTGGTCGGTATCGCTTTCGGCTTTGTGCTGTATATTCTGACCTATGCCTATATCTCCGGTTCGTCGGCGGTGATGGCGCAAACCGTGTTCAAATACAGTGGCGTGCGCTTTCCGGCGAATATCTCGGTGGTGATCGTCAGTATGTTAGTAGGGGCGATTGCCTGGTACAGCTCCCTGCTGGTTGGACGTATCACTACCGTGCTGATTATCGGTAAGTTTGTAGCGTTCTTTGCCACGTTCTCCGGGCTGATTGGCCATATCGAAGTGGCAAAACTTATCGACAGCGTGGCGGTGGCGTTGCCCAATTCGCAGTATTTGCCCTATATCCTGATGACGCTGCCGTTCTGCATCATCTCGTTTGGTTTTCACGGTAACGTACCGAGCCTGGTCAAGCTGTATGGCACGAGGGGGATCTCGAATATTACGCGTTCGATTATCATCGGCACGCTGTTTGCCCTGCTGTTATATATTTTCTGGCTGGGTGTGACGATGGGTAATATCAGCCGTGCCTCATTCCCGCCGATTATCGCCAAAGGCGGCAATATCGACGTGTTTGTCGAGGCTATCAGCGGGCTGTTCACCAGCCGTTATATGGATCTGATCCTGACCTTCTTCGGCAACTTCGCGGTAGCCAGCTCACTGCTGGCGGCAACGCTTGGTCTGTTCGATTATATCGCCGACCTGTTCCACTTCCCGGATGACGGTATAGGCCGTCTGAAAACCGCGCTGGTGACCTATTTCCCACCTGCGGCTGTGTGCTTCTTCTTCCCGAACGGTTTTGTGCATGCGATTGGCTATGCCGGTCTGGCCTTTACCATCTGGAGCGTGATCCTGCCGCCGTTCCTGGTGAAAGCCGCGCGGAAACGTTTTCCGACTGCCAGCTATACCGCGCCGTGTAATAACACCGTGCTCAATCTGGTAATAATCTGCGGGGCGATTGTCTATCTGACGGTTGTTCTGGATGTATTTGGTCTGCTGCCAACGTTTCGTTAGTGCGGGGGAATTATGTTTCTGACATTGCTACGATTTCAGCATCCGCTGGTTTATCGCTTTGCGTGGCTGCGCTTGCGGGTGGTGGTGTTAAGAACGTGCGGGCTGCGTAAGAAAAAAGCGGGAAATAAGACTCAGGCCTGTCGCTGACAGGCCTGCCTGGCATTACACCCGGAAGTAGCGTGGTGGGATCAACGCGGAAAAGGCGTCGAACTTCTTCACCATCTTTTTCCAGAACAACATAACAACAATCCTCGATTTGAAACATTGGCGCTATTGTAGTCAGCGCCGACAAATCGTAAAGCCAGTGACATCGTTCCGATTCCGGGGCGGTGTAAACCTTTTAGTTCACCATTGCGTCAAATACCATTGCCGCGAATTTGACGGGGTTGACAATGGGTTACGCCATAAACCAGTAATAAAAGAGACCGACTTTCAGGCCGAGGATTACGATGTAGGCACAGCAGTATTTCATGGTGCCAGACATAATCTGGTTGGCCTGGCCGTCCATTTTAGTGGCTGAAACCGCAATGGCGATACTCTGCGGCGAAATCATTTTCCCTCCTGTTGCGCCAGAGGTGTTGGCCGCCGCCAGCCAGTTGGGATCGATATGCAGTTTACTGGCGGCAATGGTTTGCAGTTTGCCGAACAGAATGTTCGAATTGGTATCGCTGCCGGTAACGAACGTACCCAGCGCACCAATCACCGGGGCGAGGAAGACGTACGAGCTGCCGGTCAGATCGACAATCGACTGGGCCAACGTGGAGATAATCCCGCTGAGATCCATCACCGTGGCCAGTGCGACGATCGCCATAATCGCCACAATGGAATTTTTAAGCTGGAAAATGGTTTTGATAAACACTTCCAGCATCCCGCGCGCGGACGCCCCCTGAATAAAACCGCCGATAATGGTCGCAAAGATGATCAGCATCCCCGGCGTGGTCACCCATTCAACCTTGAGCGCCAGCGTTTTGCCGTCAGCAAGCGTGAAATGCAGCACCGAGGCCAGTTGTGAGGCTGCGCCTTTTATCGTCGGGAATAGCGGAGAACACAACAGGATAAAGACAAATATGAACAGATAGATAGAACCCACGCGGAACAACACTTTTGCCGAACGCGGCGTGGTTTCGCGATTATGGCTGACTTCAATTCGCCACTCGGGATCGGTTTTCCCTTTGCGCAGACGGCTCACCATCGCTACGGCAAACAGGCTGACCAGACTACCGGCAAAGGCGGGTAATTCAGCACCGAGATGAATAGCGACAAAATACTGCGGAACCAGCGTGGTAATACCGCAAATCAGCGTGATTAAAAATACGCCGCGAATGGCTCTCAGGCCGCCGCCAATAATGCAGATAATCACAAATGGCAGCAGGATATTAAACAGCGCAAGCTGCAGAATAATGGTTCCGCCCAGGGTATAAACCGGCAGGTTAACCTGTTCCGCCAGAATAGAAACTGGGATCCCGACTGCGCCGAATGCGGTGGGAACGGTATTTGCCACCAGAGAGGCTATTGCCGCCTTCAGCGGGTTGAAACCCAGTGCGATAAGTATACCGATCGGAATGGCGACCGCTGTACCATAACCCGCCGCGGCTTCAAGAAATCCACCAAAGCACCATGAAATCAACAGCACCTGAATACGCTTATCTTCGCTAATGCTGGCGAGGATATCGCGCAGAATATCCAGCGCTTTGGTTGCCTGCATGACGTTATAACTGAAGATAGCGCCGAGGATCACAATCACAATCGGCCATAATCCCTTCAGCGCACCATAGCCTATCGCGGCTTTGAGATTCTGTACGGGCATCTCCCAGAACAGAGCCGATAGCGCAGCGGTGAATACTAAAGAGATCAGTACGGAATAATGGATAGGCATTTTCAATTTTAATATTAAAAATACCATCAGTAGTAAAGGAGAAAGTGCCAGGGCAAACATAAAATATTCGTTCATTGCTATTCCTGATTGGTTTATTAAACCTGATTTATATTTATGTCGGGAAGGCTATATTGCTGTATAAATAAAAGATGCAAACTGAATCGCTTCAGTGAATAAAGTAATTATGATTAATGGTTTTGTAACTATTGTAATATTTTAATTAAAATTCAATGCCAGGTAAATATACTAAAGAGCAAGTGGAATACCTATAAATAGTTATTTGATAACTCTTTTAATAATGGTAGTGACAGGAATAATTATCACCTGAAACTATTTTTAACCGACTCATAACACGGTGATTTTCAATATAAAAATGTGAGCGAGGCCGAAAGAAATAAACCAGGGTATTGCATGTACGAGTTGATTGGAGGATTATTTGATTTTGTCATACAAATGAAAATACAGGTATTTAAGATGATCCTGATATAAGAAGCGGAGAGCGGCCATCTCAGGAGCATGATCCGACAAACACCATGAACCCAGACATCGGCAAAACCAGCAAACAGAAGACTGGGCGTGATATAGCGATATCAAGCGCAATAAACAGAAATGAAGCAATGGAGTAGTTATTGTGAATGTAAATTTTTTTGTTACCTGTATTGGTGACGCCCTGAAATCACGGATGGCACGAGACTCCGTATTGCTACTGGAAAAACTGGGCTGTCACGTTAATTTCCCCGAGAAGCAAGGGTGTTGTGGTCAGCCAGCCATCAACAGCGGTTACATCAAAGAGGCGATCCCCGGAATGAAAAACCTGATCGCCGCCCTGGAAGACAACGACGATCCGATTATCTCTCCGGCAGGCTCCTGCACCTACGCGGTAAAAAGCTACCCGACGTATCTGGCGGATGAACCTGAATGGGCGCTGCGCGCCGAGAAGGTTGCCGGACGTATGCAGGATCTCACCTCTTTTATCGTCAACAAACTGGGCGTGGTGGATGTCGGTGCCAGCCTGCAGGGCCGTGCGGTATATCATCCTTCCTGTAGCCTGACCCGCAAGCTGGGGGTGAAGGAAGAGCCGCTGACGCTGCTGAAAAACGTGCGCGGGCTGGAGCTGATGACATTTGCCGATCAGGACACCTGCTGCGGCTTTGGCGGGACGTTCTCGGTTAAGATGGCCGAGATATCCGGTGAGATGGTGAAAGAGAAAGTCTTACATCTGATGGATGCGAAGCCGGAATATTTGATTGGCGCGGACGTCAGCTGCTTGCTGAATATTGGCGGTCGGCTGCAACGTGAGGGCCAGCCGGTCAAAGTGATGCATATTGCTGAAGTGCTGATGAGCCGCTGAGGGGAAAGAGATGTCGATAAAAACCAGCGATGTAGAGTTTAAACTGCGCATTCGTCAGCAGATCGAAGATCCAATCATGCGCAAAGCCGTGGCCAACGCGCAGGAGCGTATTGGTGCGAATCGGCAGAGAATGGTTGATGAGCTAGGCCACTGGGAAGACTGGCGCGATCGTGCCAGCCAGATCCGCGATCACGTTCTGAGTAACCTCGACGCTTACCTATATCAACTCTCCGAGAAAGTGACGCAAAACGGCGGCCACGTCTATTTCGCAAAGACCAAAGAAGACGCTACCCGCTACATTTTGCAGGTTGCGCAGCGTAAAAACGCGAAGAAAGTGGTGAAGTCCAAGTCGATGGTGACCGAAGAGATCGGCGTCAACCATGTGCTGCAGGATGCCGGAATTCAGGTGATCGAAACCGATCTCGGCGAATATATCCTGCAGTTGGATCAGGATCCGCCTTCGCACGTTGTGGTCCCGGCTATTCATAAAGATCGTTATCAGATCCGCCGCGTGCTGCACGAGCGTCTGGGTTACGACGGCCCGGAAACCCCGGAAGCCATGACCTTATTTATCCGTCAGAAGATCCGCGAGGATTTTCTCAGTGCTGAAATCGGTATTACCGGCTGTAACTTTGCTGTGGCGGAAACCGGCTCTGTTTGCCTGGTGACCAACGAAGGCAACGCACGGATGTGCACCACGCTGCCAAAAACACACATTGCGGTGATGGGCATGGAACGTATCGCGCCGACCTTTGCCGATGTGGATGTATTGATCACCATGCTGGCGCGTAGCGCCGTGGGCGCGCGTCTGACGGGCTACAACACCTGGCTGACCGGCCCGCGTGAGGCGGATAATGTCGACGGTCCGGAAGAGTTTCACCTGGTGATTGTCGATAATGGCCGCTCGCAGGTGCTGGGTTCGGCGTTTCGCGATGTGCTGCGCTGCATCCGCTGCGGGGCCTGTATGAACACCTGCCCGGCGTACCGTCACATTGGCGGACACGGCTATGGTTCTATCTATCCCGGCCCTATCGGCGCGGTGATCTCTCCGCTGCTCGGCGGCTATAAAGATTTTAAAGATCTGCCTTACGCCTGTTCATTATGCACGGCCTGCGACAGCGTTTGTCCGGTAAAGATTCCGCTGTCAAAACTGATCCTGCGGCATCGTCGGGTGATGGCCGAGGAGGGCATCACCCCGAAAGCCGAGCGTCGGGCGATAAAAATGTTCGCGTATGCCAATAGCCATCCGGGGCTGTGGAAAGTCGGGATGATGGCGGGCGCACATGCGGCGAGCTGGTTTATCAATGGTGGCAAAACTCCGCTTAAGGTTGGCGCGATTGGTGACTGGATGGAGGCGCGCGATCTTCCTGATGCCGACGGTGAGAGCTTCCGCAGCTGGTTTAAGAAACATCAGGCGCAGGAGAAAAAGAATGGATAACCGTACCGCGTTTTTAAACACTATCGCCCAGGCGCTGGGCCGCCCTCTACGTTTTGAGCCGCAAGCGGATGCCGCGCCGGTGAACAACTATGCCAACGAGCGCCTGACCGAGCTGAGCCCGCAACAGCGTTGCGATGCGTTTACCCAGTTTGCCAGCGAGGTGATGCTGGCCCGCTGCGAACTGACCCGCGAGGAACAGGCCGCAGAAGCCGCGCGACGCCTGTGCGAAGAGTTGGGTCAGCCGGTGGTTATCAGCGGCGACAGTCGACTGGTGGAACTGGGCATCACGGAACGTCTGCAGCAGGAATGCAACGCCGTGGTCTGGGACCCGGCGCGAGGCAGCGAAAATATTGCCGAGGCTGAGCAGGCGAAAGTGGGGGTGGTGTATGCCGAGTATGGCCTGACCGAGTCCGGCGGCGTGGTGCTGTTTTCCGCGCCGGAGCGCGGGCGTTCAATTAGCCTGCTGCCGGAGTCCTCGATTTTCGTGCTGCGCAAAAGCACTATCCTGCCGCGCGTTGCCCAACTGGCAGAGAAACTGCATCAGAAGGCGCAGGCCGGTGAGCGTATGCCGTCGTGCATTAACATTATCAGTGGACCCAGTTCGACGGCAGATATTGAGCTTATCAAGGTGGTTGGGGTGCATGGCCCGGTGAAGGCGGTATATCTGATTATTGAGGATTGTTGAGGCAGGATTCAGAACCGCTCTGGCGTGAAGAGCCAGAGCGGTATCGACGTTATGCAATCAAGCTGATGATCAATACGATAATCAGGCCAACAACGGAGTTCACCAGCACCAGTAACGCCGGGTCGATGCCAACCAGTTGACCGGTTGCCAGACGAATAAGCACGGTTATCAACCACGCCATGATGTACGGAGAGATATTGCCGTACGACATCAGCATGCCGATGGTATCGCCAATGCCGGTATCAATAATGGTCTGCTTCAGTACGCCGCCTGTGCCGATGATCAGGATCACCATGGCGATGCTTTTCACTGCGTTTTCAAAGGCATTCATCACCCACTGCATGTCGTGACCACGCGCGGTACCAGAATAGACACGCCGAAGGAGGGCAGATTGTTCTGGTCAACCAGTACGTCGGCTTTCATGAACGACGGCGTTGGGCGATCGAGGTTGCCGAGGAACTTTGGCAGGATAAGCCCGGCGCAGCTCACGCTCGGAATCATCACCAGAATGCCATAGATGTAGACCATGCCCATGTCCGCGCCGTAGGCGTTAACCAGCGCAACCGGCCCCGGCTGTGGCGGGAACAACGAGTGAGTGGTGGCGGCGGTAACGGCGGGGATCGCCAGCTTGGTTGAACTATTATGATTTTTGGTTGAGATGCTACCTATATTGGTTAACCATTGATGCGATGAATGTCATATTGCGTTACATGTTTACAGTCTTACCGAACTGAATGGCCTTAATTAGGCGATCTAATCGGCATAAACCGTGATTTGGTTAACCAATTTATCGCTTCAGGTTGACATGTCATACCAAAAGGGGGAATTTATATGCCATATCGTCGAGTCCATAACGTAAACGAGGAATAAAACATGGAACAGACATGGCGCTGGTATGGTCCTAACGATCCGGTCACCTTAGCGGATGTACGTCAGGCGGGTGCCACAGGCGTTGTCACCGCTTTGCACCATATCCCTAACGGGGAGGTGTGGACGGTTGATGAAATCCTGAAGCGCAAAACTATTGTTGAGCAGGCGGGCCTGGTCTGGTCGGTCGTCGAAAGCGTGCCGATCCACGAAGACATTAAAACCCGTTCCGGCAACTATCTGCAGTGGATCACCAACTACCAGCAAAGCCTGCGTAACCTGGCCCAGTGCGGCATTCGTACCGTGTGCTACAACTTCATGCCTGTTCTCGACTGGACCCGTACCGACCTGGAATACGTCCTGCCGGACGGCTCCAAAGCGCTGCGTTTTGACCAGATTGAATTTGCCGCCTTTGAGCTGCATATCCTCCAGCGTCCGGGCGCGGAAGCAGACTACACCGCCGAAGAGATTGCTCAGGCAAATGAACGCTTCGCCACCATGAGCGATGAAGACAAAGCGCGCCTGACCCGCAACATCATTGCCGGTCTGCCGGGGGCAGAAGAGGGCTACACGCTCGACCAGTTCCGCCAGCATCTTGCGCGCTATAAAGATATCGATAAAGCCGCGCTACGTGAGAATTTCGCCGTCTTCCTGAAGGCGATTATTCCGGTGGCGGAAGAAGCTGGCGTACGCATGGCAGTTCACCCGGACGATCCGCCGCGCCCGATCCTCGGCCTGCCGCGCATTGTTTCCACGGTGGAAGACATGCAGTGGATGGTCGATACGGTTAACAGCATGGCGAATGGTTTCACTATGTGCACCGGTTCCTACGGCGTGCGGGCGGATAACGATCTGGTCGACATGATCAAACAGTTTGGCCCACGCATTTACTTCACCCATCTGCGTTCCACGCTGCGTGAAGATAATCCGAAAACCTTTCATGAGGCGGCGCATCTTAATGGCGACGTCGACATGTACGAAGTGGTGAAAGCGATCGTTGAAGAAGAGCAACGCCGTAAAGCGGAAGGGAAGGAAGATTTGATCCCGATGCGTCCGGACCATGGCCACCAAATGCTGGACGATCTGAAAAAGAAAACCAACCCAGGCTACTCCGCGATTGGTCGCCTGAAAGGGCTGGCGGAAGTGCGCGGCGTTGAGATGGCTATCCAGCGCGCTTTCTTCAGTCGCTAAAGCGAGTTGCCGGCCACCTGTCTGGCCGGCTTTTTCTTTTCTCATCCGTTGGTCTTTCAACGGGTTCTGGAGTTCACGATGACAACGACAATTGCCAATAGCGACCTGCCGGTTGCGCGTCCTGCATGGGACAGCTCGCGCCTGCAATCCCGCATTGTTCACCTGGGATGCGGCGCTTTTCACCGCGCGCATCAGGCGCTGTACACCCATCATTTGCTGGAAACCACCGACAGCGACTGGGGGATCTGTGAAGTTAACCTGATGCCGGGTAACGACTGCGTACTGATTGAAAATCTGCGCAAGCAGCAACTGCTGTATACCGTGGCGGAAAAAGGCGCGGACAACACCGTGCTGAAAGTGATCGGATCAATGAAAGAAGCGCTGCATCCGGACCTTGACGGCTGTGACGGTATTTTACAGGCTATGGCGCGCCCGCAGACGGCAATTGTTTCGCTGACGGTCACCGAAAAAGGCTACTGCACCGATGCGGCCAGCGGTCAGTTAGATCTCAATAACCCGCTGATTAAACACGATCTGGCGAATCCTACCGCGCCGAAATCGGCGATTGGTTACATCGTACAAGCGCTGTACCTGCGTCGTGAGCAGGGGCTGGCTGCCTTCACCGTGATGTCCTGCGATAACGTGCGTGAAAATGGGCATGTGGCGAAAGTCGCGGTGCTGGGGCTGGCGCAGGCGCGCGACCCGCAGCTGGCGCAGTGGATTGAAGCTAATGCCACTTTCCCGTGCACCATGGTCGACCGCATTGTTCCGGCAGCGACGCCGGAAACGTTACAGGAGATTGCCGACCAGTTGGGCGTTTACGATCCGTGTGCTATCGCCTGCGAGCCGTTCCGTCAGTGGGTAATTGAAGACAATTTTGTCAACGGTCGTCCTGACTGGGACAAGGTTGGCGCACAGTTCGTGGCCGACGTGGTGCCGTTTGAAATGATGAAACTGCGCATGCTCAACGGCAGCCACTCTTTCCTCGCATATCTGGGCTATCTCGGCGGCTATGAAACTATCGCCGATACCATGACGAATCCGGCGTACCGCAAAGCGGCGTTTGCGCTGATGATGCAGGAGCAGGCGCCGACGCTCTCGATGCCGGAAGGCACCGATCTCAACGCTTACGCGACCCTGCTGATCGAGCGTTTTAGCAACCCGTCTCTGCGCCACCGTACCTGGCAAATTGCGATGGACGGTAGCCAGAAACTGCCGCAGCGCCTGCTTGATCCGGTGCGTCTGCACTTGCAAAACGCCAGCGACTGGCGTCACCTGGCGCTGGGCGTGGCGGGCTGGATGCGCTACACCCACTGTGTGGATGAGCAGGGGCAGGCCATTGATGTTGTCGACCCAATGCTGGCTGAATTCCAGCGCATTAACCGACAGTACCAGGGGGCCGAACGCGTGACGGCGCTGCTGGGGCTGTCCGGCATTTTTGGTCATGACCTGGCGGAAAACGCCGACTTTGTGGAGACCATTATTGCGGTGTATCAACAGTTATGTGAACACGGCGCACGTGAGTGCGTTGCGGCATTAAGCGCTGACGCATAACCTCCGAACTATGACGGGTCAATCAAAATATTGGTTTGGTTGACCCGTTTTCTGTTTTTGGCTTCCCGCAAATGCTATAGTTCGGTACTTATTCACCGTATCTGATTACACGCATCTGACGGACATAACACGATGAAATCGAACACTTCTCAGCAAAGACCCTACCAGGAAGTGGGTGCCATGATCCGCGATCTGATTGTTCAGACGCCGTACCAGCCCGGTGAACGCTTACCACCAGAGCGTGAAATTGCCGAGATGCTCAATGTCACTCGCACGGTGGTTCGCGAAGCGTTAATCATGCTGGAAATTAAAGGACTGGTGGACGTGCGGCGCGGGGCCGGGATCTACGTGCTCGATAATGCGGATGCGCAGACCATCGACAGTACGGATGCAAATCATTGCAATGATGCGGGGCCGTTTGAGCTGCTGCAGGCGCGGCAGCTGCTGGAAAGCAATATCGCTGAATTTGCCGCGCTGCAGGCTACCCGCGAAGATATCGTCAAAATGCGCCAGGCGTTGCAGCTCGAAGAGCGGGAGCTGGCGTCCAGCGAGCCAAACGGTTCTGAAAGCGGCGACATGCAGTTCCATCTCGCCATCGCCGAAGCCACGCATAACAGCATGCTGGTGGAGCTGTTTCGCCAGTCATGGCAGTGGCGTGAGAACAACCCGATGTGGATCCAGCTCCATAGCCACCTCGACGATACTCATTACCGCAAAGAATGGATGGGCGACCATAAACAGATCCTTGCGGCATTAATCAAAAAAGATGCTCGCGCGGCCAAGCTTGCCATGTGGCAGCATCTGGAAAATGTCAAACAGCGCCTGCTGGAGTTTTCAAATGTAGATGACATTGATTTTGATGGTTATCTGTTTGATTCCTGGCCGCTGGATAAAGTTAATGCCTGATTTTCCTTCCTCTCATAAGCGGGCTATTGCGGCCCGCACCGCACTTTACGTATCCTTATTCATTGTCCTACCAGGCCGATATTCACGTTTTGAATGACACGTAAAAAATTGTTTCCATCGCCTCAAATGATCATTTTTCCGCCGTCTTTGTGCGATGGAAATTGATTTATATCAATTAAAAACAACTTATTTTCGCGTGCAAAAAAATGCGTTATTTACCTTATTTTTACCTTTCCGTGCTTATTTTTAGACAAAACGGATCTGGGTAAAGTGAGAATCAACGCGATCCCTGCAGTTATCAGGATAAGGCATATCGGCATAACTACGCATAAAAACAAGCGTTTCACGTAAATGTATACATTAATGAGGGTGTGTAACTTATTGGCCATTATGATGTTTTGAGTTGTGGTATGTCTAACGTAAATTTCTCATGTTTTTTTAATCAAATGAATAAAATCGAATAAGCGTAAAGTTAACATTACATATTGTTCCATAAACATGTCATCTTTCACTTGAAACATTGTTCCATTTTTCTGCTTTTTATTAACAGTTTCATTACTATTATGACTGTATTTTGCCGTTGACATGTTTTTACACTAACTGCATATTTCATAACCATAAGCGTGTCATTACGTTCAGGAGTTGAAAATGCCATCTCGAGACTATCCCGATATTCGAAAACCCAGAGGGACCCGATCAAAAGATATGGTTCTTTTAAGTGCCCGTGTCGATACCTCTTTATGGGAATATGTGCGAACGCTGGCATTTGAAACACGAAAAAGCAAACAAGATATTATTGCTGAAGCATTAATGTTACATCGCTCTGTTAATAAGAGTGAAAGTTTAGAGTAATGACTCTCTGTCCGGGTTTTGTTTAAAACCCAAGAATGAAATATGTCTTGCTACTTCACTTTGAAAGTCAGTTTGATGGCGTAAATCGGGAAGATATTTATAGCCATTTTTCATCAAGTGTGTTTAATCTGACAAAGTTATTAGCTTACGGGATACTTTTTAAACCGTGACAGGTATTTACCTGGATATATTGTTGCTGCTTAAGATTATATTCTTTTAGCGGTGATGAATCGCTGTTTGTATAATTGTGCGGCGCTAATTAACGCGGCGAAAAGCAGCGCTGCCGCACCACACAGTGTGGCGTTGATGATGTCAACTGCGCCGCTTCCCAGCAGGCTGGTTAATAGCGGTCCGAGAATTTGTCCAATGCCGTATGTCAGGGTGACCAGACCCAGCAGATTAATATTGCGCGGCACGCTAAGTTGACGGGCGAGCGGCATCACCAGCGACGTGGTGCCCATAAACGTTGCACCAAAACCGACGCTGCTTATCACCAGCAGCAGCAAGGAATCGCTGGCGAGCGTCATGACCACGCAGGCGCTTTGTATCAGCAAATTCGCCGTCAGGCATTGCAATACTCCCCAGCGTCGGGCGGCCCACAGCCAGGCGAAACACCCCGGAATAATCGATATGCCAACCAGCGACCAGAGATGAGCCGTCAGCAGAGGCGAACCGGCGCTTTTCGCCATCAGTGGCAGGTAGGTGGCGACAATGATGTAACCAAATCCGGCCAGCCCGTACAGCAGCGCCAGCAGCCACCAGGACATCGGCTGATGCTCTGTTTTTACCGGGGGCGCGGCGGGGAGCGTATGGTCGCGAGAGGGCAGAAGCATAACCAGTAGCACAAAGAACAGAGCCGAGGCTGCCGCTGCCCCTAACCACAACGTGTGTGATGACAGCGCAAAGTGCAGACCACTGATGACATATTCATTACCCATCAAAATGCCAGCGCCAACGCCGGAGAACAACGCGGCGATCACGAAGGGATGACGGGTATGATGCAGAACGATCATCGAGCCAAAGATCATCATACCGGCACTGGCGACGCCCGCCAGAAAGCGGATCAGCATGACCAGCACAGGCTGTGTAAAGCTGGCCATCGCCAGAATCAGTCCGGCGGTGGCGAGTGCAGAAATTAACAGCATCGGGCGTAAGCGTGAGGGAAGGTGGAAGAGCCCGAAGGAGAAGAGCAGGCTTCCCGCCAGATATCCGGCGTAGTTGGCGCTGGCAATCCACGAGAGCTGGTCAAACGTAAATTGACCTTCCGACAGCAGTACCGGCAGCATTGGGGTATACAGAAAGCGCCCAATCCCCATGCCCAGCGTTAAGACCAGCATGCCAAAGAGTGCGACGCTGATGGCATGGCGATTTGAATCTGGACTTCCCTGAGACATACGCACCTTGATTTCACACAGTGAGTCGGGTGATTGTTATATTACATGTGTAAATGATAATGAAAAGTAAAAAAATAAACGACGCAAAAACCTTTCTCCTTAAAAATTCGCCAGCGTCAGCAGGGACGGAATTTGTGACAACAGATATAACACCAGCCCAATAGAACCGCCGACCAGCGTGCCGTTAACGCGGATAAACTGCAAATCTTTGCCGATGTTTAACTCAATTTGCTGTGACATATCGCGTGCATCCCAACTTTTCACTGTGTCGCTGATATGGCGTGTCAGGAAGGAGGCAAACTCCGGGGCAACTTTATGCGCGGCCTGCTCCAGATGCCCATTGAGTGAGGCACGCAAGGCGCTGTCAGCAACCAGCGTTTCGCCAAACCACTGCCCGGCGCTGGCAATGCGCTGCTTCACGCGGGAATCGTCGGCGTTAATATCTGTTTTCACCCACTGGCGCAGATCTGCCCACAGTTCGCCAAGATAACGGTTGAAGGCTTCGTCTTCCTTCAGATAGCTTTTCATGCTTTCGGCCCGCACTGCCATCTCAGGATCGTTTTTGAGCTTGTCGATGAGCTTAAACGTGGCGCGATCGAACGCGTGGCGGATCTGATGCGCTTGATCGTGGCTGATGTCATCCAACAAGGAGTTAACGGCTTCCGATACCAGCTCGGCGCTGTGTTCGCCCAGCCATTCGGTCGGCAGGATCTTTGCTTTCAGCGGATGCTCGGTCTCCAGCCAGTGCACTATCTGTCGGGCGATAAATGTCCGCGAACTGTCGCGCTGGAGCAGGGCAATAAGCTGGGCAATGAGCGTGTCGAGCAGTACCTGATGGCGATTGTTTTTGGTCATGCTTTCCAGCATCAGAGCACTGGTTCCGGAGAGATCGACCTTATCGATGGCTTTGTGCACCGCCCGCTTGATCAGCCGCTGGATGCGAGCGTCGTCGGTCAGCTCCAGAAAGCCGCTCATGATCTGCAGCAGATGTTGACCAATACGCTGGGCGTTTTCCGGCTGGCTGAACCAGTTGCCGATTAGAAGCGCCGGTTCATGGCGGCGGATCAGAGCTACCAGAGATTGGGTATCGAGGAATTTCTCTTGCACAAACTGCCCGAGATTTTCGCCGATCCGATCCTTATTGCGAGGGATAATCGCCGTATGTTGCGAAATAAACGGGATCGGCACCCGACGAAAAAGCGCCACCACAGCGAACCAGTCCGCCAGCGCGCCTACCATCGCTGCTTCAGCGATCGCCTTGGTCCCGAGAACCCAGAAATTAGGCGGCAGAAACAGCGTGATGACGAAGGTGGCGGCCGCAATCAGCAACAATGAGAGCGCCAGTCGCTTGGCGCGTTTGAGTTCAGCAATTTTATTCATAGGCTTAAGGATAGAGCCAGACGGGGGGATCGCGCAAAAAATGTGGTGCGCGTCCCATTTTCCGGCGGAGAGACCTTACTTCGGGATCCAGTTGTCCCAGGCGGGTAAGGGGCCGAGTTCTGCCACCAGAAAATCGATAAACGAACGCACTTTCGGGTTGCTGTACTTGCTGGGAAAGTACAGTGCATACAGGGTGTGAGTTTCACAGGTGATGGTGCCGTCGAGCATTAGCGGCGTGATCTCTTCTTTTTGAATATGATCGCCAATCAGATAAGTGGGCAAATACGCCACCCCCTGATCTTCTAACACCGATTTCAACAGCACCAGACTGCTGTTGGCCTGGATCGGCATATGCAGTTTTAACTGATGCAGTCGATCCTGTTCATCTGCCACCTTCAGCACCGGCGTGAGGCCCGGGTAAACCAGGCAATCATGATCTACCAGATCGCTCCGGCGCTGGGGCATGCCTTTTTTGGCAAGGTAGCCGGGTGAGGCACAGTACGCCCAGCGAACAGGTACCAGCTTGCGCATCGCATAGTTTTGCGGCGGTGCGGTGGAAATTCGCAGGGCAATGTCGAAATCCGTTTCGTTCAGATTCACAAAGTTATCGTTGAGATCGATATACAGATTCACATCCGGGAACTGGGAGCGATATTTATCCACCAGGTTCACCAGTCGGGAATAACCAAACGCAATGGAGCAGGTTATACGTAATTCACCCTGCGGGTTATGGTAATAACCGGAAGTAGTGTTCAGTGTTTCATCGAATTCTTTCAACAGCTTGTTAGCGCGATTAAAGAGATATTGCCCGGCATCGGTCAGGGTAATACTGCGGGTGGTGCGTTTAATTAATGTCGTGCCTAACGTATCTTCCATCGCCGCCAGGCTTTTGCTGACCGCAGACGGCGAGACGTTGAGCTGTGCCGCGGCTTCTGACAATCCTCCGCAGTCGACGATTTTAGTAAAAAACTCAAGATGCTTAAGTGAAATCGGCGTACTCATAATTTCCTTAAATTCACAAGTGATTTGCAAAAACGGTACGAATAGGCCGTTACATTCATCTTTTAAACATGCAACTATTGAATCACAGGAAACAACTTGCTGGCAAAATGAAAAAATAACAACTTAGGTGAGTTACGTCACAAAATAAAAGGAGGCGAAACGGAAACTCATCACATTGTGAATTTAATCTCATTAATTATTATTCTAAAGGTACCGATTATGTGGTCACGACTCGAACCCTACAGATCGTCGATTATTTTATTAGTTGCTTTGGTGATTGGCGGCTTATTAGGCATTTATGCCCCATCGTTTGCAGGTAAACTCCAGCCTATAGGTCAGATATTCCTGAACCTGTTATTTATGATTATTGTGCCGCTGGTGGGGATCAGCGTCATGTCGTCCATCGCCAGTATGACCGACCTGAAAAGGTTAGGGCGCATCATGGCGATAATCTTTATTGTTTCGATCGCGATGGCCTTTATTCCGGCGGCCGGGATCGTCGCGCTGGCGCTATGGTATAACCCGGCGCAGGGCGTCACTATCGATCTCTCGCAGTCGGTGCAGGCGGGCAGTGGCAAGATGGATTTTGTCAGCATGATCACCACCAGCGACTTTATCGGACTGTTTTCTAAGTCCAATATTCTGGCGCTGATCGTAATGGCGATCATCGCCGGAGTGGCGATTGGGCAATCAGATCAGGCCGGTAAACGCATTGCGTCGCTGCTGGAAGATGCTAATACCGTGATCATGAAGATCGTCTCGATCATTATGAAGGTGGCACCGGTTGGTCTGGGCTGTTATTTCGCGGCCACCATGGCCAGTCAGGACTCTGCACTGCTGTTAACCTTTGCCCGTGCTATCGGCCTGTTTATGGTCGCCACGTTGGTCTACTTTGTTTTTGGCTCGATTATCTATTCGTATATTGGCGGCGGTATTCCTGCAGTCAAAGCCTTCTGGCGAAACGCGATTGAACCCTCCGCGACCGCGCTGGGAACCTGCTCTTCGCTGGGGACGCTCCCGGTGACCCTGCGTGCCGGTAAGGCGATGGGGATTAACCCGGAAATCGTTGATGTTTCCATTCCGCTGCTGGTTAACCTGAACAAAGGCGGCGTGGCGATGATTGCCGCGCTGAAAATTGTCTTTATCTATTCCGTACTGGGCATGGAGTTCACTACCGAAACCTTCTTCCTGACGATGCTGATTGCGGTGCTCTCCGCCATTATCGTCGGCGGCGTGCCGGGCGGGGCGTTCCTCGGTGAAATCTTTATCGTCACCACGCTGGGTCTGCCAATGGAAGCGATCCCGATGCTGGTGGTGCTGGGCACCATTACCGATGCGCCAGCCACGTTGATTAACGTAATCCATGATTTGAATGCGGCGCAGATTGTTGAACGGTTCGCTGGAAAAAAGCAGATCAACACTGAAATAAACTCTACTGCTACGGTGGTATAGGTTTTCACACGGATTAAGAA
The DNA here is from genome assembly GCF_052950715.1 of Citrobacter sp. VF227. Taxonomy (NCBI): domain Bacteria; kingdom Pseudomonadati; phylum Pseudomonadota; class Gammaproteobacteria; order Enterobacterales; family Enterobacteriaceae; genus Citrobacter; species Citrobacter sp. VF227. The sequence goes on from NZ_JBRFVF010000003.1 coordinate 259,914, forward strand.
CAGGAGATGTTATGAAAGACGCAATGAAGCTTGAGACGCACCTGGTTGTTGCGGGTCGCGACAAACGTTATACCCAGGGAGCGGTGAATCCGGTGATCCAACGCGCCTCTTCGCTGGTGTTTGATACCGTGAAGGACAAGAAATTTGCCACCGCCAATCGTGCGAACGGCGAACTGTTTTACGGTCGTCGCGGCACATACACGCACTTTGCTTTCCAGAAGGCCATGAGCGAACTGGAAGGCGGCGTTGGTTGCGCGCTTTACCCGTGCGGTGCGGCGGCGGTCACTAATGCGATTCTGGCGTTTGTTCAAAGCGGCGACCATATCCTGATGACCGGCGCGGCCTATGAACCAACCCAAGATTTTTGTAATAAGATCCTGAGTAAATTCAACGTTGAAACCACCTATTACGATCCGCTGATCGGCTCGGGTATTGTCGATCTTCTGCGTCCTGAAACGAAAGTGGTATTCCTGGAATCCCCCAGTTCAATCACCATGGAAGTGCAGGACGTGCCGGGAATGGTGAAGGCGATCCGCGCGGTGAACCCGGAGATTGTCATTATGATCGACAATACCTGGGCAGCGGGTGTGCTGTTTAAAGCGTTGGATTATGGCGTGGATATTTCCATTCAGGCGGGAACGAAGTACACCATTGGTCATTCGGACGGCATGTTAGGCACGGCGGTGTCCAACGCCCGTTGCTGGGATCGCCTGCGTGAAAATTCCTATCTGATGGGACAAACGCTGGATGCCGATACGGCCTACAACGGCAGCCGTGGATTGCGCACCCTGGCGGTACGCCTGAAGCAGCATCAGGAAAGCAGCATCCATATTGCCCGCTGGTTGTCGGCCAGACCGGAAGTGGCGCGGGTGAATCATCCGGCCTTACCGGAGTGTCCGGGGCACGAGTATTTTCAGCGTGACTTTACCGGAAGCTCAGGTCTGTTCTCGTTCGTGCTGAAAAAGAGACTTACCGACGAGCAGATGGCGAATTTCCTCGATAACTTCTCGCTGTTCCATATGGCTTATTCGTGGGGCGGGTTTGAGTCGCTCATTCTGGCGAATCAGCCGGAGGAACTGAACAGCATTCGCCCGGCAGGAGAGGTGGATTTCAGCGGCACGCTGGTCAGGGTGCATATCGGCCTTGAGGATATCGACGATCTGATTGCCGATCTCGAAGCGGGATTTGCGCGTATTGCTTAAGGTGATGTGAGTTGTGTCGGATGTGGCGCAAACGTCATATCCGGCCTGCTGCAACTATGCAGGCCAGATAAGCGTAAGCGCCATCCGGCATGTTAGCTCTCTGTGGCTAACGTCGTCGCCTCATGCTGGCGCACCCGTTTGAGCAAGGCTGCCAGCGTGAACACGACAGCGATCCCCGCCACAACCGCCAGCAGATGAAACGAGATCCTGCCACCGTTAAACCACAGCCAACGCCCGATTTCGACAGAAACCGCCATCACCGTCAGGATCACCATATTCAGTGACGCGGAAACAGTGCCCTTCGGTAAGTTGTTGGAAAAAAGCGTAAAACGAAACAGCGTTGGGAAGATCATTCCAATGCCAAACGCATACAGGCTGGTTCCCAGCACCGACCACAGCCAGACGTGCGGCCACAACAAATTACCCGCGATCAGCACCGCTAACCCGCTCAGTTGAACAGGCACGGCGCGCCAGATAAAACTGGGTTGGGTTGGATCCTTCACAAAACGAACCACCACCATATTGGCGACGATCACCGCACCAAATACCGGCGCCTGCGCCCAGGCAAACTGCGATGTGGTCATGCCGCCCGCATCAATCAGGATCACGGGTGAGACTGCCACCCAGCTCATCATCGGGATATAGCTTAGCGACAGCGTGGCTGCGCCAAACAGGAATACCCGGTTGCGGAAAACGTCGCGGAAATCGCGCAGCACGCCACGCGCGCTGAACGGCACCGCGCCGCGCTGGACGGTTTCCGGCATTGCCAGTAGCAGGCCAATGAAGGCGATAAGCCCCATGGCGGCAATAATGGCAAACAGAAACTTCCAGTGGACAAAGTGCATTAGCGCAGCCCCGGAGAGTGGGCCAATAACCGGCGCAACCAGCACAATGGAGGTGATTACCGCCATCAGCTTAATGGCCTTCGTTTGCCCAAACGCCTCCTGCACCGTGACATAACCCACAGTGGCGATAAAGCAGATGCTGGTGCCCTGCACAAAACGCGCAACCAGAAATTGCGTCATTGAGGTGGTGAACAGCGTGGCCGCGCAGGCGAGCGTAAAGATTAACGCACCCGCAATCAGCACCGGTCGACGACCAATCCGGTCTGAAAGCGGGCCTAACAGCCATTGCAGCGCCATGCCGCCTGCCAGATAAAGGCTCACTGCAGCCGGTGCCAGGCTGACATCGGCGTTGAAATCGCGCACGACATTAATGATGCCGGGTTGGATCAGGTCCGTCGACAGATAGGCGGCGAAGTCGTACAGAATCAACGCGATGGGGAAAAATAGCGTCGTGGCGCGTTGGGAGAAAAACGCGAAAATCCGTTGCATAAAACAGCTCCTTGTCGGGAGAAAACCCTCAACGGGAATAGCGAAATTCAATACCGTCTTTGAGACGTCAGGCCGATGACAGAAAAATGCAGACTGCAAATGTACTGAATTTCATGTAATCAAAAACGCTGCCCGCGCAAGGCGCAAGCAGGAGAAACGTTTTCAGACTCGGGTCAGAAAACGTAACGATTACAGGTAACAATCAGCACATCGCACCTCGGGAAGAATTAGTTGAATGGATAATAGCCACCCAAAGTGTAATGCGGATTGGATATTAATTAAACGAGTTTATCCGCTTTATTTGCAGAAATTCATCTCGCTTATCAGAAAGTGATGCTCTGCAGAAAACGCAGCACGATCGCACCGCCGAAGACAATCAGTACGCCCCCGGCGATATGCTCTACCCACAATATTCCTCTGGTTAACCGTCGCTGGATCTGCGGTAAACCTATGAACATAACGATCAACAGATCCCACACCAGCACCACGCTGGTCATCCAGATCCCGCTCACGGCTTGTTGCAGCAGCGTCACCGATGGGCCGAGCAGTGCGGTCATCAGCGCCAGATAAAACAGCGCATTTTTGGGGTTGAGCAACGACGAACCTAACCCCAGCAGCAGCTGTTTGCTAAATCCCGGGCAGGTAGACGGGGCGTCTGCTCCGGACAGGGTTTGCGGGCGGCTGCGTATTAGCAGGCTGCCTATCCACAATAAATAGAGCGCGCCCACAAGCTCAATAACCGTAAACAGCAGGGGACGTTGGCGCAGGATCCCCCAACCGATAATCGCCAGCAGGATATACAGCCCATTGCCTATGGCGATACCCACACACAGCCCGGTGCTACCGCGCATCCGGTAACGGGCGGCGTAACCGACCAGTAAAAAGAAGTCCGGCCCGGGGCTTAGCAGAGCGACAAAATGTGCCAGCGCCAGTGCGGGAAAAGCCGATGGAAAAAGTACAGAAAGCAGTGACATAGCGACCTCAGAGAATGAACCTGCGATCACCCTACGCCTGGCATAACGCTATTTATTGTCTGAAATTGATCGTCCCAACGCGTACTGGCGCGGTGTTGCTGCGGTGTAGCGGACAAAGGTGCGGTGGAAATGACTCTGGTCGGCAAAACCGCTCTGATAGCCGACATCGGCAATCTCGTCCCCGGCACGAAGCCGCTGGCGGGCATAGTCAATCCGCAAGATATTCAGATAACTTGCAGGCGTGAGTCCTGTGTCCTGCTTAAAGGTACGGATCAGTGTTTCTTTACGCATGCCGCACTCTTGCGCCAGATTGTCCAGCGAGGGCGGAGCCAGCAGATTGGTCTGCAACCGTTCACGCAGATACTGGCTGGCGGTGCTTTGGTTTTCCGGTGTTACCGATTGCAATGGCAGCGAGCGCAGCAATGCTTGTGCGGCATCCGTTATCTGCGTCGTTTGTCGTTGCTGCATAAGCGCCACGAGGTTCATATAGTGCTGGAATAATTGCGGGTCGCGAATAACGGGATCGCGCGAGCAAAGCAGTTGATTGTTGTTGAGCGCAGGCAGATGGACAAGACACCACCGGACATCAAGATAAAGCATGTGATAGCTGCGAAACAGTCCGTTCACGGGATTACAGCTGTGTGGCACCAATGGCGGGATCACAATCAGATCGCCCACTTTCAGGTGATAATCTTTTCCATCGTACTGGCTGCATGTTTCCCCCTCAAGAATCGCCCCAATCGAGAGCTGAGAGTGGTTATGACGCTTATAGGCCTGCTGGCTTTGCCAGGTGCTGCGTAGTTCCAGCCACGGGAGCTGTTCGTCTCGCCAGAACGATTGTGGAATATCCCGGGTATGCGTCACATCGTGTCCTCCCTGAAAGTGATGGTTTGTTATAACACAGGACGTGCGGTCAAAAAGCGGGAATGCGCATTGAAATAGTGATTCTGCGTGATGCGTTCCAGACAATTGCAGACGTTACAACGGGACGTTTTTAACTCTGAAAACGTCTCGCAAAGAGAGAAAGTTGCAGGTGAGGGGGGCGGTTTTGCGGCGCTACAGTCACAGCATCTTATTCCCAGGTGACGGATCGCCATGAACAAAACACCGACTTCCACGCCGCATGATGCGGTCTTTAAAACGTTTTTGCATCACCCTGAAACCGCTCGGGATTTTCTCCAAATACATCTTCCCGCTTCGCTGTGTGAACTTTGTGATTTTCAGACGCTGAAACTCGAGACAGACAGTTTCATTGAAGAGGAATTACGTGCGTACTATTCCGATGTGCTGTGGTCTGTGAAAACGACGGATGGGGATGGGTATATTTATGTCGTGATTGAACACCAGAGTACACCGAATGCGCATATGGCATTCAGGTTGATGCGCTATGCGGTTGCGGCCATGCAGAAGCATTTAGATGCCGGGCATCAGCAGTTGCCGCTGGTGGTGCCGATGTTGTTTTATCACGGCGCTAAAAGCCCGTATCCCTACTCGCTGTGCTGGCTGGATGAATTTGCCAGTCCGAAATTGGCTCGTCAGTTATATGCTGCGGCATTTCCGCTGGTGGATATTACGGTTATTCCGGACGATGAGATTGTGCAACATCGGCGTATGGCGTTGCTAGAGCTAATACAAAAACATATCCGCCAGCGCGATCTTATGGGACTGGTTGAGCAAATTGTTTCTCTGTTAGTTACCGGACTGACTAATGACAGTCAGATAAAGACGCTGTTTAATTATATTTTGCGTACAGGCGATGCACCTCGATTCAGGGAGTTTATTCGTGGGGTTGCCGAACGTTCACCGCAGCATAAGGAGCATTTGATGACGATTGCGGACAGATTGCATGAGGCTGGATTTCAAAAAGGGTGGCTCGAAGGTCAGCAGGAAGGCCAGCAAAAAGGTAAACAAGAAGGTAAACAAGAAGGTAAACAAGAAGGTCTAATTGAGGGGCAGCGAGCTGAGGCGCTCCGTATTGCACGCACCATGCTGGCAGACGGTATCGATATCAACACGGTACAAAGAATTACCCGACTTTCTGCTGAGGATATCCAGGGATTAAGCCACTAGACAGAGGCGAAACCGGGCGTACCGATTTACTCCATCGCCACCTTCACTGCTTCTCCGAGTTTTTGCATCACTTCCCGATGCTTCTCATCAGGCGGCAATGCGCAGTTGATGCGCACACAGTTGCGATACTTTCCGGATGCGGAGAACAGCGATCCCGGAGCGACCTGTATTTTCAACCGACAGAGCTGCTTAGCCACGCAGACCATATCAACCTGCAATGGCAGTTCGACCCAAAGCATAAAGCCACCTTTTGGTCGTGTAACGCAGATTCCACAGGGGAAGTATTCGCGCACCCAGCAGGTGTAGATTTCCATATTACGCTGATAAATCTGGCGCATACGCCGGACATGGCGATGATAGTGGCCTTCGCGCACAAAGGTTGCCGCTGCCAGCTGCGTGGCGGGAACATTGGTGCCGATAACGGCGTATTTTTTATGCAGAAGTTTGTCATGATAGCGGCCAGGAACAACCCAACCCACGCGCAGACCCGGTGCAACGGATTTGGTAAACGAACTGCACAATAGCACCCGACCGTCGATATCCCAGGAGTGGATGGTGCGCGGGCGCGGGTATTCTGTTGCCAGTTCGCCATACACATCGTCTTCAAAAATAACAATATCGTGGCGCTGAGCGAGAGCCAGGACCGCCCGCTTACGTGCATCCGGCATAATAAATCCGAGGGGATTATTGCAGTTGGGGACCAGGATCACGCCTTTGATGGGCCACTGATCCAGCGCTAATTCCAGTGCTTCAATACTGATGCCGGTATCCGGATCGGTTGGGATCTCAATAACCTTAATCCCTAAGCCGCGCAGTAGCTGCATCGTGCCGTAATAGGCGGGCGATTCTACGGCGACGATATCTTCTGGCTGGCAGACCGACAATAGTGCCAGCGACATTCCACTCTGGCTGCCGCTGGTGATCACGATATCATCCGCAGCCACTACCGATCCGCCGTCCAGCATCAGACGGGCAATCTGATTGCGCAGTTCACGGCATCCAGCCAGTTCGTCGTAGCCCAGCACCGCACCTAAATTGTGTTGCACCACGCGACTTAACTCGCGCCAGAGCGGTTTCAGGCTGGGTTGATTGATATCAGGGACGCCGCTGCTGAAAGGGATTATCGATTTATCTGCATGACCTGCCAGCATGCTCAGCACCTGATCCCACTGGGTTATCTCCACCGGACGCTGGACCGGGCGCGACATCAGCGGCACCGGCGGCTGCGCTTTTTGCGGCGCGACAAAGTAGCCCGAACGTGGCTGCGGGGTGATCAACTGCCGCTGTTCCAGCATCTGATACGCCTGCTGCACGGTGCTGATGCTCACCCCGTGTTCCTGGCTCAGGCTGCGCACCGACGGCAGTTTCTCGCCATGGCGATACAGCCCCTGCTCAATGCGTTCGGCCAGCAGTGTGGCCAGATGTTGGTAACGCGTCATGCTGTATCCCTCGTTATTGCCATACAGATTGATAAACCAATACAGAACGGTGGAAAAAACCGTGTGCAGATACTGTTTTAATCAATCTGTATGTTAAATAAAAGTACTTTTTGAATCTGTATTGTCAGGCAGTAAATCCGAGAAGATAAAGCCTCTGACAAGGTGAGGAGGTGGGGTATGGAATTTCACGAGAACCACGCAAAACAGCCGTTTATTGGGTTGGTGCAGATCTGGCGGGCATACAAGGCATGGCGGCTGCGAGCGCAAACGCGGCGCGTATTGCAACAGATGAGCGACGAGCGGCTGCGGGACGTCGGGCTGCGACGCGATCAGGTGGAGTGATTTCTTTCATCGACAGAGGCTGGGGTTATCACCCCGGCCTCTTTTGTATTCACGGCATTTATCAATTCATGCTTCTGAATGATGTGTTTCTTGATACTTACTCTGATAAGTATTATTTTCTTCTCAGTGATGAAGGGGAAATAAGCATGACTGAAGATGAACTGTTTGCCCGCCGCCCGATGGGAATGCGCATGGCGATGGTGGTGCGGCAGTGGCGGGCTATTATTGATGCAGCTATTACTGACACAGGCCTGACGCAGTCAAGCTGGACGGTACTGATGCAGTTGTATCAACTGGGAGATAACGTCTCGGTCAGTGAACTGGCCCAGGTGCAGGGTATTGAACTGCCGCCGCTGATGCGCACTCTCTCACAGCTGGAAAAGCACGGCTATCTGCTGCGTTCCACATCGCCTTATGACAAACGCATTCGCCTGCTCACGCTGACCGCGCAAGGCCGAGCAAGGCTGGAAGAACTCAACCGGGTGATTGAGAACTACCAACATCGTGTCACGTGTACCATCCCCGAAGCGGAGCTTGCCGCCTTTAGCTCGACCTTAAATCAACTCGCCTGCAATTTGCGGACAATCCGCGAAGAAGACAATCAACACTAAAAAACTATGATGACCCCAGAACAAAAATTTGCCCGTTGGGTAAGGGTGAGTATTGCCGCTTTCCTGGTAATATTCGCCTGGTTTATCGTTGCCGATATCTGGATCCCGCTAACACCGGACTCCACGGTGATGCGCGTGGTAACGCCTGTTTCCTCACGCGTATCCGGCTACGTCTCGCAGGTGCATGTACATAACAATAGCCAGGTGAAAAAGGGCGATTTGCTGTACGAACTGGATCCGACGCCATTTATCAATAAGGTCGAGGCTGCGCAAATCGCCCTTGAGCAGGCAAAGCTGAGCAACCAACAGCTGGATGCGCAGATCGCCTCTGCGCGTGCCAATCTGCGCACCGCGCAATTTAACGCCCGGAACGACAAGACCACCTTTGACCGCTATCAGCGCCTGAGCGCCATGCAGAACGTGTCGCAAGCCGATCTCGATAAGGTGCGCACCGCCTGGCAAACCAGCGAGCAGTCGGTGTCGGCGCTCAATGCCAATATTCAGAACCTGCTGATCCAACGCGGCGAGCGCGATGAAAACCGCAACGTGACGCTGCAAAAATACCGTAATGCACTGGAAGAGGCACAACTGAACCTCGGCTGGAGCAAAGTGTATGCACAGACCGATGGCACGGTGAGCAACCTCCAGCTTAGCCCCGGACTGTACGCCACCGCCGCCACGCCGCTGCTGGCGCTGGTCAGCCACCAGACTGATATCGTGGCCGACTTTCGTGAAAAAAGCCTGCGCCACACTCGCGTGGATACCGATGCCGCCGTGGTGTTCGACGCCATGCCGGGCAAAGTTTTCTCTGCCCGCGTCACCAGCAGCGATGCCGGTATTCTGGCAGGACAGGAGCTGGTTAATGGCCAGCTGTCGCAGCCGGAACAGTCCACCCGCTGGGTGCGCGATGCCCAGCGGATGCGTATTCACGTCGCGCTGAACGAACCGCTCGACTCGCCGTTGCCGACCGGGGCGCGCGCCACGGTGCAGTTGTATAACAGCGAGGGGATGTTCGCCCGCACTTTTGCCGGGGCGCAGATCCACCTCGTTAGCTGGCTGCACTATGTCTATTAACACGCTGGCCCACGTCTTTACGCCGCACGGGAATATTGTCTACACCGCCAATGATTTTCACCAGACTCTGCGTATTGCCGTTGCCGGAACGATAGCGCTGAGTATCTCGACCTTCTACAACGTGCAGTACGGCGTGTTCTTTGTGGTTTATCCGCTGATGTTGTTATCGCTGGTGCCGGTGTTCAACCGCCATGTGGCAAAACAGTTTGTGTTCAGCGCGGCGGTGAACTGCGTTGAAATGGTGCTGATTGTCGGCTATCTCTCACAATGGCCGCTGATTATGACGCTGGTGGTATTTGGCCTGTACGTGATGCGTTTTCGTTTGATGAGTAAAGGGCCGCTGTTTCTGTTCGGCTCAATGGGCGTGGTGTGCCAGAGCACGATGCTCAATTTTATGAGCTATCCCACCGCCAACTGGCATACGCTGATGTTCTCCAATATGGAAGCCTGCGTCATGGCGGTGGCGCTGAGTGCGTTGTTGTATTATCTGATCCCGGACGTGGAGCCCCGCCAGCCGCCGCCGCGCATTGAAAAAGATGACGCCCGGGTTCGCCACGAGTCGCTGCTTTCCGGTTCGGTGGCGACAATGATTTTTGTGGTCTTTCAGATCTGTGACTTGAGTGATTCGCTGTCGGCGCTGATGGCGGGCATTTTGATCCTGTTTCCTATGCACTATCGCGGCGCGGTGTTGAGCTCTCTCTGGCGTGTGGTCGGCGTGGTGCTGGCCTGTCTGTATATTCTGCTGGTGCAACTGCTTATCTATGATTTCAGCAACCATATGCTGTTGATTATGCCGCTGATTGGCCTTGGACTGGCGTTCAGCGCCCGCCTGCACGTGATGGAAAAAGTAGGCGCTGGCGTGGGTTTTGCCAGTATCACCACCATCGGCATTATGTTCGGGCAGAACCTGCATCCGGATCAGGACCTGGTATTCAGCGATCTCTACCGCATCACTTCCGTTACCGTCGCGCTGCTGGCCACGTTAACGATGGTATTTCTGGTGCACCGGGTTTTGAACTGCTTTGCGGCGACACGATTTGTGATCACCGAGTGAGTGGGTGCCAGTGCCGGATGGCGGCTGAGCCTTATCCGGCCTACTAAAGTTCGTCCTATCAACAGCAAAATGTGATGTTATTTCCAACAATTTCGCTATAATCATAAGATAATTGTAGATACATTTTTGTATATACAATTAGGGGTGAAATACATGCCAATGGAGTTTGAATGGGATGCAAACAAGGCACAAAGTAACCTGAGAAAACACGGTGTCCGGTTTGAGGATGCGGTGCTGGTGTTTGACGATCCCCAACATCTTTCGCGGCAGGATCGGCATGAGAACGGTGAGTATCGCTGGCAGACCATCGGCCTCGTTCATGGCATTGTGGTTATTCTGGTTGCCCATAGCGTTAGGTTTGAAAGTGGCTTTGAAGTCATTCGTATCATCAGTGCCAGAAAGGCAGACAGTAAGGAGAGGAATCGTTATGAGCATGGTTAAGCATAAACGCGGCAGCGTATCCGCTCTGAGTGCTCAGCATGAGGCTGAACTGAAGGCGCTGGCGAATAAACCGGACGATGATATCGATTACAGCGACATTCCCGTGACCGAAGATAAGCAGTGGTCAGAGGCCACTCGCGGTCAGTTTTTCCGTCCGTTAAAAACGCAGGCCTCGGTGCGTATTGATGCCGATGTGATGGAGTGGCTGAAGCGCCCAGGAAAGGGGTATCAGACGCGTCTCAATGCCATTTTGCGCGAAGCGATGCTGCGCGAGCAAAATAAGAAATAGTCAGAATATACTGGGGCAGTGAGTGCCGGATGGCGGCTGCGCCTTATCCGGCCTACAAAAAATCTACTTCTTCAATCCCGCAAACGCGGCTCTGATCTCGTCTTCCGGCAGGTTAATGCCGATAAACACCAGCAGGCTGTGTGGTTGTTCGTCGCCCCATGGCCGGTCCCAGTCGGCGCTGTACAGGCGCTGGACGCCCTGGAACAGCAGGCGGTTTGGCTCGCCTTCAATCCACAGCATGCCTTTGTAGCGCAGCAGCTTCTCGGCGGATTCCAGCAGCAGGTTTTCCATCACTCGGGACACGTCGCTGATGTTTACCGGGTAATCCAGCTCGACGACGATCGAGGAGATATCGTTTTGTTTGTCGGCAATAAAGTGGAAGCGCGGTTTGGCGCTGACCACGTTCTCTTCCAGCATGAAACCGTTGGTGTCGAACAGCAGAGAGAGGTCGATATCGCCATGCGTGACGGTATACACCGGGGCGCGGGCGTTGATGCGCGCCAGGCGTTCACGCAGCTTTTCGCTTTCACCGGCTACGTCGGTTTTGGTCAGCAGGATGCGGTCGGCGTAGCCGACCTGCGACTGGGCGATGGTGAACTGGTTCATCTGCTCGTCGGCATGCACCGCGTCAACCAGCGCAATCACGCCGTCCAGCAGGTAGCGTTCGCAAATTACTTCATGGGAGAAAAAGGTCTGAATAATCGGGCCGGGATCGGCCATGCCGGTGCATTCGATCACCAGACGGTCAAAATTGATGGCGCCTTTGTCGAGGTTGTCGAGCAGATCGAGCAACGCGTCTTCCAGTTCGCTGGAACGGGTGCAACAGATACAGCCGTTGGTCAGGGTTTTGATCTGCGTAGCGCGATCGCCAATCAGCTGATCGTCCACCGAGACTTCACCGAATTCGTTTTCGATAACGGCAATCTTGTAACCGTGCTGCTCGTTGAGAATATGGCGTAGCAGGGTGGTTTTACCCGCGCCAAGAAAACCGGTGAGTAGGGTAACTGCAATCGGGGTCATTCACTTCTCCTTCTAACAGCAACTGCTTCCGCCGCTACCGTAGCGGGCTTCCTGGCGCTCGCGGAAGAATTCTTCGTAGGTCATGTACGGCTTATCGGGATGGTTGGTCTTCATGTGCTCGACGTAGTTGTCGTAGTCCGGGATACCAATCAGCATCTTCGCCGCCTGACCGAGATATTTTTTAGCTTGCCCTAAAGTACCAAACATAAACAATCCTGATAAGCGAAAAGCCCCGCCGGAGCGGGGCTGATTACATCTTAGTGGTGTGAAGAGGTCTTCACGCCGCCTTCCGGCACCGGTACATACGGTGTCTCTTTATCAGAGCGACCGTTGATGGTGCGGGCTTTCTGCCAGGTACGGAACCCGTAGAAAATGATGCTGTACACCACCACCAGGAACAGAATACTTAAGCCCGCGTTGGTGTAGTTGTTGATGACGATATGGTTCATGTTGGCAATCTGCTGAGCGGTCAGTTCGCCGCCGTTAGCAATCTTCTCTTTGTACTGATTCGCCATGAAGAAGAAGCCTTCCATCTGCGGGTTGGTGCTGAACAGTTTCAGACCCAGCGCCCAGGTGGTGCAGATCAGCAGCCATACTGCCGGAACCACGGTAACCCAGATATATTTGGTACGCTGCATTTTAACCAGCACCACGGTGCCCAGAACCAGGGCCACGGCAGCCAGCATCTGGTTAGAGATACCGAACAGCGGCCACAGGCTCTTCACGCCGCCCAGCGGGTCAACCACGCCTTGATACAGCAGGTAACCCCACAGGCCTACGCAGCCCGCAGTACCAATGATACCCGCAACCAGAGAGTCGGTTTTCTTCAGGAACGGAACGAAGTTACCCAGTAAATCCTGCAGCATAAAGCGGCCAGAACGGGTACCCGCATCCAGTGCAGTCAGGATGAACAGCGCTTCGAACAGAATACCGAAGTGGTACCAGAAGCCCATGTCAGCCATCGGCAGCACTTTGTGGAACACGTGAGCGATACCCACAGCCAGCGTCGGTGCGCCACCTGCGCGGTTCAGAACGGACGGTTCACCGATGTCTTTCGCGGTTTGCAGGATCTGCTCAGGCGAAATCACGAAGCCCCAGGAGCTGACGGTTGCCGCCGCGTGTGCGGTGACGTCTTTCAACTGCGCCATAATCAGCGGCGCGTTCTCGCCACCCATTTCATGCAGGTTCGGCATGGTGATGCCAAGACCCGCAGGCGGGGTGTTCATTGCGAAGTACAGACCCGGTTCGATAATGGACGCAGCAACCAGCGCCATAATCGCCACGAAGGATTCCATCAGCATCGCGCCGTAACCAATGAAACGCGCGTCGGTTTCACAAGCCAGCAGCTTCGGTGTAGTACCGGAGGCGATCAGCGCATGGAAGCCAGATACCGCACCACACGCGATGGTGATGAACAGGAACGGGAACAGAGCGCCTTTCCACAGCGGGCCAGTACCATCAACGTACTGGGTCATTGCCGGCATTTTCAGTTCCGGGTTGAGGATAACAATCCCCACCGCCAGACCAACGATAACGCCGATTTTCAGGAAGGTAGCCAGATAGTCGCGCGGAGCGAGGATCAGCCATACCGGCAGCAGCGCAGAGATAAACGCGTAGCCGATCAGGGTAAAGGTAATAGTGGTGTCTTTAAAGGTCAGGGCCGGGCCCCAGAATGGGTCGTGCGCAATCACGCCGCCGAAGTAGATGGAGGCAACCAGCAGCACAATACCAATCACCGACACTTCACCCACACGTCCTGGTCGCAGGAATCGCATGTAGATACCCATGAACAGTGCGATAGGTACGGTTGAGCAGACGGTGAACACACCCCACGGGCTTTCCGCCAGCGCTTTTACCACGATCAGCGCCAGTACTGCGAGGATGATGATCATGATTAAGAAGCAACCGAACAGCGCAATGGTTCCCGGCACCGGGCCCATCTCTTCTTTGATCATCTCACCCAGAGATGCGCCGTTACGGCGAGAAGAGATAAACAGCACCATGAAGTCTTGCACCGCACCGGCCAGCACGACGCCCGCCAGCAGCCACAGCGTACCAGGCAGGTAGCCCATCTGCGCAGCCAGTACCGGTCCAACCAGCGGACCGGCACCTGCGATAGCGGCAAAGTGGTGACCAAACAATACGTTACGGTTGGTTGGAACGTAGTTCAGACCATCATTATTGATGACCGCCGGCGTGGCGCGCGTCGGGTCAAGTTTCATCACCTTTTGGGCGATGTACAAACTGTAGTAACGATAAGCCACCAGATAAACAGAAACTGAGGCGACCACGATCCACAGGGCACTGATGTGCTCACCCCGACGTAATGCCACTACCGAGAGGCAGAATGCACCGATGATTCCGAGAATCACCCAGGGTATGTGCTTGAATATCTTTTTCGTATCCATAGTAAAACCTGGTATCTAATTAATAATTGGCCGAAGCCGCGTGGGTTTGATCTTGTGTTTGAGGAGGTAAATTGACTGCTATGTTGGGTGGATCTTGCCAGATAATTACGCGCGTAAAGTAAGGTAAATAAGTGAGCGGTTATATGTCAGCTTAAGCGGTCCCAAGTGTCAGCGAGCGGTAAGCTGTTGGGATTAATGGAGGGTTTTTTGTGATTGAGATCACGGCATTATAGTGTCCGCTTGCTGATATGCCATGTTTTTCCACTGACAGAGCATTTCATTGAGAGACTCAGATTACGATATAACAATAAGGCGTTTGTTCGATGTCTCTGAGCAACACATGTTTCTTACGTGATTTAGTCAGGTAATATTTTTCATCCAAATAGTAGTCAATAAGCTCATTGAGGCGCTCTTTATCTATCCGGGGCGTTACTCCCAGCGTCCAGAAGCTACGCAGCGCTAATTCCGAACGTTTGATTTTGGCGCTTTTAACCAAATCAGCAATCATATTTCTGACGCAGCTTGTCGGATCCTGGTTCTGCTTGAGTTCAAGTGCAATGTAGCTGTCCAGCGTCCAGCCTTTTTTCCGCAACAAAAAATCTGCACGTACAGACAATCGCTGTGGATTTTTTCGCAGATCGCAAGCGAGGGTTTGTTCACGCCACCATTCATGACCCGTCGAAGCCAACAGATTAGCGAATTCTATCTGCATCCAGACTTCCCAACCGGAGATGTTGTACTGATCAATGATATTGAGCTTTTGGCGAATATCTTCGCGTTCAAAAAAGTGGTGCGCGAGGGTGGATAGGTGATCAAAATCGCGATTTAACATAGAGGCATCCTTTCCTTAAAAAACGGGAATCCTACACCTAAGGCGCAACGGAACGACTAATTTTTTACGTAATTTGTCATAGGGAACGGTATTTAATGCGAAAACGATAATTCTGTGGCAATTGCTGACACCATAAAGTTTTCTCTTTCCAGGCCGAAAACCAGAGTATCTGTCTAGCGGAAAGAGAAAACATGTTAAAACGAATGAAGATTGTTACCAGCTTACTGCTGGTATTGGCGCTGTTTGGCCTTTTACAGCTCGCCTCGGGCGGCCTGTTCTTTAACTCACTTAAGAATGACAAAGAGAACTTTACCGTTCTGCAAACCATTCGCCAGCAACAGTCTGCGCTGAACGCCACCTGGGTTGAGCTGCTGCAAACGCGTAATACTTTGAACCGGGCGGGTATTCGCTACATGATGGATCAGAGCAATATTGGCAGCGGTGCGACCGTTGCTGAGCTGATGCAAGTAGCCAGCACCGCGCTGAAACTGACGGAAAAAAACTGGGCGCTTTACGAGTCGCTGCCACGCGATCCGCGCCAAAGCGAAGCTGCATTCCAGGAAATCAACCGCACTTACGACATCTATCATGGTGCGTTGGCGGAACTGATCCAGTTACTGGGTGACGGGAAGATCAACGCGTTCTTCGATCAACCGACTCAGAGCTATCAGGATGGTTTTGAGAAAGCCTATATCAACTATATGCAGCAGAACGATCGTCTGTATGACATCGCAGTGGCTGATAACAACAGTTCTTACAGCCAGGCGATGTGGGTGCTGGTCTGCGTGCTGATTACTGTACTGGCGGCAATCATTGCGGTCTGGTTTGGTATCAAACTGACCCTTATCTCCCCAATGAACCGTCTGATCGACAGCATTCGCCATATCGCCAGCGGCGACCTGGTGAAGCGCATTGACGTGGAAGGTTCCAACGAGATTGGACAGTTGGCGGAAAGCCTGCGCCATATGCAGGGTGAGCTGATGAACACCGTGGGGGATGTGCGTAATGGTGCCAACGCGATTTACAGCGGTGCCAGCGAGATTGCCATGGGCAATAATGATCTCTCCTCGCGTACCGAACAGCAGGCGGCTTCTCTTGAGGAAACCGCAGCCAGCATGGAACAGCTGACGGCAACCGTGAAGCAGAACGCCGAAAACGCGCGCCAGGCCAGCCATCTGGCGCTGAGTGCTTCGGAAACCGCGCAGAAAGGCGGCAAAGTGGTGGATAACGTCGTGCAAACTATGCGTGACATCGCTTCCAGTTCGCAGAAAATCGCCGACATTATTAGCGTCATCGACGGCATTGCTTTCCAAACTAACATTCTGGCGCTCAACGCCGCGGTAGAAGCCGCGCGTGCGGGTGAACAGGGGCGTGGTTTTGCGGTGGTTGCGGGTGAAGTTCGTAATCTGGCCCAGCGTAGTGCGCAGGCCGCGCGCGAGATCAAGAGCCTGATTGAAGACTCGGTCAGCCGCGTAGATGTCGGTTCAACGCTGGTTGAAAGCGCCGGTGAAACCATGGATGAGATTGTCAATGCAGTGACCCGCGTGACCGATATTATGGGTGAAATCGCCTCCGCTTCTGACGAGCAGAGCCGCGGGATCGACCAGGTCGGTCTGGCTGTTGCCGAGATGGATCGTGTCACGCAGCAGAACGCCTCGTTGGTGGAAGAATCCGCCGCCGCCGCCGCCGCGCTGGAAGAACAGGCCAGCCGTCTGACTCAGGCCGTTGCCGTGTTCCGTATTCAGCATGACCAGCAACGCGCACGTGACGTTGCCGCGGCTAAGCCGGTGTCAACGGTCCAGCCGCGTAAAGCTGCGGTAACGGATGCCGGGGATAACTGGGAAACGTTCTAAGTAAGCATCAGGCGCATGGCGCAGCGTGATTCATACGCCAGGCCATGCGCCGCTTCCTCTTCTCTTTTCTGGCGCAGTAATACAGGAAGCGTCTCATCAGCCAGTAGCTCAAAACCCAGTCGCGCGTACAATGGCGCATTCCACGGCACATCGCGGAAGGTGGTCAGCGTGAGCGACGTATAACCTTTCGCACACGCCTGCCCGGCAACATAGCTAAGCAATCTGCGGCCAATGCCTTTTCCCTGCCACGCCTGATGCAGCGACAGTTCCGCAATAAACAGCGATGAATCCAGTGCTTCGGCGACTAAAAAACCGACCGGATGCTCATCGGCCTGCGCCAGCCAGCTCAAGCCAGCGGCAGCAAATGCGCGATGCCGGGCAGCCGGCATAATCTGGTCGTCAGCAATCCATGCCAGTTCCGGGATGTGTAAAAAACGTTGCCCCGCCGATCGTTCGATCGCGGGAAGCGCAGCGGTGTCTGCCAGCGTGGTGGAACGTAAGATGATGTTCATTTGTCGAGCATAACATGCCCGATAAGCGCGGTGTTATCGGGCATCGTGAGGATTAATCTTTACGCGGATCGCTGATGGGCTGGCGCACCAGGAAGATGTAGGCGAGAGCGCCCACCATGGTGACGCAGCCGCAGATGATCAGCGCCAGACGGAAAGAGTTGGTGGTATCAACAATAAATCCGGTGACGATCGGTGCGAATGACGCGCAGATGAAGCTGGCGAAGTTCTGGATACTGCCCACGGAGGCGGTCATGCGTGAAGCCACCGCCACGTGGATCAGACCCCAGCAGGATGTTCCGGCGAAGTGGATACAGAACAGCGCCATGCCGATCAGTAACACCGCAGCCATTGACGTTGTGGCCTGTGGTACGACGAAGGTGAAGGCCGCAGAACAGAACATCCCGGCGATAATACAAATCTTACGGCTCTTAATCGGCGCCATACCGCCTTTCACCAGCCAGTCGGTGACAAAACCATTAATCAGCATGCCGGCTGCACCAAACAGGAACGGGATCGCCGCCATTAATCCGGTGCTTTTTAAATCCAGATTGTAGGAGGTTTGCAGGTAGCCCGGCAGCCAGGCCAGATATAACCATGCGGTGTAGTTGATGCCGCTAAAGCCCAGCATCATGCCCCACATCGTGCGATTGCGAAACAGGCTGCGCCATTCGGCAAAGCTCAGGGGATCGCGGCGGGCATTGACGCTACCGGCGTTCAGGTACGCCTGTTCGGTGGCGCTCAGTGCAATCTGCTCGCGGTTGCGATACAGCATGTACCAGCCGATGGCGAGGAAAATGCCCAGCACGCCGATGGTAATAAACATCCAGCGCCAGCCCATCACCAGCATCATGGCAGCCAGAATCGGCGGGCTAATGGCTACACCGATGGTGGAAGCGGCGTTGAATAATCCCATCGGGCGGCCGCGCTCTTTGATGTTAAACCAGTCGTTGATGACCTTTACGCCGCACGGGTTCATTGGCGCTTCGCCGATCCCCATCCCGATACGCACCAGCACAAACTGAGTGAAGCTGTGTACCATGCCGGACATCGCCTGAAACAGCGACCAGAAGAACATCCCCAGTCCGAGCATAATGCGCGGACCTTTGCGATCCAGAAGTGGGCCGCAGGGGAGCTGGGCAATACCGTAAGCGAGCGAAAATACCGACAGCAGCACGCCGATTTGCGTGGCGCTCAACCCCAGCTCTTCACGAATCGTTAAGTTAGCAACCGACAGAGAACTGCGGTCGAGATAATTAATTACCGCAGCAAAAAATAATAAAATCATTGCCGTGGTCTGAATGCGTTTTATTCGGCTACTGCGTTGCACCATGCCTTCAGACGGAACATTTATATCCGCAGATGACGACGTGCCAAACGAAGAACTCGGGTCGAGGGTAATATTATTTTTTTCCACGCCGGACTCCTGAACCTCAATAATTTATTATTCACACAGCCGGGCTGTGCAGTATTGAAAAAATACCAGTGATGAAAAAATTTACTCATCACTGCTCACAAAAGTTTTTAATGCAGTCGACTTAGCGTGAGCATAGGCAAGAGGTATTTTTCCGGCGTTTTTATTTTTATAAAATCGTGCTCCCGGTAATAGTTTGCTGTTTTTTATCGGTACTTAATGTGCGGCGCGATGACTTTGGTTGATGGAACGAATCATCGATTGTTTAGCTGAATTCAAATGGTTACATAGCGCCAGCGTGGCATCCAGGTCGCTGCGGCAAATCAGCGCGCTGAGGATGGTCATATGCTCATCGATGGCAATGATGTTGCGTTGTTTGAGGTCGCTCTCATCCCACTGATAGTGGAAGTGGAAAATCACGGAGATGATTTCAAGTGATTGATTAAAAAATATATTGTCGGCAGCGGAGAGCAGTAAAGCATGAAACTCACGGTCTAACTGCGAGAACATACGAAAGCTGCTGCCGATGCTGTCGCGCAGGATCCGGTGGCGCTCAAGCAGCGTTTTCGCCTGCAGCCAGCGTGGGTCATCGTCGGGCAGATTGAGAAAATGCTGCAGGGAATGGGTTTCCAGCATTTCTCTGAGTTCAAACAGTTGTTCCGCATAGGCCTGATCGAACTGCTTCATGCTCCACTGACCGCGTTTTTCGTTTTTAATCAGGTTGTAACGTTCGAATTTTAAAAGATATTCCCGTACCACTACCGGGCTTACCCCCGCGGCTCTGGCAAGCTGCAGTTCGGAAAAACTCTCGCCCGCGCGCAGCTGGCGCTGGTTGATCATAGTGAAAAAAGCCTGCTCAAAAATCCGGTTTTGCTCGGTCATGGAGGCGGTGGTGCAGGCAAAACCGTCATCATGGTCAGGTTTACGCACGATGACATAGTGGCTACCGACCTGGGTTAGCACCCCGCACTCGCCTAGGTGGCTCAGCATATGGCGCACGGTAGTGCGGCTGATGTTGTACATCTCCGCCAGCGCACTTTGCGAAGGAAGTGGGGAAGGGATATGACCCCGCGCCATATCATCGATTATCTGGTTAATCACATTGTGGCGTAAGTTTTGTGAACGGCTCATGGCTTCTCCTTTTTGCTTATTAAAACCCGATTTAAAACATTTTTATGCGCTGGAATTCACAGATTGTGTTTCTGTTTTCTCCGGTTTTTTTATTTTCGTTGATATCTGAGGCAACAGAAAAACAGGAGAGCAGAATCATGTCTACGATGAATACGTTGATTTGCCAGGAACCTAAAAAATTAGTCTGGAAAGAGCGCGAAATACCTATTCAGGGTGAGGGCGAAGCATTAATAAAAATTAAATCGGTAGGGATTTGTGGTACCGATATTCATGCCTGGGGCGGCAACCAACCTTTTTTCAGTTACCCACGAGTGTTAGGTCATGAAATATGTGGGGAAATTGTTGGGCTGGGAAAAAATATAAAGAATCTGAAAAATGGTCAGCAGGTGGCGGTTATTCCTTACGTGGCCTGCCAGCAGTGTCCGGCATGCCTGAGCGGGCGTACCAACTGCTGCGAGAAGATTTCAGTGATCGGCGTACATCAGGATGGTGGTTTCAGTGAATATCTGTCCGTTCCGGTGACCAACTTACTGGACGCGCAGGGGATTGACCCGCAGGCGGCGGCGCTGATTGAGCCTTACGCCATCAGCGCGCATGCGGTACGTCGGGCGGCGGTGGCGCCAGGTGAGCAGGTGCTGGTGGTTGGCGCCGGTCCGATTGGTCTGGGCGCTGCGGCGATTGCCAAAGCAGATGGCGCACAGGTGGTGGTCGCCGATACCAGTCCGGCACGCAGAGAGCATGTGGTTTCCCGCCTGGGGCTCCCGGTTATCGATCCGTCCGCTGACGATTTTGATGTGCAGCTGCGTGATCAGTTTGGCGGTTCGCTGGCGCAAAAGGTGATTGATGCCACGGGGAATCAGCATGCGATGAACAATACGGTGAATTTGATTCGCCATGGCGGCAGCATCGTTTTTGTTGGGTTGTTCAAAGGTGATTTGCAGTTCTCTGACCCTGAATTCCACAAGAAAGAAACCACCATGATGGGCAGTCGCAACGCCACACCGGAAGATTTCGCCAAAGTCGGCCGCCTGATGTCGGAAGGCAAATTGACCGCCGACATGATGCTCACGCACCGTTACGCCTTTGCCACACTGGCAGAAATCTACGAGCGGGATGTGATCAACAACCGTGAACTGATTAAAGGCGTGATTACGTTCTGAGAGGGAAAACAGGATGAATACATTGAATCGACGTGATTTTGCGGGGGCCAGCTACCCAACGCGCGTGATCCAGTTTGGAGAAGGTAACTTTCTGCGGGCGTTTGTCGACTGGCAACTGGATATTCTCAACGAATACACCGATTTGAACGCGGGCGTGACCATTGTTAGGCCAATTAATACCAATTTCCCGCCGTCGCTGAATACCCAGGACGGGCTGTATACCACGCTTATTCGCGGGCTAAACGAGCAGGGTGAGACGGTGAGCGAGGCGCGGCTTATCCGGTCGGTGAATAACGAAATCAATCCGTATGAGGACTTCGCGGCGTATCTGGCGCTGGCGCACAATGCGGATATCCGCTTTGTGTTTTCGAATACCACCGAAGCCGGAATAAGCTATCACCCGGCAGACCGCGTGGATGATGCGCCGCCGGTGAGCTTTCCGGCCAAACTGACGCGCCTGCTGCTCGAGCGCTTTAATCAGTTTGCCGGGGCGGCGGATAAGGGCTGGGTAATTATCCCGTGCGAGCTTATCGACTATAACGGTGAGGCGCTCAAATCCCTGGTGCTGCGGTATGCGCAGGAGTGGCATCTTCCTCCGGCGTTTGCCGACTGGGTGGAGACGGCAAACACGTTCTGTTCCACGCTGGTCGACCGCATTGTCACCGGCTACCCGCGAGAAGAAGCCGCCGCGCTGGAAGCTGCGCTTGGCTATCACGATGCGTTTCTCGATACCGCGGAGCATTTTTACCTGTTTGTGATCCAGGGGCCGCAGTGGCTGGCAGAGGAGCTGAAGCTGGCTCAGTGTCCGCTGAATATCCGTGTAGTGAGCGATATCAAACCGTACAAAGAGCGCAAGGTCGCCATTCTCAATGGCGCGCATACAGCGCTGGTACCTGTAGCATGGCTGTGCGGGCTGGAGACCGTTGGCGAGGCGATGCAGGATGCCGATGTCCGCCGTTTTGTTGAACAGGCGATTAGCGAGGAAATTATACCGGTATTGGATCTTCCGGCGGATGAACTGCGTGAGTTTGCCAGCGCGGTGAACGGGCGTTTTCGAAACCCCTACATTCGTCACCAGTTGCTTTCCATTGCGCTTAATGGGATGACCAAATTCCGCACCCGAATTTTGCCGCAACTGCTGGCGGGTGAGAAAAATGGGCGTTGGCCCGTGCGGTTAACGTTTGCCCTTGCTGCGCTGCTGGCGTTTTATCGCGCAGAGCGTAACGGGGAACGCTATCCGATCCAGGATGACGAGCAGTGGGTCAGTCTGTATGCCAGCCTGTGGCCGCGAGTTGGCAGTGATTTAACGCTGCGTGAGCTGGTCGATGCCGTGCTCGGAGATGCGGCGCACTGGGGAGATGATTTGACGTTGTTGCCTGGGCTTGCCGGGCAGGTAACGGCCAACCTGGAGATGATTCTGGCGCAGGGGATGCGCCAGGCAGTGAAAAGTCTGGAATAAGGTTGCCATGCAGCGCCCGGTGTAGTGTTGGGCGCTGTTTTTTTTACCCCTGAGCAGCCACTACTTTGATTTCAACCATCCCGATCCCCAGCTTTCGCGGCGAGTGGCCGAGAATATTGCCCTCGTTGGTGGCAACCGGATCGGGCGGGACAATCACCAGCGTATCGGCATCCGCCGGGTTTTCAAAATGTAAGGTGGTGGTGGTGACATCGTGGCCTAACACCAGCGTCTGTTCCTCGTTGCCAACACGCACGGGAATAGGGCGATTAGCGTTGTCGCCGAAAGCTTTCGCGGTGATGACCAGATCGAATTTCTTCGGCAGCGGGGCCTTGTATTCGATGGTTACCTCTTTGCTGAGCTGCGCATTGGACCAGCGCCCCCAGGATTCGGGTCGTGATATACCGCTAAACTGTTTCACCTCTTCCGGTGCGCCCGCCACGTTGAAGACGAAACTATCGGCTTTGTAACGGATGTCGTTATCGACAATTTTCAGCGTATCGACGTTACCTTTGTAGCGCTCTATGTCGATCACCGTGTCTTTAAATACGGTTTTACTTTTCCATTTGGCTTTGTCGACGTGCTGCACAATTTGCTGCCCACCTAACTGACCCTGTGAAACGCACCAGTCGGTAGAGAGCGCCAGCTCCGGCGCCCACAGCTGCGCCATTTTGTAGCAGCGATCGACCCAGACAAAGTTATCGCGCGGGGCAAAATCAGCCAGTTGGAAGCGCAGCGGGGCAGAGTATTCGCTTTCCGGTAGCGGCTCGACGCGTTTGTCCGATACCCGCAAAAGCAGCGGCAGGCGGAAATGGCTGCCGGAGAAAGAGATCATGTTTTTGTCCTGGTCGACGGTGAACTCTTTCATCTCTTTCGGGAAATTCCACAGGCGAATGATATCGGGTTTCCACGCCAGCATTTTTTCTTTGATGTTCATGAACACTTCCGATACGGATTCGCTCGACAGGCTGCTGCGGCCAAGGCCGATAAAGTTATCGCCGCCGAGAATATCCAGTACCGTTGCCCCGTTATCCATGGTGTTACGCTTTACCGCCAGCGTATCCTGCTGCGGCTGGTCGCCGCGCAGCACGAAGAACAGGTTGTTGCGATCCTGCTTGTTCAGGTACTTCCATGCAGTGTTGTTCATCGCCAGATGATCAGAAGACACTACGATCACGGTGTCTTTAAACCACGGAGAGGCTTTAATTTTATTGATAAATTCAGCGATATTTTCCTGACTGCAGCTGACCGCGCTGAACGACTGGTTGGCCTTCCCGTCGATGTCATAACGTTTACGGTTACAGCTACGTGAGATAAATCCATCCGGATGATGGGTATCCACAGTCAGGGTAAACAGTGAAAAGCGCTGGCCCGAGCGCGAAAGTTCTTCGAATTTTTTCCACGCTTCGCCCAACACGGTGTCGTCGTAGAAACCCCAGTCGTTACGATAGGCCGGATCCGCCACCACGCTTTTTAACTCTTCCGCGCCGTACAGATGGTCAAAGCCGTGAGATTTCAGGAACACGTCTTTGCCGGCAAAACGCAGGTTGGCACCCTGCACGAAGTAATTCTGATAGCCGGAGTTTTTCAGGATATCGCCCAGACAGATATTGTTGGGGAAGAAGCTGGAGACCGACGCCGAGGCGTTGCCTTCAAACGGCGCAAACAGCGGAATACCGCACTGGGAGGCGACCATCCCGGCGATAGTGTAATCAGTACCCGGCAGCTGCATGGTATTGCTGAAATCCAGACCTTCGTTTTGCAACGCGCCGAGTTCCGGGGTCAGATCCGGGAAGGCATCGTTGTTAAAATAGGTGCGCTCAAGACTTTCGCCGTAGATATAAACCAGGTTCAGCTTCGGATTGGGAATGGTTTTCGACGGCTCTTTATAATACGTCGCGAAATCCGGATCGCCATCGCGCGATTGCGACTTAACCAGCTCGGTTATCTGGTGAAACGCCGGGCTGGCGTCGACGGAAGCCAGTGCCAGCAGCAGGGCCAGCAGACTGTAACCCACATGATGCGGGTGATGGCGACGGCGGCGCAGGATCCAGCCGAGCGCGACAAAAACGGTCGTCAGCACCAGCGCGATGCCGACGCCCGGCAAAATATATTTTCCAATCCCCGCGCCGGTCAGGCTGTTGGTCAACGTGTACAGAACCGCGTCATTGATCCCGTCACCGGTGAAATAGTCACTGGCGTACAGCGTGATATTCAGGACAATAAAAATCCCCAGCACCGTTAACGTGGCAGCAAACCACCAGGTGTTGCGACCCGCTTTCCAGGCGTAAATCAGCACTGAAGCGAGAAACAGAGTAATGGAGATTAATTCTGACAACGGTCGATCCTCAGTAAACCAGGCACATGCCTTGCAGGCTAATCATTTGGGGAAAGCACAATGTAATAGCGATGTAACATTGCTGCAATTGTAGTGACATTAAATTACGTTGTTATTCAGAATTGGTTTAGATATGCGTATTTTTTGCGGGGAAAAACTAGTTATTTGATACGTGAATGTTTTGGCGTAAGGAATGATGCCGCGCAGGCTGTACGCGGCAATTCAGGCATCAGGAAATGAAGTTCATCCCCTGTTTTAACACCAGATCGCAGGCTTTGGTTTTTACCTGCTTCGCCAGCGAGCTGTTACCGATGGTATTCAGGTCCAACTGTTGACCATCTTTGGCGTTGAGCAGACCCTGAATACCGTCCATATAGTTGGTGTCTTGTTTTTGCTCAGGCGCGCTGAGGCCCAGTTTATCCAGCACCTGGTTTTTGACGTTTTGCGTGTCGGTGACCGAGGCCAGTTTCTGTTTTGCGCAATATTCCAGGATCCCGGCGGCATTATTCATGCTGCTGGAGGTCAGCGACTGATTGCTGCCATTCAGCAGGCTGGTCAGGGAAGAGAGCGACGAGCTGCTCCGCGAGCCTGAACTTTGTTTGCTCAGTTCGCTGGCCGCGCTGGAGAGCGAATCCTGCCAGGAGGCGGCAAAAACGCTGGTGGAGATAAGCGTGCTGGCGGCAAGCGCACAGCACAGCAGACGTTGGTGTGTTTTCATCATGATAAGCAACTCGTGTTATGCCTTTCAGCGCAGTATAGCGCTGGCTGTCTTAAGAGTGGTCCTAATACGTTAATACTCTTTACCGGTTACGCGACTACGGTAGCTTTCCCAGTTAAAGATAACCCACAGGCTGTTGCCAAGGCGCATACGGTCCATTACGCGCTCACCCAGCAGTTTGTTCATTTCATCCATATTACTGTTAGTCAACATACCGGTCGGGCGTTTTGAAGACGAGCGGCGATCGACGATCTGGTTGATGATCACTTTTTCGTAGCGGGATTCAGTTTGCATGCCGATCTCATCGATCACCAACAGATCCACGTTGCTCAGATCGTTAAGCAACTGTTCTTCGCTGGTTTCACGATTACTGAAGGTTTCTTTCATCGCCGACATAATATCGGCGACGGTAATGATCAGTACCGACTTGCCGCGCAGCAGCAGTTCGTTGCAGATGGCAGCGGCCAGATGGTTTTTGCCCGTGCCGGGCTTGCCGGAGAAAATAAAGCTGGCGATGTTGCCGTCAAACTCTTCAACGTACTGGCGGGCTTTGCTCAACGCATTCATCTGACCTTCGCACTCCACCCGATAGTTATCGAACGAACAGTTCTGATGCAACGGACGGATACCGGAACGGTTGAAAGTGCGCTGCATTTTCATGGCCCGGTTTTCACGGGCCAGCGCGGCGGCGCGAATTTCACCTTGCTCTTTTTGCCATGCCAGCAGTTCTTCGCCCGTTTTAAATGCGGGCTCGACATTAGGCGGCATCATTTTTTGCAGACGTTTCATCAGGTCGCTAACGTTTTTCATCGTTATCCTCTAAAACCCGGTGGAATATGGCTGTCAGGCTCGCTGACATTGTTCACATCGCGCTTCGGCATTCCGCCATTACTGGCCCGGCCAATCTGGATGCTGCGCGCCAGTTTTTGCTGCCACTGAATATGGTGAAAGACTTTGCCTTCGGCCTGCCAGTACGCGACGAATGAGGCCAGTTCCTCGGCGGTGACGGGTTCTCTTAGCGCCACGCCCCACAGGGCAGCCTGGCGCTGAAAGTCGGCATCGGGCTGCCAGTCAGCGTACATCGCAAATTTCCCCATTGGCACCGCAACGGGGACGGCCTGCGGCTCTTCATAAAATTGTGCATCCAGCGTCACATCGCTTCCCGGGCGTGACAGCCTCTCTTCAAGCGCCAACAACTCAGCCAGTCGTGCAGGCGTCACCGCGTAAAACGCTGGCGCGTTATTGGCAAATACGGCTACGGCGCCGCCCGTTGATTTGGCCAGCACTGCGTGGTGATCGTGTAGTAAGGCGTCAATGCTAGTGACGTCCGGCGTCAAAATTTTGCAGGGCATAATGTTTCTCAATACTGAACAACAACCGAGAAGGGAACTGCTTTTATAGTAACACAGAGAAGAGAGAGAGCAGCAGATGAGGGGGAGATTCCCCCTCTGTGGCGTGCTTAAACGCGCGGGCGTTTGCGATACAGCCATAATCCCGGTACGGACAGGCCGATGGAGAGCGCGCCGACAATCGATGAGGCTTTCAGGAAATTGGTTAACAAGGTGATCATCAACGCTTCGCTGTAGCCAAAATGGCCGATTTTTACCGCCGAGATCATCGCGGTGTAGGCGGAGATCCCTGGAAACATGGGGATCACCGCCGCGACGGTGAAGACTTTTGGATGCGCCAGATACCAACGTGACCACTGGATCCCAATGCAGCCGACCAGTAGCGAGGCCATAAAGGTCGACCATTCAATATTAAGTCCTGCGCTCATCATCACCATGCGTGAACCATGTCCGAGTGCGCCGAGTAACGCGCACCAGGGTAGCGCCCGATGCGGTACGTTAAAGACCATAGCAAAGCCAAGCGCCGGGATCGCCGCCAGGATCATGTCTTGCATTAGCGCCAAAATGAAATCGATCACGCCCATCCGCGTAGCCCCCATAAGGTCATCGACATGACCACGCCAATGCAGGTTGCCAGTGTCAGTAGGCTGGCAATAGCCCAGCGGGCGAGTCCAGTATTAATGTGTCCTTTAAACATATCCGCGACGGAGTTGATCAACGGAAACCCCGGAACCAGCAGCAGCACGCTGGCGGCCATGGCGATGTTTGGGGTGTGGTTAAACGTCGGCAACGTCAGCAGCAGACCTGAAATCGTTGTCGCCACAAAAGCCGTGATGCAGAAGTTAATTTGTGGGTGTAAATGCCGGGACGCCAGAATCTGGCGGATATACATAGCCACCATACTGGCGAAAAAGGTGATCACCGCGCCATCCCATCCGCCGTTATTGAGTTTACAAAAGCAGGCGCAGGATAAACCGACCATCAAGGCGACCAACCATCTTGGATAGCGCAGCGGCTTAATTTGGCTAAAGCGCTTCTCTACGCCTTTAACATCCAGCAGTTTGTGTTCCGCCAAAATTACGATGTGCTGCACTTCCGTGACGACGTGCATGTTAATCCCGCGATCATGATTTTTTCGCGTTGATGTCAGACACTGCCCGTCTTGAATGGTAGTCAGGACGATAGCGTTAGAAGAGATGGCGCTTTCTACACTGTCCATGCCAAGTGCCAGTCCAAGCCGGGTGGATAGCTCGTCAACCAGCGCGCTTTCTGCCCCATGCTGAAGTAAAAAAAGACCGCATTGAATACACAACCGTGTAACTGTTCGCTGTGACGACTGCTCTGTTTGCATGGCTCGCTCTGGCTGAAAAGGATCTCATGGAGTGATGAATGTTTACTTTTATCATGAAGCATGAGCTTGTTGGCTCTGCTAAGATCAATTTTTGTGTTGAAAAAAGACGCAGGCCGCGTGCCTGAGCCATTTGAACATCTCATCAGCTTATCAATAAAGAAGTCTCTCACCGAAATGTAACGTTATTCATCCAGATAGCAAATACATAAGCCAAGCTAACGATCTATTGTAGTACTTTTAATTGTACAGATAATATTTTTATAGGTAATTGTGTAATAATGGTTCGATAGATTGACGCTATTTGGATTATAGCGCCAAAGTGTCTGTTTAATTAAATCATAAAGCCAAGGATAAACAATTCACCCCGTTTATTGTTCGGAGTATTTTCCTGTGGATTAATTTTATTAATTCATCAAGGAATTTTGAATAAGTGCGATTACGGACTGGTGAGTGGTGGAGGGGATATGTTGCCAGGACGCTGCAAAAACGCAATTATTATTAGTAAATTACCTATTATACAAACTGGGTTAAAAGGTGTAATGCAGGCACAGTTTGCCGATTACGAGCTGACCTACTGCCGTTCCGTCGAAGAACTGACTTTGCTGCAGCTGCGTTGTGCCAATCTGGTTATTGCTGATTTAACCGGAGACTGTAATCATCCTCGTTCAGTCTGCGAACAATATTATTCTTTATTATCCCAATACCGTGATATCCACTGGGTATTTCTTGTATCTCGTCATTTTTATCCTCTGGCCATTGAACTGCTAATGTGCCCTGTTAGTTCGCTGTTATCTGACGCCGAACCGATTGAAAGTTTAGTAAATGTCATCCACGCGGGGAATACCCGTGCGGAGAGAATCAGCAAGGCGTTGCTCTCTCCGCCAGCTATACCACAATTAATGGATAACAACGTGCGGTCAATTGTTCTCACCCTTTCTGAAAGGAAAGTGTTGCGGCTCTTAGGGAAAGGATGGGGAATTAACCAGATTGCGACGTTGCTAAAGAAAAGCAATAAAACAATCAGCGCTCAAAAGAACAGTGCTATGCGTCGTTTGTCGATTCATAGTAATGCAGAAATGTACGCCTGGATAAACAGTTCTCAAGGATCGCGAGAACTGAATTTACCTTCAGTCTATGGAGAAACCACGGAATGGAAAGCAGAAACATCAAAAGAAACGTCGCGCTGGTAGAGAAGTGCGCAATGAGTAGTGTCGGTATTAAGAGTTTGTTTAATACCATGTCGGATGACCAATACAAACTTCATATCTTTTCGAGCCAACCTGCATTTAGTCAGGCAATGTTAAAAACGTCGTTTTCGGCGGTTATTTTTTCCCTCTCTGCAATCAGAACTGACCGCAGGGCCGGTTTAGCTTATATGATGGAACTGGCGGAAAAATTTCCGCGTATTCGCCGGGTGGTAATTGTTGATGATGACGTAGAGGCGCGATTAATCGGCTCTTTGTCGCCCTTGCCGTTAGATGGGGTAGTGAGCAAATCGTCTTCGTTAACGGTGCTGCAGGATGCGCTATTCACGGCATTGAATGCTCCCTGTCGGGGATCCGAAGGTGCAAAAAACCATTGGTATATCAATCAAAGCCGTATGCTCAGTCCAACAGAACGAGAAATACTGCGCTTTATGTCGAATGGTTATTCAATGCCGCAGATTGCCGTTCAGTTGGAACGAAATATTAAAACCATCCGGGCACATAAATTTAATGTGATGTCCAAACTGGGTGTGAGCTCAGATGCCGGACTGCTCGATGCTGCAGATATTCTGTTGTATCTGCGCGCAGGTGAGTCTGCACCATTTCTACAGACGGCTTCTTAACTCGTTACGTGCTGGGGTGAACAACCGGCACGGGCCGTATAACTTTACTGACAGACATCCACCCAGGTGGCTGAAGTTAGTTGAGCCATTCTTTCAGGCGTGATGCGAACCGCGCTGTGGATGGCCCCTGCAGCGGGCAGCACTTCTGCATAGTGTTTCAGGGAGACATCGCAGTATACCGAAATCGGCGTTTCCAGCCCGAAAGGACATACGCCGCCAACGGGATGACCTGTCGCATTCACTACTTCATCGCTACTCAGCATACGGGCTTTGGCGCCAAAGGTACTTTTAAGCTTTTTGTTATCCAGTCGGGCATCACCTTTGGCGACTACCAGAATAATGTCGTTCTTCACCTTTAGTGAAAGTGTTTTCGCAATCTGGCCTGGTTCGACGTTATGGGCTTTTGCTGCCAACTCGACGGTGGCTGTGCTCTGATCTAATTCGATAATCTCAATATCTGGCGCATGTTGCGCTAAAAATTGGCGTACTGATTGCAAACTCATTCTTCTCTCCAAATAGCCTACAGGCAGCTCCGTACAGCAAAAAACCGCATGGCGTAATTTGTCATAGGGTAAACCTCGCTGTAAATATTTAAATGTAACAATACGGCAACATTGGTAGTTTTTCGATCGTCTTCACAATCAAAGAAACCGGTTACAGTAACCGGTTGCAGAATGCTGAAATGGCGATTAATACTGATGTTGTCACTTCCTCTGTATCACATAATAAGAGCCATCTATGAAACTTAACTCAAAAAGCGGTAAGGCTGGTTTTTCTCCTGGCACGGTTGCGAATAGTAGGAATGGGTTTTACGTGGTGGTGTTGAAACCAGCACGGTTGCAGGGGTTAGCACAACGGGAGAACGGCAATGTCTACTAACCATGCGGTATTTAATGCGATTTTCCGCTTTGTTGAAAATTACGTCAGCCCCGTCGCGGGGCGTATTTCTTCACAGCGTCATGTCATGGCAATTCGTGACGGTTTTATCTCGGCGATGCCTTTTATGATTGTAGGCTCGTTTCTGTTGGTTTTCGCCTACCCGCCTTTTTCTCCGGATACCACCTGGGGATTTGCCCGTGCATGGCTGGATTTGGCTAAACAGTTTGAAGGGCAGATACTTACACCGTTTGATATGACGATGGGGATTATGTCGGTCTACATATGTGCTGCTATTGCTTATAACCTGGGCAAGCACTATGTGAAGTCACATCAGTTAGATCCGTTTATGTGCGCGATGTTGTCGATCATGGCATTTCTGTTGATTGCTGCGCCAAAAACTAAAGGCACGATGCCAGTTGATAGCCTGGGCGGTACGGGGATTTTCACCGCCATCCTGGTGGCTATTTACTGCGTTGAAATGATGCGTTTTCTGAAGGCGCATAACATCGGCATTCGTTTGCCCGATCAAGTGCCGCCGATGATCAAAAACTCCTTCGATCTGCTGATCCCGGTGCTGGTGGTGGTGCTGACGCTATACCCGCTGAGCCTGGTCATACAGTCACAGTTTGACATGTTGATCCCGCAGGCCATCATGGCCATCTTTAAACCACTGGTATCCGCCGCCGATTCTCTGCCGGCGATACTGCTGGCAGTACTGATCGGCCATCTGCTGTGGTTTGCCGGTATTCACGGCGCCGCGATTGTGTCGGGAATGCTGCAAATGTTCTGGCTCACCAATCTCGGGATGAACCAGTCGGCGCTGGCTCAGGGTACACCTTTACCACATATCTTTATGGAAGCGTTCTGGACGTTCTTTATCGTGGTTGGCGGTTCCGGCGCGACGATGGGGCTGGTAATTTGCTATCTGCGCAGTCGTTCGGCCCATCTACGCTCGATTGGGCGGTTGAGTGTGGTCCCCAGCATTTTTAATATTAATGAACCGGTGATTTTCGGTACGCCGATTGTCATGAATCCGGTGTTCTTTATTCCCTTCCTTCTGGCCCCAATGGTGAACGCCGTGCTGGCCTGGGCGGCGATGAAACTGGATTTAATTGGGCGGGTGATTTCAGTGGTTCCCTGGACCGCACCGGCACCCGTTGGCGCGGCATGGGCGTTAGGTTGGGATTATCGTGCGGCGCTCCTGGTTGTCCTGCTGGCGCTGGTGTCGGCTGTTATCTACTTCCCGTTCTTTAAGGTTTACGAAAAGCAGCTATTAGCGCAAGAAAATGAAGAAGCACAGCGTATAGAAGAGGAAAATCAGCAGGTTGCATAAAGTGTAGGTGGGGGGCTACGGCTCCTCGCTTACTTCAGCGTGCAGTCGCCGCATTGCTGAACATCGGGCAGACGATAGCGCTGGCAGCAGGTTCTGCGTACTAACAGTCCCTCGCGTAGAACAACGGTACGCCATAAAGGGTTATCCTGGCCGCAGGGGAGTTGTTTCTCAAAAAAGCAGGTCTGACGCAGCGTGTTCAGCAATTCTTCACCTAACAACGGCTTCATTTCCGTTAAGTACCAGTGAATTAAGTACCCCGTGTTGCTCCAGATAAGCTTCGCGTTGATCTCGCCTGTCGCTTCCAGTGCCTGCACAACCGGCGTTAG
Source organism: Citrobacter sp. VF227 (assembly GCF_052950715.1). Taxonomy (NCBI): domain Bacteria; kingdom Pseudomonadati; phylum Pseudomonadota; class Gammaproteobacteria; order Enterobacterales; family Enterobacteriaceae; genus Citrobacter; species Citrobacter sp. VF227. The sequence continues at coordinate 292,649 of NZ_JBRFVF010000003.1, forward strand.
CGCTGAGAGAATCAGCGTTTCCATACGCTGTTGGGGAGACTGAGCCGTGGCCTGATGATCCTGATGCACGTCGATCCAGAAACAGGCTGCACGACCCGATTCGTGAAACTCTACGTGCATATGTTCTGGCGAGACGTCGATAGCCTCTTTTTGCGTCAGCAGGGCCACCATCAGTGGAGGCATCATCAGACCGATATACCACTGCGCCCAGAGAGAAATCAGCGGCTTATTTTCGCGGGGCAGCATGGGCTGATTGCGATAAATATGGTCTGAATAAACCGCGAGCAATGAACTTAGCGTCGTTGGTTGCGTCCATTCATGCAGCGTCATTGCTCCTGGCACTGGCGTTTCGTCCAGACGAATGAAATCCAGCAGGTGTTCTCGGGTTTTGGCTATCGTTGCGTGGACGGCAGCAGCCAGCGAGGGCATCTTTGCAGGGAGATGACTACGCCAGATGACATCTTCAACGATCGGAGCGGAACGATAAGCCATGTTGATATAAGGATGTTAATCTAAATGATAATGATTTCCAATCCTATAATTGACGCTGAACGATGGCAAGATCTTTGTCGCCATCCGGAGCGGTATCGCACAGATCGCTCAGGCAGAAGGGCAGTTTACCCTTAGCTCATCGCTGACCAGCGTGCTGTTGCGTCCAAGGTGCTTGGCTTCATAAAGCGCTTTATCCGCTTGAGCAATCGCGGCTTCAATATCCTGCTCAACCAGAGGCGCAATGCCGATACTGATAGTTACGTTGGTTGCCACGCTCTCATTAAACATGTGGGGAATTTTAAGGTCGTACACTTTCTGGCGAATGCGCTCGGCGGCAGCCTGAGCCTGTTGGGGATCGACCGCGGTCAGCAAAACCATAAACTCTTCGCCGCCAAAGCGCGCCACCACGTCCCGGGAACGCACGGAGTCACGAATCGCGGCCGAGACGCGGATTAGCGCCTGATCGCCCATCATATGACCGTAATGGTCGTTATAGGCTTTGAAATGGTCGATATCCAGCAGCAGGACGTAGTGCTTCGAGTTGCTCAGGGCCAATAGTGTATCGAGTCTGTGTTGCAGCCCCCGGCGATTGTACAAACCGGTTAGCGGGTCGAGCATGCTGAGACCGTTCAGGGTTTCCCGTTCTTCCAGTAGTTTGTGCATCAGTTGCTGGGCGAAGCCGTCGTAGCGCTTTTGTATCACATGCTGGATGGCGATCCCGGCCATGGGCAACGCCATAAAATAGAAAATTCGCAAACCATGCTCGCTGCCGTTCAGCCATAAACAGACGGCAACGGAAGGCAATGAGTGAAGCGTAAACGCGATGATATTATTGGCAAAAGCGATAGATCCAATAAACAAAACGCTGAGAAGCGCGATTAACAGAAAATAATAATCATTATGGCCTAGCGCGTTATATTTCAGGAAAATATGTAATGCCCAAAGCAAGCCAAAAACGATTGAAATAAAAGGAAGATTAATTCTTTTATCCGCATATTTGCCATGCCATGCCAGTAACAAAGTACTCATCACAAGTATCAGCAAAGCCGGTGCTGACAAAGCTTTGACGGCAAACAGGGGGAAAAAAAGCGTAAACAGCGCGGAGACTGCATTGAGTAACAGGAACAGTCGTAAAGAAAGTTGGTATTTTTTGGTGCGCAGAGTTCGCCAGGATTGTACTGTCATAGGTAAATATTGTTAGTTATCTGCAATGTACGAAGGTGAGTTGGTAAATAAAACAAATAACGAACGGGGTTTCATTCGCAGAGGTTTTTATTGTTTTTAGTTGAAAAGCTAACCGGCGAGCAATTTATCACCTTAAATTATTGATGTCATCAATCGTTAAGTAAAACTCATATAATTGATAGTGCCACATAGCTGACAAATGAGAAAATTTATCATATGATATTGGTTATCATTATCAGTGTGATAGGTGGTACCATGTTGCAACGTACGCTGGGCAGTGGTTGGGGTGTTCTGCTGCCAGGAATGCTTATTGCCGGGATGGCATTTAGTGACCTGTCGGTCTACGTATGGAAGGCGATGATTGTATTAGGATTACTACTGACTTCACTCATGTTATACCATGAGCGTTTACGGCACTTTGTTTTATTACCGTCATGCGCAGCACTGATCGGCGGCATTGTTCTGGTAATGATGAACTGGAATCAGGGATGAACAAAACAGGGAAGAAAATTGAGAGGGAAATAAGATAATTGGTGCGAGGGGGGGGACTCGAACCCCCACATCCTAAGGACACTAACACCTGAAGCTAGCGCGTCTACCAATTCCGCCACCTTCGCACAGTCATCTTATTTTTTGATATCGCCTCGTTGGTGCGAGGGGGGGGACTCGAACCCCCACATCCTAAGGACACTAACACCTGAAGCTAGCGCGTCTACCAATTCCGCCACCTTCGCCCAGTGCGAGCAATATCAACGTGGATTATGGTGCGAGGGGGGGGACTTGAACCCCCACGTCCGAAAGGACACTAACACCTGAAGCTAGCGCGTCTACCAATTCCGCCACCTTCGCATACCATCGACACTCAAAAAGTATCGTTACCACGGAGGCGCATTCTAGTTGTTTTCAACTTTTCGTCAATAGTTAATTGTACAGGCTGGGCCGATTGATGCAAAAACGGCCACGTGAATGGCCGTTCGCTGCGAGACAATTACGCTTTTTTCGCCTGACGCGTCATGACGGTGCGATAGACCTTAAAGCGCCCGGTCTGCGCGATAACTTCGTGGAAGCCAAACACTTCATCCAGTACTTTCGGATAAGGCAGGAAGGCGTTGGCTACAATACGCAGTTCGCCACCGCTGTTGAGGTGACGCACCGCGCCTCGAATCAGCGTTTGCGCGGCATCCAGGCTGGTCTGCATGCCGTCGTGGAACGGCGGGTTGGAGATGATCATATCAAAGCGACCCGTCACGTCAGAAAAGACGTTACTGGCGATAACGTCACCTTCAATACCGTTGGCGGCAAGCGTTGCGCGGCTGGCTTCAACAGCGGCTGCGCTAACATCGCACAGGGTTAAGCGCACTTTTGGCGAGTGGCTGGCAAGTGCGACGGAGAGAACACCCGCGCCACAACCGACATCCAAAACTTTGCCTTTAGTGTGCGGCGTCAGCGTAGAGAGTAGCAGTTGGCTGCCAACATCCAGGCCGTCACGGCTGAATACGCCCGGCAGCGTTTTAATGGTCAGATTGTCGGTCTGGTATTCGTCCCAGTATTTTTCAGCATCAAAGACCGGTTGCTTTTCCAGACGACCGTGGTACAGGCCACAGCGACGTGCGCTGTCGACTTTGTTTAGCGGTGCGTATTCGGCCAACATCTGCTCGGCGCTACGCACGCCGCTGCGGTTTTCACCAACAACAAAAATATCGCTGCCCACCGGTAACAGCGACAGAAGGTTCATCAACTGGAACTGAGCCTCAGGTTTATTCTTCGGCCAGTAGTAGATCAGCGTATCGCTATCGCCGACGTCATCGGCTTGAGCGACGAGGCTGAAGCGGACGTTGTCGCCCATCTGGCGGTGAAGCACCTGCCAGTGGTGAAGCTGCTGAGTGTGCGCACGGCTGGCGGCGCTTTCAAAATGAGCAGGCAGGTCATCCTGCAAATCACCGGCAAACAGAATACGGCTTTGTTCGAAATCATCACTGTGGCGCAGCAAGACTTCACTTGCCGGGGTAAAAGCAGACATGGAGTGCTCCTTAAATTGTACAGCGGGGGATTATAGTTGTTTGATGGCACGGATTCGACAAATTTGCTATATTTGCGCCCCTGATTACAGGAGCGTTTCGCTATGACATCCCGACGAGACTGGCAGTTACAGCAACTGGGCATTACGCAGTGGTCGTTGCGTCGTCCTGGCGCACTGCAGGGCGAAATCGCGATTTCCATTCCTGCGCATGTCCGTTTGGTGATGGTTGCTGCACAGTTACCCGCGCTAACCGAACCATTGATGAGCGATATTTTACGCGCATTAACCGTCAGCCCGGATCAGGTTTTACAACTGACGCCTGACCGTGTCGCCATGCTGCCGCAAGGCAGTCGCTGTAATAGCTGGCGGCTGGGAACCGAAGAGCCGCTGCTGCTGGAGGGCGCTCAGGTCGCGAGTCCTGCGTTTAATGAATTACGGGAAAACCCCGCGGCCCGCGCCGCGTTATGGCAACAAATATGCGCATATGAACACGATTTCTTCCCTCGAACCGACTGATTTACCTACAGCATTTCAGATTGAAAAACGCGCCCACGCTTTTCCGTGGAGTGAAAAAACATTTGCCAGCAACCAGGGCGATCGTTACCTCAATTTTCAGTTGAGGGTTGATGACGTGATGGCGGCCTTTGCGATTACGCAGGTCGTGCTGGATGAAGCTACGCTGTTCAATATTGCCGTCGATCCTGACTTTCAGCGCAGGGGGCTGGGGCGTGAGCTGCTGGAGCATCTGATCGATGAGCTGGAAAAGCGTGGCATTTTGACGCTGTGGCTTGAAGTGCGCGCCTCAAACGCAGCCGCTATCGCGCTGTATGAAAACCTGGGCTTTAACGAGGCGACGATCCGGCGCAATTACTATCCGACGGCCGATGGTCATGAAGACGCCATTATCATGGCATTGCCAATCAGCATGTAAGACAAGGTGTAATGATGAAGAAGTGGGACTGGATTTTCTTTGATGCCGACGAAACGCTGTTTACGTTTGACTCGTTTACCGGCTTACAGCGGATGTTTCTCGACTATAGCATTACCTTTACCGCTGAAGATTTTCAGGACTACCAGGCCGTGAATAAACCGCTGTGGGTGGATTATCAAAACGGCGCGATTACCTCATTACAGCTGCAGCACGCCCGTTTCCAGAGCTGGGCTGAACGCCTGAAGGTTGAACCTGGCCAGCTTAATGACGCATTTATCAATGCGATGGCGGAGATCTGCTCGCCGTTGTCAGGGGCAGTTTCACTGCTTAATGCAATTCGTGATAAAACGAAAATCGGCATTATTACCAACGGCTTCACGGCGTTGCAGCAAATCCGCCTTGAACGGACGGGACTGCGCGATTATTTCGATCTGCTGGTGATTTCTGAGCAGGTTGGCGTGGCGAAACCCGATCCCCGTATTTTTGACCATGCGCTGGAGCAGGCGGGCAATCCTGACCGTTCCCGCGTGCTGATGGTGGGCGACACCGCAGAGTCCGATATCCTTGGCGGCATTAATGCTGGGCTCTCCACCTGCTGGCTCAATACGCATCATCGCGAGCAGCCAGCGGGCATTCAGCCGACCTGGACGGTGACGTCATTAAGCGAACTGGAGCAGCTCCTGTGTAAACACTGATTGCCTCCCCCCCGTTGATGGGTAAAATAGCCGCAATTTTTCGTATTCAACTTGCACGGCCCGTTGCCGTGCTTACCTAAGAAGATTTGACTATGACGTTGTCTCCTTATTTGCAAGAGGTGGCCAAACGCCGCACTTTTGCCATTATTTCTCACCCGGATGCCGGTAAAACGACCATTACTGAAAAGGTTCTGTTATTCGGACAGGCGATTCAGACCGCTGGTACGGTAAAAGGCCGTGGCTCCAGCCAGCATGCGAAGTCTGACTGGATGGAAATGGAAAAGCAGCGTGGGATCTCCATTACCACCTCCGTGATGCAGTTCCCGTATCATGACTGCCTGGTGAACCTGCTGGATACCCCGGGGCACGAAGACTTCTCCGAAGATACCTATCGTACCCTGACGGCGGTGGACTGCTGTCTGATGGTTATTGACGCCGCGAAAGGCGTCGAGGATCGTACCCGCAAGCTGATGGAAGTTACCCGTCTGCGCGATACGCCGATCCTGACCTTTATGAACAAACTCGACCGTGACATCCGTGACCCGATGGAGCTGCTGGATGAAGTCGAGAACGAACTGAAAATCGGCTGCGCGCCGATCACCTGGCCGATTGGCTGCGGGAAGTTGTTCAAGGGTGTCTATCACCTTTATAAAGACGAAACTTATCTGTATCAGACAGGTAAAGGTCACACCATTCAGGAAGTGCGCATTGTTAAAGGTCTGAACAACCCGGAGCTCGATGCTGCCGTGGGTGAAGACCTGGCGCAGCAGCTGCGCGACGAGCTGGAACTGGTGCAGGGTGCGTCCAACGAGTTCGATCATGAGCTGTTCCTCGCGGGCGAAATCACCCCGGTCTTCTTCGGTACCGCGTTGGGTAACTTCGGCGTCGATCATATGCTGGATGGCTTAGTGGAGTGGGCGCCTGCGCCGATGCCGCGTAAAACCGATACCCGCGTCGTTGAAGCCTCTGAAGAGAAGTTCACTGGCTTCGTGTTTAAAATTCAGGCCAACATGGATCCGAAACACCGTGACCGCGTGGCGTTCATGCGCGTGGTGTCCGGCAAGTACGAGAAAGGCATGAAAATGCGCCAGGTGCGCATTGGTAAAGACGTGGTGATCTCCGATGCGCTGACCTTTATGGCCGGTGACCGTTCTCACGTCGAAGAAGCGTATCCGGGCGATATTCTTGGCCTGCACAACCACGGCACAATCCAGATTGGCGATACCTTTACCCAGGGCGAAATGATGAAGTTCACCGGTATTCCGAACTTCGCACCGGAGCTGTTCCGTCGTATTCGCCTCAAGGATCCGTTGAAGCAGAAACAGCTGCTGAAAGGACTGGTTCAGCTTTCAGAAGAAGGCGCCGTGCAGGTATTCCGTCCGATCGCCAATAACGACCTGATCGTGGGAGCTGTCGGTGTGCTGCAGTTCGACGTGGTGGTTTCTCGTCTGAAGAGCGAATACAACGTTGAAGCGATTTATGAATCGGTCAACGTGGCGACTGCGCGTTGGGTAGAGTGTTCTGACGTGAAGAAATTTGAAGAATTTAAGCGTAAAAACGAAATTCAGCTGGCGCTGGATGGCGGCGATAATCTTACTTATATTGCACCAACCATGGTTAACCTGAATCTCACCCAGGAACGTTACCCTGACGTTCAGTTCCGCAAAACGCGCGAACACTAATCGACCTTTCCGGGCACGGTATTCGTCGTGCCCGGCAACTTTTCCTGTCTTTTAAATCCCTTACGGAATGTTCTTAAATCCTCTCATTTTTTCTTTGTTTGTCTGTTTTTTAGCCGATTCGGGCTGCGATCACGAAATCGTGAACTATATTTAACAATGTGATGACATGAATGTCGGTTTTTAATGCTTCTTAAGCTGCCTGTTGCAGCCTCTATAACTGACATTTATCTCACTTACAAAATTTGTCTCTGGTTCAGGCCGTTTAATGCCAGAGCATCGCTTAAGAAAAACATACAGGAATACATCGATGACAATGACAGGACTTAAGATTTCTAAAACGCTGCTGGCCGTGATGCTGACCTCCGCTGTTGCAACGGGTTCTGCTTATGCAGAAAACGCCACGACGGATAAAGCGCAATCCGGCGTCGAAAGTGCGGGGCAGAAAGTCGATAGCTCTATGAACAAAGTCGGTAATTTCATGGATGACAGCACCATCACCGCGAAAGTGAAAGCCGCGCTGGTGGACCACGATAGCATTAAGAGCACCGATATTTCCGTCAAAACAGATCAAAAAGTAGTGACGTTAAGCGGGTTTGTTGAAAGCCAGGCACAGGCCGAAGAGGCGGTGAAAGTGGCGAAAGGCGTTGAGGGTGTGACCTCCGTTAGCGACAAACTGCACGTGCGTGATAGCAAAGACTCTTCCGTAAAAGGCTATGCAGGCGATACGGCAATCACCAGTGAGGTAAAAGCCAAGCTGCTGGCCGATGATATTGTCCCATCCCGCAAAGTGAAAGTTGAAACCACCGATGGTGTGGTACAGCTTTCAGGAACCGTTGAATCGCAGGCTCAAAGCGATCGCGCTGAGAGCATCGCCAAAGCGATTGATGGCGTGAAAAGCGTTAAAAACGATCTCAAAACTCACTAATTAGACTTAATTCGTCCTCCTGGCGTTTGTCGGGAGGCGTATTGTGCACCACACTGAAAATATCGCCGATGGGCAGCCTGAGTGCTCATATCAAGCGGTGACATTAACTATGGTAAAGGAGAAGCATATGTTTCGATGGGGCATCATATTTCTGGTTATCGCGTTAATTGCCGCTGCACTGGGTTTTGGTGGACTGGCGGGGACCGCTGCAGGCGCAGCGAAAATTGTATTTGTAGTGGGGATCATTCTGTTTTTGGTCAGCCTGTTTACCGGTCGTAAACGACCCTAGCATGTAACTGCAAAGAAAAACCGTAAAGATAACTTGCTACTCAGCCAGTCCACCGGACTGGCTTTTACGGTTTTAGCGCCAGGCAATTTGCGTTACTTTGTTGTTCTATTACAAAAACAACAGGAAGGCAGAGGTGGGGCAGAGAATACCCGTCACGCTCGGCAATATTGCGCCGTTATCGTTACGTCCGTTTCAACCAGGCAGTATGGCGCTGGTGTGTGAGGGCGGCGGACAAAGAGGCATCTTCACCGCTGGCGTGCTGGATGAGTTCATGCGCGCCCAGTTTAATCCTTTTGATCTCTTCTACGGAACGTCTGCGGGCGCGCAAAACCTATCAGCCTATCTCTGTAACCAGCCTGGTTACGGGCGAAAAGTCATCATGCGTTACACCACCCGACGTGAGTTTTTTGACCCGGTACGCTTTGTGCGAGGGGGAAACTTAATCGACCTCGACTGGCTGGTAGATTCGACCTCGTCCCAAATGCCGCTGGCAATGGATAACGCCGAGCGCCTGTTTGCCGCAGGAAAATCGTTTTATATGTGCGCCTGTCGGGGTGATGACTACACACCGGGCTATTTTTCACCGAACCGGCAAAACTGGCTCGATCTTATTCGTGCCTCCAGTGCGATTCCCGGGTTCTACCGCACAGGGGTTGCGCTGGATGGGGTTAATTACCTGGATGGGGGCGTCAGCGACGCCATTCCCGTGCAGGAAGCGGCGAAGCAGGGGGCAAAAACGCTGGTGGTTATTCGTACCGTGCCTTCGCAAATGTACTACACCCCGCAGTGGTTCAAGCGTATGGAACGTTGGCTGGGCGAAAGCAGCCTACAACCGCTGTTGAATCTGGTGCAGCACCATGAAGCCACCTATCACGCGATTCAGAGCTTTATTGAGAAACCGCCGGGCAAGCTGCGTATCTTTGAGATCTACCCGCCCAAACAGCTCCATAGTATGGCACTGGGAAGTCGTATTCCGGCGCTGCGAGAAGACTATAAAACCGGACGCCTGTGCGGTCGTTACTTCCTGGCTACCGTCGGCAAACTGCTGGGGAAAAACGTGCCGCTGCCTCGTCAGACGCCGAAGATTTTGGTGCCGGGACCGGTGGTGGTTCCTCCCGCGCCGGTGGCCAACGACGCCCACGCCCCTGTGGTGACCAATGCGCCTCAGGCTAATGACACCACGTTTGATAATGAGGATTTGGCGTGAGTTTTCGCTTTATCGATACGCATTGTCACTTTGATTTTCCGCCGTTTACTGGCGACGAGTCCGCCAGCCTGCAGCGCGCCAGTGAAGCCGGTGTGGACAGTATTATTGTCCCGGCCACCCAGGCGGCGAATTTTTCCCGCGTGCTGGCGTTGGCGGATAATCACCCCTCGCTGTTTGCCGCGCTGGGCCTGCATCCCATTGTGATTGAACACCACAGCGACGACTGTCTGGACCAACTGCAGCAGGCGCTGGATAAGCGTCCGCAAAAGCTGGTGGCAGTAGGTGAGATTGGATTGGATCTGTATCGGGACGATCCGCAATTTGACAAGCAAGAGTGGATTCTGGAGGCGCAGCTTAAGCTGGCGAAGCGTTACGAACTGCCAGTGATCCTGCATTCACGGCGCACGCATGACAAGCTGGCGATGCACCTGAAATACCATGCTTTACCGCGAACCGGCGTGGTGCATGGATTTTCCGGGAGTTTTCAGCAGGCTGAACGCTTTGTACAACTGGGCTACAAAATTGGCGTGGGTGGCACCATTACCTATCCACGCGCCAGCAAAACCCGCGAGGTAATGGCGCGATTGCCGCTGGAGTCACTGCTGCTGGAAACCGACGCGCCAGATATGCCGCTCAGCGGGTTTCAGGGACAGCCCAATCGCCCGGAGCAGGTAGTCAGAGTGTTTGACGTCTTATGCGAGCTGCGCCCGGAACCTGCGGACGTGATTGCTGACGCGCTGTATCGCAATACGACGACGTTGTTTGATTTTTGATTTCCGGATGTGACGCTTTTGCATCGCATCCGGCATTTCACAGATACAAAGCCGGGAAAATCAAATTTTCCACCCCGCGCTCGCGCAATTTTTGCGCAAGGATCTCCACATCCTCCGGCGTGGCGCTCGGCCAGTCTTTTGCTTCGCCGTATACCCCGTGCGCATGAAAGGCATTCAGTCGCACCGGCACGTCACCTGAACGTATGATAAACGCCGCCAGCGCATCGATATGCTGGAGATAATCCACCTGACCAGGAATAATCAGCAGGCGCAGTTCCGCAAGTTTTCCTTGCCCGGACAGAAAGGTAATGCTTTGTTTAATCAGCGTGTTATCGCGACCAGTCAACTGACGATGACATGCGCTATCCCAGGCTTTTAAATCGAGCATCACGCCGTCGCACACCGGTAGCAATCTTTGCCAGCCGGTTTCGCTCAGCATGCCGTTGCTGTCTACCATGCAGGTCAGGTGTTGCAACTGCGGATCGGTTTTGATCGCGCTAAACAGCGCCACAATAAACGGTAGCTGGGTCGTCGCTTCGCCGCCGCTGACCGTAATTCCCTCAATAAACAGTGCTGCCTTGCGAATAGACTGCAGCACCTCATCAATGCTCATGGTCTGCGCCATCGGCGTAGCCTGCTGTGGGCACATGTGCAGGCAGGTGTCACACTGCTGGCATACGTCGGACTGCCACCACACTTTTCCTGCACTCAGGCTGAGTGCCTCATGCGGGCAATGCAGGACACACTCCCCGCAGTCATTGCAGCGTCCCATCGTCCACGGATTGTGGCAATTTTTACAGCGCAGATTGCACCCCTGCAGAAACAGAGCCAGGCGACTGCCCGGCCCGTCGACGCAGGAGAAAGGGATAATCTTACTTACCGAAGCGCATCTGCTGTTCATGGCTAATCACGCGAGGTTGTCGTTCCAGAATGCGCGTATTGCGCGCGGCTTCTTCGCCCAGCCAGGTTGTGTTGGTGCGAGAACCTGCGGCGCGATATTTTTCCAGATCCGACAGGCGCACCATATAACCGGTGACGCGAACCAGATCGTTACCGCTCACGTTAGCGGTAAATTCACGCATCCCGGCTTTAAACGCGCCGAGGCATAATTGCACTAACGCCTGGGGATTACGCTTGATGGTTTCATCCAGCGTGAGAATGTCGCTGATACCGGCGTGATAATACGCGTGATGCGGCGCAACGGTCTGCAGGTGAGTGATCGGGTCCGGTTCATCGCCGTAGGGCAGACGTGCGCCCGGCGTGGTGCCGATGTCAGAACTGATCCCCGACTGTGCATGCAGCATCGCGCGCTGATTCCAGCCATATTTCACTGGCGTGCTTTCTACAAATTCCGCCAGTTGGGCGCTAATGCGATAGCCAAGCTGATTGGCAAACTCATCTTTCCCGTAACGCGCGCATTGCCCTGCTTTTTCACACAGCAGATTTACCGCCTCCGCCAGGCCATACATACCGAACATAGGCACAAAACGTTTGGGATCAATCAACCCTTCCTGCACCAGGAAGCTATTCTCAAAGAAATGTGATTTTTCATAGAGGAATTCACATCGTGCATCAATGATGGCGATTTGCTGCTGGCAGTAGTGCGGTAGGGTGCACGTAAAGAAGTCATCGACAGAGGTGCTGCGCTCTGCGATGGCTTTCAGATTGAGCCTGACCAGCGTACTTCCGCCGCCAGCCAGCGGCAGTGAGTTGTAACAACTGACGACGCCGTAGTGGCCTTTTGTGAAAATTTTATCATTTTCAGGGCCGTTGGAAATGTGTGGTTTACTGCATTCACAGATATTTTTCGCCACGTTAAGCAGCAGATCGTCAGGGGTGATTTGCGGATCATAAATAAAAGTAAGATTAGGTGAAACCTGCTTTAACTCTGCATCTGCGCGTAAAATTGCGCGTGTAATCGGCGTGTCGACTGGACCAATGTTGGCATGCATAAAGGCATCTGGCAGGGTGCGGTCGAGATAACGCCAAAAACGTTTTATTCGAATATCGATCTCATCTTGTGTTAGAATTCTAACATATGGTTGCAGTAGAGCATCGAGCTGACCGAGATAGACCGGCATCGACGTTACTGACGGAACGTGATGGTACAGGATGGTGAGTAAGGATAACGCGTCATCAAGATCCTTTGCTCCTTCCAGCTCCAGCCATGATGAACCGTTGGCCAGAAAATGCGCGTAGTCGGGTAAAACATAACGCGGTTTGAACGGGGCATGGCCTTCGTACATATCGCAGATCACCCCGTCATCCAGCGCCTGGCGTGCTTCAGCAGGCAGTTGCGGGTAAGGCAGTGCGTTTTCAGCCTCCAGCGCCAGAAAGTGGCGTTTCTGCTCAGGGCTGAGCACCGGACTGGTCACGATTTGTTGGCAACGCTGTTGCAGCGCGAGTTCGCTTGAAGTGGGCATCGTTGATTCCTTTTTATCCCGAAGGTGTAACGCCATTGTAGAAAGCAACGTCGCTACAACCTTTGATCCGGATGCGCTTGATGCCACCGCATTCCCTCTGGAAAGGTGATTTATTTGAAGTGGATCTCATTAGAGTAATGCAAATCTGTATGTGGTTTTCATTAACTGTGATGTATATCGAAGTGTAATCGCGAGCGGATGTTAGAATACTAACAAACTCGCAAGGTGAAATTTTATACGGCGACGCCGTTGGAGAATGTTATGACCGATTTAACAGCAAGCAGCCTGCGCGCACTGAAACTGATGGACCTGACCACCCTGAATGACGACGACACCAATGAAAAAGTGATCGCGCTGTGTCATCAGGCGAAGACCCCGGTTGGCAACACTGCCGCAATCTGCATCTATCCGCGTTTCATCCCTATTGCGCGTAAGACTCTGAAAGAGCAGGGTACGCCGGACATCCGTATTGCCACCGTCACCAACTTCCCGCACGGCAACGACGACATCGAGATTGCGCTGGCTGAAACCCGCGCGGCGATTGCCTACGGCGCGGATGAAGTTGACGTGGTGTTCCCGTACCGTGCGCTGATCGCCGGTAATGAGCAAGTTGGTTTCGATCTGGTTAAAGCGTGTAAAGACGCGTGTGCGGCGGCAAATGTGCTGCTGAAAGTGATCATCGAAACCGGTGAGCTGAAAGAAGAAGCCCTTATCCGTAAAGCGTCTGAAATCTCCATCAAAGCCGGTGCTGATTTCATCAAAACGTCTACCGGTAAAGTACCGGTCAATGCGACGCCGGAAAGCGCACGCATCATGATGGAAGTGATCCGTGATATGGGCGTTTCTAAAACCGTTGGTTTCAAACCCGCTGGCGGCGTGCGTACTGCAGAAGATGCACAGCAGTTCCTGGCGATTGCTGACGAACTGTTTGGCGCTGACTGGGCAGATTCCCGCCATTATCGTTTTGGCGCATCCAGCCTGCTGGCGAGCCTGCTCAAAGCGCTGGGTCACGGCGACGGTAAGAGCGCAAGCAGCTACTAAGTTTGAATTGCCCATCGTAGGCCGGATAAGGCGTAAGCCGCCATCCGGCATCAATACGACTAGCCGGGGAGCGCACTGCTTACCCGGCCCATAATCGGGAGGTTACCGTGTTTCTCGCACAAGAAATTATTCGTAAAAAACGTGATGGTCATGCGCTGAGCGATGAAGAGATTCGTTTCTTTATCAATGGGATCCGTGACAACACCATCTCTGAGGGGCAAATCGCCGCCCTGGCGATGACCATTTTCTTCCACGATATGACAATGCCTGAGCGTGTTTCGCTGACTATGGCAATGCGTGATTCAGGAACCGTGCTGGACTGGAAAAGCCTGCAACTGAACGGCCCGATTGTGGATAAACACTCTACCGGCGGCGTGGGTGACGTAACGTCACTGATGTTAGGCCCAATGGTCGCTGCATGCGGCGGTTATATTCCGATGATCTCCGGGCGTGGCCTGGGACATACCGGTGGCACGCTCGATAAACTGGAAGCCATTCCAGGATTTGACATTTTTCCGGACGACGCCCGTTTCCGTGAAATTATTAAAGACGTGGGTGTGGCGATTATTGGGCAAACCAGCTCGCTCGCACCGGCGGATAAACGTTTTTATGCTACTCGCGATATTACTGCGACGGTGGATTCCATCCCGCTGATTACTGGCTCCATCCTGGCGAAAAAGCTGGCGGAAGGGCTGGATGCGCTGGTGATGGATGTGAAAGTAGGCAGCGGCGCCTTTATGCCGACCTACGAGCTCTCTGAAGCCCTTGCCGAAGCGATTGTCGGCGTGGCGAATGGCGCGGGTGTACGTACCACCGCGCTGTTAACCGATATGAATCAGGTGCTGGCTTCCAGCGCGGGTAACGCGGTAGAAGTTCGCGAAGCGGTGCAGTTCCTGACAGGTGAATACCGCAATCCACGTCTGTTAGACGTCACCATGGCGCTGTGCGTGGAAATGCTGATCTCCGGCAAGCTGGCGAAAGACGATGCCGAAGCTCGTGCGAAATTGCAGGCGGTGCTGGATAACGGTAAAGCGGCAGAGATTTTTGGTCGCATGGTTGCAGCGCAGAAAGGCCCGACCGATTTCGTCGAGAATTATTCGAAGTACCTGCCAACGGCAATGCTCAGCAAAGCGGTATATGCTGATACCGAAGGTTTTGTCAGCGCGATGGATACCCGTGCGCTGGGTATGGCGGTCGTTTCCATGGGCGGCGGTCGTCGTCAGGCCTCGGACACCATTGATTACAGCGTTGGCTTCAGCGACATGGCGCGTCTGGGCGACAGCGTAGACGGACAGCGCCCGCTGGCGGTGATCCACGCCAAAGATGAAGCCAGCTGGCAGGAAGCGGCGAAAGCGGTCAAAGCGGCAATTAGCCTTGACGATAAAGCGCCAGAAATTACGCCGACAGTCTATCGTCGTATTACCGAATAACTGTATACTGATCTGATCGCTTTTTTGCGGCGCAGATGTATGGAGAACAAGATGAAACGTGCATTTATTATGGTGCTGGACTCCTTTGGTATTGGTGCGACTGAAGATGCGGATCGCTTTGGCGACGTAGGCTCAGACACTATGGGACACATTGCAGAAGCCTGTGCGAAAGGTGAAGCTGACAATGGTCGCAAAGGTCCACTGAATCTGCCTAACCTGACCCGTCTGGGCCTGGTGAAAGCTCACGAAGGCTCTACAGGTAAAATTGCTGCCGGCATGGACGGTAATGCGGAAGTGATTGGTGCTTACGCCTGGGCGCATGAACTCTCTTCCGGAAAAGACACGCCGTCCGGCCACTGGGAAATCGCCGGTGTACCGGTTCTGTTTGACTGGGGTTACTTCTCCGATCATGAAAACAGCTTCCCGCAGGAACTGCTGGATAAGCTGGTAAAACGTGCCAACCTGCCGGGCTACCTCGGTAACTGCCACTCTTCCGGTACCGTGATTCTGGATCAGCTGGGTGAAGAGCATATGAAAACCGGCAAGCCGATTTTCTATACCTCCGCTGACTCAGTGTTCCAGATTGCCTGTCACGAAGAGACTTTTGGCCTGGATAAACTCTACGAACTGTGCGAAATCGCCCGTGAAGAGCTGACCGAAGGTGGTTACAACATCGGTCGTGTTATTGCGCGTCCGTTTATTGGTGATAAAGCCGGTAATTTCCAGCGTACCGGTAACCGTCACGACCTGGCCGTTGAGCCGCCAGCACCGACCGTGCTGCAGAAACTGGTCGACGAGAAAGACGGCCACGTGGTTTCCGTTGGTAAAATCGCGGATATCTATGCGAACTGCGGCATCACCAAAAAAGTGAAAGCTACCGGTCTGGACGCGCTGTTCGACGCCACCATCAAAGAGATGAAAGAAGCGGGTGATAAGACCATCGTCTTTACTAACTTCGTTGATTTCGATTCTTCCTGGGGCCACCGTCGCGATATCGCCGGTTATGCCGCAGGTCTGGAACTGTTCGACCGCCGTCTGCCTGAGCTGATGGAGCTGGTGGGTGAAGATGACATTCTGATCCTGACTGCTGACCATGGCTGCGACCCGAGCTGGACCGGAACAGACCACACCCGTGAACACATTCCGGTACTGGTTTACGGCCCGAAAGTGAAACCCGGTTCTTTAGGTCACCGTGAAACCTTCGCGGATATCGGCCAGACGCTGGCGAGCTACTTTGGTACGTCGCCGATGGACTACGGTAAAAACATGCTGTGATACCCGTTGTCTTTCGCGCTGTAGATGCGTTGACTTTGTTCGCTCACCCCGGTCACATAGTTAATCTATGCTTCCGGGGATTCACGAATTCGTCGCCTTCCTACAACGCGAAATCCTTTGGGTATTCTTCTCAATTTTAATAAGGATAAATTGATGGCAACTCCACATATTAATGCAGAAATGGGTGATTTCGCTGACGTCGTATTGATGCCGGGCGACCCGCTGCGTGCGAAGCATATTGCTGAAACTTTCCTCGAAGATGTCCGTGAAGTGAACAACGTTCGCGGCATGTTAGGTTTCACCGGTACCTACAAAGGCCGTAAGATCTCCGTAATGGGCCACGGTATGGGTATCCCATCCTGCTCCATCTACACCAAAGAGCTGATCACCGATTTCGGCGTGAAGAAAATCATTCGCGTAGGCTCCTGTGGCGCCGTGCGTATGGACGTCAAACTGCGTGACGTGGTTATCGGTATGGGTGCCTGCACCGATTCCAAAGTTAACCGTATCCGCTTTAAAGATCATGATTTCGCTGCTATCGCTGACTTCGACATGGTGCGTAACGCTGTTGATGCAGCAAAAGCGCTGGGCGTAGACGCGCGCGTGGGTAACCTGTTCTCCGCTGACCTGTTCTACTCTCCGGACGGCGAAATGTTCGACGTCATGGAAAAATACGGCGTGCTGGGCGTGGAAATGGAAGCGGCGGGCATTTATGGCGTTGCGGCTGAATTTGGTGCGAAAGCGCTGACTATCTGCACCGTGTCCGACCATATCCGTACTCACGAGCAGACCACTGCCGCTGAACGTCAGACGACCTTCAATGACATGATCAAAATCGCGCTGGAATCCGTTCTGCTGGGCGATAAAGAGTAATGTTGTTTGTGCCCGGTGGCGCTGCGCTGACCGGGCTTAACATTGTTCTCGCAGGCCGGATAAGGCGTCGCCGCCATCCGGCATTTTCAGGCCTGCGCTTAACGCACCGCGCCGGCAATCCATGCCGACAGCTCGCGTAACTCTTTTTCTTGCTCCGGGAAATCAACCAGCAGCGCCTCGCACTCCTGTTGCAGCATATCCGCACGGTACAAGCATCCTTGCAGACGACCCGCCAGCGCTTCTAACGGCGCGGGATTGAGACTGTCGGTAAACACCTGCGTACGCGTGATATGCCCTTTTTCAACGTCGAAATGCAGTTCAACGCCGCCCCAGGTGAAACGCTCGTCCAACAGGTGCGAGAAGGCTGGCGCCTGACCAAAGTTCCACTCCCAACTGCTCTGGCGGGCAAAGGTTTCGGCAAAGTTCGGCAGATCCGGCGCTTTGTCCGGGGAGATAATCTCGGCTTCTACGCGTTCGCCGTAGTGGGCGAAAAAGGCCTCCGTGATGGCCTGACAAACCTGTTGATGAGTGATGCCCGGTAATAGCTCGGTCAAATTTGCCACGCGCGAGCGAACTGAAGTGATGCCTTTGGCGGCAAGTTTCTTTTTATCGGGATTGAGATAGTTTGCCAGGCGACTGAGATCGGCATTCAGCAATAGCGTGCCGTGGTGGAATCCACGGTCTTTCGTTTCACGATAAGCAGAACCAGAGACTTTACGATCGCCGTCCGGCGTTTTCACCACCAGATCGTTACGCCCGGAGGCTTCAGCTTCTACGCCCAGCATATTCAGCGCATTGAGGACTATCGCGGTGGAGATAGTTTTGTCGTATTCCGGTTTCCCGGCCATAAAGGTAAAGCAGGTATTACCTAAGTCATGGAACACCGCGCCGCCGCCGCTGCTGCGACGGGCAAGTCGCACGTTATCTTCCTCCATCCGGCGGGTGTTGCACTCTTTCCACGGGTTTTGCGCCCGGCCAATCACCACCGTATCGGCGTTCCGCCATAAGAACAGGACGCGCTGCGTGGCGGGCATCTGGCGAAAAATGCACTCTTCAACCGCCAGGTTAAACCATGGATCGTAAGAATCGGAGATAAGCAGGCGTAGTGTGGACATAGCGATTTCCTTTTCTGATTAATCTTTATCTTCGTCCTGCACCGGTTTGTTAGCGGTCAGCAGGAAAGGGGATTGCTGCCAGCGAGTACGCTTGCCTTGCAATAAAGTACGGGTGAGCACCACGCCAATTGCCAGTGACAGAAGCAGCATCAGGCGCAAGATGTTGGTGGTGTTATCTACCTGCTTGGCTTCAGTGGCAAGCGTATGGGTATCCAGCGTCAGGCGCAGATAGCCCAGTGGTCCATTTTTTCCCTGAATGGGTTCGACAATTTGCTGGTTAAAATAGCCCCCGGCTTTTTTACCGTCGAGCGCCAGTCGGTCACGAACGTTGACACTCTCACCGGTGCGCGTGATCAGGTCTCCCTGCTCATCGTACACGCCCGCATCCAGAATACGGCTACTCTCCGTCAACTGGGTGAGCACCGTTTTAATGCGCTTTTCATCCGGCGTTTCGGTACGCATCAGCGGGGCGACGTTTAACGCGACCTGGCGAGCCAGCGTGCGGGCCAGCTCTTCAAGCTGCGGATTACGCTGCTGCTGGTGGCTTTGACTGAACCAGGATGCGCCTTGCATCAGCGCGACGAGCAGCGCAAGGCAGGACAATACAATCACTGCACGATGAAGTCGGAATTTCAGTTTTGTGCGAGCCATATTCCACCTGCTGAAAATTTGAGACTTAATGTTGCCAGAAGCGCTGGTTACAGGGTAGCCTCATGCGTTATTTTCCCCTGATGATTCCGACCCGAACGATTTTACAGGAGCTTTAATGCCTAACATTACCTGGTGCGATCTACCTGAAGATGTCTCTCTGTGGCCAGGTCTGCCTCTCTCTTTAAGCGGTGATGAAGTCATGCCGCTGGATTACCACGCAGGCCGCAGTGGCTGGCTGCTGTACGGTCGTGGGCTGGATAAACAGCGTTTAACGCAATACCAGAGCAAACTGGGCGCGGCGATGGTGATCGTAGCGGCGTGGTGCGTTGAGGATTATCAGGTGATTCGTCTGGCGGGCTCGTTAACGCCGCGTGCGGCAAAACTGGCGCATGATGCCAAACTGGATGTTGCCCCGCTGGGCAAAATTCCGCATTTGCGCACGCCGGGTTTGCTGGTGATGGACATGGATTCAACGGCTATCCAGATCGAATGCATTGATGAAATTGCCAAACTGGCCGGGACCGGTGAAATGGTTGCCGAAGTCACCGAACGCGCGATGCGCGGCGAGCTTGATTTCACCGCCAGCCTGCGCAGCCGCGTGGCGACGCTGAAGGGGGCTGATGCCAACATTTTGCACCAGGTGCGAGAAACATTGCCGCTGATGCCTGGCCTGACTCAGCTGGTGTTAAAACTGGAAACGCTTGGCTGGAAAGTGGCTATCGCTTCCGGCGGGTTTACTTTCTTTGCCGATTATCTGCGTAACAAGCTGCGCCTGACGGCAGCTGTGGCGAATGAGCTGGAGATCATGGACGGTAAATTCACTGGCAACGTGATCGGCGATATCGTCGATGCGCAGTATAAAGCCAGTACGCTGACCCGCCTGGCGCAAGAATATGAGATCCCGATGGCGCAGACGGTGGCGATCGGCGACGGTGCCAACGATCTGCCGATGATCAAAACGGCCGGGCTGGGCATTGCGTATCATGCGAAACCCAAAGTGAATGAAAAGACGGAGATTACTATCCGTCACGCTGACCTGATGGGCGTGTTCTGCATTCTCTCTGGCAGCATGAATCAGAAATAATGAGGTAAAACGTGGCAAAAGCTCCTAAACGCGCCTTTGTTTGTAATGAATGCGGGGCCGATTACCCGCGTTGGCAGGGGCAATGCAGCGCCTGTCAGGCCTGGAACACCATAACCGAGGTGCGTCTTGCCGCGTCGCCAACGGTGGCGCGCAACGAGCGACTCAGCGGCTATGCCGGAAATGCAGGCGTCGCAAAAGTGCAGAAGCTCTCTGACATCAGCCTTGAGGAACTGCCGCGTTTTTCTACCGGATTCAAAGAGTTCGACCGCGTACTCGGCGGTGGTGTGGTGCCCGGCAGCGCCATACTGATTGGCGGTAACCCCGGCGCGGGCAAATCAACGCTGCTGCTGCAAACGCTGTGCAGGCTTGCCGAGCAGATGAAAACCCTGTACGTCACCGGCGAAGAGTCGCTGCAACAGGTGGCGATGCGCGCGCATCGACTTGGCCTGCCGACAGCGAACCTGAACATGCTGTCGGAAACCAGTATCGAACAAATTTGCCTGATCGCTGAAGAAGAACAGCCGAAGCTGATGGTGATCGACTCCATCCAGGTGATGCATATGGCGGACATTCAGTCTTCGCCGGGCAGCGTGGCGCAGGTGCGTGAAACCGCAGCTTACCTGACGCGCTTCGCCAAAACGCGCGGCGTGGCGATTGTGATGGTCGGCCACGTCACCAAAGACGGTTCTCTGGCCGGGCCGAAGGTGCTGGAGCACTGTATTGACTGCTCAGTGTTGCTCGACGGTGACGCCGATTCGCGTTTCCGCACTCTGCGTAGCCATAAAAACCGTTTTGGCGCGGTGAATGAGCTGGGCGTCTTTGCCATGACCGAACAGGGGCTGCGCGAAGTTAGCAATCCCTCTGCAATCTTTTTAAGCCGTGGCGATGAAGTCACTTCCGGTAGTTCGGTGATGGTGGTTTGGGAAGGCACGCGCCCGCTGCTGGTAGAGATTCAGGCGCTGGTCGATCACTCAATGATGGCAAACCCGCGCCGCGTGGCGGTTGGTCTGGAACAAAACCGTCTGGCGATTTTGCTGGCGGTGTTGCATCGTCATGGCGGCTTGCAGATGGCGGATCAGGACGTGTTTGTCAACGTGGTCGGCGGCGTAAAGGTTACGGAAACCAGCGCCGACCTGGCACTGCTGTTGGCAATGGTGTCCAGCCTGCGCGACAGGCCGTTGCCGCAGGATCTGGTGGTCTTTGGTGAAGTGGGTCTGGCGGGAGAAATCCGCCCTGTGCCCAGCGGTCAGGAGCGTATTTCAGAAGCGGCGAAGCACGGCTTTCGTCGGGCGATTGTTCCCGCCGCCAACGTACCGAAAAAAGTGCCGGAAGGGATGCAGGTCTTTGGCGTTAAGAAGCTTGCAGATGCGTTAAGCGTGTTTGACGACCTATAATAAAATACCCGCCGTCTTTCCGGCGGCATTGGGTATAACGTTTATTTTTTCAGCAGGAGGCTCTTGTGTCATTTGATTATCTGAAAACCGCCATTAAGCAAAAGGGCTGTACCCTGCAACAGGTGGCGGATGCCAGTGGCATGACCAAGGGATATCTAAGCCAACTGTTGAATGCCAAAATTAAAAGCCCCAGCGCGCAAAAGCTGGAGGCGTTGCACCGTTTTCTCGGGCTGGAGTTTCCACGCCAGCAGAAAAATATCGGTGTGGTATTCGGAAAGTTTTATCCGCTGCATACCGGCCATATCTATCTTATCCAGCGCGCCTGCAGTCAGGTTGATGAACTGCATATCATCATGGGCTATGACGACACGCGCGATAGAAGCTTGTTTGAAGACAGCGCCATGTCGCAACAGCCCACGGTGCCCGATCGTCTACGCTGGCTGCTACAAACCTTTAAGTATCAGAAAAATATCCGAATTCATGCCTTCAACGAAGAGGGCATGGAGCCGTATCCACACGGGTGGGATGTGTGGAGCAACGGGATAAAAACGTTTATGCAGGAGAAAGGGATCCAGCCAAACTGGATCTACACCTCTGAAGAGTCAGATGCTCCGCAGTACCTCGAACATTTGGGGATCGAAACCGTGCTGGTGGATCCCAAGCGGACGTTTATGAGCATCAGCGGCGGGCAAATCCGTGAGAACCCGTTTCGCTACTGGGAGTATATTCCCACCGAAGTGAAGCCGTTTTTCGTGCGCACCGTGGCGATCCTCGGCGGGGAGTCGAGCGGAAAATCGACGCTGGTAAACAAGCTTGCCAACATTTTTAACACCACCAGTGCGTGGGAATATGGGCGTGATTACGTTTTCTCCCATTTGGGCGGCGATGAGATGGCGTTGCAGTATTCCGACTACGATAAAATCGCTCTGGGACAAGCGCAATACATTGATTTTGCTGTTAAGTATGCCAATAAAGTGGCTTTCATCGACACCGATTTCGTGACTACTCAGGCCTTCTGCAAAAAGTACGAAGGGCGTGAACACCCGTTTGTGCAGGCGCTGATTGACGAGTATCGCTTTGACCTGGTGATCCTGCTGGAAAACAACACCCCATGGGTGGCAGATGGTTTGCGCAGCCTTGGCAGCTCGGTTGACAGAAAAGCGTTTCAGACGCTGTTGGTCGAGATGCTGCAGGAGAACAATATCAATTTTGTGCACGTTCAGGAGCCGGACTACGATGGTCGCTTCCTGCGCTGCGTGGAGTTGGTGAAAGAGTTGATGGGCGAGCAGAGATAGTTTAAATGCCGGATGGGGCCGCGCTTATCCAGCCTACAAGTCGCACTAACCTCGTAGGCCTGATAAGGCATCACGCCGCCATCCGGCGCTTAACGGTAATTACTTCGAAATACGTTTGTACTTAATACGCTTCGGCTCCAGCGCATCCGCGCCCAGCGTGCGTTTCTTGTACTCTTCGTATTCGGTAAAGTTGCCTTCGAAGAATTCCACCTTACCTTCATCCTGATAATCCAGAATATGGGTCGCGATACGGTCAAGGAACCAACGGTCGTGCGAGATAACCATTGCACAGCCCGGGAACTCCAGCAGGGCGTTTTCCAGCGCGCGCAGGGTTTCGATATCCAGGTCGTTAGTTGGTTCATCGAGCAGCAGCATGTTGCCGCCAACCTGCAGCAGCTTCGCCAGGTGCAGACGACCACGCTCACCGCCGGACAATTCGCCGACGCGTTTACCCTGATCCACACCTTTGAAGTTGAAGCGGCCCACATAGGCACGGCTTGGCATTTCGGTGTTGCCGATCTTCATGATATCCAGCCCGCCGGACACTTCTTCCCACACGGTTTTACTGTTGTCCATGGCGTCACGGAACTGGTCAACGGAGGCCAGCTTAACGGTTTCACCCAGCGTGATGGTGCCGCTGTCAGGCTGTTCCTGACCGGACATCATACGGAACAGGGTTGATTTACCCGCACCGTTCGGACCGATGATGCCGACGATAGCGCCTTTCGGTACCGAGAAGCTCAGGTCGTCAATCAACACACGATCGCCGTAGGATTTACGCAGATTGGTGACTTCAACGACTTTATCGCCCAGACGTGCTCCAGGTGGGATAAACAGCTCGTTGGTTTCGTTACGTTTCTGGTATTCAGTGTTGTTCAGCTCTTCAAAGCGTGCCAGACGGGCTTTGCCCTTAGACTGACGTCCTTTCGCGCCCTGACGAACCCACTCCAGTTCTTTCTCAATGGATTTACGGCGAGCCGCTTCCTGAGAGGCTTCCTGGGCCAGACGCTGATCTTTCTGCTCCAGCCAGGAGGAGTAGTTGCCTTCCCATGGAATACCTTCACCGCGGTCAAGTTCCAGAATCCAACCAGCTACGTTGTCGAGGAAGTAACGGTCGTGGGTAATGGCCACCACGGTGCCTTCGAAGTCGTGCAGGAAGCGTTCCAGCCACGCGACGGATTCGGCGTCCAGGTGGTTAGTCGGTTCGTCGAGCAGCAGCATGTCTGGTTTTTCCAGCAGCAGGCGGCACAGCGCGACGCGGCGGCGTTCACCACCGGAAAGATTTTCAATTTTGGCATCCCAGTCCGGCAGACGCAGAGCGTCAGCGGCACGCTCAAGCTGCACGTTCAGGTTATGACCGTCGTGCGCCTGAATAATCTCTTCAAACTTGCCCTGTTGCGCGGCCAGCTTATCGAAGTCAGCGTCCGGTTCGGCGTACTTCGCGTACACTTCATCCAGGCCTTTCAGCGCGTTAACCACTTCAGCAACCGCTTCTTCAACGGATTCGCGAACGGTATGTTCCGGGTTCAGTTTCGGTTCCTGCGGCAGGTAACCGATTTTAATGCCTGGCTGTGGGCGAGCTTCCCCTTCGATATCGGTATCAATGCCGGCCATGATGCGCAGAAGAGTAGATTTACCTGCGCCGTTCAGACCGAGTACACCGATTTTGGCGCCAGGGAAGAAGCTCAGTGAGATGTTTTTAAGAATATGACGTTTCGGCGGAACGACTTTGCCGACACGATGCATGGTATAAACGAATTGGGCCACGTTGGACTCGCCTCTATGTTTATCCCGTCATACTTCAAGCCGCAGATACGTTGGCTGTGTCGTTCATCCCAGTCACGTACTTTTGTACGCTCAGGGGATTCACTTGCTCGCCGCCTTGCTGCAACTTGAATTATTTAGGGCTAATTATTGGTAAATAGTTATCAAAGGCGAAGTGTAGCCTTTTTCATTGTCCAATCCCAGCCAGCAGATCTCACTCGCAACAAAAGTAAAAAAGTGTCCGTGACGTGGCGCATTCTGCAATGTCTGGTTAGCATGAATGAATTAAGCGGCATGATGCTGCACAGACGTAACATGAGAAGAGGAAGAGCTTGTGGACAAAGCCAAACAATTTACCTGGCGCCTGCTGGCTGCCAGCGTATGTCTGCTGACGGTCAGTCAAGTAGCGCGAGCGGATTCCCTGGATGAGCAGCGCAATCGCTATGCGCAAATTAAGCAGGCCTGGGATAACCGACAGATGGATGTCGTAGAACAGATGATGCCTGGCCTGAAGAACTATCCTCTGTATCCGTATCTGGAATATCGCCAGATCACTGACGATCTGATGAATCAGCCCACCATTACCGTCACCAATTTTGTGCGCGCCAACCCGACACTGCCGCCCGCGCGTACTCTGCAATCGCGTTTCGTGAATGAACTGGCGCGCCGCGAAGACTGGCGTGGGTTGCTGGCGTTCAGCCCAGAAAAACCGGGCACCACCGAAGCGCAATGTAACTATTACTTCGCGAAATGGAGTACCGGACAAACTGAAGAAGCCTGGCAGGGGGCGAAAGAACTGTGGCTGAGCGGAAAAAGTCAGCCGAACGCCTGTGACAAATTATTCGGCGTATGGCGTGCCTCAGGCACCCAGGATCCGCTGGCGTATCTGGAGCGTATTCGTCTGGCGATGAAAGCCGGGAATACCGGACTGGTCACGGCGTTGGCCGGACAGATGCCCGCAGAATATCAAACCATCGCTTCAGCGATCATCGCGCTGGCCAACGATCCGAATTCGGTAATGACTTTTGCTCGCACCACTGGAGCCACTGATTTTACCCGCCAGATGGCGGCGGTTGCCTTTGCAAGCGTGGCGCGTCAGGATGCGGAAAATGCCCGCCTGATGATCCCCTCGCTGGTGCAGGCGCAGCAGTTGAATGACGAGCAAACCCAGGAGCTGCGCGATATTGTTGCCTGGCGGCTGATGGGCAATGACGTTACCGACGAGCAGGCAAAATGGCGCGATGATGCCATTATGCGCTCGAATTCCACGACGCTTGTGGAGCGCCGCGTGCGCATGGCGCTGGGAACCGGCGATCGCCGTGGCCTGAATACCTGGCTGGCGCGCCTGCCAATGGAAGCCAAAGAAAAAGATGAATGGCGCTACTGGCAGGCGGATCTGTTGCTGGAGCGCGGACGTGAAGCGGAAGCCAAAGAGATCCTGCACCAGCTCATGCAGCAGCGCGGTTTCTATCCAATGGTTGCGGCACAGCGTCTGGGCGAAGAGTACGCGCTGAAAGTGGATAAAGCGCCAGACAACGTTGACTCTGCGCTAACTCAGGGACCGGAAATGGCGCGCGTACGCGAGCTGATGTACTGGAACATGGATAATACTGCACGCAGTGAATGGGCGAATCTGGTCACCAGCCGCACGAAGTCCGAGCAGGCTCAACTGGCGCGCTACGCGTTCAACAATCACTGGTGGGATCTAAGCGTACAGGCCACGATCGCCGGAAGGTTGTGGGATCATCTGGAAGAGCGTTTCCCATTGGCCTACAAGGATCTGTTTACCCGCTATACCAGCGGCAAGGATATTACGCCAAGCTATGCGATGGCGATAGCGCGTCAGGAGAGCGCCTGGAACCCGAAAGTGAAATCGCCGGTTGGCGCCAGCGGGTTGATGCAGATTATGCCGGGCACGGCGACGCATACGGTGAAAATGTTCTCGATTCCGGGTTACAGCAGCCCGAGCCAGCTACTGGATCCTGATACCAACATCAACATTGGTACCAGCTATTTACAGTATGTGTATCAGCAATTCGGCAATAACCGCATTTTTGCGTCGGCGGCTTATAACGCCGGTCCGGGGCGCGTTCGTACCTGGCTTGGCAATAGCGCGGGCCGTATCGATGCGGTCGCGTTTGTCGAGAGCATTCCATTCTCAGAAACGCGGGGCTACGTGAAGAACGTACTGGCTTATGATGCGTACTATCGCTATTTCCTCGGCGATAAACCGGAGTTGATGAGCGACGCAGAATGGCAACGTCGTTACTGATCGCGTAGGTTGTGTTATGCTATTGTACTCGTTAAAGAGTACAAAGGGGGAGGCAAGCTCGCTTCCCCCCGCAACGATGGCGATAACTTATGACTCAACAATCACCCTATTCAGCAGAGATGGCAGAACAGCGTCACCAGGAGTGGTTACGTTTTGTCGATCTGCTTAAACACGCCTATGAACAAGACTTACACCTGCCGCTGCTCAACTTGATGTTAACGCCGGATGAGCGCGAAGCGTTGGGCACGCGCGTGCGGATCATAGAAGAGTTGCTGCGCGGTGAGATGAGCCAGCGCGAGTTGAAAAATGAGCTTGGGGCGGGGATTGCCACCATTACGCGGGGTTCGAATAGCCTCAAATCCGCACCGGTGGATCTGCGTCATTGGCTGGAGCAGGTATTGCTCGGTAAAAATTGATCCGCCGGATGCAGCTTTGCTTTACCCGGCCTACGATTGAACATCCGGCACAATGCTATAAATACACCGCGTTATGAAACGGACTGAGCGCCAGAATCACCGCCTGGTGGTAGACGCTTGAGCGCGTCAGCTTGCCGGCGGTAAAGACGCCGATTGCACCCTCTTTACGGCCAATCTCGTCAATGCCCGTGTACTGCGACATTACCGGGCCGAGCGCTTCACCCTGGCGTACTCTGTCGAGAATGACAGCAGGCAATGGCAACGTGGCTGAACGGGCTTCGCCGCGCTGGACGCCGTTATCAATCACCACCCAACTGAAGGTGGCGTCATCGTCGATTCCCGCTTCAATAGCGACCCAGAAATCAGCCTGCGGGTGCAGGCGACGCGCGTTATCAACGCGATTTCGTGCGCCAGTGCGCGTTTCCTGGCTTCCGAAAGGCTGTTCCGGTACGCCACTCTCGACGGCGACGGGTTCAATATGGCAGGATCCTTCCCCGAAAATCTCTTCAAATGCCCGCAGAATTGCCTGAATTTTGGCAGGATTGGTGGTCGCAGAGATAACCTTGTGCATAATTAAGCTCAGTTTGAAAATTCATCGCATCGCAGTATAACGGAAAAAAAGCATGTTACAGGTATACCTTGTTCGCCATGGCGAAACGCAGTGGAACGCCGAGCGACGTATTCAAGGCCAGTCAGACAGCCCACTGACCGCTAAAGGTGAGCAGCAAGCCATGCAGGTGGGTGAACGCGCCCGCTCGTTTGGTATTACGCATGTCATCAGTAGCGATTTAGGTCGTACACGACGCACCGCAGAAATCATAGCCCAGGCCTGCGGCTGTGATATCGCCTATGACTCCCGCCTGCGCGAACTGAATATGGGCGTGCTGGAGCAACGTCATATCGATACGCTGACGCCGGAGGAAGAGGGTTGGCGTCGCCAGTTGGTGAACGGTACTGTTGATGGTCGTATTCCGGAGGGGGAATCGATGCAGGAACTGAGCGATCGCGTTAACGCGGCGCTGGCATCCTGTCTGGAACTGCCGCCGGGGAGTCGTCCGTTGCTGGTCAGTCACGGTATCGCGCTGGGTTGCCTGGTGAGTACGATTCTGGGATTACCGGCATGGGCTGAACGTCGCCTGCGTCTGCGCAACTGTTCTATTTCTCGTGTCGATTACCAGGAAAGTTTGTGGCTGGCGCCGGGATGGGTAGTTGAAACGGCAGGGGACATCTCTCATCTTGACGCCCCTGCTTTGGATGAACTGCAGCGTTAGCGGCGAATCGGAATCAGGAACTCGCAGCGCAGGTTGATCGGGCGATCTCCCGCTTTGGCATCTTCTGCCGGGTAGTATCGCTCGATATCCTGCCCTTTACGGCGCGTCAGGTTCAGCATCGGCATGCATGTGCCATACACCGTCAGGATAAACTCCTGCACGCCGGTCCCCAGCCCTTCATAGGTGAACATCACGTACTCGCCGCCCTGTAACAGAATAGGCTGCGCCGATGGCACATAGCCATTGGCCTGTTCCGGCGTTAGCGCAGTGGTGTAAAACACTTCCTGCTCGTCATCTTTTTCAATGCTCGGACGCGTTTCGTTTAGCCCGTACAGCACCGGAGGGATCGCAGGAGCCTGACTGAGGAAATCGCGCCAGAACTGAATACGCATTTCATGACGGAAATCCGAAATCTGTTCCAGCGAGCAGGAATAGCTTTGTGTGGTGCCAAGCAGTTGCGTATCTTCCAGCGTGACAAACTCATGCGCCGGCATAGCAAATTCACCCAGTCGCATTGGTGGGCGAATACCGAACGCGCTCCAGTCCGGCGAGCGACGATACAGCGCAGGCGTCTGGGAAAACTGTTTCTTGAACGCGCGGGTAAAGGTTTGTTGAGAGTCGAAGCGATATTGCAGGGCAATATCCAGAATCGGACGCGCAGTCAGGCGTAGCGCCACTGCGGATTTCGATAAACGACGGGCGCGGATATAGGCGCCAATAGCATGGCCCGTCACGTCCTTAAACATTCTCTGCAGGTGCCACTTGGAATAGCCTGCTTTTGCCGCCACATTGTCAAGCGACAAAGGCTGATCCAGATGACCTTCCAGCCAGATTAACAGGTCGCGAATAATGCCAGCCTGATCCATATAATATCCTCATCCTTTCAACAACGAGTACCTGACGTCAGGTATGTGGATAATAGCATTTTTTGTTGTTTTAGCATTCAGTGTTTTTTTTGCTCATAAATGCTTTTTTCGGACATACGAAAACGTAATTATTGTAATCCTGTGATCTGTATACGTTTTATCTTAGAATGTCGAATTATTACACAGTGCAACATTTAAGAATGGTAACAATATGAAATATAAGAGCTTAATCATTTCCTCAATTCTGCTGATGTTGACGCAGGCCGCCCATGCGGAGCAGATTGGATCGGTTGATACGGTATTCAAAATGTTTGGCCCGGATCATAAAATTGTGGTCGAAGCGTTTGACGATCCGGATGTGACCAATGTGACCTGCTATGTGAGTCGTGCGAAGACCGGCGGCATCAAAGGTGGATTGGGGCTGGCGGAAGATACCTCTGATGCCGCGATCTCCTGTCAGCAGGTGGGGCCGGTAGAACTGAGCGACAGAATCAAGAACGGCAAAGCGCAGGGCGAAGTGGTATTTAAAAAACGGACATCGCTGGTGTTTAAATCTTTACAGGTTGTGCGTTTTTACGACGCAAAACGTAATGCGCTGGCCTATCTGGCCTATTCAGATAAAGTGGTCGATGGATCGCCCAAAAATGCCATCAGCGCGGTACCGATTATGCCGTGGCGGCAATAACAAGGAAGCAAAATGCAACAGCCGTTGATCTGGTTGGTGGAGGATGAGCAGGGCATCGCCGATACGCTTATCTACATGCTGCAACAGGAAGGCTTTAGCGTCGAAGCGTTTGAGCGCGGGTTACCCGTGCTGGAAAAATCTCGCCAGCGATGCCCTGATGCGATCGTTCTGGATGTCGGACTGCCGGATATCAGCGGTTTTGAACTGTGCCGACGCCTGTTGGAACGCCATCCGGCGCTACCGATTCTCTTTTTGACTGCGCGCAGCGATGAAGTTGATCGCCTGCTGGGGCTGGAAATTGGTGCGGATGACTATGTTGCCAAGCCTTTTTCGCCGCGCGAAGTGTGCGCACGCGTGCGTACGCTGCTGCGGAGGGTGCAAAAATTCTCCGTGCCTTCATCGACGACGCGCTGTGGGGATTTTGAACTTAATGAGCTGGCCGCGCAGATCAGTTGGTTCGGTATGCCATTAAACCTGACGCGCTATGAATTTCTGTTGCTAAAAACCTTGCTGATGTCGCCAGGTCGCATCTACTCTCGCCAGCAGTTGATGGATTTAGTCTGGGCCGATGCGCAGGATACCTTTGACAGAACGGTTGATACCCACATCAAAACGCTGCGCGCCAAGCTGCGGGCCATCAACCCCGAGCTTTCCCCCATCAATACGCATCGCGGTATGGGATACAGCCTGAGGAGCGTCTGATGCGCATTGGTATGCGTTTGCTGCTCGGCTATTTTCTGATTGTCGCCGTCGCCGCCTGGTTCGTTTTGTCGATCTTTGTACAGGAAATTAAGCCAGGCGTTCGCCGGGCGACCGAAGGCACTTTAATTGATACCGCCACGCTGCTGGCCGCGCTGGCACGTGATGACTTACTCTCTGACTCACCTACCAACGGCAAGCTGGCGCAGGCCTTTTCACAGCTGCATAACCGCCCATTCCGCGCCAATATCAGCGGCATTAACAAAGTACGTAATGAATACCATGTCTACATGACGGACGCGCAGGGCAAGGTGGTGTTTGATTCAGCTAACCAGGCCGTCGGTCAGGACTACTCCCGCTGGAACGACGTGTGGTTAACGCTACGCGGGCAATACGGCGCTCGTAGCACGCCGCAAAATCCGGACGATCCGGAAAGCTCGGTGATGTACGTTGCCGCACCGATCGTGGACGGCGGGCGTATTATCGGGGTGCTGAGCGTAGGTAAGCCGAATGCGGCAATGGCACCGGTGATTAAACGCAGTGAACGGCGGATGCTGTGGGCCAGCGCCGTATTGCTGGGCATTGCCTTAGTGATTGGCTTTGGGATGGTGTGGTGGATAAACCGCTCCATTGCCCGACTGGCGCGCTATGCCGACTCTGTCACCGAAAATCGCCCCGTCCCGCTGCCAGATTTAGGTAGTAGTGAGCTACGTAAACTGGCGCAGGCGTTGGAAAGTATGCGTTTGAAGCTGGAGGGCAAGAATTATATTGAGCAATATGTGTATGCGTTGACGCATGAACTGAAAAGCCCGCTGGCGGCCATTCGCGGTGCGGCTGAGATTTTGCGCGAAGGCCCGCCGCCAAACGTGGTTGCGCGCTTTACTGATAATATTCTGACGCAAAATGCGCGCATGCAGGCGCTGGTTGAAACCTTGCTACGGCAGGCGCGACTGGAGAATCGACAGGACATTACGTTGACGCCAGTGGCGGTAGATGCGCTTTTTACCCAGCTTAAAGAGGCGCGTAGCGTGCAGCTGGCGGCAAAAAACATCACGTTAACCATTATGCCTTCATCTCTTAGCGTCGCTGCCGATCTTGCGTTGCTGGAGCAGGCTCTGGGGAATTTGCTCGACAACGCTATCGACTTCACGCCACAGGATGGGGTAATTACGCTGAGCGCGCATCAGCAGGAGGATCAGGTCACGTTGCGGGTCATCGACAGCGGCAGCGGCATCCCTGACTTTGCGTTACCGCGTATTTTTGAGCGCTTCTACTCGTTGCCCCGTGAGAATGGGCACAAGAGCAGCGGGTTGGGACTGGCGTTTGTCAGCGAAGTTGCGCGACTGCATGCAGGTACGGTGACATTATGCAACCGACCTGAAGGTGGCGCACAGGCCTCGTTTACACTTCACCGTCACTTCACATAACTTCAAATTCTGCGCACATAGCTGTTCTACCTTGCTGAAATTGCAAAGGAGAACGCTATGTTTAAATCACCCCTGTTTTGGAAAGTTGTCACCTTAGGTGGCGCAATATTGCTGCTGTTAATTCCACTCACGATGGTCAGGCAGATAATCGTTGAGCGATCCGATTATCGTGATGACGTTGAAGATGCAATCCGCCAGAGCACCAGCGGACCGCAAAAGATGGTCGGCCCGTTGATAGCCATTCCGGTCACAGAGCTTTATACCTCGCTGGAGGATGGCAAAGAGATCCAGCGTAAGCGAAGCTATATCCATTTCTGGCTGCCGGAGTCGTTGGTGGTTGAGGGGAATCAGAACGTTGCAGCGCGTAAAATCGGTATTTATGAGGGGCAGGTCTGGCACAATGACCTCTCGGTGAAGGCCGAGTTTAACGCCGAACGGTTGAGTGATTTAAACCATCCCAATGTCAGCGTCGGCAAACCGTTTATTGTGGTTAGCGTGGGGGATGCGCGCGGGATTGGTGTGGTAAATACGCCGCAGGTCAATGGAACGCCGCTGGCGGTTGAACCGGGGACGGGGCTGGATGGACGTGCGCAAGGGATCCACATTCCGTTACCCGACGTGAGCTGGGCGGAGAAAAATCTGAGCATGACGCTGTCGCTCAATTTGAGCGGAACAGGAAATTTCTCGGTCGTTCCGGTGGGGCGTAATAGTGAAATGACCTTAACCAGCAACTGGCCGCATCCCAGTTTTCTTGGTGACTTTCTCCCGGCTAAGCGTGAAATCAGCGAATCCGGATTCAAGGCCCAGTGGCAAAGCAGTTGGTTCGCGAATAACCTCGGTGAGCGCTTTGACGACGAAAAGATTGGCTGGCTGGGCATGCCGGCGTTTAGCGTCGCCGTCGCCACGCCTGCAGATCAGTATCAGTTAACGGACAGGGCAACAAAATATGCCATTTTACTGATTGTGCTGACCTTCATGTTTTTCTTCGTGCTTGAAAGTATGACCAGCCTGCGTTTGCACCCTATGCAGTATCTGCTGGTGGGGCTGTCGCTGGTGATGTTTTATCTGCTGCAGCTGGCGCTGTCGGAACACATTGGTTTTACCGCCGCGTGGATCACGGCAAGCCTGGTGGGTGCGTTGATGAACGGCGTGTACCTTCAGGCGATACTGGGATGGCGTAACAGTATGTTGTTCACCGTGGCGTTGCTGGCGCTGGATGGTGTGATGTGGGTGCTGCTCCGTTCACAGGACAGCTCTTTACTGCTGGGAACAGGCGTGTTGTTGCTCGCGCTGTGCGGAGTGATGTTTCTGACGCGTCATCTTGACTGGCACTCGTTGGCGCAGCCAAAACCTAGGGCAAAGTCTACAGAACTTCCGGAGCCTCAGCCTGCGAAGAGCGACGAGTTTCGCTTGTGGAAATAGGGCGCTGGGGAAACGAAAAATGAAAAACGGCGCATAAAGCGCCGTTTTTTTACCTGTGAGGATTGAATTAATCCTGCAGGTCGCCGCAGAAACGGTAGCCTTCACCGTGAATAGTGGCGATGATTTCTGGCGTATCCGGCGTTGATTCGAAATGTTTACGAATGCGGCGGATAGTCACGTCAACGGTACGGTCATGCGGCTTCAGTTCGCGACCGGTCATTTTTTTCAGCAGCTCTGCGCGAGACTGGATCTTGCCCGGATTCTCACAGAAGTGAAGCATGGCACGGAATTCGCTGCGTGGCAGTTTATACTGCTCGCCGTCAGGACCAATCAGAGAGCGGCTGTTGATGTCCAGCTCCCAGCCATTGAACTTGTAGCTTTCGACGCTACGGCGTTCTTCGCTGACAGTACCCAGGTTCATGGTACGGGACAGCAGGTTACGAGCACGGATAGTCAGCTCGCGCGGGTTAAACGGCTTAGTGATGTAATCGTCTGCGCCGATTTCGAGGCCGAGAATTTTATCGACTTCGTTATCACGGCCCGTCAGGAACATCAGCGCAACGTTAGCTTGTTCGCGGAGTTCGCGCGCTAACAGCAGGCCATTTTTCCCAGGCAGATTGATATCCATAATCACAAGGTTGATGTCATATTCAGAGAGAATCTGATGCATTTCCGCGCCATCTGTCGCTTCGAATACATCATAGCCTTCTGCTTCGAAAATGCTTTTCAACGTGTTGCGTGTTACTAACTCGTCTTCAACGATAAGAATGTGCGGGGTCTGCATGTTTGCTACCTAAATTGCCAACTAAATCGAAACAGGAAGTACAAAAGTCCCTGACCTGCCTGATGCATGCCGTAAATTAACATGATCGGCGTAACATGACTAAAGTACGTAATTGCGTTCTTGATGCACTTTCCATCAACGTCAACAACATCATTAGCTTGGTCGTGGGTAGTTTCCCTCTGGACCCGACAGTGTCAAAAACGGCTGTCATCCTAACCATTTTAACAGCAACATAACAGGCTAAGACATGCCGGACACCCAATAAAACTACGCTTCGTTGACATATATCAAGTTCAATTGTAGCACGTTAACAGTTTGATGAAATCAACGTATCCAAATGTTTGCTTTCATCACAAAATTTCAATATTACAACTAGTTGCACGCGCTAATTAATAAATGTAATGAATCCAACCAATGCGAACCATTTTAAATTAAATTATCATGGATAAACAGAAGGATATGCAACTTTTGTTAACATATAAGGCAATAGTGCAGCCTGGAAATAGTTTAGCATTTTTTACTGAACGCGAAATGCTTTTTCAGTGACTTCTGTTAAAAATATGTAAATTCGCGCTGCGTAATATGTTGATGTGCGTCACATTATTACCTGTACACAGGCCAAAAGAGTATCGAAATGCGTTTAACAATTATTCTGGTTGCCCCCGCCAGAGCGGAAAATATTGGTGCGGCTGCCCGTGCAATGAAGACCATGGGATTCACCCAGATGCGGATCGTTGACAGTGAGGCCCATCTGGAACCCGCCACGCGATGGGTTGCGCATGGTTCTGGCGATATTATTGATAATATTAATGTTTTTCCAACGTTAGCGGAGGCGCTTCACGACGTTGATTTTACCGTTGCGACCACGGCGCGTAGCCGGGCGAAGTTTCATTATTACGCCACACCGGTCGAACTGGTTCCCCTGTTGCAGGAAAAATCAACGTGGATGGATCATGCCGCACTGGTTTTTGGCCGTGAAGATTCGGGGCTGACCAACGAAGAATTGGCTCTGGCGGATGTACTCACCGGGGTACCTATGGTAGCTGACTACCCTTCACTCAATTTGGGGCAGGCGGTGATGGTGTATTGCTATCAATTAGCAGGTTTAATACAACAACCGGCCAGAAACATTGAGGTAACGGATGAGCATCAGCTACAGGCATTGCGCGAACGAGTTTTGCGTTTATTAGCCACGCTGAACGTTTCTGACGACATTAAGTTGACGGACTGGCTGCAACAGCGAATGGGTCTGTTAGAGCAGCGAGACACCGCAATGTTGCACCGTTTTTTACATGATATAGAAAAAAATCTTACAAAATAAAGTGCTGTTAATATTTTTATTTCTGGTTTTTTATTCTGGATTCAAGTGGGCGAGACATGCTGTATTGGTTGAAAGTAAAAGGGCAAGCAGTCGCTCGTGAACAAGTTTCGGAATGTGATCAATTTAAAAATTTATTGACTTAGGTCAGCAGATACTTTAACCCTAAAAGAATACAGGACAGATAATAAATAATTACAGAGCACACAACATCATGAAACGCATCAGCATCACTATTACCACAACCATCACCATTACCACAGGTAACGGTGCGGGCTGACGCGTACAGGAAACACAAGAAAAAGCCCGCACCTAAACAGTGCGGGCTTTTTTTTCGACCAAAGGCAATGAGGTAAACCATGCGAGTGTTGAAGTTCGGCGGTACATCAGTGGCAAATGCAGAGCGCTTTCTGCGGGTTGCCGATATTCTGGAAAGCAATGCCAGACAGGGGCAGGTTGCGACCGTGCTCTCTGCCCCCGCAAAAATTACCAACCATCTGGTGGCGATGATTGAGAAGACCATCGGTGGTCAGGATGCTTTAGCCAATATCAGCGACGCCGAACGTATTTTCTCTGAGCTGTTGGTGGGGTTGGCCGCAGCACAACCGGGCTTCCCGCTGGCTCCGCTCAAAGCCTTTGTTGAACAAGAATTTGCTCAGATTAAGCACGTCCTGCATGGCATCAGCCTGTTGGGACAGTGCCCGGACAGCATCAATGCCGCGCTTATCTGCCGTGGCGAAAAAATGTCGATCGCCATCATGGCAGGCCTGTTGGAAGCGCGTGGGCACAACGTGACGGTTATCGACCCGGTCGAGAAATTACTGGCGGTAGGCCATTACCTTGAATCTACCGTTGATATTGCTGAATCTACGCGTCGTATTGCCGCCAGCCGTATTCCTGCGGACCACATGATTCTGATGGCCGGATTTACCGCCGGGAATGAGAAAGGTGAGTTAGTGGTGCTGGGACGTAATGGCTCCGACTACTCTGCCGCCGTACTGGCCGCCTGTTTGCGTGCTGATTGTTGTGAAATCTGGACCGATGTTGATGGCGTATATACCTGCGATCCGCGCCAGGTTCCCGACGCCCGATTGCTGAAATCGATGTCTTATCAGGAAGCGATGGAGCTTTCTTACTTCGGCGCCAAAGTTCTGCACCCACGCACCATTACCCCTATTGCCCAGTTTCAGATCCCCTGTCTGATAAAAAATACCGGCAATCCGCAAGCGCCGGGTACGCTGATCGGCGCCAGCAGTGATGAAGACGATTTGCCGGTCAAAGGTATTTCTAACCTCAATAACATGGCGATGTTTAGCGTCTCCGGCCCAGGAATGAAAGGCATGGTAGGCATGGCGGCGCGCGTTTTTGCCGCGATGTCGCGTGCGGGCATCTCAGTGGTGCTGATCACGCAATCCTCTTCTGAATACAGTATTAGCTTCTGCGTCCCGCAGGGCGACTGCGCGCGTGCGCAACGCGCAATGCAGGATGAATTCTATCTCGAACTGAAAGAAGGCCTGCTGGAGCCGCTGGCGGTGACTGAGCGTCTGGCGATCATCTCAGTTGTGGGCGATGGTATGCGCACGTTGCGTGGCATCTCAGCGAAATTCTTTGCCGCGCTGGCTCGCGCTAACATCAATATCGTGGCTATCGCCCAGGGCTCGTCTGAGCGTTCTATTTCGGTGGTGGTGAATAACGACGATGCCACCACTGGTGTGCGCGTAACCCATCAGATGCTGTTCAACACCGACCAGGTGATTGAAGTGTTTGTGATTGGCGTAGGCGGGGTGGGTGGTGCATTGCTGGAGCAGCTTAAACGCCAGCAAACCTGGCTTAAAAAGAAGCATATCGATCTGCGCGTGTGCGGCGTGGCAAATTCGAAGGCCCTGCTGACCAACGTCCACGGTTTGAATCTGGAAAACTGGCAGGCTGAGCTGGAAAACGCGAAAGAGCCATTCAACCTTGGGCGCTTAATTCGTCTGGTGAAAGAATATCATCTGCTCAATCCGGTGATTGTCGACTGTACATCAAGCCAGGCGGTGGCGGATCAGTACGCTGATTTTCTGCGTGAAGGCTTCCATGTGGTTACGCCGAACAAAAAGGCTAACACCTCGTCGATGGATTACTACCATCAGCTGCGTTTTGCTGCGGCGAAGTCCCGGCGTAAATTCCTTTACGACACCAACGTGGGCGCGGGCTTACCAGTTATTGAAAACCTGCAAAATCTGCTTAGCGCAGGTGATGAATTGCAGCGTTTCTCCGGCATTCTTTCCGGCTCGCTGTCATTTATTTTCGGCAAGCTGGATGAGGGGATGAGCTTTTCCAGGGCCACCACTCTGGCGCGGGAACTGGGCTACACAGAGCCCGACCCACGTGACGATCTTTCCGGTACGGACGTGGCGCGTAAGCTGCTGATCCTCGCCCGTGAAACCGGTCGTGAGCTGGAGCTTTCAGACATTGTTATTGAGCCTGTCCTGCCAAAAGAGTTTGATGATTCCGGTGATGTTTCCGCATTTATGGCGAAATTACCGCAGCTGGATGACGCCTTTGCCGCGCGCGTGGCGAAAGCCCGTGATGAGGGGAAAGTATTGCGCTATGTTGGCAATATTGAAGAGGACGGCGTCTGCCGCGTGAAAATAGAGGCAGTAGACGGCAACGATCCGCTGTTCAAAGTGAAAAACGGTGAAAACGCGTTGGCGTTTTACAGCCACTATTATCAGCCGTTACCGTTAGTTCTGCGCGGATACGGTGCGGGTAACGACGTGACGGCGGCGGGCGTATTCGCCGACCTGCTACGTACCCTTTCATGGAAGTTAGGAGTCTGACATGGTGAGAGTTTATGCCCCGGCTTCCAGTGCCAATATGAGCGTCGGGTTTGATGTGCTCGGGGCGGCGGTTACCCCGATAGATGGCTCGTTGTTGGGCGATGTGGTGTCCGTTGAGGCGGCCGACCATTTCAGCCTGAACAACCTCGGGCGCTTTGCTAATAAGCTGCCGTCTGAGCCGCGAGAAAATATCGTCTACCAGTGCTGGGAGCGTTTCTGCCAGGAACTGGGTAAAAGCGTTCCGGTGGCGATGACGCTGGAAAAAAATATGCCGATTGGCTCTGGGTTAGGCTCCAGCGCCTGTTCCGTTGTGGCAGCGCTGGTCGCGATGAATGAACATTGCGGTAAGCCGCTCAACGATACGCGCCTGTTGGCAATAATGGGCGAGCTGGAAGGGCGTATCTCCGGCAGTATTCATTACGATAACGTTGCCCCGTGCTTTTTGGGCGGCATGCAGTTAATGATTGAAGAAAACGGCATTATCAGCCAGCAGGTGCCAGGCTTTGATGAGTGGCTATGGGTGCTGGCATATCCGGGGATTAAAGTATCGACGGCAGAAGCGCGGGCGATTTTACCTGCGCAGTATCGCCGACAAGACTGTATTGCCCACGGGCGGCATTTGGCTGGGTTTATCCATGCCTGCTATTCCCGTCAGCCAGCGCTTGCCGCGAAGCTGATGAAAGATGTCATTGCTGAGCCGTACCGTACCCGTTTGCTGCCAGGCTTTAGCCAGGCACGTCAGGCGGTAGCGGAAATCGGCGCGCTGGCCAGTGGTATCTCCGGGTCAGGACCGACGCTGTTCGCGTTATGCGACAAGCCGGATACGGCGCAGCGTGTCGCAGACTGGCTGGATAAAAATTACCTGCAAAATCAGGAAGGCTTTGTTCATATTTGCCGGCTGGACACGGCGGGCGCACGGGTACTGGGATAATCAATGAAACTGTATAATCTGAAAGATCACAACGAGCAGGTCAGCTTTGCGCAGGCCGTCACGCAAGGGCTTGGCAAGAATCAGGGATTGTTTTTTCCGCACGATTTGCCGGAATTCAATCTGACAGAAATCGATGAGATGCTGAACCAGGATTTCGTTAGCCGCAGCGCTAAGATCCTTTCCGCATTTATTGGTGATGAGATCCCACAGGAAGTCCTTGCAGATCGCGTACGTGCGGCGTTTGCCTTCCCTGCGCCGGTGGCTCAGGTTGCCGCGGATGTCGGCTGTCTTGAACTATTCCATGGTCCTACGCTGGCATTTAAAGATTTTGGCGGACGCTTTATGGCGCAGATGCTGACGCATATTAGCGGCGATAAACCGGTCACGATTCTGACTGCCACCTCTGGGGATACCGGGGCGGCGGTTGCACATGCCTTTTATGGCCTGAAAAACGTGCGAGTGGTGATCCTTTATCCGAATGGCAAGATCAGCCCATTACAGGAAAAATTGTTCTGTACGCTGGGCGGCAATATTAAAACTGTCGCCATCGACGGTGATTTTGATGCCTGTCAGGCGCTGGTTAAACAGGCGTTTGATGATGAAGAGCTGAAGGTGGCTTTGGGGCTGAATTCGGCTAACTCAATCAACATCAGCCGTCTGCTGGCGCAAATTTGTTACTACTTTGAGGCCGTGGCGCAACTGCCGCAAGAGGCGCGAAATCAGCTGGTTATTTCTGTTCCCAGCGGTAACTTTGGCGATTTGACCGCCGGGCTGCTGGCGAAATCACTGGGCCTGCCGGTGAAGCGTTTTATCGCCGCGACCAACGTCAACGATACGGTTCCACGCTTCCTTGCACAAGGCGAGTGGGCACCGAAAGCAACCCAGGCGACGTTGTCGAATGCGATGGATGTCAGTCAGCCGAACAACTGGCCGCGCGTGGAAGAACTGTTCCGCCGTAAAATCTGGCGTCTGAATGAGCTGGGTTACGCCGCCGTTGACGATGTCACGACACAGGAAACGATGCGCGAGCTGCATGAGTTAGGCTACACCTCTGAACCGCATGCGGCGGTGGCTTACCGTGCGCTGCGTGATCAGCTAAACCCTGGCGAGTATGGCCTGTTCCTCGGTACTGCGCATCCGGCGAAGTTTAAAGAAAGCGTTGAGGAGATTCTTGATCTGAAACTGGCTCTGCCAAAAGAGCTGGCGGAACGCGCAGACTTGCCGCTGCTTTCGCATCATCTGCCAGCTGATTTTGCGCAACTGCGTAAGCTGATGATGACCCGCGGGTAATTCTTGTGCCGGATGAGGCGTTAGCCGTCATCCGGCATGTACACTACTGCTCGTGACGCTTGAACACCAGTTCACCTTTCCCTGACGATTCTTCATCAAAGAAATAGCCTTCGCTGTTAAAAGCGGTCAACTGTTCTGGCTGCGTTAAGCGGTTTTCAATGATGTAGCGGCTCATCAGGCCGCGCGCTTTTTTGGCATAGAAGCTGATGACTTTGAACTTGCCGTTCTTCTCGTCAAGGAAGACCGGTTTGATCAGTTCTGCATTAAGCTTTTTCGGCTTCACCGATTTAAAATACTCATCCGAAGCGAGGTTAATCACCACGCTGTCGCCTTGCGCTTCAAGTGCTTCGTTAAGTTTATCGGTGATGGTATCTCCCCAGAACTGGTAGAGATCTTTACCTTTCGCATTGGCCAGACGAATGCCCATCTCCAGACGGTAAGGTTGCATCAAATCCAGCGGACGTAGCACACCGTAAAGTCCGGACAACATCCGTAAATGCTGCTGAGCGAAGTCGAAATCCGCCTCGCTGAAGGTTTCAGCCTGCAGTCCGGTATACACGTCGCCCTTAAACGCCAGAATGGCCTGGCGCGCATTTTCCGGGGTGAAGTCAGGCTGCCAGTCATGGAAACGCGTGGCATTCAAATCCGCCAGTTTGTCGCTAATCCCCATCAGCTTGCCAATCTGCGGCGCAGAAAGCTGGCGCGCCACGTGGATAAGCTGCTGGGAGTGATCCAGCAGTTCGGGTAGCGTATGGCGTGTCGTTGCCAGCGGACTTTGGTAGTCGAGCGTTTTTGCAGGTGAAATCAGAATCAGCATATCCAGTCCTTGCAGGAAATTTATTGCGACTTTAGCAAAAAAAACGACAGAATTGATCGATGGTTGTGATTGCCGCGCTATCCGCGCGGCGTTTCATCCCAGCTTTCGGGGGCAAGTTGTTGTCTGATATCAGGATAACGGTGCGGATCAAATTCCGGTCGTACGCCAAGTTTACGCTGGCGCAGATAGTCGCTGGCGATGGTATGCACAACCGGAGAAAGCAGCAGAATCGCCGTCAGGTTTGTGATGGCCATACAAGCCATAATAATATCGGCCAACTGCCAGACCAGCGGAAAGCTGACAAACGTTCCGCCGATAACGGTGCAAACGGTGGCGATGCGCAATAGCCAGATGACGCGGATATTGTCCAGTTTCAGGAAGACGAGATTGTTTTCCGCATAAATGTAGTTGGCGACGATCGAGCTAAAGGCAAACAGAATCACAATAAAAGCCACATATCCTGCTCCCCACTCCCCCGCGAGCGTTACCATTGCTTTCTGGAGTAACTGGATGCCTTCCATAGGGACATAGCTGGTGCTATTGCCTGCCAACAGAATAATCATCGCGCTGGCCGTACAGACAACGAGAGTGTCGCCTAATACCCCAATCATTTGCACAATGCCTTGTGCCGCAGGATGCGGTGGCCAGGATGCGGCCGATGCGGCTGCATTCGGCGTAGATCCCATTCCGGCTTCGTTAGAAAACATGCCGCGCTGAAAACCGTTGGCAATAGCCTGGCTTAGCGTATATCCGGCTGCACCCGCTGCGGCTTCCTGCCAGCCAAAGGCGCTTTTTATAATGGTG
Source organism: Citrobacter sp. VF227 (assembly GCF_052950715.1). NCBI lineage: Bacteria > Pseudomonadati > Pseudomonadota > Gammaproteobacteria > Enterobacterales > Enterobacteriaceae > Citrobacter > Citrobacter sp. VF227. The sequence goes on from NZ_JBRFVF010000003.1 coordinate 335,017, forward strand.
ATGATAATGTCGGGAAGCTGCTCGATATGCCACAGACAGATGATGATGCTACCTCCGACCCACAGCAGTGCCATCATCGGAACGAACCATTGCATCAGGCGAGCTACGCCTTTGATGCCACCGACGATGACAATTAATGACGTGATTGCCAGTGCGAAACCGGAGACGAGGGGAGGAATATCAAAAGCAAAAGTCAGCGCACGCGAAACGGAATTTGCCTGAACGCTGTTAAAAATCAATCCATAGGCAATAAGTAAAAAAATGGCAAAAAGGACGCCCATCCAGCGCATGCCCAGCCCACGTGCCATATACCATGCAGGGCCACCGCGAAACTGTCCATTGCTATCGCGTTCTTTATACAGTTGGGCAAGTGAGCACTCGGCGAATGACGTTGCCATACCAATGACCGCTGAAACCCACATCCAGAAAACGGCTCCAGGGCCGCCAGCGGCGATCGCCAACGCTACGCCAGCCAGGTTCCCGCTACCGATACGCGCGGCAAGACTGGTGCACAGAGCCTGGAAGGAAGTTAAACCGCCCGGCTGCGGGCTAATGCTGTTTTTAAGACTTGTGCCAAATTGGCGAAGGTAGCGGAACTGCACGAACCCTGTACGCCAGGTGAACCAACATCCTGCGCCAAGCAGGAGGTAGATCATCACCGATCCCCAGAGTATTTCATTAATAAATGAGAAAAAATCAGGCATTAACATCCCTCTTGTTGATGCCGGTAAGCGCGAAGATTTCCGTGTAAGCGCTACCAATAATCGACCAGTATATACCTTGTCATGAGAGTGATTGCGGGAGTTTATCATAACAATCGTTATATCCCGCAATTGCGCATCACAGGCTTTGAGATGCGTAATCAGGACTGAGCGGCTGGTCGGACAATCCAGGCGGTTGCGCTGAGAGTGCGTCGTGCTATCATCAGGGAAGATCGGTTACATCCCCCTAACAAGCTGTTTAAAGAGAATCGCTATCATGACGGACAAATTGACCTCCCTTCGTCAGTTCACCACAGTAGTGGCCGACACCGGAGACATCGCGGCAATGAAGCTGTATCAGCCTCAGGATGCCACAACTAACCCTTCTCTCATTCTTAACGCAGCGCAGATCCCGGAATACCGCAAGCTGATTGATGACGCTGTCGCCTGGGCTAAGCAGCAGAGTAATGACCGCGCACAGCAGGTCGTCGACGCGACCGACAAACTGGCAGTCAATATCGGTCTGGAGATCCTGAAACTGGTCCCGGGTCGTATCTCCACTGAAGTCGATGCTCGTCTGTCCTATGACACCGAAGCATCCATCGCGAAAGCAAAACGTCTGATCAAAATGTACAACGACGCTGGCATCAGCAACGATCGCATTCTGATTAAACTGGCTTCAACCTGGCAGGGTATCCGTGCCGCTGAGCAGCTGGAAAAAGAAGGCATCAACTGTAACCTGACTCTGCTGTTCTCCTTCGCGCAGGCACGTGCATGTGCAGAAGCTGGCGTATACCTGATTTCTCCGTTCGTTGGTCGTATTCTTGACTGGTACAAAGCCAACACCGACAAGAAAGAGTATGCACCGGCGGAAGATCCGGGTGTGGTTTCCGTAACGGAAATCTACGAGTACTACAAACAGCACGGTTACGAAACCGTGGTAATGGGCGCGAGCTTCCGTAACATCGGCGAAATCATTGAGCTGGCAGGCTGCGATCGTCTGACGATTGCTCCGGCACTGCTGAAAGAGCTGGCGGAAAGCGAAGGCGCTATCGAACGTAAACTGTCCTTCTCCGGCGAAGTGAAAGCGCGTCCTGCACGCATCACCGAAGCTGAGTTCCTGTGGCAGCACAACCAGGATCCGATGGCTGTAGACAAACTGGCGGACGGTATCCGTAAGTTTGCTGTAGACCAGGGTAAACTGGAAAAAATGATTGGCGATCTGCTGTAATCATTTAAGCGTGGCCCGGATATGGGTCACGCTACCTCTTCTGAAACCTGTCTGTCCTTCCTTTCGCAGTGTATCATTCTGTTTAACGAGACTGTTTAAACGGAATAATCATGAATACTTTACGCATTGGCCTGGTGTCCATTTCTGACCGTGCTTCCAGCGGTGTTTACCAGGATAAAGGTATCCCGGCCCTGGAAGAGTGGCTGGCGTCTGCCCTTACCACCCCCTTTGAACTGCAAACGCGGTTGATCCCGGATGAACAGGCGATCATCGAACAGACCTTATGCGAGCTGGTTGATGAAATGAGCTGCCATCTGGTGCTGACAACTGGCGGGACGGGTCCGGCACGTCGCGACGTGACGCCTGATGCTACGCTTGCCGTCGCTGACCGTCAGATGCCAGGCTTTGGCGAACAGATGCGCCAGATAAGTCTGCACTTTGTGCCAACGGCGATCCTCTCCCGTCAGGTCGGCGTAATTCGTAAACAGGCGCTGATCCTGAATCTGCCTGGACAGCCGAAATCGATCAAAGAAACGCTGGAAGGCGTGAAAGAGGCTGACGGTAAGGTTGTCGTGCCCGGCATTTTTGCTAGTGTACCGTATTGTATACAGCTATTAGATGGACCGTATGTCGAAACCGCACCGGCTGTTGTAGCATCTTTTCGTCCAAAAAGTGCAATACGCGATACAAACGCCTAAAAGTAGCCCAATCGCGGCATAAGTGCCAATGACAGTGGAGTATTGAATTGTTTACGATATAGTAATTTTTGCTTTACATATATCGACAGACAGATTCAATAACTTCACTGACTGATGGTTTGCTATGTCACAACACAATCGACCGCTGAATCGCCAGGATTATAAAACCCTAACGCTTGCTGCCCTTGGCGGTGCGCTTGAGTTTTATGATTTCATTATCTTTGTCTTCTTTGCCGCTGTTGTTGGCGAACTCTTCTTTCCTGCAGATATTCCTGAATGGCTACGTCAGGTGCAAACCTTCGGCATCTTTGCCGCCGGATATCTGGCGCGTCCGCTGGGTGGCATCATCATGGCGCATTTTGGTGATCTGGTCGGGCGTAAGAAAATGTTCACGCTGAGTATTTTACTGATGGCAATACCAACGCTGGCGATTGGACTGCTGCCTGATTACGCCTCAATTGGGATCCTGGCGCCGCTGCTGTTACTGCTGATGCGCATTTTGCAGGGCGCTGCCATTGGGGGTGAAGTACCAGGTGCGTGGGTATTCGTGGCCGAACATGTACCAGAGCGTCGCATCGGCATCGCCTGCGGAACGCTGACCGCTGGGCTAACGGTGGGAATTCTGCTGGGGTCGGTGGTTGCGACGTTAGTGAACACCAGTTTTACGCAGCAAGCGGTGCATGACTATGGTTGGCGTATCCCTTTCCTGCTGGGGGGCGCGTTTGGGTTGGTGGCAATGTATCTACGGCGTTGGCTGCAGGAGACGCCCATCTTCCTCGAAATGCAGCAGCGTAAAGCGTTGGCGCAAGAGCTACCGGTGAAATCGGTGGTGAGTAAACATAAAAAAGCAGTGGTGGTGTCAATGCTACTAACCTGGCTGCTTTCTGCCGGGATTGTGGTAGTGATCCTGATGTCGCCAGTCTGGTTGCAGAAGCAATATGGCTTTGCGCCGGCGCTGACGTTACAAGCTAACAGCGTCGCCACAATTATGCTGTGCATTGGTTGTTTACTGGCGGGGTTTATTGTCGACCAGGTTGGTGCCAGCAAAACTTTTATTGTCGGTAGCCTGCTGCTGGCCTGTTCGAGCTGGTTTTTCTATCACCTGACCGGCAGTCATCCCGAATACCTGTTTGGGTTGTACGGCCTGGTAGGGTTATGCGTTGGCGTCGTGGGGGCAGTGCCTTACGTGATGGTGCGGGCGTTTCCGGCAGAAGTCCGTTTTACCGGTATTTCCTTTTCCTATAACGTCTCGTATGCCATTTTCGGTGGGCTAACACCCATCGCAGTAACGGTGTTGATGAGCGTGTCGCCAATGGCTCCGGCCTGGTATGTACTGGCGTTATCGCTGGTAGGGCTTGGTTTGGGAATTTGGCTGCGACAGGATATTTATCATCGCGATTCGAACGTACAGGCAGAGTTACAGCAGTTGTAAGAACTATCCCCCCGGAAGGGGGGATAGTATCAGATTAATGTGCTTCACCAATCGGCAGGATGGTGCGGCCAAACTGTTCGTTCAGCACTTCACCCATCGCCAGGTAAATGGCGCTTGCGCCGCACACTAAGCCAACCCATCCAGCAATGTGAATGATTGCTTCGTTACCTGCAATGTTGCCAACGGCCAGCAGGGCGAACAGCACTGTCAGGCTCAGGAACACGAACTGCAGCATGCGCGCGGCTTTCAGCGTACCGAAGAACATGAACAGAGTGAACACACCCCACAGACCCAGGTAAGCGCCCAGGAACTGACCATTGGTTGCATCCGCGAGGCCCATTTTCGGCATCAGCAGGATCGCAACCAGCGTCAGCCAGAACGAACCGTAGGAAGTAAAGGCGGTTAAACCGAAGGTGTTGCCTTTTTTATATTCCAGCAGACCGGCAAAAATTTGCGCGATACCGCCGTAGAAAATGCCCATCGCCAGAATAATAACGTCTAAAGCGAAGAAACCCGCATTATGCAGGTTAAGCAGAATGGTGGTCATGCCAAAGCCCATCAGGCCCAGCGGTGCCGGATTAGCCAACTTAGTGTTGCCCATAATTCCTCAAAATCATCATTGATTGAATGGTGAAATAGTTTCCCCGAATAACGATCACTGTCTTCGGGGCGCGGCATAATAATCAGGGGAGAGAGCACTGTCTATGATCTAACGAAGGGAAAACGAATTATTTTCCCTGTGATGGGCATCACGTTTGTGTGTGGTTGAGCATTCTGCGCAGGCAGGCGATGTGGAGTACCGCTGGGATCGTCACGCGATAGGCGCTGCCGCTTACCGCTTTAACCTCGTTTTAGGCCGCCAAGTCCGGCTCCGCGCAGTAATCCGTGCCCGATTACACCGACGGCGGCGTGGGTTCGCAGAATTTTGGTTAACTCTCTATCAGCTTTTAGCTTCATCAAATAGGTGACATTCATGTTTCTGAGGCATCTGAATAAAAGTATGGCGAATTAGTCGTCGCCGATGATTTTCAGCGTCGCCATATCAGAAGAGTTCACCGTATGACCGGAGAAGGTTATTTTTTTCACGCAGCGCTTATTGTCGTTGTCGCTATTGATGTTGATCCAATTGGTTGTTTGCCCTTCTTTGATGGAGGAAGGCACGTTCAGACTCTGGCTGGACATGCGGGCAGCCTTGAAGTAAACCGATGCACCACTGAGCTGTAAATCACCATGATCGGCCGTAAGTTGAATGCGTTTCACCACGCGGCAAACGGGTAGTTTCAGCGTTAGATCGGTGGTTTCATTACGGGGCATGGCGATCACACCGAGGACTTTATGATCGTTAGCGCGTGCGGCGCTGCTCAGCAGCAGGCCCATAAGCAGGCTGGCGGAAAGGGTTAATACGGATTTCATGGAATTTCTCTTTGACGGCTGTAAAAGTGTGTCGTTTCAGACCATCTTACCGCTGTCAGAGTCATGATTCATGCTTGTAATATTTTCTTTTTATTACAATTTTTATGTGAATGGCTGTGCTGAATTTATCTGTTTTATGAATTAGTTTTGATTTGAGACTATTCATTTTTTAATCTTTTAGCCTTTTTTCTGCGATTTTATTGCCACAAGGCTAAAAAAAATTTTCATGCCCCCCTTGATGACGTGGGTTACGACCCCATCTTGTAAGCAACCGCAGTGGTGAGTCTGAAAAAAAACGATTCAGGGTAGTTGAAACCGCACGTTTCGCCCTTATTACAGATTCACAACCACATGATGACCGAATTTTTAGTGGAGACGTTTAGATGGGTAAAATTATTGGTATCGACCTGGGTACTACCAACTCTTGTGTAGCGATTATGGATGGCACTACTGCACGTGTGCTGGAGAACGCCGAGGGCGATCGCACCACGCCTTCTATCATTGCTTATACCCAGGATGGTGAAACTCTGGTTGGTCAGCCGGCTAAACGTCAGGCAGTGACAAACCCGCAAAACACCCTGTTTGCGATTAAACGCCTGATTGGCCGCCGCTTCCAGGACGAAGAAGTACAGCGTGATGAAGCCATCATGCCGTACAAAATCATCGGTGCTGACAACGGTGATGCATGGATTGACGTTAAAGGTCAGAAACTGGCACCGCCGCAGATTTCTGCTGAAGTGCTGAAAAAAATGAAGAAAACGGCTGAAGATTACCTGGGTGAACCAGTAACTGAAGCTGTTATCACCGTACCTGCATACTTTAACGATGCTCAGCGTCAGGCAACCAAAGATGCTGGCCGTATCGCAGGTCTGGAAGTAAAACGTATCATCAACGAACCAACCGCAGCTGCGCTGGCTTACGGTCTGGATAAAGAAGTCGGCAACCGTACTATCGCGGTATATGACCTCGGTGGTGGTACTTTCGATATCTCTATTATCGAAATCGACGAAGTTGACGGCGAAAAAACCTTCGAAGTTCTGGCAACCAACGGTGATACCCACCTGGGTGGTGAAGACTTCGACAGCCGTATGATCAACTACCTGGTTGACGAGTTTAAGAAAGATCAGGGTATCGACCTGCGTAATGACCCGCTGGCGATGCAGCGTCTGAAAGAAGCCGCAGAAAAAGCGAAGATCGAGCTGTCCTCTGCGCAGCAGACCGACGTGAACCTGCCGTACATCACTGCAGACGCGACAGGTCCTAAACACATGAACATCAAAGTGACCCGTGCGAAACTGGAAAGCCTGGTTGAAGACCTGGTTAACCGTTCTATCGAGCCACTGAAAGTTGCTCTGCAGGATGCTGGCCTGTCCGTATCTGATATCAACGACGTTATCCTCGTTGGTGGTCAGACGCGTATGCCGATGGTGCAGAAGAAAGTCGCTGAGTTCTTCGGTAAAGAGCCGCGTAAAGATGTTAACCCGGACGAAGCCGTAGCAATCGGTGCAGCTGTTCAGGGTGGTGTATTGACCGGTGATGTTAAAGACGTGCTGCTGCTGGACGTTACCCCGCTGTCTCTGGGTATCGAAACCATGGGTGGCGTAATGACTCCGCTGATCGCGAAGAACACCACCATCCCGACCAAGCACAGCCAGGTGTTCTCTACCGCTGAAGACAACCAGTCTGCGGTAACCATCCATGTGCTGCAGGGTGAACGTAAACGTGCTGCTGATAACAAAGATCTGGGTCAGTTTAACCTGGATGGTATCAGTCCGGCTCCGCGCGGTATGCCGCAGATCGAAGTTACTTTTGACATCGATGCCGACGGTATTCTGCACGTTTCCGCGAAAGACAAAAACAGCGGTAAAGAGCAGAAAATCACCATCAAGGCTTCTTCTGGTCTGAACGAAGAAGAAATTCAGAAAATGGTTCGCGAAGCAGAAGCGAACGCAGAATCTGACCGTAAGTTTGAAGAGCTGGTTCAGACCCGTAACCAGGCTGATCATCTGCTGCACAGCACTCGTAAGCAGGTTGAAGAAGCAGGCGACAAACTGCCGGCTGACGACAAAACTGCCATCGAGTCTGCACTGACCGCGCTGGAAACCTCTCTGAAAGGCGAAGACAAAGCGGATATCGAAGCGAAGATGCAGGCGCTGGCACAGGTTTCCCAGAAACTGATGGAAATCGCTCAGCAGCAGCACGCACAGCAGCAGGCTGGTGCAGCAGGCGCTGATGCTTCTGCAAACAACGCGAAAGATGACGACGTTGTCGACGCTGAGTTTGAAGAAGTGAAAGACAAAAAATAATCGCCCTGATGCAGGGTAGTTAATCGGCACGGGCGTAGAGGTTTCCTCTTCGCCCGTGCTCGTATGTTAAGGGGCTTAAAAAAAACAATGGCAAAGCAAGACTATTACGAGATTTTAGGCGTTTCCAAATCAGCGGAAGAGCGTGAAATCAAGAAGGCCTACAAGCGCCTGGCCATGAAATATCACCCGGACCGCAATCAGGGTGATAAAGAGGCCGAAGCCAAGTTTAAAGAGATCAAAGAAGCGTACGAGATCCTGACCGATGCGCAAAAACGTGCGGCTTACGATCAGTACGGCCATGCAGCGTTTGAGCAAGGTGGTATGGGCGGCGGCGGCGGTTTTGGCGGCGGGGCAGACTTCAGCGATATCTTTGGTGACGTGTTTGGCGATATCTTTGGCGGCGGTCGTGGTCGTCAGCGCGCCTCACGTGGGGCTGATTTACGTTACAACATGGATCTCACTCTGGAAGAAGCCGTGCGTGGCGTCACCAAAGAGATCCGCATCCCTACGCTGGAAGAGTGTGACGTCTGCCACGGCAGTGGCGCGAAGGCGGGCACACAACCGCAGACCTGTCCAACCTGTCACGGTTCCGGTCAGGTGCAGATGCGCCAGGGTTTCTTCGCCGTACAGCAGACATGTCCACACTGTCAGGGTCGCGGTACGCTGATCAAAGACCCGTGCAACAAATGCCACGGGCATGGTCGCGTTGAGAAGAGCAAAACGCTGTCTGTTAAGATCCCTGCAGGGGTTGATACCGGCGACCGTATTCGTTTAGCGGGTGAAGGCGAAGCCGGTGAGCATGGCGCGCCAGCGGGTGATTTGTACGTGCAGGTGCAGGTAAAACAGCACCCAATTTTCGAACGTGAAGGCAATAACCTGTACTGCGAAGTGCCGATTAACTTTGCGATGGCAGCCCTGGGCGGTGAGATTGAAGTCCCGACGCTGGACGGTCGCGTGAAGTTAAAAATTCCGGGTGAAACGCAGACCGGTAAACTGTTCCGCATGCGTGGTAAAGGCGTTAAGTCTGTACGCGGCGGCGCACAGGGCGATCTGCTGTGCCGTGTGGTTGTTGAAACCCCGGTTGGCCTCAACGACAAGCAGAAACAGCTGCTGAAAGACCTGCAGGATAGCTTTGGTGGTCCTACCGGCGAGCAAAACAGCCCGCGTTCCAAAAGCTTCTTCGACGGCGTGAAGAAATTCTTTGATGATTTGACGCGTTAATTCGCCGTTTTCTCTCTGACAAAAGCCTGGAGCTGAAAAGTTTCAGGCTTTTTTATTTCTGTTTTACGTCTGGAAAATCTTCACCAACTTCGTTCTTTTAGATCGTAAAAACCGATCTATTCATCATGAATAATCTAATTTTAACGAGCTTTCTGAGGGTGTAAGATAGTAATTACGAAGTATTCACCCAATAGAGAGAATAAAAGTGAAACATCTGCACCGTTTTTTTAGTAGCGACGCCTCGGGAGGTATCATTCTGATCATCGCTGCCGCAGTCGCTATGATGATGGCAAATATCGGGGTTACCAGTGGATGGTACCACGCCTTTCTGGAAACACCTGTCCAACTGCGGGTTGGCGCGCTTGAGATCAACAAAAATATGCTGCTGTGGATCAACGACGCGTTGATGGCGGTGTTTTTCCTGCTGATTGGTCTGGAAGTGAAGCGTGAGTTAATGCAGGGTTCGCTTGCCAGCCTGCGTCAGGCGGCGTTTCCGATCATTGCCGCGATCGGGGGCATGATTGTCCCGGCGTTGCTGTATCTGGCATTCAACTATGCCGACCCTATCACTCGTGAAGGATGGGCAATTCCGGCAGCAACGGATATCGCTTTTGCATTAGGCGTGTTGGCGCTGTTGGGCAGTCGTGTTCCGCTGGCGTTGAAAATCTTCCTGATGGCGCTGGCGATTATCGATGACCTCGGCGCCATCGTGATCATCGCGTTGTTCTACACCAGCGATCTCTCTTTGTTGTCTCTGGGCGTCGCCGCGTGCGCAATTCTCGTCCTGGCAGCATTGAATCTGTGTGGTGTGAGACGTACCGGTATTTATATTCTGGTTGGCGTCGTGCTGTGGACGGCAGTGCTGAAGTCCGGCGTGCATGCCACTCTGGCAGGGGTGATCGTCGGTTTCTTTATTCCGTTGAAGGAAAAACATGGGCGTTCACCCGCGAAGCGATTGGAGCATGTCCTGCATCCGTGGGTGGCCTATCTGATCCTGCCGCTGTTTGCTTTTGCTAATGCGGGTGTTTCACTGCAGGGCGTGACGATGGACGGGTTGACCTCCATCCTGCCGCTGGGGATTATTGCCGGCCTGCTTATCGGTAAGCCACTGGGGATCAGCCTGTTCTGCTGGCTGGCATTACGGCTCAAGGTAGCGCAGCTGCCTGAAGGCACGAATTTCCAGCAAATTATGGCGGTCGGTATTCTGTGCGGCATTGGCTTTACGATGTCGATTTTCATCGCCAGCCTGGCGTTTGGTAACGTTGATCCAGAGCTGATTAACTGGGCAAAACTGGGGATCCTGATCGGCTCTCTGCTGTCGGCAGTTATCGGTTATAGCTGGCTGCGTACCCGGTTGAATACGTCAGCCTGAGCAGATAACTCTTGGTGACAATTTCAGGGAGAGAGTATGTCTCATATAAATTACAACCACCTGTATTACTTCTGGCATGTGTATAAAGAAGGATCGGTGGTAGGTGCCGCAGAAGCGCTTTATCTGACACCACAAACTATTACCGGGCAGATCAAAGCGCTTGAGGAACGCTTACAAGGGAAGTTGTTTAAGCGTAAGGGGCGCGGGCTGGAACCTAGTGAACTGGGGGAATTAGTCTTTCGGTATGCAGACAAAATGTTCACCTTAAGCCAGGAAATGCTGGATATCGTGAACTATCGCAAAGAGTCGAATTTGCTGTTTGATGTCGGTGTGGCGGATGCATTGTCCAAACAACTGGTCAGCAGCGTGCTGGATGCCGCGGTGGTTGAGAATGAGCAAATCCACCTGCGTTGTTTTGAATCAACGCACGAGATGCTGCTGGAGCAACTCAGCCAGCATAAGCTGGACATGATCATTTCCGATTGTCCGATCGACTCAACGCAGCAGGAAGGGCTGTTCTCGGTGCGGATAGGCGAATGCAGCGTGAGTTTTTGGTGTACCAAGCCGCTGCCTGAGAAACCGTTTCCGGCCTGTCTGGAAGAGCGTCGATTGCTGATCCCTGGACGTCGTTCGATGCTCGGGCGTAAGCTGTTGAACTGGATTAACTCACAAGGACTGAACGTTGAAATCCTTGGCGAGTTTGATGACGCCGCGCTGATGAAAGCGTTTGGCGCAACGCATAACGCTATTTTCGTTGCGCCTACGCTGTATTCGCATAATTTCTATGCTGATGATTCTATTGTTGAAATTGGACGCGTAGAGAATGTGATGGAGGAGTATCACGCCATATTTGCGGAGAGGATGATCCAGCATCCGGCTGTGCAGCGTATTTGTAATGCGGACTACTCGACATTATTTAAGCCGCAGTAATCAAGAAAGCCGTCATGATTCCGGCTGCGGTATGTTCCCGCAGCCGGAATCATTCTACATCTGCGGATCGCGGTTGCCTTCGAAGTTGGTTGCACAAACAACAGGCATAAAAAAACCCGCTTTCGCGGGTTTTTTCACAAAGCGACAACAGACGGGCGATTAAGCCAGTTTGTTGATCTGTGCAGTCAGGTTTGCTTTATGACGTGCAGCTTTGTTTTTGTGGATCAGACCTTTAGCAGCCTGACGGTCCACGAGTGGTTGCATTTCGTTAAATGCTTTCAGTGCAGTAGCTTTGTCGCCAGCTTCAATAGCTGCGTATACTTTCTTGATGAAAGTACGCATCATAGAGCGACGGCTAGCGTTGTGCTTGCGGGCCTTTTCAGACTGAACGGCGCGCTTCTTAGCTGATTTGATATTAGCCAAGGTCCAACTCCCAAATGTGTTCTATATGGACAATTCAAAGGCCGAGGAATATGCCCTTTTAGCCTTCTTTTGTCAATGGATTTGTGCAAATAAGCGCCGTTTAAATTCCAGCACTCGTTGCGTAGTGATGGCGCAGGATTCTACCAGCTTGCGTGGCGTGAATACAGCTTTTCCACGAGAAAAATTGCATTGGTGTGCCCGTGAAGGGCGTCAATTTGATTCATAACAATGAAAAGCATCCTCTTTCTGTTTCGTAGAAACAATCGCCGGTTAACGTTGACCGCGGTACAGGGTATACTTTCACGATTTTCACTGTTTTGAGCCAGACATGAAGCTGATACGAGGCATACATAATCTCAGTCAGGCCCCGCATGGGTGTGTGCTGACTATTGGTAATTTCGACGGCGTGCACCGGGGCCACCGTGCGTTACTGCAGGGGTTACGGGAAGAAGGGCGCAAGCGCAATTTACCGGTAATGGTGATGATTTTCGAGCCGCAGCCGCTGGAGCTGTTTGCGACAGACAAGTCGCCTGCGCGCCTTACTCGTCTGCGGGAAAAACTGCGTTATCTGGCGGAATGTGGCGTGGATTACGTACTGTGCGTGCGTTTTGACAGGCGTTTTGCCGCATTAACGGCGCAGACCTTTATCAGCGATCTGCTGGTTAATCGCCTTGGTGTACAATTTCTTGCCGTTGGTGATGATTTCCGCTTTGGCGCTAGCCGTGCGGGCGATTTCTTGTTATTACAGGAAGCGGGCGCTGAGTATGGTTTTGATATCACCAGCACCCAAACCTTCTGTGAGGGCGGTGTGCGCATCAGCAGCACCGCGGTCCGTCAGGCACTGGCAGAAGATAACCTGCAACTGGCCGAAAGTCTGCTTGGGCATCCTTTTACTATCTCAGGACGTGTAGTTCATGGTGACGAGTTAGGGCGCACGATCGGTTTTCCGACGGCAAACTTACCGCTTCGTCGCCAGGTTTCTCCAGTGAAAGGGGTTTATGCGGTTGAAGTGATGGGACTGGGTGACAAACCTTTCCCCGGCGTCGCCAACATCGGCACCCGTCCGACGGTAGCAGGCGTACGCCAACAGTTGGAAGTGCATCTGTTGGATGTTGTAATGGACCTGTATGGTCGCCATATAGATGTAGTGCTGCGTAAAAAAATACGCAGCGAACAGCGATTTGCCTCGCTGGATGAACTAAAAGCGCAGATTGCGCGTGATGAGTTGACTGCCCGCGAATTTTTTGGGCTAACAAAACCGGCTTAATGCCTATACGAGTTTTAAATACGGAACCGAGAATCTGATGAGTGACTATAAATCAACCCTGAATTTGCCGGAAACAGGGTTCCCGATGCGCGGCGATCTCGCCAAGCGTGAACCGGGAATGCTGGCGCGTTGGACTGATGATGACCTGTACGGCATCATTCGTGCGGCCAAAAAAGGCAAAAAAACCTTCATTCTGCATGATGGCCCTCCTTATGCGAATGGCAGCATTCATATTGGTCACTCGGTTAACAAGATTCTGAAAGACATTATCGTGAAGTCCAAAGGACTCACGGGTTATGACTCGCCTTACGTTCCGGGCTGGGACTGCCACGGTCTGCCTATCGAGCTCAAAGTAGAGCAGGAATATGGCAAGCCGGGCGAGAAGTTCACCGCCGCTGAGTTCCGCGCCAAGTGCCGTGAATACGCCGCTACGCAGGTTGACGGACAGCGTAAAGACTTTATCCGTCTTGGCGTGCTGGGCGACTGGTCACATCCGTACCTGACCATGGACTTCAAAACCGAAGCCAACATCATTCGCGCGCTGGGTAAGATCATCGGTAACGGTCATCTGCATAAAGGTGCGAAGCCGGTTCACTGGTGCGTTGACTGCCGTTCCGCGCTGGCGGAAGCGGAAGTTGAGTATTACGACAAAACCTCCCCGTCCATCGACGTGGCGTTCCACGCTGTCGATCAGGATGCGGTGAAAGCGAAATTTGGCGTTTCTGACGTCAACGGCCCGATCTCACTGGTTATCTGGACTACCACCCCGTGGACGTTACCAGCGAACCGCGCAATCTCCCTGGCACCTGATTTTGACTATGCGCTGGTACAGATTGACGGTCAGGCCGTGATTCTGGCGAAAGATCTGGTTGAAAGCGTCATGCAGCGTATTGGCGCGGCTGAATACACCATTCTCGGCACCGTGAAAGGCGCTGAGCTGGAACTGCTGCGCTTTACCCACCCGTTTATGGGTTTTGACGTGCCGGCGATCCTGGGCGATCACGTTACGCTGGATGCGGGTACCGGGGCGGTACATACCGCGCCTGGCCACGGCCCGGACGACTATGTCATCGGTCAAAAATACGGTCTGGAAGTGGCGAACCCGGTGGGTCCGGATGGCGCTTACCTGGCGGGAACCTACCCGACCCTGGACGGTGTGAACGTTTTTAAAGCCAACGATATTGTTGTCGCTCTGCTGAGCGAAAAAGGCGCGCTGCTGCACGTTGAAAAAATGCAGCACAGCTACCCATGCTGCTGGCGCCACAAATCGCCGATCATCTTCCGTGCAACGTCGCAGTGGTTTGTTAGCATGGATCAGAAAGGCCTGCGCGCGCAGTCGCTAAAAGAGATCAAAGGCGTGCAGTGGATCCCGGACTGGGGCCAGGCGCGTATTGAATCGATGGTTGCCAACCGTCCTGACTGGTGTATCTCCCGTCAGCGTACGTGGGGTGTGCCGATGTCTCTGTTTGTCCACAAAGACACCGAAGAACTGCATCCGCGCGCTATCGAACTGATGGAAGAAGTGGCCAAACGCGTTGAAGTTGACGGCATCCAGGCGTGGTGGGATCTTGATCCGAAAGATATTCTCGGCGACGAAGCTGACCAGTATGTCAAAGTCCCGGATACGCTGGACGTATGGTTCGATTCTGGTTCAACCCACTCATCCGTCGTAGACGTGCGTCCTGAGTTTGCAGGGCATGCGGCAGATATGTATCTGGAAGGTTCTGACCAGCATCGCGGCTGGTTCATGTCATCTCTGATGATCTCCACCGCCATGAAAGGCAAAGCGCCATACCGTCAGGTACTGACCCACGGTTTCACCGTTGATGGGCAGGGGCGCAAAATGTCCAAGTCTATCGGCAATACCGTTTCTCCGCAGGACGTGATGAACAAACTGGGCGCGGATATTCTGCGTCTATGGGTCGCTTCAACCGACTACACCGGCGAAATGGCCGTTTCTGACGAAATCCTGAAACGTGCTGCCGACAGCTATCGTCGTATCCGTAACACCGCGCGCTTCCTGCTGGCGAACCTGAACGGGTTCGATCCGGTAAAAGATATGGTGAAACCGGAAGATATGGTGGTGCTGGATCGCTGGGCGGTAGGTTGCGCGCAAGCGGCGCAGGAAGAGATCCTGAAAGCTTACGAAGCCTATGACTTCCACGAAGTGGTACAGCGCCTGATGCGCTTCTGCTCCGTAGAAATGGGTTCGTTCTACCTCGACATCATTAAAGACCGCCAGTACACCGCGAAAGCCGACAGTGTGGCGCGTCGTAGCTGCCAGACCGCGCTGTTCCATATTGCAGAAGCCCTGGTTCGCTGGATGGCGCCGATCATGTCCTTCACCGCAGATGAAATCTGGGGTTACCTGCCAGGCGAGCGTGAGAAGTACGTCTTTACCGGTGAGTGGTATGAAGGCCTGTTTGGCTTAGGCGAAACCGAAGCGATGAACGATGCCTACTGGGACGAACTGCTGAAAGTGCGTGGCGAAGTGAACAAGGTCATCGAGCAGGCGCGTGCGGATAAGAAAGTCGGCGGTTCTCTGGAAGCGGCAGTGACCCTGTACGCTGAACCTGAACTGGCGGCGAAACTGACCGCATTGGGCGAAGAGTTGCGTTTTGTACTGCTGACCTCTGGTGCGACGGTTGCGGATTTTGCAGCGGCTCCTGCTGATGCTCAGCAGAGCGAACTGCTCAAAGGTCTGAAAATCGTACTGAGCAAAGCCGAAGGTGAGAAATGTCCGCGCTGCTGGCATTACACTACCGACGTCGGCCAGGTGGCGGAACATGCAGATATCTGCGGACGCTGTGTCAGCAACATCGCCGGTGATGGCGAACAACGTAAGTTTGCCTGATGAGTAAGCCTCTTTGTTCAACAGGACTACGCTGGCTGTGGCTGGTGGTAGTCGTGCTGATTATCGATTTAGGCAGCAAATACCTGATCCTCCAGAACTTTGCTCTGGGGGATACGGTGTCGCTGTTTCCATCGCTTAATCTGCACTATGCGCGTAACTATGGCGCGGCGTTTAGCTTCTTAGCTGACAGCGGTGGCTGGCAACGTTGGTTCTTTGCCGGTATCGCTATCGGAATTTGTGTCATTCTGATGGTGATGATGTATCGCTCAAAGGCGACGCAGAAGCTAAATAACATCGCGTATGCGTTAATCATTGGCGGTGCGCTGGGCAATCTGTTTGATCGCCTGTGGCACGGTTTCGTGGTTGATATGATTGACTTTTACGTTGGTGACTGGCATTTCGCGACATTCAACCTTGCCGATACGGCGATCTGTATCGGTGCGGCATTGATTGTTCTGGAAGGCTTCTTACCGTCGAAAGAGAAAAAAGCCGCATAAAAAAATGCCGGATGGCGCTATGCTAATCCGGCCGACAATTTACTGCGATCCTTGTAGGCCCGGTAAGCGTAGCGCCACCGGGCAGACAGGCGGCAGCAATTTTAAAGAGCAACCTGCATGTCTAAATCAGTACAGAGTAACAGTGCGGTGCTGGTGCACTTCACCCTTAAGCTCGACGATGGCTCCACCGCAGAGTCAACCCGCAATAACGGCAAGCCTGCGCTGTTTCGCCTGGGCGACGGTTCTCTGTCTGAAGGGCTGGAGCAACACCTGCTGGGGCTAAAAGAAGGCGATAAAACCACTTTTGCTCTGGAGCCGGATGCCGCCTTTGGCGTGTCAAGTCCGGACTTAATTCAGTATTTCTCGCGTCGGGAATTTATGGACGCGGGTGAGCCAGAAATTGGCGCTATCATGCTCTTTACCGCAATGGACGGCAGTGAGATGCCAGGCGTGATCCGCGAAATCAATGGTGACTCGATCACGGTCGATTTCAACCATCCGCTGGCTGGGCATACCGTTCATTTTGATATTGAAGTGCTGGAAGTCGAACCGGCACTGGAGGCGTAAAATGCAGATCCTGTTGGCCAACCCGCGCGGTTTTTGCGCTGGCGTAGACCGCGCTATCAGCATTGTCGAAAACGCGTTGGCTATTTACGGCGCGCCGATTTATGTCCGTCATGAAGTGGTACATAACCGCTATGTGGTGGATAGCCTGCGCGAGCGCGGGGCCATTTTTATTGAGCAAATCAGCGAAGTGCCGGATGGCGCGATCCTGATCTTCTCTGCCCACGGCGTGTCTCAGGCGGTGCGTAACGAAGCCAAAGGCCGCGACCTCACGGTTTTTGATGCAACCTGTCCGCTGGTAACGAAAGTGCATATGGAAGTTGCCCGCGCCAGCCGTCGTGGCGAAGAGTCGATTCTGATTGGTCATGCCGGTCACCCGGAAGTCGAAGGCACGATGGGGCAGTACAGTAACCCGCAAGGGGGAATGTACCTGGTTGAATCACCGGAAGACGTGCTGAAACTGAATGTGAAAAATGAAGGCAAATTATCCTTCATGACGCAGACCACACTCTCCGTTGATGATACCTCTGACGTCATTGACGCACTGCGCCAACGTTTCCCGAAAATTGTCGGGCCGCGCAAAGATGATATCTGTTATGCCACCACCAACCGTCAGGAAGCGGTCCGTGCGCTGGCGGAACAGGCCGATGTGGTGCTGGTGGTCGGCTCGAAAAACTCCTCTAACTCCAACCGTCTGGCTGAACTGGCCCAGCGAATGGGGAAAGCGGCGTATTTGATTGACGATGCGACCGATATCCAGGAAGCATGGGTGAAAGAAGCCAGGTGCGTGGGCGTGACGGCTGGAGCCTCAGCGCCGGATATCCTGGTGCAAAACGTGATTGCTCGTCTGCAGGAGCTTGGCGGTGGGGAAGCTATTCCGCTGGAAGGCCGTGAAGAAAACATCGTTTTCGAAGTGCCGAAAGAGCTGCGTGTGGATGTTCGTGAAGTAGAGTAAGTCTTTCAGGTTACGATTATGAGAAGATGCCAGACTTAACGTCTGGCATTTTTTTATGGAGAAACCATGCGCTTACCGATCATTCTTGATACCGATCCCGGCATTGATGATGCCGCCGCTATTGCCGCTGCGCTGTTTGCCCCTGAGCTGGATCTGCAACTGATGACTACTGTCGCAGGCAATGTGTCGGTGGAAAAAACTACCCGTAATGCGTTGCAACTGCTGCACTTTTGGAATGCGGATATTCCGCTGGCGCAGGGGGCATCAATGCCGTTGGTGCGACCGCTGCGTGATGCCGCTTCCGTACACGGTGAGTCCGGTATGGAAGGGTATGATTTTGTCGAGCACGACCGCCACGCGATGGCAAAACCCGCCTTCCAGGCCATTCGCGATGTGCTGATGCACGCCTCACAGCCCATGACGCTGGTGGCAATTGGCCCCCTGACAAATATTGCGCTGCTGCTGACTCATTATCCTGAATGCGTGTTCAACATTAAGCGCCTGGTGATTATGGGCGGTTCTGCCGGGCGGGGAAACTTCACGCCAAACGCCGAGTTTAATATTGCTATCGACCCCGAGGCCGCCGCGAAAGTCTTCCAGAGCGGGCTGGTGATTGTGATGTGTGGGTTGGATGTCACTAATCAGGCCATGCTCGCCCCGGACTACCTGGCGACGTTGCCTCAGCTTAACCAGACGGGAAAAATGCTGCACGCGCTGTTCAGCCATTACCGTAGCGGCAGTATGAATACGGGGCTGCGCATGCACGATCTGTGCGCTATTGCCTGGCTGGTGCGCCCGGAACTGTTTACCCTGCAACCGTGCTTCGTGGCGGTTGAAACCCAGGGCGAATATACCTCGGGTACGACGGTGGTGGACATTGAAGGACGTTTAGGTCATCAGGCAAATGCGCAGGTCGCGCTGGGGCTGGACGTTGAGGGATTTCAGCAGTGGGTGGCAGAGGTACTGGCGCTGGCCCCGTGAGGTTGTGATCCGGTCCGCAATATGCGGGCAGAATTAGCAGGTTAATCGATTAATCTGCTAATCTGATGCTGTTGTTCTCCTCGGGCCGGAGACACATATGAACCTTTCTTTTATCCAGCCACCGCAGGTGGCGTGGGCAAGCGGCGCTTTAGCCGATGGCCCATTATTGCGTAAATCCACCCGTATTCAGGATCTTACTGACGTTTTTGCCGATGAAATCGCCCGTCAACAGTTGACCGGCGAGCAGGTTGTGTATGACGTTGAAATGCTGGATACGTCTCCCGCTGAAGGCGAACTCTATACCGGCGTTACTCATCTTTATCCTGGCCGGGTTGGCTGCGAATATTTTATGACTCGCGGGCATTTCCATGCGCGCCGCGAACAGGGGGAAGTCTATTTTGGCCTGCGTGGCAAGGGCCTGCTGTTGCTGCAGACTGAACAGGGCGACGCGCGGTTAGAAAAGGTATTCGCCGGATCTGTCCACATCATCCCCGGTTTTACCGCGCACCGGTTAATCAACACCGGGGAAGAGGTGCTGTCGGCGCTCGCCGTATGGCCAGGAATTGCGGGTCATGATTATGCGGCGCTCACTAGGGGCTTCAGAATAAGAGTCTTTGAGGAGAATAAGACGGTCCAGGCGAAGGAGGTACAGAATGGCTGACTTAGCACATTCTTACGGCCTGGATATGACGGTCCATCATCACCCACTTGGTTTTAGCTATGGGGACGACGTTACCGGACCGATGCCAGAGATTCGTCAACTCGATCACATTCGTGCCTCGCTGCGCGATCCGCACTGTGAAGGACCGCAGGAGGTGTATGCCATTGCGATGGATGTTGCGCGAATGCAGGATCGCGAAGAATTGAAAAAGCGGATGCTGCTGTTTGGCGTGGTGACCTATGCAGCGGGAAGGTTGGGGAAAGAACCGGTGCGTAGTCAGGGACATGTTCATCGTATCAGTCAGCACAGCGGCTGGTCTCCGCCGGAGCTTTACGAAATCTGGCAGGGAAAAGCGATCATTTATATGCAGGAATATGTTGAGGATGACCCTGGCCGGTGTTTTGCCGTCATTGCCGGACCGGGAGAGAAAGTGCTGGTACCGCCCGGCTGGGGACATGCGACCATCTCCGCAGACCCGGATGTACCATTAACCTTTGGCGCGTGGTGCGATCGTGAATATGGTTTTGAGTACGACGCCGTGCGTGCACATAAAGGATTGGCATGGTATCCGCTACTGCAGGGCAACAACATTATCTGGCAGCATAATCCCCGTTATATTCCCGGACGACTGCAGGCCGTAACGCCCCGGCAATATACGGAGTTCTCGATTACTTCCGCGCCTGTTTACCAGCAATTCATCGAGGATCCAGCGCGCTTTCAATTTATCTCGCGTCCGGACAAACACCCCGAGCTGTGGCAAAATTTTCATCCATAAAAAACCGGGGCATCGCCCCGGTTGTAATGTTTTCTGTGTATTAACCCGCAAACAGGCCCGTAGCGACGCCAAGAGCGGCCAGAATCAGCAGTAAAATCATCGCTTTCACTGGTGATACACCGCGCTTGGCCATCAGATACCAGGTGCCAAGTACCACAACCAGCGGCAGTAACTGCGGGAAGATACCGTCCAGCATCTGCTGAACGTGAATGTTCACCCCATCTTTAGTGATAAATTCCAGCCCGGTGCCAAGCTTCACGTAGCTTGCCGCTACGCCCCCCATGACAAATACTCCCAGCAGCGATAACGCTTCACGCAGGCGGGCAGATTTGCTACTCACCAGCATTTCCACCGAGCCAGATCCCATTTTGTAACCTTTCAGAAACAGGAACCACGAACCAGGAATGATGATGGCCAGCCAGGCAACGGTATAAAACAGCGGTCCCAGAATGTTACCGCCGGCCGCCAGGGCCATGCCGATACTGAGCAGGATAGGGATCAACATCCCAGGGATCATGGAATCGCCGATCCCGGCGATCGGGCCCATCAGGCCAACCTTCAGGGTGTTAATGGTCTCGCCATCGATCGGCTCACCGTTCGCTTTTTTCTCCTCCAGCCCCAGCACCATGCCATTTACGATTGCGCCAATCTGAGGTTCCGTATTATAGAACGAGGCGTGGCGGCGCAGCATTTCAGTACGTTGGGCTGGATCGGGATAGAGTTTTTTTGCCACCGGAAGCATGCTCAGACAAAAGCCAAAAGATTCCAGACGTTCAAAGCTCATCGATGACAAGTTGTGCATCATCCATGCACGCCAGCAGCGGCGAAGATCTTTACGCGTAAGTGTACGTTCTTCCATCAGAATTCATCCTCATCATCATCCACAACCGACTTTGCATTCGCGGTCTGCTGTGGTTCCGGTTTGTAGTTGTAATGGATCAACGCCAACAGCGAACCGACGATCACCAGCGCGACCATGTTGAGTTTTAAAAAGACGATGCAGACAAAACCCACGAGAAAGTAGATCAACATGGTGTAGTTTTTGATGATCTGTTTCAGCAAAATCGCGATCCCGACGGCGGGTAAAATGCCGCCCAGTACGTTCATCGTCGACAAGACAATTTTCGGCAAACTGTCCATAAAACCGCTGATGTATTGCGCCCCAAAGTAGACTGCAATAAAGGTCGGTACAAAACGCAGGACAAAGTTTGTTACCTGTGGCCAGATGGCGCTGTTCAGGTAAATACCGCGTTCGTCGCCTCGTTCCAGCGCCACATCTGCCCGGTGATTCCAGAAGGAATTCAGTACCATCATCGCGTTAAACAAAATGGTTCCGGCTATACCGATGGTGGCTGCCAGCGCGACCGCAACCTCGGGGCCTTTTCCTGAAAGGATACCTAAAGCAATTGCCGGGTAAGCAACAAAGTTGAGATCGGCCGGCATCGAACCGCCGGGCGTTACCATCGCGATATACACTGCCTGAACCGCGACGCCAATCATGATTCCGGTTTTAATGTCGCCGAGGATAATCCCGACCAACATTCCGGAAATCAGTGGGCGGGTGATCAGATACCAGCCGCCGGTCAGTCCCAGAAGCCAGGGGCTGCTGAGGGCGCCGAGATAGCAAAGTATGCCAATCAACGTAGCTTCGATAATCATCGTACGCTCCTTATTTCAGCTTCTGGCGTGCGTCCTGCCAGCTGTAGCTACTGGCATCAGGAACCAGGCGAAACTCAACCAGATGTCCATGCTGCGTCAGCCAGTCAAAGGCGGCAATTTCATCCCCGTTGACCGACTGATTCGGGCCGATGGTGGTAGTATCAGCACGAGCACTCATTGGACCCACATTAATCTTGCCGTTGGCATTTTTCAGGCTGATACCCGCTTCTTCAATGCGCTTGAGCGTGACGGGAGATTTGCCAATGACGAAATAACGCTTTTCGCTGGCAATGACTTTCGGCAATTTTTCAATCGCGGTAGCCGTATCAAATAACCAGACTTTAGTGTCCTGTACGGCGCCTTTCATCACCGAGGAGAGCAGAGGGTCGGCCGCGACGGCGTCGTCTATAGCGACAATCCCGTCACAGGGCAGCTCTTTGGCCCAACGTGTCACGAGCTGCCCATGAATTACGCGGTCATCGATACGTACAAAAGAAATACTCATAATGGTTTCCTTTAAAAATCGTCGGACTGAACGGATAAAACCGGGGCGGCTTTAATCAGCGTGGGTACTGTTAACGCCAACAGCTCGACGGCTGCGGCATGAACATCCGTTAAATGGCAGATCTCCTCACTTTGTAACAGCATCGGGAAATTAACGCCCGCGACGACAGCAACGGGAGGAACCGTTTGTGCAGAAAACGCATGATGGCAGGCGACATTCCACGGCGTACCGCTTTGCATGTCACACAGCACCAGAACGCCGTCAGCGTCTTTTCCCGCACTCGCGAGAACCTGGGTGAACGTCTGTTTAAACCCTTCGATACCCGCCTGTTCACTCAGCGTGACGGGGAAAACGTGCGGTAATTCTCCATAAACCATACGACCGCTGGCGAGAAGCGCTTCCGCCAGGGGACCATGGGTGGCAACAATAACGTTAATCATGCGCTTATCCTCTAACCCAGGCTTTAATCGTGGCGAGCTGTTGACCGATGCCTTTGCCAAAAGGCGAAATGCGATACTCTCCTACGGCGGCTGGGATGATAAAGGTCTCTGCATAGTTGACGACGAACGGGGGAAATGCGCCGTTCGGGCTTTCGACAACGGCCTGCGCGCCTTCGACCAGGTTCAGGACGTTGACGCCGCCATGGGTATGGTGAGTGACGGGCGCCGTAAACCAGTGGCGACGCGTTTCGATAAATTCGCGTTCGTGCATCCCGGTTCTTTCTTCCCGCCAACCGTCACCTTCAGCGATGGGTTCAATACGGTTGATCAGGTTGTCGTGCACCCATTGCGTGTCGCGCTGCCAGTCAATAACCTGCTGACCGTGATCAAGATGCACTGGGCGCGGTAAGCCGTCTAAGCCTAAACGACCCCAGTCCCACAGCTTGAAGGTGAAAATATAAGGTGTTGCGCTGATCTCCAGCACCATGGTTCCTGCTCCCGAGCAATGTACGGTGCCGGCGGGGATCAGGAAGTGATCATGTTTATGCGCGGGGATCTGATTCACGAATCGCTCATCATCAAAGATTTTTTCGCCACGTCCTGCGGCCCGGAGATCATCGAGCATATCCTGCGGTGCGATCCCAGTTTTTGTCCCGAGATACACCACGGCCCCCGGTTCGGCTTCGAGAATGTAATAGCTCTCATCCTGGGTATAGTGCATACCAAACTGCTGCTGTATGTATTCGGTGAGCGGATGAACCTGGAAGCTCAAATTCTGCCCGCCAATGGTGTCAAGGAAGTCAAAACGGATCGGGAATTCCGCGCCAAAGCGCGCGTGAACTTTTTCACCCAGCAGGGGGCGCGGATAAGTTAATACCAGGTCCTGAGAAGGGATCTCGATCCGCACGTTGCCAAAACGCAGTAACAGGCTGTTTTCCTCGGGCACGCAATCAAAACACCACGCGTAATTGGGGGCTGAGGGATCGAGATCGAAGTGTTGTTTCATCCATTGGCCGCCCCAGACGCCAGGGTCAAAGAAAGGGGCAACGCGAAACGGTTGTTCGGTTGTTTGTTGCAGGCCAGCGCGTAGCGCGTCACCGCTGACCATCGCGGGATTACCTTCTACCGTGGTATCAAGCAAATAATCGGCGCGTTTGAGTAACGGTGTTTTGTGTCTGTCGAATACCCGCCATTCAATGAAAAAAGCACGTTTGTAACGACGAAGAATATCTTCATCCTGGTTTTCTGCCCCCCAGTTTCCCAGCCCGTCATGGCGCATACGCTGTTGAATTTCCCAACGGGGAAGATCGGCATAAACCAGTATGTCACCAGAATGTGCCAGCGCAGCGCCAGAGCCGTACACCACGACAAGCCCTTCGGTAACGGCATCAATTTGTTGGCGGAGCTGGCGGAGTTTATTGCTATCAAAAAACTCATCCAGATGGTGGCAGGAGAGAACACCAAATACGCGATCGTCGGTCAGGTTGCGCGCCAGTAAATGATGCAGGGCCTGCTCATCGCGGCGGGCGGATTCAATATTCAGCACCAGTGCGGCATCTAACGTCGTAACGAGCTGTTGCTCCAGCTCATCAAGCCGCACGCCCGGATAGCAATCGACGATCAATACGGTTTTTGCTGCATCAGAAACTCTGGCGTTAAGCACTGAATGGATCGACGACCACCCCTGCCAGGCGTGGTTGTCATAGCCCTGAACGGTAACCTCAGGGAATTTATTATAAGTTGTATGCATTTTCTGTCTCCGTGTTGGCTTATTTAAGATTAATCGATTAACCTTATTTTCATAGTGTGGTTAACGCGATTAACCCGCCATAATCTGAAACCAGTGCGATGAAAAGCACGCTGGCGTGATGTGAATCACACGTAAAAAGGCATTATTTCGGTTATTCGATTAACCTTTGAAAAAAACAGGAGAAGTCATGACCACAGTCACGCTGGCGCAGGTTGCTGAACGCGCGGGAGTGTCCACGGCAACCGTTTCAATGGTGCTGCGTAACCGGGGACGCATTTCTCAGGCAACACGTGACCGGGTACTTAAAGCGCTGGACGATGCTGGCTACGTTTATAATCAAACCGCTGCTAATCTGCGTAACCGGAGCAGTAATCAGGTTGGATTGTTGTTACACGACATTACTAACCCTTTTTATGGTGAGATGACAGCAGGGCTAAGCCATGAGATGGAGCGGCATGACCTGCTGCTGTTTCTGGCAAACAGCGAAGAGTCAGGAGAACGGCAGCAAAAATTTGTCGACTCATTAATGCGCAATAATGCCTGCGGGATGGTGCTCTGCGCGGCGCGCGAAACACCGACATCCTTTTTTGAAGCACTGAAAAGGCGCAATATTCCTGCCATCATGGTGGTCCGCCCCCTCAGCGATCCTGATTTTGATTTTGTGGGAACGGATAACTTTCTTGGTACGCAAATGGCCACTACTCATTTAGTCAGAATGGGGCATAAGAATATTGCGTTTATTGGGGGGAGCCCAAGTTCAGGTAGCCGGGCACAGCGTATCGGTGGCTTCACCAGCACGTTGCTGGAGCAGGGGATATCACCGAATCCGGAATGGATAGTCGCCACGCAGGCCAGCCAAATTGACGGCGCAAAAGCGGCGGAGTCTCTTTTTCTGCGTTTCCCGCAAATTACCGCCGCCGTTTGTTATCAGGACATCGTAGCGCTTGGGGTCATGCAGGCATTACGTAAAATGGGGCGTGAACCGGGGCGCGATTTTGCGCTGGTGGGATTCGATGACATCACCGAAGCGGCGCTGGTGCAACCAGCGCTTACTACCGTCTCAGTGGCCGCAAAAGAGATTGGTCGCAAGGCTGGAGAGCTGCTTTATAGCCGCATTCAGGGAAATGACGAACCACCGAAACGCATTATTCTGCCACCTGCGCTGGTAGTCAGAGAATCATGTGGTTTTTGCTGATCGTCATGCCTTTTACTGATATCTCTGCCTGTTTATCATTAAATTCTAATTATCGACGTTTTGGGCTGGCGGCGCAGCGATGCGCTGGTTAATCTGAAAACGATTTACGTAAAATTAACAAAAGAGAATAGCTATGCATGATGCACAAATCCGCGTTGCCATCGCGGGAGCCGGAGGACGCATGGGGCGTCAGTTGATTCAGGCCACTCTCGGCATGGATGGCGTACAGCTCGGCGCGGCGCTGGAGCGTGACGGTTCTTCCTTATTAGGAAGCGATGCAGGAGAGTTGGCGGGAGCCGGGAAAACGGGCGTAACCGTACAAAGTAGCCTTGAAGCGGTGAAAGATGATTTCGATGTTTTCATCGATTTTACCCGCCCGGAAGGCACGCTGGCGCATCTGGCGTTTTGCCGCCAGCACGGTAAAGGGATGGTGATTGGCACCACCGGCTTTGATGACATAGGTAAACAGGCTATTCGCGATGCCGCGCAGGAGATTGCTATTGTTTTCGCCGCGAACTTTAGCGTGGGTGTGAATGTCATGCTGAAGCTACTGGAGAAGGCGGCGAAAGTGATGGGTGATTACACCGATATTGAGATTATCGAAGCGCACCACCGCCACAAGGTGGATGCGCCGTCAGGCACTGCGCTGGCCATGGGCGAGGCGATTGCTGGGGCGCTGGATAAAGATCTGAAAGACTGCGCAGTCTATTCCCGTGAGGGTTACACTGGCGAGCGCGTACCGGGCACGATCGGTTTTGCCACGGTACGAGCGGGGGATATCGTCGGGGAACACACCGCGATGTTCGCCGATATTGGCGAGCGTATTGAGATTACGCACAAGGCGTCCAGTCGCATGACCTTTGCTAACGGTGCGGTGAGATCGGCAATTTGGCTGAAATCAAAGTCAAATGGTCTTTTTGATATGAAAGATGTGCTTAATTTACGTAATTTATAGCTTTTACTACCCTTCGTGATGTGGTTATTGTAATCATAATTAATTGATTACATGGGGCAATATTTTATTGCCCTTTGATTTTTAGTGTTTGAGTGTTGTTTTTAATTTAAATGCGATTTTACCAGTTTTTTGTGGTGGTGTTTTGTTATCTGAATGTGAATTTTGACCAAATGGTCCACTTTTTACTATCGCACTTCCTGTTTTTACACTCTTTATCTGCCGCAAGCGTTTTCCATCCCAAGTTAGCTGATCTTTTTGCCTGTTAAATCGTGTGATTTATCCCAGTGGCGTAAAATAATAATAAAAAATGTCCTTTTGGGTAGACTTTTACGTGGGCTGTCTCTAGAATGCCGCCGTTTGCCAGAAATCCATAGGTAAGCAAATTTGCATTGATTCATGATGTGTAAATGAATTAATATGCAAATAAAGTGAGTGAATATTCTCTGGAGGGTGTTTTGATTAAGTCAGCGCTATTGGTTCTGGAAGACGGAACCCAGTTTCACGGTCGGGCCATAGGGGCAACAGGTTCGGCGGTTGGGGAAGTCGTTTTCAATACTTCAATGACCGGTTATCAAGAAATCCTCACTGATCCTTCCTATTCCCGCCAAATCGTCACTCTTACTTATCCTCATATCGGAAATGTCGGCACCAATGAAGCCGATGCTGAATCTTCTCAGGTACATGCGCAAGGCCTGGTCATCCGCGACCTGCCGCTGATTGCCAGCAACTTCCGCGATACCGAAGACCTCTCTTCCTACCTCAAGCGCCATAACATTGTGGCGATTGCTGATATTGATACCCGTAAGTTGACGCGTTTGCTGCGTGAAAAAGGCGCACAAAACGGTTGCATCATTGCGGGCGATAACCCGGATGCCGCGCTGGCGCTGGAAAAAGCGAAAGCATTCCCGGGCCTCAATGGTATGGACCTTGCGAAAGAAGTCACCACCGCGGAGCCGTATAGCTGGACGCAAGGTAGTTGGACGCTGGCCGGTGACCTGCCGGAAGCCAAATCTACCGATGAACTGCCGTTCCACGTTGTGGCGTACGATTTCGGCGCTAAACGTAACATTCTGCGTATGTTAGCGGACCGCGGCTGCCGCCTGACGGTGGTTCCAGCGAAAACCTCCGCTGAAGACGTTCTGAAGATGAATCCGGACGGTATCTTCCTGTCTAACGGCCCTGGTGACCCGGCACCGTGTGATTACGCGATCACGGCAATTCAAAAGTTCCTCGAAACCGATATTCCGGTATTTGGCATCTGCCTCGGCCATCAGTTGCTGGCGCTGGCGAGCGGTGCGAAGACCATCAAGATGAAGTTCGGCCATCACGGCGGTAACCACCCGGTAAAAGACATTGATAAAAATGTGGTGATGATTACCGCGCAGAACCACGGTTTTGCGGTTGATGAAACCACGCTGCCGGCTAACCTGCGCGTGACCCACAAGTCGCTGTTCGACGGCACCCTGCAAGGGATTCATCGCACCGACAAACCGGCGTTCAGTTTCCAGGGGCACCCGGAAGCGAGCCCGGGTCCGCACGATGCCGCACCGCTGTTCGACCACTTTATCGAGTTAATTGAGCAATACCGTCAGTCCGCGAAATAATCAGGAGTAAAAGAGCCATGCCAAAACGTACAGACATAAAAAGTATCCTGATTCTGGGCGCGGGTCCGATTGTTATCGGTCAGGCGTGTGAGTTTGACTATTCCGGCGCACAGGCGTGTAAAGCCCTGCGTGAAGAGGGTTACCGCGTTATTCTGGTGAACTCTAACCCGGCAACCATCATGACCGACCCGGAAATGGCCGATGCCACCTATATCGAGCCGATTCATTGGGAAGTGGTACGCAAAATTATTGAGAAAGAGCGCCCGGATGCGGTGCTGCCAACCATGGGCGGCCAGACAGCGCTGAACTGCGCGCTGGAGTTGGAGCGCCAGGGCGTACTGGCTGAGTTCGGTGTGACCATGATTGGCGCAACGGCGGATGCCATTGATAAAGCGGAAGACCGTCGTCGCTTCGATATCGCGATGAAGAAGATTGGTCTCGACACCGCGCGTTCAGGCATCGCTCACACCATGGAAGAAGCGCTGGCAGTTGCCGCTGACGTTGGCTTCCCGTGCATTATTCGCCCTAGCTTCACCATGGGCGGCACTGGCGGCGGTATCGCCTACAACCGTGAAGAGTTCGAAGAAATCTGTGAACGCGGTCTGGACCTTTCCCCAACCAACGAACTGCTGATTGATGAATCGCTGATTGGCTGGAAAGAGTACGAGATGGAAGTGGTTCGTGATAAAAACGACAACTGCATCATCGTCTGCTCCATCGAAAACTTCGACGCGATGGGCATCCATACCGGTGACTCCATCACTGTGGCGCCAGCCCAGACGTTAACCGACAAAGAATATCAAATCATGCGTAACGCCTCGATGGCGGTACTGCGTGAAATCGGCGTGGAAACCGGCGGCTCTAACGTCCAGTTTGCGGTAAACCCGAAAAACGGTCGTCTGATTGTTATTGAGATGAACCCGCGCGTGTCCCGCTCCTCAGCGCTGGCATCCAAAGCAACCGGCTTCCCGATTGCTAAAGTCGCTGCCAAGCTGGCGGTAGGTTACACACTCGACGAGCTGATGAACGACATCACTGGCGGCCGCACTCCGGCTTCGTTTGAGCCGTCCATCGACTACGTTGTGACGAAAATTCCCCGTTTCAACTTCGAGAAATTCGTTGGCGCTAACGACCGTCTGACCACGCAGATGAAATCTGTCGGTGAAGTGATGGCGATTGGCCGTACCCAGCAGGAATCGCTGCAGAAAGCGCTGCGTGGTCTGGAAGTGGGCGCGACCGGCTTCGACCCGAAAGTAAGCCTGGACGATCCTGAAGCGCTGACCAAAATTCGCCGCGAGCTGAAAGACGCGGGCGCAGAGCGTATCTGGTATATCGCCGATGCCTTCCGCGCGGGCCTGTCAGTCGACGGCGTGTTCAACCTGACCAACATCGACCGCTGGTTCCTGGTGCAAATTGAAGAACTGGTACGCCTGGAAGAAAAAGTAGCCGACCTTGGCATCAACGGCCTCGACGCTGACTTCCTGCGCATGCTGAAACGTAAAGGTTTCGCCGATGCGCGTCTGGCGAAACTGGCCGGCGTTCGCGAAGCGGAAATTCGCAAACTGCGTGACCAGTACAATCTGCATCCGGTCTACAAGCGCGTGGATACCTGCGCAGCAGAATTTGCCACCGACACCGCCTACATGTACTCCACTTATGAAGATGAGTGTGAAGCAAATCCGTCCGTCGACCGCGATAAAATCATGGTGCTGGGCGGCGGTCCAAACCGTATCGGTCAGGGCATCGAGTTTGACTACTGCTGCGTACACGCCTCGCTGGCACTGCGCGAAGATGGTTTTGAGACCATCATGGTCAACTGTAACCCGGAAACCGTTTCTACCGACTACGACACCTCCGACCGTCTGTACTTCGAGCCGGTAACGTTGGAAGACGTACTGGAAATCGTGCGCATCGAGAAGCCGAAAGGCGTTATTGTGCAGTACGGTGGCCAGACTCCGCTGAAGCTGGCGCGCGCGCTGGAAGCAGCAGGCGTGCCGGTAATCGGTACCAGCCCGGATGCCATTGACCGTGCGGAAGACCGTGAGCGCTTCCAGCACGCGGTTGACCGTCTGAAGCTGAAACAACCGGCGAACGCCACCGTGACGGCCATTGAACAGGCTGTTGAGAAGGCGAAAGAAATTGGTTACCCGCTGGTGGTGCGCCCATCCTACGTTCTCGGTGGTCGCGCGATGGAAATCGTCTATGACGAAGCCGACCTGCGTCGCTACTTCCAGACTGCGGTCAGCGTGTCTAACGATGCACCGGTGCTGCTGGACCGTTTCCTTGATGATGCGGTTGAAGTGGACGTGGATGCTATCTGCGACGGCGAAATGGTGCTGATTGGCGGCATCATGGAGCACATCGAACAGGCGGGCGTACACTCTGGTGACTCCGCATGTTCTCTGCCTGCGTACACGCTGAGCCAGGAAATTCAGGATGTAATGCGCCAGCAGGTGCAGAAACTGGCCTTCGAACTGCAGGTTCGCGGTCTGATGAACGTCCAGTTTGCGGTGAAGAATAACGAAGTTTACCTGATTGAAGTCAACCCGCGTGCGGCACGTACCGTTCCATTCGTCTCCAAAGCAACGGGTGTACCGTTGGCGAAAGTCGCGGCGCGCGTAATGGTCGGAAAAACGCTGGCACAGCAGGGCGTCACCAAAGAAGTTATCCCGCCATACTACTCGGTAAAAGAAGTGGTGTTGCCGTTCAACAAGTTCCCGGGCGTTGACCCGCTGTTAGGGCCTGAAATGCGCTCTACCGGGGAAGTGATGGGCGTGGGTCGTACCTTCGCAGAAGCGTTCGCCAAGGCACAGCTGGGCAGCAGCTCCACCATGAAAAAACAGGGTCGTGCACTGCTCTCCGTTCGCGAAGGCGATAAAGAGCGCGTGGTTGACCTGGCGGCGAAGCTGCTGAAGTTTGGTTTTGAGCTGGATGCAACGCACGGCACGGCAATTGTGCTGGGCGAAGCGGGTATCAACCCACGTCTGGTGAACAAGGTGCATGAAGGGCGTCCGCACATTCAGGATCGTATCAAGAATGGCGAGTACACTTACATCATCAACACCACCGAAGGTCGTCAGGCGATTGAAGACTCTAAGCTGATTCGCCGCAGCGCGCTGCAGTACAAAGTGCATTATGACACCACTTTGAACGGCGGTTTCGCGACGGCGATGGCGCTGAATGCCGATGCCACTGAGAAGGTGACCTCGGTGCAGGAAATGCACGCGCAGATCAAAAAGGCATAAGCAAAGGGGCCGGTGATAATTGCGTTAACCGGACCTGTAATATTATCTTGAAAGGGTTTCTGTAAAGAAACCCTTTTTTACCTCTCGTAAGGTCATTCCTGGCCAAATGCAGTTTCATAACCACATTTTCAATGTAATAAGCACGATATTGCTCACACTAATCAACATTCAAGTCGCATACTATCTTTTATATCCACAATTTTAATATGGCTTAGTTTTTATTAATTTGGACAGGCCGTAGCCAGATTTTTAATTTGTGAAATGGTGTGCTTATGTGTGAAAAATATGTTGAAAGACCGCTTTATTTGTTAATTGCTGACTGGATGATGGCTGAAGATCGTTGGATCACCGCAAAGGAAATTTCCCGCCATTTTGATATTGAACACTGCAAGGCAATTAATACGCTCTCTTATATTTTGTCGGAAGTGGGAGAAATTGTTTGTGAAGTTAAGATGATCCCTAATCAGATTGCAGGCCGGGGCTGCCAGTGCCAGCGTCTGGTGAAAGTCATCAGTATTGATTCCCACCTCTACAACCGATTGAGCCACAATTTGCAGGAAAAAAAGGTGAGTGTGGCGAAAACGCCGCGACTGTCTGGCGTTCCGCCAACAGAGCTCAACCGTGAGCAGAAATGGCAGATGATGCTGTCAAAAAGTATGCGTCGCTAATGATTCGCTTACCTGATGGTAGCGTTAACGGTGATTGATTCGTAGGCCGGATAAGCGTTAGCGCATCCGGCATAGATTACTGGGCTGATTTGGGTTTCACGTCCGTCGTGCCTTTCAGGCGCGGCCGG
This sequence comes from Citrobacter sp. VF227, assembly GCF_052950715.1. Taxonomy (NCBI): domain Bacteria; kingdom Pseudomonadati; phylum Pseudomonadota; class Gammaproteobacteria; order Enterobacterales; family Enterobacteriaceae; genus Citrobacter; species Citrobacter sp. VF227. The sequence continues at coordinate 367,447 of NZ_JBRFVF010000003.1, forward strand.
TTTTCTTCGACCTGCGTTAATGGCTGCGTTTCACGTAAACCTGCCCGGCAGCGGACCGCAAGGTCCTGATACTCTTTAGTGTTCAGTCGCTTCCAGTGCAGTTCCTGGTCAGTGACTTCACGCAGTACGCGAGCAGGTGAACCGACCAGCAGTTGCCTTGCTTCCCCCTGAAATCCGGCTTTGACAAAGCTCATGGCGGCGACAATGCTCTCTTCGCCAATCACCGCGCCGTCCATAATTACACTGTTCATGCCGATCAGCGCGTCCCTGCCCACCACGCAACCGTGCAGGATTGCACCGTGGCCGATGTGCCCATTTTCATGCACGATGGTGTCAGTGTCGCAATAACCATGCATGATGCAGCCATCCTGCAAGTTAGAACCCGCCTCCAGAATCAGGCGACCATAGTCACCGCGCAGTGAGGCGTGTGGGCCGACGTAGACGCCAGCTCCCACGATCACATCACCAATCAACACGGCGCTGGGATGAACATACGCCTCTGGATGCACTACCGGAATCAGGCCTTCAAAGGCGTAATAGCTCATCGGTTATCAGCGTCCTTTCCACACCGGATCGCGTTTTTCTGCAAATGCCTGAGGTCCTTCGAGCGCATCTTCTGAGTGCAGCACCGACGGATAGTGCTTCAGTACTCCGCTGCGGATGTAACGGTAGCCTTCTTCTACCGGCATTTCACTGGTCGCACGATAAATTTCTTTCAGTGCGGCGATAGCAAGCGGGGCGCTATTCACCAACTGCTGCGCCAGTTCGCGCGCGCTATCCATCAGCTCGCTCTGGCTGACAACGCGGTTGACGATACCCCAACGCAGCGCTTCTTCTGCGCTCATTCGTCTGCCTGTCATCACCATTTCGTTGACGATAGCCGGTGGCAGCAGTTTAGGCAGACGCAGTACGCCGCCGCTGTCAGGTACGATCCCCAGTTTGGCTTCTGGTAGCGCAAAGCTGGCATTTTCCGCACAGACGATAAAATCCGCTGCCAGCGCCAGCTCAAAACCGCCACCAAACGCATAGCCGTTAACTGCGGCGATAACCGGCTTATCGAGGTCGAAAATTTCGGTTAAACCAGCAAAACCGCCGGGGCCAAAGTCGGCATCAGGCGCTTCACCTTCGGCCGCTGCTTTTAAGTCCCAGCCCGCAGAAAAGAATTTCTCACCGCCGCCGGTGATAATCGCGACGCGTAATTCCGGGTCGTCACGAAAATGAAGAAAAGCTTCCCCCATGGCAAAACTGGTTTTTGCGTCAATAGCGTTGGCTTTAGGACGATCGAGAGTAATTTCCAGGATCGGGCCATTACGGGTCAGATGTAATGATTCACTCATAGTTCATCTCCAGATAAATAAATTTCCCGGCAGGAGGAATTCCAGCCGGAAGGGTTATTTCAGATTTTTTTTGATTATTTTTCCTGAACAATTGCGTGGCAGGTCGGTTCTGATCTCCATAAACGAGGGAACCTTGAATTTCGCCATATTGTTTTCGCAGAAGCTAAAGAACTCAGCTTCGCTTAATGTTTCACCTTCATTGAGCACGATAAATGCTTTAATGGCTTCATCACGGATCGAATCTTTTATACCGACAACCACAATGTCCTGAATTTTCGGGTGCGCAGAAATAATATTTTCCAGCTCGACGCAGGAGACATTTTCCCCGCCGCGTTTAATCATGTTGCAGCGCCTGTCGACGAAATAAAAAAATCCGTCCGCATCCTGGTAACCCGAATCTCCGGTATGTAACCAACCCTCAGGTTCCAGCGCTTTGGCGGTAGCCTCCGGCTGCGCATAGTACTCTTTGAAGATAGTTTTGCCCGGCACGCCTTTAATGCAGATTTCGCCAATTTCTCCGGCGGGCAGGGGACGGTTTTGATCGTCACGGATTTCGGCTTCATAGCTAAAACCCACGCGACCTATAGAGGGCCAACGCCGTTTGTCTCCTGGGCGATCGCCAATAATGCCAACGATGGTTTCGGTCATACCGTAGGACGTCAGCAACCTGACGCCAAAGCGTTCGGTAAAGGCGTCTTTTTCCTGCTCGGATAAATTGAGATAGAACATCACTTCGCGCAGGCGATGCTGTCTGTCCGTTGGGGCCGCGGGTTGTACCATCAGGGTTCTGATCATCATCGGAATGCATTCGGTGACCGTCGCCTGGTATCTACGTACCTGATCCCAGAACGCCCTGGCGCTGTACTTCTCCAACAGCACAAAGGTGCTGCCTGCAGAGAATGCCGCCATGGCTGCCGTACACTGACAGTCGATATGAAAAGCGGGCATCACCGTCATGTAGACGTCGTCATCACGCAGGGCGATTTGCCAGGAGGTGTAATAGCCGGCAAATCGCAGGTTGTAGTGGGTAATCACTACCCCTTTAGGTCGTGAGGTGGTGCCAGAGGTAAACAGAATTTCTGCCGTATCATCAGTGGATAACGCGGGCGTATAACACAGCGTAGTCGACTGGCGGGCTTGCAGTTGGGTAAAGTGGCTCACGCCGTCGTCAACCGGAAGTTGCTCGCCAATCAGGCAAATATGATTAAGCGGAGTCGTATTTTCCAGCCGTATCTGGCGATACATAGGATAAAACTGGGCACTGGTGACTAACAGGCTCACATGGCTGTTTTGCAGGATCCAGGCGCTTTCTTCGCCCAGTAATCGGGCATTAATCGGCACCATAATGGCGCCAATTTTTGCCAGCCCAAACCAGCAAAAGATGAATTCCGGACAGTTATCAAGATGCAACGCGACCTTGTCGCCTTTGCGGATCCCTAAGGAATGGAAAAGGTTCGCCGTGCGGTTAATCTCTTCATTGAGCGAGGCATAGCTAAACTGCCGAACGTTTCCTTCGCAGGATTCGAAAATTAACGCCGTTTTATCTTCGTACACCCCGGCCAGGTCGTCCCACATCTGACGTAAGTTTTGTCCGCCAACGATATCCATATTGCTTTATCCACTGAAATCAGGCGTGAGCGCTAACCCACTCGCGGGTCAGCGCGTCACGTTTATTCCTCAACTCTGGCCAGGCCTTTGCCGACCAGCTCATTTATGTCTGCTTCGCTATAACCAATGTTTTTCAGAATGGCGGCGGTATCCATGCCATGTGACGGCATGCCACGCCAGATTTTCCCCGGGTTGTTTTTAAATTTCGGCATGATATTCGGTCCTTTGCAGGTGCGACCATCCATCGTTTGCCACTGAGTAATAGATTCACGAGCAACGTACTGCGGGTTGCCTTCCAGTTCCGGAATGGTCAGTACCTTCGCGCAGGCGATATTCAGCTCTGCAAAGCGCGCCTGCACTTCGGCGATGGTGTGCGTTGCCAACCACGCATCCAGTTTCTCTTCCACGAGCGGGCCATAAGGGCATTCCACGCGATGGATAAGCTGGGTACCTTCCGGGACTTCTGGCGTACCAAGAATATGGGCGAGGCCGATATCTTTGAAGCATTCATTGATTTGTGTGATGCCTACCAGCTCCATGACGATATAACCATCGGCGCATTTATACAGGCCGCAGCCAGCGTAATACGGATCTTTGCCTTTGGTCATGCGTGGGCAAATTTCGCCGCCGTTAAAGTAATCCATCATGAAGTACTGACCCATACGCAGCATGACTTCGTACATGGCGATATCAATGCTTTCACCTTTGCCCGTTTCGCGTACTTTGTGCAGGGCAGCCAGCGCCGCTGTCGTTGCGGTCATTCCTGAGAAGTAATCGGCGGTGTACGGGAAAGCAGGCATCGGCTGATCAACGTCGCCGTTTTGGATCAGATAGCCGCTGAACGCCTGCGCGATAGTGTTATATGCCGGAAGATTAGTGTACTCATCGGTCCCAAACTGGCCGAAGCCGGAAAGGTGGGCGATTACCAGTTTCGGGTTATGTTCCCACAGCACTTCATCAGTAATTCCGCGACGAGCAAAGGCCGGGCCTTTACTGGCTTCAATGAAGATATCGGTGGTTTCCATTAGCTTCAGAAATGCTTCCCGACCTTCATCTTTGAAAATATTCAGCGACAGGGCGTGTAGGTTACGACGTGAGAGCTGCGGATAGTTAGGCTGTACGCGGATGGTATCGGCCCACGCAACGTTTTCAATCCAGATAACCTCAGCACCCCATTCGGCGAACATCTGTCCGGCGAACGGACCGGCAATCTCGATCCCTGAAAATACAACTCGTACCCCGGCAAGTGGGCCAAAGGTTGGCATTGGTAAGTGATCCATAATTTTGCTCCTGGCATTTTTTTGTATGCCCGGTAAGCACAGCTCCACCGGGCATATTGCCGGATGGCGGCGTTAACGCCTTATCCGACCTACGAAACGAACGAATCAACGGTATTGCTTCAATACCGCACGACCCAACGTCAGGATCTGCATTTCGTCAGAACCACCAGAAACACGGTCAACGCGCAGGTCACGCCAGAAGCGCGTGATGCGATGATTGCCCGCGATACCCACTCCGCCCAGCACCTGCATGGCGGTGTCTACCACTTCAAATGCCGCGTTGGCGCAGAAGTATTTGCACATTGCCGCGTCACCCGAGGTAATGGTGCCGTTATCCGCTTTCCAGGCAGCTTCCAGCAGCATGTTTTTCATGGAGTTCAGTTTGATCGCCATATGCGCAAACTTCTCCTGAATCAGCTGGAAACGGCCGATAGCTTCGCCAAACTGCACGCGCTGATTGGCGTAGCGCGCCGCATCTTCAAACGCGCACATTGCCGTACCGTAGTTGGTCAGTGCGACGAGGAAGCGTTCATGGTCAAACTCTTCTTTTACGCGATTGAAACCGTTACCTTCCCGACCGAACATGTCTTTCTCGTCCAGCTCAACGTCGTCAAAGGTGATTTCACAGCAGCTATCCATGCGCAGACCGAGTTTCTCCAGTTTGTTGACCTTGATGCCCGCTTTGCTCATGTCAACGAACCACTCGGTGTAAACAGGTTTATCCGGCGATGCGCCATCTCTCGCCATTACCACGATGTAAGGGGTATAGGCACTACTGGTGATAAAGCACTTACTGCCATTAAGATAAACCTTACCATTTTTACGTGTATAAGTGGTTTTCAGGCTGCCAACATCCGATCCCGCTCCCGGTTCGGTGATCGCAGAGTTCCACATCTGCTTACCGGTTCCCTGGAACGCCATAATTTTATCGATTTGTTCCTGGGTCCCTTCACGCAGGAAGGTGTTAAAACCCCCCGGTAACTGGTACAGCACATAGGTTGGCGCGCCCAGGCGGCCGAGTTCCATCCAGACGGCGGCCACGGTGACAAAACCCGCTTCCAGTCCACCGTGTTCTTCCGGAATCAACAGGCTATCGATGCCCATATCCGCCAGCGCTTTAACAAAACGCTCAGGGTAGACGCTGTCGCGATCGCACTCGGCAAAATAAGCTTCCCAGTTCTCACTGGCCATCAGTTCACGAATACCGGCGACAAACAGCTCCTGCTCGTCATTTAAGTTGAAATCCATCTTTCAGCCTCTTGATCAATTGGGTTAATAAGAATTACTTGTCTTTCCAGTGCACTTTGGCGTCTTTAATAAAGGACAGCGTCACCATGATATTGACGAAGAACAGCGGGCATCCTCCGGCGATAATCGCGGTCTGTATTGGCTTCAGCCCGCCCAGCGCCAGTAGAACGATACCGATGATGCCGACCAGCACGGACCAGCCGATACGCACTAACAGCGGTGGTTCTTCACCATCGCGGACTTCGCGACAGGTGGACATCGCCAGGGTATAAGAGCAGGCGTTAATCAGCGTGACGGTGGCAATAAAACAAAGGATGAAGAAGCCCCACATGGTGGCGGTGCTGAATGGCAAGGCGGCCCAGGTTTCGATAATGGCGCGCGCCACGCCGTGTTGTTCAATCAGCTGTGGGATGTTGAGAATGTTTTTATCCATCAGCAGCAGGGTATTGCTGCCAAGGACTGTCCACAGGATCCAGGTAGAAGCGGTCAGGCCCAGCACCATCCCAAAGCACAGTTCACGTACGGTACGACCACGAGAAATACGTGCCAGGAAGATGCTCATCTGGATGGCGTAAATGACCCACCATGCCCAGTAGAAGACGGTCCAACCCTGCGGGAAGCCGCCTTTGCCGATGGCATCGGTATAGAACAGCATGCGCGGCAGATACATCAGCAGCATGCCGACCGAGTCGGTAAAGTAGTTCATGATGAAGCTGGCGCCGCTGACGATAAACACCCAGCCCAGCATCAGGAAGCTCAGGTAGCTACGTACGTCGCTGGCGATTCTGACTCCTTTTTGCAGGCCGCAGGCTACGCAAATGGCGTTCAGAATGATCCAGCAGGTAATGATGATGGCATCTAATTGCAGTGTATGCGGAATACCGAACAGCCATTGCATACACTCGGTTACCAGCGGTGTCGCCAGACCGAGGCTGGTACCCATCGCAAAAATCAGCGCTACCAGGTAGAAGTTATCAACGATGGTGCCGAACAGCCCTTTCGCATGCTTTTCGCCCACTAATGGTACCAGCGTGGAGCTAGGACGGATGACGTCCATCTTGCGCACAAAGAAGAAATAGGCGAAGGCCACGGAAAGGAAGCTGTAGGTTGCCCATGGCAGCGGTCCCCAGTGGAACAGGCTGTAAGCCAGACCTATCTCTTTCGCACCCGTGGAATTGGGTTCCAGGGCGAACGGTGGGGTGGAGATATAGTAGTAGATCTCGATGGAGCCCCAGAACAGTACCGCTGCTGAAGTACAGGAGGCGAACATCATAAAGATCCAGCTGGCGGTACTAAACTCCGGTTTTTCGTCGCCTAATTTCTTTTTGGCATACGGGCCAAAAACCAACCAGAACCAGCCGAAGAGCATGACGACCATATACCATTCAAATGCCCAGCCCCAGACACTGGTGACATAACTGAATACCGCATTAATAACGACGTTAGCGGCATCGAGATCTCTTACTGTTAGCCAACAAAGTATTCCAACTATTATTAATGGCGGAAAAAAAACCTTCGGTTCAATTCCCGACTTTCTCTTTTCATTTTTCATAAGTGAATTCCAGTGTGAAAACGAAATTTATTTAGCGTGCCCGTGTGTGATCGTTTGTTTATTTATTATTAATGATTTGTTGATAACTTTTTAACCTCTGGGGCGCCTCAGTGAGTAACTCATAATGAGTATTCATTTCGGGTGGTTCTGTTATCTGTGTCACACTTTTTTACGCTGGTTAATTTGCTTAAATTCATGCTGTTTTTTGTTGTTAATCAGTATGTTATTTGTGATTTTTTAACTTTTTTAAGTGGCTGGCGTTCAATATTGTTGAACCCGCAGACAATATTGAAAATTTTTATATTTGTCGTAATTCTTTCAATATTGGTGAGGTGCGTAACACTATTGAAAGTTACGAATTTCAATGTGTGACATTTTCAATATTGGTGATTAAGGTTTTATTTCCGAATTAAAGAGCGTGATATCTGTATTTAACACCGCCGATATAAATACGTTTCCTTCATGATTTCTGGAGATGCAATGAAGATAATTACTTGCTACAAATGCGTACCTGATGAACAGGATATTGCGATTAATAATGCTGATGGTTCACTCGATTTCAGCAAAGCGGATAGCAAAATCAGCCAGTACGACCTGAATGCGATCGAAGCAGCTTGCCAGTTAAAACAACAGGCAGGCGAGGCCCAGGTTGTGGCCATGAGCGTCGGCGGCAAAGCGCTGACCAATGCAAAAGGGCGCAAAGATGTGCTCTCCCGTGGTCCTGATGAACTGATTGTTGTGATTGACGATCAATTTGAACAGGCGCTGCCACAACAAACGGCTACCGTGTTGGCTGCCGCCGCGCAAAAAGCCGGTTTCGATCTAATTATCTGTGGTGACGGTTCTTCCGATCTCTATGCTCAGCAGGTTGGCCTGCTGGTGGGCGAAGCACTGAACGTTCCCACGATTAACGGCGTGAGTAAAATCCTCTCTCTTACCGACAGCACGCTGACGGTAGAGCGTGAACTGGAAGATGAAGTCGAAACACTGAGCATCCCGCTTCCGGCGGTCATCGCGGTCTCAACGGATATCAACACCCCACAAATCCCTTCCATGAAAGCCATTCTTGGCGCGGCGAAAAAACCGGTTCAGGTTTGGTCGCCTGCAGACATTGGACTGAACAGCGTGCAGGCGTATTCCGCACAGCAGGTTGCTGCGCCGAAGCAGCGCGAGCGTCAGCGCGTTGTGATTGAAGGTGACGGTGAAGAACAGATTGCCGCGTTTGTCGAGAATCTTCGCAAAATCATTTAATTATCAGGGGATGTTATGAACAAATTTTCCAGTATCTGGGTATTCAGCGATACCCCTTCTCGTCTGCCGGAACTGATGAAAGGTGCGCAGGCTTTAGGTGAAAAAGTTAACACGTTTGTACTGAGCGATGCAGACAGCGCGACGGCATGTCATTTGGGGGCAGATCATGTCTGGTTGCTCAGCGGTAAACCAGAAGAGCGTATGGTCGAAGACTACGCCGATGTGATGGCCCAGACCATTCGTCAGCACAGCGAGGACGGCGCAGTACTGCTGCCCAATACGCGTCGGGGCAAGTTGCTAGCGGCAAAACTGGGCTTTCGCTTGTCAGCTGCAGTTTCAAACGATGCCAGCGCAGTCGTCGTACAGGATGGTAAAGCGGCGGTCAAACATATGGTCTACGGCGGCCTAGCGATAGGGGCGGAAACAATCGCTTCGCCGTTTGCCGTGATTACACTCAGCAGCGGGACGTTTGACGCGCAGCAACCCGATGCTACCCGCAGCGGCGAGATGCATACCGTACAGTGGCAGGCTCCGGCCGTTGCCGTGACTCGTACGGCAACTCAGGCACGTCAGAGCAACAGCGTCGACCTCGACAAGGCTCGCCTGGTGGTCAGCGTGGGACGTGGTATCGGCAGCAAAGAAAATATCTCGCTGGCCGAAGCGCTGTGCCAGACGATTGGCGCTGAGCTGGCCTGTTCCCGTCCGGTGGCGGAAAACGAGAAGTGGATGGAACACGAACGCTACGTCGGTATCTCCAACCTGATGCTCAAGCCTGAACTGTATCTGGCGGTGGGGATTTCCGGGCAGATCCAACATATGGTCGGCGCCAACGGCGCACAGACGATTTTCGCCATTAACAAAGATAAAAATGCGCCGATATTCCAGTATGCGGATTACGGCATCGTTGGCGATGCGCTGAAGATCCTGCCTGCGCTGACGGCAGCCTTAGCGCGTTAAACCATTTCGGGCAGGATGCGAAGGTGTCCTGCCGCTGACAGGAGTACGTATGTCCGAAGATATCTTTGATGCCATCATCGTGGGTGCAGGTCTGGCTGGTTCGGTTGCGGCGCTGGTGCTGGCTCGGGAAGGCGCACAGGTGCTGGTTATCGAGCGCGGCAATTCTGCTGGCGCGAAGAATGTCACCGGTGGGCGCATGTATGCGCATAGCCTGGAGCGCATCATTCCCGGTTTTGCTGAGCAGGCCCCCATTGAACGCGTCATCACCCACGAGAAACTCGCCTTTATGACCGATAAAGGGGCGATGTCCATTGATTATTGCAACGGCGAAGACGCCACATCGTCGCAGGTTTCTTATTCCGTCTTACGCAGCAAATTTGATGCCTGGCTGATGGAACAGGCCGAGGAGGCGGGCGCTCAGCTCATCACCGGTATTCGCGTGGATAACGTTGTGCAGCGCGAGGGTAAAGTCGTGGGCGTGGAAGCCGATGGCGATATTCTGGAGGCCAGGGTAGTGCTCCTTGCTGATGGCGTAAACTCTCTGTTGGCTGAAAAGTTGGGTATGGCAAAGCGCGTCGAGGCATCGCATGTTGCCGTCGGCGTAAAAGAGCTGATCGAATTGCCGAAATCAGTGATTGAAGATCGTTTCCAGTTACAGGGGAACGAAGGCGCAGCCTGTCTGTTTGCCGGATCGCCAACCGATGGATTGATGGGCGGTGGCTTTCTCTATACGAATGAAACAACCCTTTCTCTGGGACTGGTCTGCGGTCTTCATCATCTGAAAGACGCGAAAAAATCGGTCCCACAAATGCTGGAAGATTTCAAACAGCATCCGGCAGTTGCCCCGCTGATCGCCGGTGGCAAGCTGGTGGAATATGCCGCGCACGTTGTACCTGAAGCCGGTATCAACATGCAGCCAGAACTGGTGGGTGACGGCGTACTGATTGCCGGTGACGCTGCCGGAATGTGTATGAACCTCGGCTTTACTATTCGCGGTATGGATTTGGCCATCGCCGCAGGCGAAGCGGCGGCGAAAACGGTGCTTTCAGCCATGAAGCGTGACGACTTTAGCAAGCAGTCGCTGGGTGAATACCGTCAGCATCTGGACGACGGCCCGATGCGTGATATGCGTATGTATCAAAAGCTGCCCGCTTTTCTTGATAACCCGCGCATGTTTACCGCTTATCCCGAAATGGCGGTCAGTATCGCACGCGACCTGTTCACCGTAGATGGTTCCGCCCCGGTGCCAATGCGTAAAAAAATCCTGCGCCATGCGAAGAAAGTGGGCTTCATCAACCTGATGAAAGATGGCCTGAAAGGAGTGACCGTATTATGACTTCTCCCGTCAATGTGGACGTCAAACTGGGCGTCAATAAGTTCAATGTCGATGAAGACAGCCCACACATCATTCTCAAAACCGATCCTGATAAACAGGCGCTGGAGGTGCTGATTAAGGCCTGCCCGGCTGGACTGTATAAAAAGCAGGACGACGGCAGCGTACGCTTTGATTACGCCGGATGCCTCGAGTGTGGGACGTGTCGAATTCTTGGACTCGATACAGCGCTGGAAAAATGGGAATACCCGCGCGGGACGTTTGGCGTGGAGTTCCGCTATGGCTAAACCTGGTGCCGGATGGCGGCTTCGCCTTATCCGGCTTACAGGTACGGTTCATAGGCCTGATAGGCGTTATCAGGCATTAAGTTAAAATAAAACAGGATATAGCCATGCAGCAGCCCAGGAACTTTGATGACATCAAATTTACCTCTATTCACCGCCGGATAATGCTGTGGGGAAGCGGTGGGCCGTTTCTGGATGGTTATGTGCTGGTGATGATTGGCGTGGCGCTCGAACAGCTCACGCCAGCGTTGAAACTGGATGCCGAGTGGATTGGTCTGCTGGGGGCTGGTACGCTCGCCGGTTTGTTTGTCGGGACGTCGCTGTTTGGCTACATTTCCGATAAGGTCGGGCGCCGTAAAATGTTTATCATCGATATTATCGCCATTGGCGTGATATCGGCGGCAACCATGTTTGTCTCCTCGCCCGTTGAGTTGTTGGTGATGCGGGTGCTGATCGGGGTGGTGATTGGGGCTGATTACCCGATCGCAACCTCAATGATTACCGAGTTCTCCAATACCCGCCAGCGCGCTTTCTCCATCGGTTTTATCGCGGCGATGTGGTATGTCGGCGCCACCTGTGCCGATCTGGTCGGTTACTTTTTGTATGATGTTGAGGGCGGATGGCGCTGGATGTTGGGCAGCGCGGTGATCCCCTGCATTTTGATCCTGATTGGGCGTTTCGATCTTCCTGAATCGCCACGCTGGTTGCTGCGTAAAGGTCGGGTGAAAGAGTGCGAGGAGATGATGATCAAACTGTTTGGCGAACCGGTGGTATTCGACGAAGAAGCACCCCAGCAGACGCGTTTCCTTCAGTTGTTTAATCGCCGACATTTCCCGTTTGTCCTGTTTGTTGCCGCCATCTGGACCTGTCAAGTGATCCCGATGTTTGCCATTTATACCTTTGGTCCGCAGATTGTTGGGCTACTGGGGCTCGGCGCCGGGAAAAGCGCCGCGTTGGGCAATGTGGTGATCAGCCTGTGCTTTATGCTGGGGTGTATTCCTCCCATGTTCTGGCTCAATAGCGCGGGCCGTCGACCGCTGTTAATTGGCAGCTTTATTATGATGACGCTGGCGCTGGCTGTGCTGGGGCTAATCCCTGATATGGGCGCATGGCTGGTGGTGCTGGCGTTTGCCGTGTACGCGTTTTTCTCGGGGGGGCCGGGAAACCTGCAATGGCTATACCCGAACGAACTGTTTCCCACCGATATTCGTGCCTCTGCAGTCGGGGTGATTATGTCGTTAAGCCGTATCGGCACCATTGTGTCAACCTGGGCGCTGCCGGTGTTCATCACCAAATACGGGATCAGTAATGTGATGCTGATGGGCGCGGGAATTTCGCTGGTAGGCCTGCTCGTGTCCATCGCTTTCGCCCCGGAAACGCGAGGTCTGACGCTGGCGCAAACCAGCCAAATGACGATTCGTAGTAAGCCGGTGGTCAGGGCAGGCTATTAAGAGTGTTCTGTATTTTCCCTGCAACTCAGTCAGTTAGCCTACAGTTAACGGATATATCACTGAAAACGACTGAAAAGCAGGGAGAACACCATGCAGAAACATATTCTGATCACTTCCATTTTTACCGCAGCAGCACTGTTTACCGTAGCCGGTTGCTCCTCAAATCAGGCGGTGAAAACCACCGATGGTAAAACCATCGTCACCGACGGCAAACCGCAGGTTGATGATGATACCGGCCTGGTGTCGTACAAAAACGCGCAAACAGGTAAGACGGAACAAATTAACCGCGATCAGGTTAAAGATATGAGCGAACTGGATAACTAGCTCAGATTTTTCCATTTATCTGCTCAATAATATTGACTGTTAGCCTGTGGATTAACTGACTAAACTCACTGTTATTACAATAATGCAGTGATACAGGCTAATCATGATTCTCATCATTTATGCGCATCCCTATCCTCAGCATTCGCATGCGAATAAGCGGATGCTTGAACAGGCAAGGACGCTGGAGGGCGTGGAGATCCGCTCGCTCTACCAGCTCTACCCCGACTTTAATATCGATATTGCCGCTGAACAGGAAGCCCTGGCGCGCGCAGAGTTGATTATCTGGCAGCATCCTATGCAGTGGTATAGCACACCTCCGTTACTCAAGCTGTGGATGGATAAGGTCCTTGCACACGGTTGGGCATACGGTCACGACGGTACTGCGCTGCACGGTAAGCATCTCATGTGGGCTGTGACCACTGGCGGCGGTGAAAACCACTTCGATATTGGCTCCCATCCCGGATTTGATGTGCTTTCTCAGCCTTTACAGGCAACAGCGCTCTATTGCGGCCTCAAATGGCTGCCGCCATTTGCGATGCACTGTACGTTTATCTGTGATGACGAGACGCTGCAGGCGCAGGCGCGTCATTATAAACAGCGTCTGCTCGAGTGGCAGGAGGTTCATCATGGATAGTCATACGCTGATTCAGGCGCTGATTTATCTTGGATCGGCGGCGCTGATTGTCCCCATCGCCGTGCGGCTGGGGCTAGGGTCGGTGCTGGGGTATCTCATCGCCGGGTGCATTATCGGACCATGGGGTCTGAGGCTGGTGACGGACGCCGAATCAATCCTGCATTTTGCCGAGATCGGCGTGGTGCTGATGCTGTTTGTCATCGGCCTGGAGCTGGATCCGCAGCGTTTGTGGAAACTGCGGGCTTCGGTGTTCGGCGGCGGTGCGCTACAGATGGTGGTTTGCGGCGGTTTGATTGGTTTGTTCTGTATGTTCCTTGGCCTGCGCTGGCAGGTGGCGGAGCTGATCGGCATGACGCTGGCGCTTTCCTCGACGGCCATCGCGATGCAGGCGATGAATGAACGTAACCTGATGGTGTCGCAACTGGGGCGTAGCGCATTTGCCGTGCTGCTGTTCCAGGATATCGCCGCTATTCCTCTGGTGGCAATGATTCCCTTACTGGCGGCAAGCGGCGCATCGACCACGCTTGGGGCATTTGCATTGTCAGCCCTTAAGGTAGCTGGCGCGCTGGTGCTGGTGGTGCTGTTAGGGCGTTATGTCACCCGTCCTGCCTTGCGTTTTGTTGCGCGCTCAGGCCTGCGGGAAGTTTTCAGCGCCGTCGCGCTGTTCCTCGTTTTCGGTTTTGGTCTGCTGTTGGAAGAAGTTGGTCTTTCGATGGCGATGGGGGCGTTCCTGGCCGGCGTGCTGCTGGCGAGTTCTGAGTATCGCCACGCGTTGGAAAGCGATATTGAGCCGTTTAAAGGGCTGCTGCTGGGGCTGTTCTTCATCGGCGTGGGGATGTCTATCGACTTTGGTACGCTGATTGATAATCCTTTGCGCATCATCATTCTGCTGGTTGGTTTCCTGGTGATTAAAACAGTCATGCTATGGCTGATAGCGAAACCGTTACAGGTACCGAACAAGCAGCGCAGATGGTTTGCCGTATTACTTGGGCAGGGCAGTGAGTTTGCCTTCGTGGTGTTTGGCGCGGCACAAATGGCAAACGTGCTTGATCCTGACTGGGCGAAATCGCTGACGCTGGCGGTCGCGTTGTCGATGGCGGCTACGCCGATTTTGCTGGTGATTTTGACGCGTCTGGAAAAATCGGCGACTGGTGAAGCGCGGGAAGCGGATGAAATCGATGAGGAGCAACCGCGGGTGATCATCGCTGGATTTGGGCGATTTGGCCAGATAACCGGTCGTTTGCTGTTGTCGAGTGGGGTCAAAATGGTGGTTCTGGATCATGACCCGGACCATATCGAAACGCTGCGTAAATTCGGCATGAAGGTTTTCTATGGCGATGCGACCCGGATGGATCTGCTGGAGTCAGCCGGAGCGGCTAAAGCAGAGGTGATTATTAATGCCATTGACGATCCCCAAACCAGCCTGCAACTGACCGAAATGGTGAAAGAGCATTTCCCACATCTACAAATTATTGCCCGCGCGCGCGACGTGGATCATTACATCCGTCTACGTCAGGCGGGCGTGGACATGCCTGAACGTGAGACCTTTGAAGGCGCGCTGAAAACCGGACGCCTGGCGCTGGAAGGGCTCGGGCTTGGGCGCTATGAAGCGCGTGAGCGGGCCGATGTCTTCCGCCGCTTCAATACGTTAATGGTTGAGGAGATGGTGAAAGGGGAAAATGACGCAATTTCCCGCGCGGCGGTTTATAAGCGCACCAGTGCAATGCTAAGTGAAATTATTGCGGAAGATCGTCAGCACTTATCATTGATTCAACGCCATGGCTGGCAAGGCACGGATGAAGGTAAACATACGGGCGATGTCGCCGATGAACCGGAAGTGAAACCGTCAGCATAGGGTAAAAAATGTGATGTTCTGCAAACTTTACTGCTAATTGGCTGTTTTTGAACTACTGTAATGCTGGGAGTCCACTCAGAAGTCGCGGACTCGCCAGCAGAACAGAAAATTTTCATGCACATCTTCCTTTGGCTAGTCGACGAAAGATTGCGCTTTCCGTATAGTGGCGACAATTTTTTTGTATCCGGGAAATATTCAATGATCAGTCTGATTGCGGCGTTAGCGGTAGATCGCGTCATCGGTATGGAAAACGCCATGCCGTGGAACCTACCTGCCGATCTCGCCTGGTTTAAACGTAATACCTTAAACAAGCCGGTCGTCATGGGGCGCCACACTTGGGAATCCATCGGGCGACCGTTGCCGGGGCGTAAAAATATCGTCATCAGCAGCAAGCCCGGCACCGACGATCGTGTGCAGTGGGTGAAGTCTGTTGATGAAGCCATTGCGGCCTGTGGCGATGAGCCTGAAATTATGGTGATTGGCGGTGGGCGTGTGTATGAGCAGTTCCTGCCGAAAGCGCAGAAGCTGTATCTGACACACATTGATGCGGAAGTGGAGGGAGATACCCATTTCCCGGACTACGAACCGGACGACTGGGAATCTGTTTTCAGCGAATTCCACGATGCCGACGCGCAAAACTCTCACAGCTACTGCTTCGAGATTCTGGAACGTCGTTAATACTGTAAGTGCCCGATGTAGGCCTGATAAGCGTAGCGCTATCAGGCCTGAACCTCTCAGCAGACGATTATCAGGCGTTGACCGCTTCGCCGGGATCCATATTCAGATGGCGATTTGATGGCTGCACAAAGTAGCGTTTGTCTTCCCAGCGCAGACAGGTGAGATCACCTCCCCAGCAACACCCCGTATCCAACGCGTAAATACCTTCTGGCGTGCCTTTGCCCTCCAGCGATGCCCAGTGCCCGAATGCAATGCTATAGGCGTCACTAACGGGGCCTGGAATGGCAAACCACGGCTTCAGCGGAGCTGGCGCATCTTCTGGCGACTCTTTGCTGTACATATCAAGTTGACCGTTGGGGAAGCAGTAACGCATGCGGGTGAACGCGTTGGTAATAAAACGCAGGCGGGCCAGCCCCGTCAGCTCCGGGGTCCAGTTATTAGGCATGTCACCGTACATTGCATCGAGGAAAAACGGATACGAGTCGCTCGACAACACGGCTTCAACATCGCGTGCACAGTCCTTCGCCGTCTGTAGGTCCCACTGTGGGGTAATCCCTGCATGCGCCATCACCAGCTTCTTCTCTTCATCAATCTGCAACAGCGGCTGGCGACGCAGCCAGTTAAGCAGTGCATCAGCATCCGGAGCTTCAAGTAGCGGTGTGAGTCGGTCTTTCGGTTTATTACGGCTAATGCCGGCAAACACGGCCAGCAGGTGTAAATCGTGATTACCGAGAACTAACCGCACGCTATCGCCCAGCGATTTAACGTAGCGTAAAACGTCTAACGAGCCCGGCCCTCGCGCAACCAGATCGCCGGTGAGCCATAAGGTGTCTTGCTCGGGATTAAAGTCTACCTGGTGCAGCAAGGCTATCAGTTCATCGTAACAACCGTGAACGTCGCCAATGAGGTATGTTGCCATAGCTATTGTTTTAATGAATGAGTGTAGGAACGGCGAGTCTGAACACGGGAATGTCGATGGTAAAGGCGATCCCTTGTTCATCGATCATTTCGTAATGACCCTGCATGGTGCCAAGCGGCGTTTCAATCACCGCGCCGCTGGTGTATTGGTACTCTTCGCCAGGTTCGATGTGGGGCTGAACGCCAACCACACCTTCGCCCTGAACTTCGGTTTCACGGCCATGACCATTGGTGATCAACCAATAACGCCCCAATAGCTGCACAGGCGCTCGCCCCAAATTGCGGATAGTCACGGTATAAGCAAAAACGTAACGTTCATCATCAGGTGAGGATTGCGCTTCAATGTAGACGCTTTGTACCTGAATGCACACTCGGGGCGAATTGATCATGTTTAACTCTCCTTCGATGGCGCGTTTTCCGACAGATAGTTAGCCATCCGGCAGTATTGCGCGACAGAGATATTTTCCGCTCGCATCGCCGGATCAACGCCCAGCTCTGTCAGTACTTCAACGCTAAACAAATTGCCGAGGCTGTTACGTACCATTTTACGACGCTGATTAAACGCTTCAGTGGTAATACGGCTCAGCACACGAACATCTTTAACCGGATACGGCATTGTTGCGTGAGGGACCAGACGCACAACGGCAGAATCGACTTTAGGCGCTGGCGTAAATGCGGATGGCGGCACTTCAAGTACCGGGATCACATTGCAGTAATACTGCGCCATGACGCTTAATCGACCATACGCTTTACTGTTTGGCCCTGCAACCAGACGGTTTACCACCTCTTTTTGCAACATGAAATGCATGTCGGCAATGGCATCAGTATAGGTAAAAAGATGGAACATCAGCGGCGTGGAGATGTTGTACGGCAGGTTACCGAATACGCGCAGCGGTTGCCCCATTGTTTGGGCGAGTTCGCCGAAGTTCATGGTCATGGCGTCTTGCTGATAAATCGTCAGCTTCGGCCCTAAAAACGGGTGCGTTTGCAGGCGCGCGGCGAGATCGCGGTCTAACTCAATGACCGTGAGCTGGTCCAGGCGTTCGCCTACTGGCTCGGTTAGCGCAGCCAGGCCTGGGCCGATTTCGACCATAGCCTGACCCTTCTGCGGGTTGATTGCAGAGACAATACTTTCGATCACAAACTGATCGTTGAGGAAGTTTTGCCCGAAACGTTTACGGGCTAAGTGGCCCTGATGGACTCGATTATTCATTGGTATTAACAATCATTTTGATGGCGAGATTAAGCGCCGTAATAAAACTGCCGACATCTGCTTGTCCACGTCCCGCAAGTTCAAGCGCGGTACCGTGATCGACGGATGTGCGAATAAAGGGCAGGCCCAGCGTGATGTTCACACCGCGACCAAATCCCTGGTATTTTAGCACGGGGAGACCCTGATCGTGGTACATTGCCAGCACGGCATCCGCGTGGTCGAGATACTTGGGCTGAAACAGCGTATCTGCGGGCAGCGGGCCATTCAATTTCATCCCCTGCGCACGCAGTTCATCGAGAACCGGAATGATAGTTTCTATCTCTTCCGTTCCCATATGACCGCCTTCACCGGCATGCGGGTTAAGACCGCACACCAGAATATGCGGATCGGCAATGCCGAACTTAGTGCGCAAATCATGATGCAGAATACCGATCACTTCCTGAAGCAGAGCGGGCGTAATGGCATCAGCAACGGCTCTGAGCGGCAGATGCGTGGTTGCCACGGCAACGCGCAGCTCTTCGGTTGCCAGCATCATGACAACTTTCTTCGCCTGTGATCGCTCTTCAAAGAACTCGGTGTGCCCGGTAAACGGGACGCCAGCGTCATTGATTACGCCCTTATGAACCGGACCGGTAATCAATGCCGCAAACTCCCCTCGCAGACAACCATCGCAGGCGCGAGCCAGCGTATCCACCACATATTGCCCGTTCTCTACCGCCAACTGACCCGCAACTACAGGTGTTCGCAGCGCAATCGGTAACAGTGTCAGCGTGCCTGCTGATTGCGGTCGGGCTGGGGTATCTGGAGTGTAGGGGAGGAGTGAAAGCGGTAAACCGAGCATTGCTGCCCGGTCACTGAGGAGTGCTGCATCCGCACAGACAACGAGTTCTACAGGCCACTCACGCTGCGCGAGTTGAACCACCAGATCGGGGCCAATCCCGGCGGGTTCGCCGGGAGTGATAACAACGCGTTGAGTACGAGTCATTAGTTGCTCAGAACTTTAACGTAGGCGCTGGCGCGCTGTTCCTGCATCCAGGTTGCCGCTTCTTCCGAGAATTTACGGTTCATCAGCATACGATAAGCTCTGTCTTTCTGCGCGGCGTCAGTTTTATCAACGTTACGCGTGTCCAGCAGCTCGATCAGATGCCAGCCGAAAGAGGAGTGCACTGGGGTGCTCATCTGGCCTTTGTGAAGTTTGGTCAGCGCATCGCGGAAAGCCGGATCGAAAATATCCGCTGCAGCCCAGCCCAGATCGCCGCCCTGGTTAGCAGAACCCGGATCCTGAGAAAACTCTTTAGCTGCTGCCGCGAAGGTGGTTTTACCGCTCTTAATATCTGCCGCGATTTGTTCCAGTTTCAGACGCGCCTGTTGGTCGGTCATGATCGGCGACGGTTTGAGCAGAATATGGCGGGCATGAACTTCAGTCACGGAAATGCTTTGGCTCTGACCACGCATATCGTTGACTTTCAGAATATGGAAGCCGACTCCAGAGCGAATTGGACCAATGATATCGCCTTTTTTCGCGGTGCTTAACGCCTGGGCAAAGATGCCCGGCAGTTCCTGAATGCGTCCCCAACCCATCTGGCCGCCTTTCAACGCCTGCTGATCGGCGGAATAAGTGATGGCCAGTTTGCCAAAATCGCTACCGTTACGTGCTTCATCAACTACTGAACGCGCCTGGCTTTCCGCTTCGTTTACCTGATCGGAAGTTGGGTTTTCCGGCAGTGGGATCAGAATGTGGCTCAGGTTCAGTTCGGTGCTGGCATCATTTTGGTTGCCGACCTGCTTCGCCAGGGCATCCACTTCCTGTGGCAATATGGTAACGCGACGGCGAACTTCGTTGTTACGCACTTCAGAGATAGTCATCTCTTTGCGGATCTGGTTACGATAAGTGGAATAGTTTAAACCATCCTGTGCCAGACGGCTGCGCATCTGATCCAGCGTCATGTTGTTTTGCCTGGCGATATTGGCGATAGCCTGATCCAACTGCTCGTCAGAGATTTTTACACCCATCTTCTGACCCATCTGCAGGAGAATTTGATCCATGATCAAACGTTCCAGGATCTGATGACGCAGCGTGGCATCGTCCGGTAACTGTTGACCCGCCTGACCCGCATTTAGTTTTACTGACTGCATTAAGCCATCGACGTCGCTTTCCAGAACGACGCCGTTATTGACGACGGCTGCGACTTTATCGACCACCTGTGGGGCAGCGAAACTGGTATTCGCGATCATGGCGATACCGAGAAGCAGCGTTTTCCAGTTCTTCATACTTTTTCCATTATCAATTAACCGCAATGCGGATTACGTTGTAAATCAATCAGATCATAAAGAGCTTTGATACGGCAGAATGTTCGAACGCAGCATTTGGTTAGTGCCCAGACCATAGTTGGAACTCAGGCCGCGCAGTTCGATATTAAAGCCGATCGTGTTGTCATAAATCGCGTGTTTCTGGGTGTTATCCCAGCCGTTCAGCTTACGTTCGTAGCCGAAGCGAATGGCGTAACAGCAGGAGTTGTACTGCAGTCCCAGCATTGAATCTGCTTCTTTGTTCACGTTGGTATCGAAGTAGTAAGCGCCAACAATCGACCAACGGTCAGCGATTGGGAAGCTTGCCACCGCGCCTACCTGTGAGATCCCGTTTTTATACTGCTCTGCCGTAGAGTAGTAAGACGGCAGGGTAGCCTGGATATACTCCGAGCTGGCATAACGGTAGTTCAACTGCAGCATACGGTTTTCGTCGCGGCGGTATTCGATACTGCTGCTACTGGTTGCGACGCTGTCCAGACGTGTGTCGTACTGGATCCCACTGCGTAAACCCCAGCGGTCGGAGATGCGCCAGTAGGTGTCGCCAGCCCATACCAGTGAGCCCGTTTTGTCGTCATTCTCCCATTTTATGTTGTCATCGCCAGTGCGAGACTCGGTGAAATAGTAGATTTGACCCACGGAAATATTAAAACGTTCAACCGCCGCATCATCATAAACACGAGATGTGACCCCGGTCGTCACCTGGTTGGCTGAGGCGATACGGTCCAGGCCGCCATAAGTACGGTCACGGAACAGGCCGCTGTAGTCAGATTGCAGCAGGGAAGAGTCATAGTTATAGATATGACTTTGGTCACGATACGGTACGTAAAGATACTGCGCGCGCGGCTCCAGCGTTTGGGTATAGCCCGGCGCCAGCATTTGCATGTCACGCTCGAACACCAGCTTGCCGTCAACTTTAAACTGCGGCATGACGCGGTTGGCTGAATCATCGAGTTTGTTAACGTTACTCGGGTTATTGTTGTACCAATCGAGATTAGTCTGCTGATAGTGTGTTGCCAGCAGTTTTGCTTCGGTATTGATACTTCCCCAGTTGTTCGACAACGGCAGGTTGATGGTCGGTTCAAGATGAACGCGCGTGGCTTCCGGCATGTTGTCGTTAGTGTTAACGAAATGAACCGCCTGGCCATAAATACGGGTATCAAACGGCCCGACGTCATTCTGGTAATAGTTGACGTCTAACTGCGGCTGCGCAGAATAGCTGTTACTGTTTTGCGCGTCGAAGACCTGGAATTGCTTGGTCGAAACCGTCGCGTCAAAGTTTTGTACCGCGTAGCCAACGCTGAATTTTTGCGTGGCATAGCCGTCGGTACTGGAACCGTATTTATTGTCAAAATCATTAAAGTAGCTGGTATCGCTGACCTTTGTGTAATCGACGTTGAAACGCCACACCTGGTCCATCACGCCAGCGTGCTGCCAGTAGAACAGCCAGCGACGAGAATTGTCATCCTTCGGATGCTCATCCTCGTACACTTTATCTGAGTTCAGATAGTCGAACTCCATCAGGCCAGCGCCCGCCTGAGTCAGGTAGCGGAATTCGTTCTCCCACATAACACCGCCACGACGGTGCATATAATGCGGCGTAATGGTGGCGTCCATGTTGGGCGCAATGTTCCAGTAATACGGCAGGTAGAACTCAAAATAGTTCGTGGTGGAGTATTTTGCGTTCGGGATCAGGAAACCGGAACGGCGCTTATCGCCGACGGGTAACTGCAAATAAGGACTATAAAAGACCGGAACTGGACCCAGTTTAAAACGGGCGTTCCAGATCTCTGCGACCTGTTCTTCACGGTCGTGGATCACTTCGCTACCCACGACGCTCCAGGTATCGGAACCCGGCAGACAGGAGGTGAAGCTACCGTTTTCCAGAATAGTGTAACGGTTTTCGCCTCGCTGTTTCATCAGGTCGGCTTTTCCGCGCCCCTGACGACCTACCATCTGATAATCACCTTCCCAGATGTTAGTATCTTTAGTATTCAGATTAGACCAGCCTTTCGGCCCCTTCAGAATAACCTGATTGTCATCATAATGAACGTTGCCCAGCGCATCGACGGTACGTACTGGCTCAGGCTGGCCTTCAGCCTGCTTCTGATGAAGCTGCACTTCGTCGGCCTGCAGGCGGCTGTTACCCTGCGCAATATCCACGTTGCCGGTAAACACCGCATCATCCGGGTAATTCCCTTTTGCGTTGTCGGCATTGATAGTGACGGGTAATTCATTGGTCTCGCCCTGCACCAGAGGACGGTTATAGCTTGGCACGCCTAACATGCACTGTGAGGCGAGATCGGCTGCCAGACCCTGTTGGCTATAAAGGGCGCTGGCAATCATGGTGGCCAGAAGAGTGGGAATACGTTTTTTCATACGTTGTATTTATTGTTCCATCATCAGTAGCGTCGCGCGTGACAAACGGTCACAGCCTAACTTATCTCATCTTCACTGCGCTAGTGTTAATCCTGCCGATTAAGGCTCCGTGGTGTTAGGCACGGCATTGAATGACAGGTATGATAATGCAAATTATAGGCGATGTCCCACAATTGACCGCTGCCATAAATCGGTAAAAGCACCTTATATTGTGGGACATAGCCTGGCTGAGAGCAGAAAGATTTGGGGAGTCTATGCAGTATTGGGGAAAGATAATTGGCGTAGCCGTGGCTTTAATGATGGGCGGCGGCTTCTGGGGTGTGGTTCTGGGCCTGTTAGTTGGCCACATGTTCGACAAAGCCCGCATGCGCAAAATGGCGTGGTTTGCCAACCAACGTGAACGCCAGGCGCTGTTTTTTGCTACCACTTTTGAGGTGATGGGGCATCTGACCAAATCCAAAGGCCGTGTCACGGAAGCCGATATTCATATCGCCAGCCAGCTGATGGACCGGATGAATTTGCACGGCGACTCGCGTACGGCCGCACAACATGCTTTCCGGGTGGGAAAATCGGATAATTACCCATTACGTGAAAAAATGCGTCAGTTTCGCAGCGTCTGTTTTGGTCGATTCGATCTGATCCGCATGTTCCTGGAGATTCAGATTCAGGCGGCATTTGCCGATGGATCATTGCATCCTAATGAGCGTGAAGTGCTGTATGTGATTGCTGAAGAGTTGGGTATCTCACGGACCCAATTTGATCAGTTCCTGCGCATGATGCAGGGCGGCGCGCAGTTTGGCGGTGGATATCAGCAGCAGTCCGGCGGCGATGGCTGGCAGCAGGCGCAACGTGGCCCGACGCTGGAAGACGCCTGCAATGTGCTGGGGGTGAAAGCGACCGATGATGCGACTACCATTAAGCGCGCATACCGCAAGCTGATGAGCGAGCACCATCCGGACAAACTGGTTGCGAAAGGTCTGCCGCCAGAAATGATGGAAATGGCGAAGCAAAAAGCGCAGGAAATTCAAAAGGCTTACGAGCTAATCAAAGAACAGAAAGGCTTCAAGTAAATACACACGGCATCCTTCAGGCTGCCTCTTTGTTGGCTGAACTGTGAAACCCCAGTCGCATAGTTATCTGTGCTCCTGGGGATTTCTTCGTTTGCCGCCTCGATGCATCTCGAATGATTTGTATTAATAAGTAAAAACGAAATGTGTCACAGCAACGTTTTAAAAATCCGCCGGGACTTTAAACGTCATACTGTTGCCGTATTCGGGATGCGTGATGGTTAGCATTTCGGCGTGCAGCAGCAGACGGGGTGCCAACGCCAGTGCTTCGGGCGGAGCATAGAAGCGATCGCCGAGGATGGGATGCCCTAATGCCAGCATATGCACACGCAGCTGGTGGGAGCGTCCGGTAATCGGTTTCAGTACGACCCTCGCGGTGTTATCTGCTGCAAACTCCACCACCTCATACTCGGTTTGCGCCGATTTCCCGGTTTCATAACACACTTTCTGCTTTGGCCGATTTGGCCAGTCGCAAATTAGCGGTAAATCAACCTGACCTTCGGCAGGAGCAGGATGTCCCCACACGCGCGCGACATACTGTTTCTTCGGCTCACGTTCGCGAAACTGGCGTTTTAGCTCGCGCTCTGCCGCTTTCGTTAGCGCCACTACAATCACGCCGCTGGTGGCCATATCCAGACGATGGACGGATTCAGCCTGCGGATAGTCGCGCTGAATACGCGTCATCACGCTGTCTTTGTGTTCATCCAGACGACCCGGTACGGACAACAAGCCGCTCGGCTTGTTGACTACCATAATGTGTTCATCCTGATACAGGATAACCAGCCAGGGTTCCTGCGGCGGATTGTAGTTTTCCATCCCCATGTATGGCTCCGTTACTGATGCGTCACGACGATCAGACGCAGGGCATCAAGACGCCATCCCGCCTGGTCCAGGCTTTCCATCACCTGCTGACGGTTACTTTCAATTGCGCTGAGTTCGTCATCACGGATGTTCGGGTTAACGGCGCGCAGCGCTTCCAGACGGGAGAGTTCCGCCGTCAGTTTTTCGTCCGCTTCTTTACGTGCCGCGTCGATCAGCGCACGAGCCGATTTTTCCACCTGCGCCTCACCGAGTTGCAGAATGGCATGGACGTCCTGCTGCACGGCGTTGACCAGTTTACTGCCGGTATGGCGGTTAACAGCGCTGAGTTGGCGGTTAAAGGTTTCGAATTCAACTTGCGCGGCAAGGTTATTGCCGTTTTTATCAAGCAGCATACGTACCGGCGTTGGCGGCAGGAAACGGTTTAACTGCAGCTGTTTCGGCGCTTGCGCTTCAACCACATACACCAGCTCAACCAACAGGGTGCCAACCGGTAATGCTTTGTTTTTCAACAGAGATATTGTGCTGCTACCCGTGTCGCCGGAGAGGATAAGATCCAGACCATTACGGATTAACGGATGCTCCCAGGTAATAAACTGTGCGTCTTCACGCGACAGGGCGACATCACGTTCGAACGTAATGGTGCAGCCATCTTCCGGCAGTCCTGGGAAATCAGGCACCAGCATATGATCGGACGGCGTCAGCACGATTAAATTGTCACCACGATCATCCTGATTAATACCAACGATATCAAACAGGTTCATGGCGAAGGCGATCAGGCTGGTATCGTCGTCCTGCTCTTCAATACTCTCAGCCAGTGCCAGCGCTTTTTCGCCGCCGTTAGAGTGGATCTCCAACAGGCGATCTCGACCTTGTTCCAGTTGTGCTTTCAACGCGTCATGCTGTTCGCGGCAGGTTTTGATTAGATCATCAAAGCCATCGGTATTTTCTGGCTCAGCCAGGTAGCCGATCAGGTTGTTATATACCGTGTCATAGATAGTACGTCCGGTCGGGCAGGTGTGCTCGAACGCATCCAGACCTTCGTGGTACCAGCGCACCAGTACGGATTGCGCGGTTTTTTCTAAGTAAGGCACGTGAATCTGAATATCATGCGCCTGACCAATACGGTCCAGACGACCAATACGCTGTTCCAGCAGATCCGGGTTGAACGGCAGGTCAAACATCACCAGATTGCTGGCGAACTGGAAGTTACGCCCCTCGGAGCCGATCTCAGAGCACAGCATCACCTGGGCGCCGCTATCTTCTTCGCTAAACCAGGCCGCAGCGCGGTCACGTTCAATGATCGACATGCCCTCATGGAACACGGCGGCGCGGATACCTTCGCGCTCGCGCAGCACCTGCTCCAGCTGTAGCGCGGTGGTGGCTTTCGCACAAATAACGAGTACTTTTTGCGAGCGGTGGCTGGTCAGGTAGCCCATCAGCCATTCCACGCGCGGATCAAAATTCCACCAGGTGCCGGTGTCGCCTTCGAATTCCTGATAAATCTGTTCCGGATAGAGCATGTCGCGCGCCCGGTCTTCCGCACTCTTACGCGCGCCCATGATGCCGGAGACTTTAATCGCCGTCTGGTATTGGGTTGGCAAGGGTAGCTTGATGGTATGCAGCTCGCGTTTCGGGAAGCCTTTCACGCCGTTACGGGTGTTACGAAACAGCACGCGGCTGGTGCCGTGTCTGTCCATTAGCATTGAAACCAGCTCCTGACGCGCGCTCTGGGCGTCTTCGCTGTCGCTGTTTGCCGCCTGCAATAACGGTTCAATGTCCTGTTCGCCAATCATGTCACCTAACATGTTCAGCTCATTGTTGCTTAGCTGGTTGCCTGCCAGCAGCATGGCGACGGCATCGGCGACCGGACGGTAATTTTTTTGTTCTTCAACAAACTGGGCGAAATCGTGGAAGCGACTTGGGTCCAGCAGGCGCAGGCGCGCAAAGTGGCTTTCCAGGCCCAACTGTTCCGGTGTTGCGGTCAGCAGTAGGATGCCCGGTACGCGTTCTGCCAGTTGTTCAACGGCCATATATTCACGGCTGGGCGCGTCTTCGCTCCACACCAGGTGATGGGCTTCATCGACAATAAGCAGATCCCATTCGGCGTCACACAGATGCTCCAGGCGCTGTTTACTGCGACGAGCAAAGTCCAGCGAACAGATAACTAACTGTTCGGTTTCAAACGGATTGTAGGCGTCGTGCTGCGCCTCTGCATAACGCTCATCATCAAACAGCGCAAAGCGCAGGTTAAAACGACGCAGCATTTCGACCAGCCATTGGTGCTGTAACGTCTCCGGAACGATGATCAATACACGCTCTGCTGCACCTGACAGCAGCTGTTGATGCAGGATCATCCCGGCTTCAATGGTTTTACCTAAACCCACTTCGTCAGCCAGCAATACGCGAGGAGCATGACGACGACCGACGTCATGAGCAATGTTGAGCTGGTGAGGGATCAGGCTGGTACGTTGACCACGCAAACCACTCCACGGCATACGATACTGCTCGCTCTGAAATTTACGTGCGCGATAGCGCAGTGCAAAGCGGTCCATACGGTCAATCTGACCGGCAAACAGGCGATCCTGTGGTTTGCTGAAGACCAGCTTGCTGTCGAGCAGCACTTCACGCAGCGTGACACCGGTTTCTTCGGTATCAAGGCGAGTTCCGATATAGGAAAGCAGGCCGTTTTCTTCTTTTACTTCATCGACATGCAGTTGCCAGCCTTCATGGCTCGTTATCGTATCACCAGGATTGAACATCACGCGGGTCACGGGGGAATCACTGCGCGCATACAGACGGTTTTCGCCCGTCGAAGAGAAAAGTAATGTGACGGTTCGTGCATCCATGGCGACAACGGTACCAAGTCCCAATTCGCTTTCTGTATCGCTGATCCAGCGTTGACCAAGTGTAAAAGGCATATATGTTCGGCTCTATATCTTTAGTTGCAGGCAATACTCACCCTCTGCCAGAGTAAAGGGGCAGCAAGTGTATTGGGGTCCAGGAATGGAAAGGGCGCTATGGTACTGGATGGCGACGGTTTCGTCACGCGTCAAAATAACCCCAGTTGCCCTGTAAGTAGTGTAGCAAAGTTATCATCGATAAAGGGAAGTATTCCCTCGGCAACTGGCTGGA
This sequence comes from Citrobacter sp. VF227, assembly GCF_052950715.1. Lineage (NCBI taxonomy): Bacteria > Pseudomonadati > Pseudomonadota > Gammaproteobacteria > Enterobacterales > Enterobacteriaceae > Citrobacter > Citrobacter sp. VF227. Next base: position 395,077 of record NZ_JBRFVF010000003.1, read on the forward strand.
TCTGCCGGGTCAAATAGTGCTCATAGTCAAGAGCAGAAAGCTGATAATCCACGGGTTCTGGACCATTTATCGTCCAGACATATTTAATGGTACCGCGATTCTGATACTGCGGCGGACGTCCCAGCTTTACATTTTGCTCATCGGCGAGGCGCGCGGCGCGCACGTGTGGCGGCACATTGCGCTGGTATTCGCTTAACGGGCGACGCAGGCGTTTGCGATACACCAGTTGGTCGTCCAGTTCACCCGCCATCAGACGGTCGATAGTCTCGCGAATAAACTCCTGATAAGGTTGGTTACGAAAAATTCGTAGGTACAGCTCTTGCTGAAACTGTTGAGCCAGCGGCGTCCAGTCAGTTCGTACCGTTTCCAGGCCCTTAAACACCATGCGTTGCTCTGCGCCTGTCTGAATCATCCCGGCGTAGCGTTTTTTGCTACCGGTATCTGCGCCGCGAATGGTCGGCATCAGAAAGCGACAAAAATGGGTTTCAAATTCCAGCTCCAGCGCGCTGGTCAGTTTTTGCTGCTTCAGCGACTGCGCCCACCAGTCATTGACGTAACTCACCAGCTCCTGACCAATCCGGGCTGCATCATCCTCTGAGTGTGCTTTTTTAAGCCAGACAAAAGTGGAGTCGGTATCGCCATAGATGACATCGTAGCCCTGAGCTTCAATCAGCGCTTTGGTCTGACGCATGATCGCGTGGCCACGCATGGTGATGGACGAAGCCAGCCTCGGGTCGAAAAAGCGGCAGGCGGTGGTTCCCAGCACGCCGTAAAACGCGTTCATGATGATTTTCAGTGCCTGTGAGAGCGGCTTATTCCCGTGGCGTTTTGCTTCATCGCGCCCGTGCCAGATCTGGGTCACGATTTCGGGTAGGCAGTGCTTTTCGCGTGAGAACCAGGCGTCAAGGAACCCTTCGGTACTGTGCTCCCGATCCGGATGCGCCATCCCTTCGATAAGCCCCACCGGATCGATCAAGAAGGTACGAATAATTGACGGGTACAGGCTTTTGTAATCCAGCACCAGCACGGAATCGTACAGACCCGGGCGTGAGTCCATCACGTAACCGCCGGGGCTGGCGTGCGCAGGGATTTCACCCAGATTCGGTGCAACGTAGCCCGCCCGGTGCATTCGCGGCAGGTAGAGATGGCCAAACGCGGCGACTGAACCGCCGTGCCTGTCGACCTGCAAGCCGTTAACCGTTGAACGCTCCAGCAGAAATGGCATGATCTCGGTTTTATGAAAAATGCGGGTGACCAGTTCACAGTCTTTGAGATTGTAGGTGGCAAGCGCGGGCTTATCGTGGGCAAACCGGCGATCGATTTCGTCCATTCTGTCCCACGGGTTATCAATCGACTTCCCCTCACCCAGCAACTCTTGCGACACTGTTTCCAGTGAGAATGATGAGAAATTCCAGAATGCGGATTTGAGCGCCTCAATGCCGTCAATAATCAGACGACCTTTAGCCTGTGCGAAGAAGACGCCATTTTTGAAGCCATGCTCGCGCCACTCCAGTTCGCTGTTATCGCGGCCAAAACGCAGGGGAATGCGGTAACGCTCGGCATGTTTTTGCAAAACGCGAAGATCGAACTGCACCACGTTCCAGCCGATGATGACATCAGGATCGTGCCGGGTAAGCCAGTCATTGAGCTTCTCCAGTAACTGCGGGCGACTCGTCACATACTCAAGCTGAAAGTCGAGCGCGGAGGCATCGCCATTCGCCGGACCGAGCATATAAACAATTCGCTGCCCGCAGCCTTCAAGGCCGATGCAGTACAGTTCACCGTGGCGGGTGGTTTCGATATCCAGAGAGACCCACTTCAGCGGAGGCCGGTAATCTGCGTGCGGCTTCAGGCGAGCATTAACGATAGCGCCATTACGCAGGTCGCCATCCACCCAAACGGGAGAGGTGATAAAGCGCTCCATCAAATACCGCTCCGGCGGACGTACATCGGCCTCGTAGACCGTTACACCATTTTCGCGCAGCAGTTTTTCCAGTCGCATAAGCTGGCGATGTGAGTGGCAATACAGGCCAGAAACGGGCTGACGATGAAAGTCTTGCAGCTGAAGCGGCGTCAGGCGATAACCTTTTTCGGTACGTAACAGTGTGGTGACGCGGGGTGTCTGGTTGGTGGGGATAAAAGCGACCGACTCCTGCGGCGCAAGCGTGACCTGCAATGGCCCGCTGTCTGTTGCCAGCCAGAATGAAACCTCTGTCCCCTGCAGGGTATCCCGCCAGTGCCGGGTTAAGATAAAGCCTGCCTGCGCCACGCTGTGTATCCATTAAAAAACCAGGCATGATTATAGCCTGGTTCTGATAGATTTGCTGTGGTTTTATACAGTTGTCCTGTGCCGGCAGAGACTACTGTCCGTAATAGGCTTTTGCGCCGTGTTTGCGCAGGTAGTGTTTATCTAACAGGGTTTGCTGCATATCCGGCAACTGCGGCGCGAGCTGGCGGCAGAAAATCCCCATGTAGGCGACTTCTTCCAGCACGATGGCGTTGTGTACGGCATCTTCGGCATTTTTTCCCCAGGCGAACGGACCGTGAGAGTGCACCAGCACGCCTGGCATCTGCGAAGCATCAATGCCTTGTTGCTCAAAAGCTTCCACGATCACGTTACCGGTTTCCCACTCATATTCGCCGTTGATTTCTTCCTCGGTCATTTTCCGTGTGCAGGGAATCGTGCCGTAGAAATAGTCCGCATGAGTGGTCCCCGTGGCGGGAATAGACTGACCCGCCTGCGCCCAGATGGTTGCATGACGGGAATGGGTGTGAACAATGCCGCCAATGGTGGGGAAAGCCTGATACAGCAGGCGGTGCGTTGGGGTATCGGAGGAGGGCTTTTTATTACCTTCCACCACTTCACCGGTTGCAATACTGACAACGACCATATCGCCGGCAGTCATTACGCTGTAATCGACACCGGAGGGTTTAATCACAAACACGCCGCGCTCGCGATCGACAGCGCTAACGTTTCCCCAGGTCAGCGTCACCAGGTTGTGCTTTGGCAGCGCCAGATTCGCTTCCAGTACCTGACGTTTAAGATCTTCTAGCATGTTAACTCCTGAATGCCGGATGGCGCTTCGCTTATCCGGCCTACGGTGATTTGTAGGCCCGGTAAATGAAATGCCACCGGGCAATCCGTTTCGACAATTAACGTTTGAACCCGTAATACACGTCGTTCCAGCGTAGCGAGTCTTTAAAGGCAGGCAGGCGGGTATCGTTGTCGATCACGGCGATCTCGATATCGTGCATTTCTGCGAACTGACGCATATCGTTCAGATCCAGCGCGTGACTGAAGACGGTGTGGTGCGCGCCGCCGGCAAGGATCCAGGCTTCAGATGCGGTCGGCAGATCGGGCTGAGCCTTCCACAATGCGTTGGCCACCGGCAGTTTCGGTAGGGAGTGCGGCGTTTGTACCGTGTCGATGCAGTTAACCAGCAGGCGAAAACGATCGCCGAGATCGATCAGGCTGGCAACCACGGCCGGGCCGGTTTTGGTGTTGAAGATCAGACGGGCAGGATCATCTTTACCGCCAATACCGAGGTGCTGAACGTCGAGGATTGGTTTCTCTTCCACCGCGATGGACGGGCACACTTCCAGCATGTGAGAACCGAGTACCAGATCGTTGCCTTTCTCGAAGTGGTAGGTGTAATCCTCCATAAATGAGGTGCCGCCCTGCAGACCGGTTGACATCACCTTCATGATGCGAAGCAGAGCGGCGGTTTTCCAGTCGCCTTCGCCCGCAAAGCCGTAGCCTTGCTGCATCAGACGCTGTACGGCCAGACCCGGGAGCTGTTTCAGGCCGTGTAAATCTTCAAATGTGGTAGTGAAGGCGTGGAATCCTCCCTGTTCCAGGAAGCGCTTCATCCCCAGTTCAATACGTGCCGCTTCCAGTACGTTCTGACGTTTTTCACCGTGGACTTGTGTGGCCGCCGTCATGGTGTAGGTGCTTTCGTACTCGTCGATCAGCGCATTGATTTCGCCGTCGCTAATTGCGTTCACGACCTGTACCAGGTCGCCTACGGCCCAGGTGTTGACCGAGAAACCGAACTTGATCTGCGCGGCAACTTTATCGCCGTCAGTGACCGCAACTTCGCGCATGTTGTCGCCAAAACGGCAGACTTTCAGATGGCGAGTATCCTGTTTGGACACGGCCTGGCGAATCCAGGAGCCGATGCGTTCGTGCGCCTGTTTGTCCTGCCAATGACCGGTGACCACGGCGTGTTGCTGACGCATACGTGCGCCGATGAAGCCGAACTCACGGCCGCCGTGTGCGGTTTGGTTCAGGTTCATAAAGTCCATGTCAATGCTGTCCCACGGCAGGGCAGCGTTGAACTGGGTGTGGAACTGAAGTAGCGGTTTGTTGAGAATCGTCAGGCCGTTGATCCACATTTTCGCTGGCGAGAAGGTGTGGAGCCACACCACCATTCCTGCGCATTTGTCGTCGTAGTTGGCGTCGCGACAGAGGTTGGTGATTTCATCCGGACGCGTGCCCAGCGGTTTTAATACCAGCTTACAGGGCAGTTTGGCTTCAGTATTCAGTGCGTTAACGACGTGCTCCGCATGTTGGGTTACCTGACGCAGGGTTTCAGGGCCATACAGATGCTGGCTACCAATCACAAACCACACTTCATAGTTATCAAAAATCGTCATTGTCGTGTCCTTAATGTGTCAGGGTTGCCAGGTCTACCGGGGCTTGTTGCGCCGGAGCGGCAGTCGGAAGGTATTGTTGTTCAGCGCTAATCGCCCACTGTTGGTAGCGGCGGTAAAGCTGTTCAAAACGTTGAGCCTGTTCTGGGTGAGGTTGCAGTGTGTTTTCCACGGCACTCGCCATTTTTTGCTGAGCGGCCGGGATATCGGCATGTACTTTCGCGGCAACGGCGGCGAAGATAGCCGCGCCGAGTGCGCAGCACTGGTCGGAGGCGACAATCTGTAGCGGACGGTTTAGCACGTCACAGCAGGCCTGCATGATGACCGGATTTTTACGGGCGATGCCGCCTAACGCCATCACGTTATTAACTGCAATGCCCTGTTCGGTGAAGCATTCCTGAATGGCACGCGCGCCAAAGGCCGTGGCGGCAATCAGCCCACCGAACAGCGCGGGTGCGTCGGTGGCCAGATTGAGATCGGTAATCACCCCTTTCAAACGCTGATTGGCATTGGGCGTACGGCGACCGTTAAACCAGTCGAGCACCACCGGCAGGTGATCCAGTGACGGATTTTTTGCCCAGGCTTCGGTGAGTGCTGGCAGCAGTTGTTTTTGGCTGGTTTTAATCTGGGTCTTAAGCTCCGGATGCTGCGCCGCAAGCTGCTCCAGCGGCCAGCTCAGCACGCGGCTAAACCAGGCATAGATATCGCCGAATGCGGACTGTCCCGCTTCGAGGCCAATAAAATCAGGCACTACGCTGCCATCAACCTGACCGCATATGCCTTTCACCGCGCGTTCGCCGACGCTGTGTTTGTCGGCAATCAGAATGTCGCAGGTCGACGTGCCGATGACTTTTACCAGCGTATTGGGCTGTGCGCCCGCGCCGACCGCCCCCATATGGCAGTCAAAAGCGCCGCCTGCAATCACCACGCTTTCCGGTAGCCCCAGACGCTGCGCCCACTCGGCGCACAAGGTGCCAACCGGCAGGTCGGCCGTGAAGGTATCGGTAAACATTGGGTATGGCAGATGGCGGTTAAGGATGGGGTCGAGCTCATCAAAGAAACTGGCTGGCGGTAGGCCGCCCCAGCTTTCATGCCACAGGGATTTGTGTCCGGCGCTGCAGCGTCCGCGGCGAATATCCTGTGGACGTACGGTATTGGAGAGCAGGGCCGGAACCCAGTCGCACAACTCAATCCACGAAACCGCGGCCTCTGCGACCGCGTCATCCTGGCGGGTCACATGCAGGATTTTGGCCCAGAACCATTCGCTGGAATAAATACCGCCGATATAGCGGGAGTAATCGATCTTGCCTGGCGTGTGGCACAGACGGGTAATCTCTTCCGCTTCTTCGACTGAGGTGTGATCTTTCCACAGGACAAACATTGCATTCGGGTTTTCAGCGAACTCCGGACGCAGCGCCAGTACGTTGCCCTCGGCATCGATAGGCGCCGGGGTTGAGCCGGTACTGTCAACGCCAATCCCGACCACTTCCGCGCGCTGTTCAACACTCAGTTCGGCCAACACGGTTTTCAGCGCCGTTTCCATTGACTCAATATAGTCGCGCGGATGATGGCGAAACTGGTTGTTCGGGCCGTCGCAATACAGACCTTCCTGCCAACGTGGGTACCATTCTACGCTGGTGGCGATTTCTTCACCGGTGGCACACTCCACTGCCAACGCGCGTACTGAATCACTACCAAAATCGAGGCCAATTGTTATCGCCATCGTCTTACTCCATCCAAAAATACGGGTATGGATAAACAGTAGTGACAAGGGATAAAAACCGTCAGGCAGGATCCGCTAATCTTATGGATTAAAATGCTGTGGCATCACAAAGTGTGACGCCGTGCAAATAATCAATGTGGACATTTCTGCCGTAGTTATAGACACTTTTGTTAGCCGGTTTTGACGTTGGCTTGGTACATATTTTTTCACAAAGTGCTTTTCACAAGCGGGGTTGATGGTCCATTACCGCAGACACAGCGGCCCGCAGGGGCGATGGTGATGATGTCTGGCGTAATATGGACAAATTGTTTCTTAGCAGAACATAGGGAGTATTGAAATTATGGCTGAAACGCAAAACGATCCCCTGCTGCCGGGCTATTCGTTTAACGCGCATTTGGTGGCTGGATTAACCCCCATTGAGGCGAACGGATACCTGGATTTTTTTATCGACAGGCCGTTGGGTATGAAGGGCTATATCCTCAATCTTACCATCCGTGGCGAAGGGGTTATCAATAATCAGGGTCAGCAGTTTGTCTGCCGTCCCGGGGATATTTTGCTGTTTCCTCCTGGAGAAATTCACCACTATGGACGACACCCCAACGCCAGTGAGTGGTATCACCAGTGGGTTTACTTTCGCCCGCGCGCCTATTGGCAGGAGTGGCTGACCTGGCCGGCCATTTTCGCCCAGACTGGCTTTTTTCGTCCGGACGAAGCGCATCAGCCGCATTTTAACGAACTGTTTGGGCAGATAATCAACGCCGGGCAGGGAGAAGGCCGCTATTCCGAGCTGCTGGCGATTAATTTACTGGAGCAGTTATTACTGCGACGTATGGAAGCCATTAATGAATCGCTGCACCCACCTATGGACAACCGCGTGCGCGATGCCTGCCAGTACATCAGCGATCACCTGGCGGACAGTAATTTTGATATTGCCAGCGTCGCACAACACGTCTGCCTGTCGCCTTCCCGTTTGTCGCATCTGTTCCGCCAACAGTTGGGCATCAGCGTATTAAGCTGGCGCGAGGATCAGCGTATCAGCCAGGCCAAGCTATTGTTAAGTACGACGCGTATGCCCATTGCTACGGTGGGTCGCAATGTTGGTTTCGACGACCAACTCTATTTCTCGCGCGTTTTCAAAAAATGTACCGGCGCCAGTCCGAGCGAGTTTCGCGCTGGATGTGAATAAAAAGTGAATGATGTGTCCTGAAAGTTGTCATAACTCGCAATCTATTCAGACAATTGATGGCTTGACGAAGTTGAGAAGGGTTAGCAGAATCCCTGCTTCGTAAATCTGACGGACACATTATGCAAGCATTGCTGGAACACTTTATTCTCCAGTCCGCCCTGTACTCTCTGATCGCCGTACTTTTGGTGGCCTTTCTGGAGTCGCTGGCGCTGGTTGGCCTGATTCTGCCCGGTACCGTGATGATGGCGGGGCTGGGGGCGCTGATTGGTAGTGGCGAACTGAACTTCTGGCATGCCTGGCTTGTGGGCATCATTGGTTGCTTATTGGGAGACTGGATCTCCTTCTGGCTGGGCTGGCGTTTTAAAAAGCCGCTGCACCGTTGGTCGTTCATGAAAAAGAACAAGGCGTTGCTGGATAAAACCGAGCACGCGCTGCATCAGCACAGCATGTTTACCATCCTGGTGGGGCGCTTTGTTGGCCCGACGCGGCCTTTGGTGCCGATGGTGGCGGGCATGCTGGATCTGCCTGTCGCGAAATTTATTGTGCCCAATATCATCGGCTGTGTGTTGTGGCCACCGTTCTATTTTCTGCCGGGTATCCTGGCGGGGGCAGCAATCGATATTCCTGCTGATATGCAGAGCGGGGATTTCAAATGGTTGCTGCTGGCGACGGCGCTGCTGCTGTGGGTAGGCGGTTGGTTTTGCTGGCGATTGTGGCGCAGCGGCAAAGCGGCTGTCGATCGCTTAACCGCGTATTTCCCCCGCAGCCGTTTGTTGTATCTGGCGCCGTTGACGCTCGGCATCGGCGTGGTTGCGTTGGTGGCGTTGCTGCGACATCCACTGATGCCGGTGTATATCGATATTCTGCGTAAAGTCGTGGGTTACTGACGAATCTTTTGCCGGATGGCGCTAATGCTTATCCGGCCTGGGAAATCTGCCAACTTGTCATCCGGTTTTAATGCCCAATAGCGCCGAGGCGCTAGCGTTGCCGCTTAACAGATCGTCCGTATCGCCCTGCCAGGCGATGCGCCCGTCGGCGACCACTATCGAACGTGTCGCAATGCGCGCCGCATCTTCTACGCTGTGGGAAACCATCAGTAACGTCAGTTGCTTCTCGCGACAGACCTCGGCCACCAGCGTTAACATCTCCTGGCGCAGCGCAGGGTCTAGTGCAGAAAAAGGTTCATCAAGCAGCAAAATGGGTTGTTCGCGTACCAGACAACGCGCCAGCGCCACGCGCTGTCGTTGCCCGCCGGAAAGCTCTCCGGGCAGTCGCTCCAGCAGTGAGTCAATTCCCATTTGCCGGGCGATGAAGTGCATTTTCTCCCGTTGCGATGCGTTCAGCTTCAATCCAGGATTAAGGCCCAGGCCGATATTTTGCTGCACGTTCAGATGACTGAACAGGTTGTTTTCCTGAAACAGCATCGAAACGGGGCGAAGAGAGGGCGGTGTGGTGGTGTGATCTTCACCTGCAATCATCATGGTGCCGCTGGCTGGCGTGAGAAAGCCGGCTATCAAATTCAGCAGCGTGCTTTTCCCGGCGCCGCTTGGCCCGAGTATCGCTACCTGCTCACCGCGCGCGATTGACAACGTAAAGCGCATTGGCAAATGGTGATAAAGCCATGTGATATCAATCAGTTTTAACATTTCGCCCCGGCAATTTCTCAATAACAGTAAACAGTGTAAAGCACAGGATCAGCAGCAATAACGCCGTCACCGCGCCATCCTGACTGCGATAAGATCCAATCTGCTGATATAAATAAAACGGCAGGGTGCGGAAATCCTCGTTGCCAAATAACGCCACTACGCCAAAATCACCAATCGACAGCACACAGGCAAATGCCATCGCCTGCGCCAGCGGGCGCTTCAGGGCGCGAAGTTCAACCATTTTCAGGCGCGACCATCCCTCGATTCCTAACGACTGGCACAACATACTGTAACGCGCGGTCACGTCACGCATTGGGTTTTCCAGCACCTTCAATGCGTAGGGGATCGCCATGAGTGCATTGGTAAAAATGACAATGCCGTCAGCGGATTCGGGGAGCCCAACAGTATTATTGAGCAGCAGAAAGAAGCCGGTTGCCAGCACGATGCCTGGCATGGCGAGGATCATCATGCCGCTCAGCTCCAGCATCTGACCTGCCAGCATCTGCTGTCGTGCACGAAGTTCACGACTGCTCCATAACAGCATCATGGTGAGTATGACGCACAACGCACCTGCCGCCAGCGCGATGCGCAGTGAGGTTCCCAGGGCCTGCCACAGTACGGGTTGCCTAAGAACGTCCAGCACATGGCGGTTAAGACCATCGACAATCACTGCCAGTAGCGGCGGTAGCAACAGCAGCAGGGCCAGAATAATCAGCAGCGAGTCGGCCAGACGGCTGTGCAAACGATCGTCTGGATCGCGCCAGCCCTGAACCAGTGTGGTGCCCGGCGCAATAGCACGGCTCAGGCGTTGGCTGAGTAGCACCAGCGCTAAACAACACAGCATCTGGATCAACGCCAGCATGGCGGCGCGGGCGGGATCGTAATCAAAGTTCAGCGCCTGATAAATAGCCAGTTCGATGGTGGTGGCTTGCGGCCCGCCGCCCAGCGACAGAACAGTGGCGAAGCTGGCGAAACAGAGCATAAAGATGAGCGCTGCGACGGGAAGGATTTGCCGACGAAGCCACGGCCATTCAACAAAACGGAAGAAATGCCAGCCGCGCATCCCGAGTTGAGCGGCTAACTGTCGCTGTTCGCCGGGAATATTCTCCAGCGACTGCAACAGCAGACGGCTGGCCATTGGCAGATTGAAAAAGACGTGCGCCAGCAGAATGCCCTGCAAACCGTACGGCGAAAAAGTCCATTCCAGCCCTAAGGCATGCCAGAGTGAGGCCAACCAGCCCTGACGACCATAGACGCTAAGAATACCGAATACCGCGACCAGCACCGGCAGGATTAACGTCATGGCGCACAGGCGCAGCAGCGCCAGACGTCCTGGAAAACGGCGACGATAGAGCGCCCGGGCAAGGAAAATCGCCGGGACAACCGACAGCACAGCGGATAGAAAAGCCTGCCAGAAAGAAAAGCGCACCACATGCCACAGGTAGTCATCTTGCCACAGCGAGAACCACTCTCCCTGCGGGGCGTTAAACCACAGCGCCAGAAATGCGGCCAGGGCCACGGTCACCATCAGCGTGGCGGCGGTAAGCCCTGGAACCAGCCAGCCGGGAATTAACGGCTGACGGCGCGTTGCCATTCGCTAATCCATGCCTGACGTTGAGCCGCAACCTGCTGCGGGGTAAATTCGAGCGCAGTGGCTGGTTTTTCCAATTGCTCAAATCCTGACGGTAGGGCGACCTGCGTCACCGGATACATCCAGTTGCCGGTTGGAATCGCATTCTGGAATGCCGGAGACACCATAAACTTGAGGAACTTCTCGGCCAGTTCCGGCTGCTTGCTGGCCGCAGTACGCGCGGCGACTTCCACCTGCAAATAATGGCCTTCGCTAAAGTTAGCGGCGGCGTAGTTGTCTTTTTTCTCGGCGATGATGTGATAAGCCGGAGAGGTGGTATAGCTGAGTACCAGATCGCTTTCACCTTTCAGGAACAGGCCGTAGGCTTCACTCCAGCCCTTGGTGACGGTGACGGTTTTTGCCGCCAGTTTCTGCCAGGCCTCTGGCGCTTTATCGCCATAGACTTTCTGCATCCATAGCAGCAGACCCAGCCCCGGCGTACTGGTACGCGGATCTTGATAAATGACGCGCCATTTTTGGTCGCTTTCAACCAGTTCCTTCAGGCTTTTAGGCGGATTCGTCAGCTTGTTTTTATCATAAACGAAGGCGAAATAACCGTAGTCAAACGGAACGAAGGTATCGTTTTTCCAGCCACCGGGCACGTTAACGGCGTCACTTGCTACGCCACTTTTGGCGAACAGGTTAGTTTGTGTAGCGGCTTCCAGAAGATTGTTATCCAGGCCCAGCACAACGTCGGCTTTGCTGTTTTTTCCTTCCATGCGCAGGCGGTTAAGCAGCGAGACGCCATCTTCCAGCGCGACCAGTTTCAATTCACAGTTGCAGTCAGCTTCAAACGCTTTTTTGATTGTCGGACCCGGCCCCCAGTCAGCAGCGAACGAGTCGTAGGTATAGACGGTCAGTACAGGTTTGGCGAAGACAGGCGCTGCGCACAGCAGTAAAAGCGGAAGACATTTTTTAAACACTTTGCACCTCAAGAGTTGGGTGGCAAAGGACTTGAGATAAGCCTCAAATCCCTTCGCCGGCATTATCCGGATCAGGTTCGACGGGTATCTCTCAGCCCATACGCAGATCGAATGATTTTGTGTATGTTTTTATTTAGCACCCCGTTGAGAACGGCGTTAGTGTAATGATTTTGTTGCTATGCGGCAATTAAGAGCCGGATCTACGGATCCGGTGGCGCAAACCACGCCGATTTAAAATCAAACCAGCCGAGAGTATTCATACGCAGTCCGCGCATACTGCGCTGCCCCTGAATGATCAGCCAGTGGTGGATTAACGGCACAATGGCCTTTGTGGCGAGCAGCTGTTGGCACCATGCAGCCAGGCTCATTTCGCCCGTTCGCCAGCGGGCCGCATCGTTTTCCCAGTCACGCGAGATACAGTTTTGCAGTAACGGGACTTCGCACAAATGGGCGAACAGTGAGAAGTCGAGCGGTAGGGTAAAGTTGGCGCTGTTAAGCCAGATATCGCTGACGATTTCTCCTGCATGCCATTGATCGTAGTCGATCTCCTGAATAGTCAACTGCACCTGATGCTGCGCCAGCAACGTCTTCATGATCTGCGCAATAATCCGATGTTCGATGTGATCGCGATAGTAGGTGATCGTCAGCGTTTCCAGCCCGGCGGGTTTTTCACCATGGCCGGGTTTTGCGTGATGCCAGCGGGGGAGTAAACCATACGCGGGAAACCACAGTCGCTGGTACTGTTCGTCGGCGTGGCAGATTAAATTGGTCGGCGAGAGAATGCGGCTTACCCATTCGCGGACCTCCTGGTTAGCTCCACGGTGGCTACGCGAATCAAACAGCAGGTAGTAGCAACCTTCTTCGAGGCGGCTTTCGATCGCCTTTTCATCCTCTGTGGGACCTTGTAGCGTCAAACCGCCGCCTGGCTCTTCGCCGATGTCAGGTAATACCCAAACGTTAACTTCGTCGATCAGGGCCCGGTAGCCAAAGTAATCATCAAATGCATGAATTTTCAGTTGGTTATTGGTGTTTCGTATTACCGCATACGGACCGGTACCAATCGGGTGACTGGAGAAGTTGTTTAGCGTTTCCCATTCTCGCGGCAGGATCATGGCGGGGACCTGCCCCAATAGCCAGGGAAGCCAGCGGTCTGGCTGGGCCAGATGGATATCCAGCGTCCAGGCCGTGGGAGAGACGATCTGCGTGATGTGTGAGTACAGCGGCAGGCTGTTAATGCGCATCAGTGAGGCGATAACATCTGCCATTTCCAGTTCGCGGCCATGATGAAAATGGATCCCCGGACGCAGGAAGAATCGCCAGTGTAAAGGTGAAATTTGCTGCCAGTGATGGGCAATGTCCGCTTCCAGTTCCCCATTTTCCTCATTTACCCGAATTAAGGCGCTGAAGATTTGCCGGGCGATATGGGTTTCGGAGCGGCGTAATGCCGTGCCGGGCAGCAGGTTGTGCATGGGGCGATAATAGAGAACGCGCATGATATGCCGACCCTGGCGAAAGCTGCGACCCAGATGGGAGACCAGCATTTGCCGTACGGCCGTTTTGTCACCGACCAGTTGCACCAGTTGATCGATGCGATCCTGTTCCAGTAGGTCTTCCGCGCGCTGCTGCTGGAGCGCCAGCCCGGTATAGAGGAATGTCAGTCGCGAGCGTTTACCTCGTCCAACTTCAGCTTCCCACGTTAACCAGCCGCGATCTTGCATGGTATTAAGCAGCGTACGCATATGGCGGCGCGAGCAGCTTAGCAGTTCCGCCAGCTCGTTCAGCGTCGTGTCTTGCGTTTTGCCGTCACAGCATTGCCACAGACGGATGAACTGTTGTTGCAAACGACCAGAAGACATAAAAGGGGAACTCCTGCGGAAAACTCAGCAATTTTATAATCCCTATATTAAGCCAATAATAGATTCCGATGAAGCGATGAGACAACGAAGGGGTCATCTATGCGTCAGTTCTGGTTGAAGTACTTTACCACGACAGAAAAATCGTCCTGGTTGGCTTGCCTGAGCGCACCGCAGCGCTTAAAGATGCTCGAAGAGCTGATGCAGTGGGAGATGACATCTGACTCCTGAATTGGAAATTGCAGACATCATGTGTGACTGAGTATTGGTGTTAATCGCCGCGCCAGCAGGTATTATCTGCTGGCTTTTTTCGTTTCAGCTGCGCTTAAAAGGAAAGATATGCTCTGGATTATGACCATGGGACGGCGCCTCAACGGCGTTTACGCGGCATTTATGCTGGTCGCTTTTATGATGGGCGTGGCGGGGGCATTGCAGGCACCCACTCTGAGTCTGTTCCTGAGCCGTGAAGTCGGAGTGCAGCCATTTTGGGTCGGGCTGTTTTATACCGTCAATGCGATTGTCGGGATCGTCGTCAGCCTTGGCCTCGCGAAACGATCCGACAGCCAGGGCGATCGGCGTAAGCTGATCATGTTCTGCTGCCTGATGGCGATTGGCAACGCGCTGCTGTTTGCCTTCAATCGCCATTATCTCACGTTGATCACCTGTGGTGTGCTGTTGGCCTCGCTGGCGAATACAGCCATGCCGCAGTTGTTTGCGTTGGCGAGGGAATATGCGGATAACTCCGCGCGTGAAGTAGTGATGTTTAGTTCGGTGATGCGTGCGCAGCTTTCGCTGGCCTGGGTGATCGGACCGCCGCTGGCCTTCATGCTGGCGCTGAATTACGGCTTCACGGCAATGTTTTCTATTGCCGCAGGGATTTTTGCCATTAGCCTGGTGCTGATTGCGCTGATTCTGCCGTCTGTCGCTCGGGTGGAGCAGCCCGTTGACGTGCCGTTGGAACAGACCGGCGGTTGGCAGGACAAAAATGTGCGTATGCTATTTGTTGCCTCCACGCTGATGTGGACCTGCAACACCATGTACATCATCGATATGCCGCTGTGGATAAGCCTTGAGCTGGGTTTGCCGGACAAGCTGGCCGGGATCCTGATGGGGACGGCGGCCGGGCTGGAAATTCCGGCGATGATTCTGGCGGGCTACTACGTGAAGCGCTTTGGTAAACGACGAATGATGATCGCCGCCGTCGCGGCAGGTGTGCTGTTTTACCTTGGGCTGATCTTCTTTCATAGCCGGACGGCACTGCTGGTGCTGCAACTGTTTAACGCGATCTTCATCGGCATTATTGCCGGGATAGGCATGCTGTGGTTTCAGGATCTAATGCCCGGACGTGCGGGTTCAGCGACCACATTATTTACCAACAGTATTTCGACCGGCGTCATCCTCGCGGGGGTGATTCAGGGTGCTGTTGCGCAAAGTTACGGGCATTTTGCCGTTTATTGGGTGATTGCGGCGATTTCTATGGTCACGCTGATGATGACCGGGCGGGTGAAGGACGTGTAATGACGTTGCCGGATGCAATATGCGCATCCGGCATAACAAGGTCTAGCGCATAAACGCCGGCTGCTTGTCTTCGTACTCAGTGATGGCCGCTTCATGCTGCAGCGTCAGCCCGATGCTGTCGAGACCATTCAGCATGCAATGACGGCGGAAGTCGTCGATTTTAAAGCGATAGGACTTCTCGCCCGCTTTCACTTCCTGCGTCTGGAGATCCACTTCAAATTTAATCCCCGGATTGGCTTTTACCAGATCGAACAGTTCATCAATCTGCGCATCGCTCAGGGTGACCGGCAGCAGTTGGTTATTGAAGCTGTTGCCGTAGAAGATGTCGGCGAAGCTTGGGGCGATCACCACTTTAAAGCCATAATCAGTCAGCGCCCACGGCGCATGTTCGCGAGATGAGCCGCAGCCAAAGTTTTCCCGCGCGAGCAGAATTGACGCACCTTTATATTCCGGGAAGTTCAGCACGAAGTCAGGATTAGGTTGTTGGCCTTTTTCGTCCAGAAAACGCCAGTCGTTGAACAGATGAGCGCCAAAACCGGTGCGAGTAACCTTCTGCAAAAACTGTTTGGGAATAATAGCGTCGGTATCAACGTTGGCGGCATCCAGTGGGACAACCAGGCCGGTATGCTGGGTAAATTTCTCTGCCATGGTAGTTTCCTTATTTGATGCTGCGAATGTCGGCAAAATGACCAGTAACGGCGGCAGCGGCGGCCATGGCCGGGCTGACTAAGTGTGTGCGACCACCGCGGCCCTGACGGCCTTCAAAGTTGCGGTTGCTGGTGGAGGCACAGCGCTCGCTTGGGTTCAGGCGGTCATTGTTCATCGCCAGACACATCGAGCAGCCCGGTAAACGCCATTCAAACCCAGCTTCGATGAAGATCTTGTCCAGACCCTCCGCTTCCGCCTGCGCTTTCACCGGACCAGAACCCGGCACTACCAGCGCCTGTACGCCCGGCGCGACTTTGCGCCCTTTGGCGATTTCTGCCGCTGCGCGTAAATCTTCAATACGCGAGTTGGTGCAGGAACCGATGAACACTTTATCAATAGCGACTTCTGTTAAGGGAATGCCCGGTTTTAATCCCATGTAAGCCAACGCTTTCTCAGCCGATGCGCGCTCTACCGGATCGGCAAATGACGCCGGGTCGGGAATATTATCGTTCACTGAGATGACCTGACCCGGATTCGTTCCCCAGGTAACCTGCGGCGCAATCTCTTCTGCCTGCAGGGTGACGACGGTATCAAAGGTTGCGTTGTCGTCGGTTTTCAGTGTGTTCCAGTACTCAACCGCGTGGGTAAAATCTTCGCCCTTCGGAGCGTGTAAACGCCCTTGCACATAGTTAAAGGTGGTTTCATCCGGTGCGACCAGACCCGCTTTGGCACCCATTTCAATGGCCATGTTACACAGGGTCATTCGGCCTTCCATACTCAACGCGCGGATGGCTTCGCCACAAAACTCAACCACGTGTCCAGTACCGCCTGCGCTACCGGTTTTACCGATAATCGCCAGCACGATATCTTTGGCAGTAATGCCTGGGGCTGCTTTGCCATTGACTTCAATCTTCATGGTTTTAGCGCGCCCTTGTTTCAGGGTTTGCGTCGCCAGCACGTGTTCAACTTCAGAGGTGCCAATACCAAAGGCCAACGCGCCAAACGCGCCGTGTGTAGCGGTGTGGGAATCGCCGCAGACGATGGTCATTCCCGGCAACGTCACGCCTTGTTCAGGCCCCATTACATGGACGATCCCCTGATACGGATGGTTCAGATCGTACAATTCGACACCAAATTCATTGCAGTTTTTGATCAATTCCTGCATCTGAATACGCGCCATTTCGCCGGAGGCGTTAATGTCTTTGGTCTGTGTGGAGACGTTGTGGTCCATGGTGGCAAAGGTTTTACCTGGCTGGCGAACTTGACGTCCATGCGCGCGCAGCCCATCAAATGCCTGCGGAGAGGTCACTTCATGCACCAGATGTCTGTCGATATACAACAGCGGGGTTTCGTTTTGCGCCTCATAGACGACGTGCGCATCAAACAATTTTTCGTATAACGTTTTGGCCATGATTACACCCCTTCTGCGACATAACGGGCAATAATGTCACCCATTTCATCGGTACCGACTGCGGCAGCGCCACGGGCTAAGTCACCGGTGCGAATACCTTCTTCTAATGCGCGGTTGATGGCGCTCTCAATTGCGGTTGCCGCATCATTGGCGTCCAGGCTGTAGCGCAGCAGCAGCGCCAGCGACAGGATTTGCGCGATCGGGTTGGCAATGTTTTTTCCGGCGATGTCCGGGGCGGAGCCGCCAGCGGGCTCGTACAGGCCAAAACCCTGATCATTCAGGCTGGCGGACGGTAACATGCCCATTGAACCGGTGATCATGGCGCACTCGTCAGACAGAATATCGCCAAACAGGTTGGAACACAGCAGCACGTCGAACTGCGAGGGATCTTTGATCAACTGCATTGTCGCGTTGTCGATGTACATATGCGCCAGTTCAACGTCCGGATATTCATTCGCAATTTCATTGACGATTTCGCGCCACAGAATCGATGTTTGCAGTACGTTTGCTTTATCAATCGACGTGACTTTACGGCGACGCTGGCGAGCGGATTCAAACGCGATACGCGCAATACGTTCGATCTCGAAACGGTGATAAACCTCGGTATCAAACGCTTTTTCATGCTGTCCGCTGCCTTCGCGGCCTTTTGGCTGACCGAAGTAGATCCCGCCGGTCAGTTCGCGCACGCACAGGATGTCGAAACCGTTGGCGGCAATATCTGCACGCAGAGGGCAAAATGCTTCCAGTCCCTGGTACA
Organism: Citrobacter sp. VF227; assembly: GCF_052950715.1. NCBI lineage: Bacteria > Pseudomonadati > Pseudomonadota > Gammaproteobacteria > Enterobacterales > Enterobacteriaceae > Citrobacter > Citrobacter sp. VF227. The sequence continues at coordinate 413,025 of NZ_JBRFVF010000003.1, forward strand.
GCTTAGCCGGACGCAGGTTGCTGAATAATTTAAAGTGCTTACGCAATGGCAGCAGCGCGCCGCGTTCAGGTTGCTGGTTTGGCGGCAGGTTTTCCCATTTCGGGCCGCCAACGGAGCCAAACAAAATGGCGTCAGCTTGCTCACAGCCTTCAACCGTCGCAGGCGGCAACGGCTGGCCGTGGTTATCAATGGCCGCACCACCCACGTCGTAGTGGCTGGTGGTAATGCGCATGTTAAAACGGTTGCGGATTGCGTCCAGTACCTTCAAGGCTTGCGCCATCACTTCCGGGCCAATACCGTCACCCGGCAAAACAGCAATATGATAATTCTTCGACATCACACGGTTTCCTTGTTGTTCTCGTTGTTCTGAGCTTTGCGTTGCAATTCTTTTTCGACTTCTTCAGCGCGCCAGATGTTGTTCAGCACATGAACCATCGCTTTTGCGGAAGATTCGACGATATCCGTTGCCAGACCGACGCCATGGAAGCGACGACCGTTATAGTTGGCAACGATATCCACCTGACCCAGCGCATCTTTACCGTGCCCTTTGGCGGTCAGACTGTATTTCACCAGTTCGATGTTATATTCGGTGACACGGTTGATGGCCTGATAGATGGCATCGACTGGACCGTTACCGTTCGCCGCTTCGGCTTTAACTTCTTCACCGCAGGCCAGTTTGACGGAGGCGGTGGCGATGTCATTTGAGCCGGACTGCACGCTGAAGTAATCCAGACGGAAATGCTCTGGCTCTTCTTGCTGTTTGTTAATAAAGGCCAGCGCTTCCAGGTCGTAATCAAATACCTGACCTTTTTTATCCGCCAGTTTCAGGAAAGCGTCGTACAGGTTGTCCAGGTTGTATTCATTTTCTTTATATCCCATCTCGTCCATACGGTGTTTTACCGCAGCGCGTCCGGAACGAGAGGTCAGGTTCAACTGTACCTGGTTCAGGCCGATGGATTCAGGGGTCATGATTTCGTAGTTTTCACGATTTTTCAGCACACCATCCTGATGGATACCAGAAGAGTGGGCAAACGCGCCGCTACCAACAATCGCTTTGTTGGCCGGGATAGGCATGTTGCAGATTTGGCTGACTAACTGACTGGTACGCCAGATTTCCTGGTGATTAATGCGGGTCTGTACGTTCAAAATATCTTTGCGTACTTTGATTGCCATGATCACCTCTTCCAGTGAGCAGTTACCGGCGCGTTCGCCGATACCGTTCATTGCGCCTTCCACCTGGCGAGCACCTGCGTGAACGGCTGCCAGTGCGTTGCCAACGCCAAGACCTAAATCATCATGGGTGTGCACGGAGATAATGGCTTTATCGATATTCGGTACGCGCTCATACAGGCCGGAAATAATTCCGCCAAACTCAAATGGCATGGTGTAACCGACGGTATCGGGGATATTGATGGTTTTTGCACCTGCGTTAATCGCGGCTTCTACCACGCGGGCCAGATCGGCGATAGGAGTACGTCCCGCATCTTCACATGAGAACTCCACGTCATCCGTATAATTACGCGCACGCTTAACCATGTAGATTGCTCGTTCGATCACTTCATCCAATGTGCTGCGTAATTTCGTCGCGATATGCATCGGTGAGGTGGCGATAAACGTATGAATACGAAAAGCTTCTGCGACCTTCAGCGATTCCGCGGCAACGTCGATATCTTTTTCTACGCAGCGGGCTAAGGCGCACACGCGGCTGTTCTTAACCTGACGAGCGATGGTTTGTACGGATTCAAAGTCACCTGGAGAAGAAACCGGGAAACCCACTTCCATCACGTCAACGCCCATACGCTCGAGGGCCAGCGCAATCTGCAGTTTTTCTTTTACACTCAGGCTCGCCTGTAACGCCTGTTCACCGTCGCGTAAGGTGGTATCGAAAATAATGACTTGCTGGCTCATGGTTTTGGTCCTTGGTCTTTAGGGCGCCTTGCTTCGAGCATAAAAAAACCCGCGCAACGGCGCGGGTTTTTGTCTTAACTGGAGCTGACTTAATGCTGAATGTCGTCCACCAGTCTACCGCGCAATGAAGATGCGTTTAGTAGTAGTAGACCGTTAAAACGAGCAATGTAAGTCATCAATCTGGCTCCAGGCGAATGCGATATGCTTTTAGTGGTACTGGATATGAGGTCTGATGTCAACCCCATGCCTCGTAAATGCCCTGCTTAAGGGATAAAGTTTCAACAAAACTTAAGCGAATTGTGCTGAATTTTTCTGGGTATATAAAATTAATTCACTGAGGGCTGAACACAGTTTTCACGGTTTGACATATTTGAGAATACTTATTTGCATTTATTGTAACGATGAACTAGAGATATCATCCCGATTGGGATTTTATATCTTTATGATTTATCTATTTTTATAGTAACTATGAATGGGTATGACCAGTGTACCACCCCAAAATTGATAAATTAATGTTAACTTTTAATGTATTAATAATATAAACATTTAATTAAAACTTAAATACGTATTCATGAAGCGTATGATTGTTTATTCGCCATGCTTATGGTTATATTGCTTTTGAAATTTAAACATATGAATCATCGCGCAATGACTTCTTCCGCGCGGCGTTTGTAGTGTTTTTTTGCACATTCAGATTTGTGCCTTTATGTTTTCCTAATTTTAATGTTTTCTCTTTTTCTCATTTTATATGCATGGTAAATCATATTAACGGAGGTTATTTCTTCACTCCGTCTGGGATTAAAAGGGAGTTTAGAGTGACAGTGGAGTTAAATATGCCAGAAGTAAAAATAATAGATAAACCAAATCTTATAGAGATGGGGAAGCCACAGCTTCGCATGGTTGATCTAAATTTATTAACCGTCTTTGATGCGGTGATGCAGGAACAAAACATTACTCGTGCTGCCCATTCGTTGGGGATGTCGCAACCTGCAGTCAGTAATGCGGTTGCGCGCCTGAAGGTCATGTTCAACGATGAACTTTTTGTGCGTTATGGTCGCGGGATCCAGCCGACTGCCAGGGCCTTCCAGCTATTTGGTTCCGTTCGCCAGGCGTTGCAATTAGTACAGAACGAACTGCCAGGTTCGGGCTTTGAACCTGGCAGCAGCGAGCGTGTATTCAATCTTTGCGTATGCAGTCCGTTAGATAATATCCTTACTTCGATGATTTATAATCGGGTTGAACAAGTCGCGCCAAACATTAATGTCGTATTTAAATCTTCGCTCAACCAGAATACAGAACATCAATTACGTTATCAGGAAACTGAGTTTGTTATTAGCTATGAAGACTTCCGTCGTCCGGAATTCACCAGTATTCCGTTATTCAATGACGAAATGGTGTTAGTGGCGAGCAAAAAGCATCCGCGCATTAGTGGTCCGCTGCTGGAAAGCGATCTCTATAATGAACAGCATGCCGTGGTTTCGCTCGATCGCTTCGCTTCATTCAGTCAACCGTGGTACGACACCCCGGATAAACAATCCTGCGTGGCCTATCAGGGCATGGCATTAATTAGCGTTCTTAATATTGTATCGCAAACGCATCTGGTCTCTATAGCGCCACGTTGGTTGGCAGAGGAATTTGCCGATTCTTTAGAGCTGCAGGTATTGCCTTTACCTTTAAAATTGAACAGCCGCACATGTTATCTTTCCTGGCATGAAGCTGCGGGGCGCGATAAAGGGCATCAATGGATGGAAGAACTGTTAGTCTCTGTCTGTAAACAGTAGCCACTGGCAGAATAAACTGGATAGCTCATCTGGTTTATTCTGCTTTTCGATTTATATCTGAAATTTTATGCTGAACTCTGGTTTTTACGCTTACCTGAAAGTGTAAAAAAATAGACTAATTGCTGTAAGTCCCCCTTTTTAAGCGATTATTTATCATATCAATTGCTTATGCTGGTTTAATTCTCCATATATTCGATTCTTTGCTCCATTTTATTCTTATTTACTCCGGTGTCACCCCTTCGGAGTCAATTGCCATGCGTCATCGTCAGCGGTTAATGTGTTGTTAAACCGTTATTCATTATAAGAGTGAGGCAAGCCATGGAGATGTTGTCTGGAGCCGAGATGGTCGTCCGATCGCTCATCGATCAGGGTGTGAAGCAGGTATTCGGTTATCCCGGGGGGGCCGTCCTCGATATTTATGATGCGTTGCATACAGTCGGCGGTATTGATCATGTGCTGGTTCGTCATGAGCAAGCCGCAGTACATATGGCTGATGGTTTGGCGCGTGCCACGGGAGAGGTGGGCGTCGTTTTAGTCACTTCCGGACCGGGGGCAACCAATGCGATCACCGGTATTGCAACAGCCTATATGGATTCCATTCCGTTGGTGATCCTCTCCGGGCAGGTCGCTACTTCACTGATTGGTTACGATGCCTTTCAGGAGTGTGACATGGTGGGCATATCCCGTCCGGTGGTAAAGCACAGCTTTCTGGTTAAACAAACGGAAGACATCCCGCAGGTGCTAAAAAAAGCCTTCTGGCTGGCGGCAAGCGGTCGTCCGGGACCTGTGGTGGTGGATTTACCGAAAGATATTCTGAATCCCGCGAAGAAACTGCCTTACAGCTGGCCAGAGTCAGTGAGTATGCGTTCGTATAATCCGACGACGACCGGGCACAAAGGACAGATAAAACGGGCTTTGCAGACGCTGGTCGCAGCGAAGAAACCGGTTGTGTATGTGGGAGGCGGGGCGGTGAATGCTGCCTGCCACGAACAGCTGAGGCAGATGGCTGAAGCACTTAATCTGCCAGTTGTCTCCTCGCTAATGGGCTTAGGTGCGTTCCCGGAAACGCATCGCCAGGCGCTGGGCATGTTGGGTATGCATGGTACTTACGAAGCCAATATGACCATGCATCATTCCGATGTGATCTTTGCCGTCGGCGTTCGCTTCGATGATCGCACGACCAATAACCTGGCAAAATATTGCCCGAATGCGACCGTGCTGCATATCGACATCGATCCGACCTCTATTTCAAAAACTGTCACGGCAGATATTCCGATTGTGGGCGATGCTCGCCTGGTGTTGGATCAGATGCTTGAACTGCTGGAGCAGGAGAAGTCGCTGCAGCCGCTGGATGATAACCGTGACTGGTGGCAACACATCGAGCACTGGCGTGCCCGTCAATGCCTGAAATACGACACGCAAAGCGAAAGTATTAAACCGCAGGCGGTGATCGAAACCATCTGGCGCCTGACGAAAGGGGATGCGTATGTGACCTCTGACGTTGGCCAGCATCAGATGTTTGCCGCACTATACTATCCGTTTGATAAACCGCGGCGCTGGATCAACTCAGGCGGCCTCGGCACCATGGGATTTGGTTTGCCCGCGGCGTTAGGCGTGAAAATGGCGCTGCCGGATGAAACGGTGGTCTGCGTCACCGGAGATGGCAGCATTCAGATGAACATTCAGGAGCTGTCGACGGCGCTGCAATATGAGCTGCCTGTGCTGGTACTCAACCTTAACAACCGTTATCTCGGCATGGTCAAACAGTGGCAGGACATGATCTATTCTGGACGTCATTCCCAATCTTACATGCAGTCGCTACCCGATTTTGTGCGCCTGGCTGAGGCTTATGGGCATATCGGTATCCAGATTAATCGGCCTGATGAACTGGAGAGCAAGCTGGGCGAAGCGCTGGAACATGTGCGTAACCACCGTCTGGTGTTTGTCGATGTTACCGTCGACGGTAGTGAACATGTCTACCCGATGCAGATTCGTGGAGGCGGGATGGATGAAATGTGGTTAAGCAAAACGGAGAGGACGTGATTATGCGCCGGATATTATCAGTATTGCTGGAAAACGAGTCGGGTGCATTATCGCGTGTTATTGGCCTCTTCGCCCAGCGTGGATACAACATTGAAAGCCTGACCGTCGCGCCGACTGACGATCCGACCTTATCGCGGATGACGATCCAGACGGTTGGAGATGAGAAAGTCCTGGAGCAGATCGAAAAGCAGCTTCACAAACTGGTGGACGTTTTGCGCGTCAGCGAACTGGGGCAGGGTGCTCACGTTGAACGAGAAATTATGCTGGTGAAAATTCAGGCCAGCGGTTATGGCCGGGAAGAGGTGAAACGCAACACGGAGATTTTCCGCGGGCAAATTATCGACGTTACGCCGTCTATCTACACCGTACAACTGGCGGGCACCAGCGATAAGCTGGATGCGTTTCTGGCAACGCTGCGTGAAGTCGCTAAAATTGTGGAAGTCGCTCGTTCCGGCGTGGTGGGGCTTTCCCGCGGCGATAAAATCATGCGCTAATCATGATCGGGTTCTTAATTCGCAAGCCCAACGACTCAGGTTGGGCTTTTTTTTGCGAAATCAGCGGTAACCAGAGACAAAAGCGGTTGCCGGAGTCATTATTCTGCGCTTAGATGTTAATAAATTTAACCCATGCCATCTCAAAGGTTATGGTTTGTACATTTTACGCAAGGGGCAATTGTGAAACTGGATGAAATCGCTCGGTTGGCCGGCGTTTCGCGAACGACTGCAAGCTACGTTATTAACGGTAAAGCAAAGCAATATCGCGTAAGCGACAAAACGGTTGAAAAAGTCATGGCGGTGGTGCGCGAGCATAATTACCACCCTAATGCCGTGGCGGCCGGGCTGCGTGCTGGACGCACACGTTCTATTGGGCTTGTGATCCCGGATCTCGAGAACACGAGCTATACCCGGATCGCAAACTATCTGGAGCGTCAGGCGCGTCAGCGCGGATATCAATTGCTGATTGCCTGCTCTGAAGATCAGCCGGATAACGAAATGCGCTGTATTGAGCATCTTTTACAACGCCAGGTTGATGCCATTATCGTGTCGACCTCCTTGCCGCCTGAACATCCGTTCTATCAGCGTTGGGCGAACAGTTCATTCCCAATTGTGGCGCTGGACCGCGCGCTGGATCGCGAACACTTTACCAGCATCGTGGGCGCAGACCAGGATGATGCGGAAATGTTGGCGGAGGAACTGCGTAAATTCCCTGCTGAAACCGTGCTCTATCTGGGGGCGCTCCCTGAATTATCCGTCAGTTTCCTGCGCGAACAGGGTTTCCGTACCGCGTGGAAGGACGATCCGCGTGAAGTGCATTTCCTGTATGCCAACAGCTACGAGCGGGAAGCGGCCGCGCAATTGTTTGATAAATGGCTGGAAACGCATCCCATGCCTCAGGCGCTGTTTACCACGTCGTTTGCCCTGCTGCAGGGAGTGATGGATGTGACCCTGCGTCGCGATGGTCAATTACCGTCTGATTTAGCGATTGCGACGTTTGGCGATCACGAACTGCTCGACTTCCTGCAGTGCCCGGTACTGGCGGTGGCGCAGCGCCATCGTGATGTTGCAGAACGCGTGCTGGAGATTGTATTGGCAAGCCTTGACGAGCCACGTAAACCAAAACCAGGTTTAACGCGTATACGGCGTAATCTGTACCGTCGCGGTATTCTCAGCCGTAACTAAGTCCTCTCTATTGATGACGTCGGCAGGATATCTCTGGCGTCATCAAATTTTCCATTATCAGAAATAACCGCATTATAATTAAGAATATTCTTTAGAATTATCTTAATTTCATCTTAAATAATGGCGAATTAAAAAAGCAACTAACCATTTTCGGGTTATTGATACGTAACTGCGCGTTACGGTTGTATTATTTTGTTACATGCTTGTATGGAATTGACGAATTAACAAACACTTCGCTGCCGTACTGCGACAATCTCGCCCCTGCCTCACTCCTGTGCGGTGTACAGACTGATTAACTGGTACTGTTATCTCGCTGCATATTGTCCTAAAATGCCGCTCGCGTCGCAAACTGACACTTTATATTTTCTTCTGATGATATTCAGTTGTTTTAAACAATGATGAGTTGTTGGATTTTTTTCTTACAAATATTCATGACGTTAATTTGCTTCGTTTGCTGTACGGAATTTGCTCAACGCAGATATTAGCCGTAAACAATGGGTTTTTTGCTCCGCTAAGCGCCGTGACTTGCTTGACAAGGTTTTCCTCCGCTCCGTAAACTCCTTTAAGTGGGAATTTGTGGGATAAAGTGGTAATCGGGGGTGAGACTGGCATGTTCCGGGGAGCAACGTTAGTTAATCTCGACAGTAAAGGGCGCTTATCGGTGCCTACCCGTTATCGGGATCAACTGCTCGAGAGCGCTACCGGTCAAATGGTTTGTACCATTGACATCCATCACCCGTGCCTGCTGCTGTACCCCCTGCCTGAATGGGAAATTATCGAGCAGAAGTTATCGCGTCTGTCGAGCATGAATCCAGTTGAGCGTCGCGTACAGCGCTTATTGCTGGGTCATGCCAGCGAATGTCAGATGGATAGCGCTGGTCGATTATTGATAGCGCCCATTCTGCGGCAACACGCAGGGCTAACGAAAGAAGTGATGCTGGTTGGGCAGTTCAATAAGTTTGAGCTGTGGGATGAAACGACCTGGTATCAACAGGTCAAGGAAGATATCGACGCTGAGCAGTCTGTTACCGGCGCGCTGTCGGAACGATTGCAGGATTTGTCTCTATAAAATGATGGAAAACTATAAACATACAACGGTGTTGTTGGATGAAGCCGTAAACGGCCTGAATATTCGTCCAGACGGCATCTACATTGACGGGACATTTGGTCGCGGCGGTCACTCACGTCTGATCCTCTCACAGCTTGGCGAAGAAGGACGTTTACTGGCTATCGATCGCGATCCACAGGCGATTGCCGTTGCACAGACGATTACCGATCCCCGTTTTTCCATCGTACATGGACCTTTTTCTGCGCTGGCTGACTATGTCGCCGAACGCGGACTGACCGGTAAGATCGACGGGATTCTTCTCGATCTTGGGGTTTCTTCTCCGCAGCTTGATGACGCGGAACGCGGATTCTCATTTATGCGTGACGGTCCATTAGATATGCGTATGGACCCAACACGTGGTCAGTCAGCAGCTGAATGGCTGCAAACCGCCGATGAAGCAGACATTGCCTGGGTGATTAAAACCTTTGGCGAAGAGCGCTTCGGCAAACGCATTGCTCGCGCCATCGTAGAGCGCAATCGCATCGAACCGATGACCCGCACCAAAGAGCTGGCGGAAGTGATTGCGGCGGCAATGCCGGTGAAAGACAAATTCAAACATCCCGCGACCCGTACCTTCCAGGCGGTGCGCATTTGGGTGAACAGTGAACTGGAGGAGATAGAGCAGGCGCTAAAAAGCTCGCTCAGCGTGCTGGCACCAGGTGGTCGCCTTTCGATAATCAGTTTCCATTCGCTTGAAGATCGCATTGTGAAACGCTTTATGCGTGAACAAAGCCGTGGTCCTCAGGTTCCGGCTGGAATACCGATGACCGAAGCGCAGATCAAAAAGCTGGGCGGCCGTGAGTTAAGAGCACTAGGCAAGATGATGCCGGGCGAAGAAGAGGTTGCTGAAAATCCTCGTGCCCGTAGTTCAGTTCTGCGTATTGCAGAGAGGACGAACGCATGATCGGCAGAGTGACAGAAGCCCTCAGCAAAGTTAAGGGATCGATAGGAAGCAACGAGCGCCATGCCTTGCCTGGCGTGATCGGTGACGATCTTTTGCGGTATGGGAAGCTGCCACTCTGCCTGTTCATTTGCATTATTTTGACGGCGGTTACCGTCGTGACCACAGCACACCATACGCGGTTACTGACCGCGCAGCGTGAGCAACTGGTTCTGGAGCGAGATGCGTTAGATATCGAATGGCGCAACTTGATCCTTGAGGAGAATGCGCTCGGTGATCATAGCCGTGTTGAACGGATCGCAACGGAAAAGCTGCAAATGCAGCATGTTGATCCCTCACAAGAAAACATCGTAGTACAAAAATAAGGATAAACGCGACGCATGAAAGCAGCGGCAAAAACGCACAAACCAAAACGCCAGGAAGAACAAGCCAACTTTATCAGTTGGCGTTTTGCGTTACTGTGCGGCTGTATTTTGCTGGCACTGGGTTTTCTGCTGGGGCGCGTTGCCTGGCTGCAAATCATCGCGCCGGACATGCTGGTACGTCAGGGCGATATGCGCTCTCTGCGCGTCCAGGAAGTGTCCACCTCGCGCGGAATGATTACCGACCGTTCAGGACGTCCGCTGGCGGTGAGCGTACCGGTGAAGGCGATTTGGGCCGATCCGAAAGAGGTGCATGATGCAGGCGGCGTGAGCGTTGGCGAGCGCTGGCGAGCGCTGTCGACGGCCCTGAATATCCCGCTTGATCAACTGGCTTCCCGCATTAACGCCAACCCGAAAGGACGCTTTATCTATCTGGCACGTCAGGTAAACCCTGACATGGCTGACTACATCAAAAAACTCAAGCTGCCAGGGATTCACCTGCGTGAAGAGTCCCGCCGTTACTATCCTTCTGGAGAAGTGACCGCTCACCTCATCGGTTTTACTAACGTCGACAGTCAGGGGATTGAAGGCGTTGAGAAAAGCTTCGACAAATGGCTCACCGGACAACCGGGTGAGCGTATTGTACGTAAAGACCGTTATGGCCGCGTCATTGAGGATATTTCCTCTACCGACAGCCAGGCGGCGCATAACCTTGCGCTGAGTATTGATGAGCGTTTACAGGCGCTGGTCTACCGTGAACTGAATAACGCTGTGGCCTTTAACAAGGCGGAATCAGGCAGCGCGGTGCTGGTGGATGTAAATACTGGTGAAGTGCTGGCGATGGCGAACAGCCCGTCTTACAACCCAAACAATCTCACCGGTACGCCAAAAGACGCTATGCGCAACCGTACCATTACCGACGTGTTTGAACCGGGTTCTACCGTTAAGCCGATGGTGGTGATGACGGCGCTGCAGCGTGGCGTTGTACGCGAAAACACCGTGCTCAACACTATCCCTTACCGAATTAATGGCCACGAAATCAAAGACGTGGCGCGTTATAGCGAATTGACCCTCACCGGGGTTTTGCAGAAGTCGAGTAACGTCGGTGTTTCCAAGCTGGCGTTAGCGATGCCGTCCTCAGCGTTAGTAGACACTTACTCACGTTTTGGGCTGGGAAAAGCGACCAATTTGGGGTTGGTCGGAGAACGCAGTGGCTTATATCCTCAAAAACAACGGTGGTCTGACATAGAGAGGGCCACCTTCTCTTTCGGCTACGGGCTGATGGTAACGCCGTTACAGTTAGCGCGAGTCTACGCAACGATCGGCAGCTATGGCGTTTATCGCCCGCTGTCGATTACCAAAGTTGATCCTCCCGTTCCGGGCGAGCGTATCTTCCCGGAAGCGACCGTACGCACCGTGGTGCACATGATGGAAAGCGTGGCGCTGCCCGGTGGCGGCGGCGTGAAGGCGGCGATTAAAGGCTATCGTATCGCCATTAAAACCGGTACGGCGAAAAAAGTGGGGCCGGATGGCCGCTACATCAACAAATACATTGCTTATACCGCAGGCGTTGCGCCTGCGAGTCAGCCGCGCTTCGCGCTGGTTGTTGTTATCAACGATCCGCAGGCGGGTAAATACTACGGTGGCGCCGTTTCCGCGCCGGTCTTTGGTGCCATCATGGGCGGCGTTCTGCGCACCATGAACATCGAGCCGGATGCGCTGACAACGGGCGATAAAAATGAATTTGTGAATAATCAAGGCGAGGCAACAGGTGGCAGATCGTAATTTGCGCGACCTTCTTGCTCCATGGGTGCCGGGTGCACCGGAGCGAGCACTGCGGGAGATGACGCTCGACAGCCGTGTGGCTGCATCAGGCGATCTCTTTGTCGCAGTATTGGGTCATCAGGCGGACGGGCGTCGGTATATCCCGCAGGCGATAGCGCAAGGTGTGGCTGCCATTATTGCAGAAGCAAAAGATGAAGCTGCTGACGGTGAAATCCGCGAAATGCACGGTGTACCGGTTATCTATCTGAGCCAGCTTAACGAACGCTTATCTGCACTGGCAGGCCGTTTTTACCACGAGCCTTCTGAGAAAATGCGTCTGGTCGGCGTGACCGGGACGAACGGTAAAACCACCACCACCCAATTGCTGGCACAGTGGAGCCAACTGCTTGGTGAAACCAGCGCGGTAATGGGCACGGTAGGCAATGGCCTGTTGGGTAAAGTGATCCCAACGGAAAACACCACCGGTTCAGCCGTTGATGTCCAGCATGTGCTGGCAGGGCTGGTTGCGCAGGGTGCCACGGTGGGCGCGATGGAAGTCTCCTCGCACGGTCTGGTGCAACATCGTGTGGCGGCGCTGAAGTTTGCCGCCTCGGTATTCACCAACCTGAGCCGCGATCATCTGGATTACCACGGCGATATGGAGCACTACGAAGCCGCGAAATGGCTGCTGTATTCCACGCACCATTGCGGTCAGGCTATTGTCAATGCGGATGATGAAGTCGGTCGTCGCTGGCTGGCAAAATTGCCGGATGCGGTTGCTGTGTCGATGGAAGGCCATATCAACCCGAACTGTCACGGTCGTTGGTTAAAAGCGATTGACGTGGATTATCACGACAGCGGCGCGACGATTCGATTTTCCTCCTCATGGGGCGACGGCGAAATTGAAAGCCGCCTGATGGGGGCGTTTAACGTCAGCAATCTGCTGCTGGCGCTGGCAACGCTGCTGGCGCTGGGGTATCCGTTAGCTGATTTACTGAAAACGGCGACACAATTACAGCCGGTTTGCGGGCGTATGGAAGTGTTCAGCGCACCGGGTAAAACCACCGTGGTGGTTGATTACGCCCATACGCCAGATGCGCTGGAAAAAGCGCTGCAGGCAGCGCGTTTGCACTGCACTGGCAAACTGTGGTGCGTCTTTGGCTGCGGCGGGGATCGCGATAAAGGCAAACGTCCGTTGATGGGCGCAATTGCCGAGCAGTTTGCAGATGTTGTTGTGGTGACCGATGACAACCCGCGTACCGAAGAGCCGCGCGCCATTATTAACGATATTCTGGCGGGGATGCTGGATGCCGGGCAGGCGAAGGTGATGGAAGGTCGCGCAGAAGCGGTGACAAACGCCATTATGCAGGCGAAGGAAAACGACGTGGTGCTGGTGGCCGGGAAAGGTCACGAAGACTACCAGATCGTCGGCGCACAGCGCCTTGACTATTCTGACCGCGTAACGGCAGCGCGCCTGCTGGGGGTAATCGCATGATTAGCGTAACGCTCAGCCAACTGGCTGAGATCCTCCGTGGCGAACTGAAAGGGGCCGATCTGACCCTTGATGCGGTGACAACCGATACGCGTAAAGTGACACCAGGCTGCCTGTTTGTGGCACTGAAAGGCGAACGTTTTGACGCTCATGATTTTGCCGACAAGGCACAAGAGAGCGGGGCGGGCGCACTGTTGGTCAGCCGTCCTCTGGACACCGATCTGCCGCAGTTGATTGTTAACGATACGCGTCTGGCGTTTGGTGAACTGGCAGCGTGGGTACGCGCCCAGGTTCCGGCGCGTGTTGTCGCGTTGACCGGCTCTTCTGGTAAAACGTCAGTCAAAGAGATGACGGCCTCCATTTTGAGTAAGTGTGGCAACACGTTATATACCGCGGGAAACCTGAATAACGACATCGGCGTTCCGATGACGCTGCTGCGCTTAAACAACGATTACGACTATGCCGTGATTGAGCTCGGCGCCAATCATCAGGGTGAAATCGCCTGGACCGTTGGCCTGACTCGCCCGGAAGCCGCGCTGGTGAACAACCTTGCCGCCGCGCATCTGGAAGGTTTCGGTTCTCTGGCGGGTGTAGCGAAGGCAAAAGGTGAGATTTTTACCGGCCTGTCAGCGAACGGTATCGCCATTATGAATGCCGACAACAACGACTGGCTGAACTGGCAGCACATTATCGGCAATCGCAAAGTCTGGCGTTTTTCGCCGAATGCGGCTAACAGCGACTTTTCGGCGGCCAACGTACATGTGACCTCACACGGCACGGAATTTACGCTGCAAACGCCAACCGGAAGCATTGATGTTCTGCTACCGCTGCCGGGTCGCCATAACATTGCTAACGCCCTGGCGGCGGCGGCGCTCGCTATGGCGGTAGGCGCGACACACGATGCGATCAAAGCGGGTCTGAAGGATTTGCAAGCGGTACCGGGGCGTCTGTTCCCGATTCAACTGGCAGAAAACCAACTGCTGCTGGACGACTCCTATAACGCTAACGTCGGATCCATGACCGCAGCGGTACAGGTGCTGTCTGAAATGCCAGGCTATCGCGTGCTGGTGGTTGGCGATATGGCAGAGCTTGGCGCGGAAAGCGAAGCATGTCACGTGCAGGTGGGTATCGCTGCGAAGGCGGCGGGTATCGACCGTGTGCTGAGTACAGGGAAACTGAGTCAGGCAATTAGCCATGCCAGCGGCGTTGGTGAGCATTTTGCGGATAAAACCGCGCTGACCGCGCATCTTAAAGCATTGATTGCAGAACATCAGGTCATGACGATTTTAGTGAAGGGTTCACGTAGTGCCGCCATGGAAGAGGTAGTACGCGCATTACAGGAGAATGGGACATGTTAGTTTGGCTGGCCGAACATTTGGTCAAATATTATTCCGGCTTTAACGTCTTTTCCTATCTGACGTTTCGCGCCATCGTCAGCCTGCTGACCGCGCTGTTCATCTCTTTGTGGATGGGCCCGCGCATGATCGCCCGCTTGCAAAAAATGTCCTTCGGACAGGTCGTGCGTAACGACGGTCCGGAATCGCACTTCAGTAAACGCGGTACGCCTACCATGGGCGGGATTATGATCCTCACCGCAATTGTTATCTCTGTTCTGTTGTGGGCATACCCGTCGAACCCGTACGTCTGGTGCGTGCTGGTGGTTCTGATCGGTTACGGCATTATCGGTTTTGTCGATGACTACCGCAAAGTGGTACGCAAAGACACCAAAGGCCTGATTGCGCGCTGGAAATATTTCTGGATGTCGGTGATTGCGCTGGGCGTGGCCTTTGCGCTGTATCTGGCCGGTAAAGATACTCCGGCGACCGAGTTGGTGGTGCCGTTCTTTAAAGACGTGATGCCGCAACTGGGTCTGTTCTATGTTCTGCTGGCGTACTTCGTGATTGTGGGGACCGGCAACGCGGTCAATCTCACCGACGGTCTGGATGGCCTTGCCATTATGCCGACTGTGTTCGTCGCAGCAGGCTTTGCGCTGGTGGCGTGGGCGACCGGTAACATGAACTTCGCCAGCTATCTGCACATTCCCTATTTACGTCATGCGGGTGAGCTGGTGATCGTCTGTACGGCGATTGTCGGCGCGGGCCTGGGCTTCCTGTGGTTTAACACCTATCCGGCGCAGGTCTTTATGGGCGACGTCGGATCGCTGGCGCTGGGCGGCGCGCTGGGCATTATTGCCGTGCTGCTGCGTCAGGAGTTCCTGCTGGTGATCATGGGCGGCGTATTTGTTGTAGAAACGCTGTCGGTCATTCTGCAGGTTGGCTCATTTAAGCTGCGCGGACAGCGCATCTTCCGTATGGCGCCGATTCACCACCACTATGAACTGAAGGGCTGGCCGGAACCGCGCGTCATTGTGCGCTTCTGGATTATTTCGCTGATGCTGGTGCTGATTGGCCTGGCAACGCTGAAGGTACGTTAATCATGGCTGATTACCAGGGTAAAAAAGTCGTCATTATCGGTCTGGGGTTGACCGGACTGTCCTGCGTGGATTTCTTCCTGGCGCGTGGCGTGACGCCGCGCGTGATGGATACCCGTGCGACGCCGCCTGGTCTGGATAAATTACCGGAAGCGGTTGAGCGTCATGTTGGTAGCCTGAATGATGACTGGCTGCTGGCTGCCGATCTCATCGTCGCCAGCCCTGGTATTGCCCTGGCGCACCCTTCGTTGAGCGCTGCTGCTGATGCCGGGATTGAAATTGTTGGCGACATTGAGCTGTTTTGTCGCGAAGCTCAGGCGCCGATCGTCGCGATCACCGGGTCCAACGGGAAAAGTACCGTCACTACGCTGGTCGGCGAGATGGCGAAAGCTGCCGGTGTGAATGTGGGGGTTGGCGGTAATATTGGCCTGCCT
Source organism: Citrobacter sp. VF227 (assembly GCF_052950715.1). Lineage (NCBI taxonomy): Bacteria > Pseudomonadati > Pseudomonadota > Gammaproteobacteria > Enterobacterales > Enterobacteriaceae > Citrobacter > Citrobacter sp. VF227. The sequence goes on from NZ_JBRFVF010000003.1 coordinate 428,928, forward strand.
GCGCTGATGCTGCTGGATGACGAACGCGAGCTGTATGTTCTCGAGCTGTCGAGCTTCCAACTGGAAACAACCTCCAGTTTACAGGCCGTGGCGGCCACCATTTTGAACGTCACCGAAGATCATATGGACAGGTATCCGTTTGGCCTGCAGCAGTACCGTGCGGCCAAACTGCGCGTCTATGAGAACGCGAAAGTATGTGTGGTCAACGCCGATGATGCGCTGACCATGCCGATTCGCGGGGCGGATGAGCGCTGCGTGAGCTTTGGCGTCAATATGGGGGACTATCACCTGAATCGTCAGCAGGGCGAAACCTGGCTGCGGGTGAAAGGGGAAAAAGTCCTCAACGTGAAAGAGATGACGCTTTCAGGTCAGCATAACTATACCAACGCCCTGGCTGCGCTGGCGCTGGCGGATGCCGCAGGTTTACCACGGGCGTCGAGTCTGAAAGCGCTGACCACCTTTACCGGTCTGGCGCACCGTTTTCAGTTGGTGCTGAACCATAACGGCGTACGCTGGATTAACGATTCTAAAGCCACCAACGTCGGCAGCACTGAAGCCGCACTGAATGGCCTGCACGTTGACGGCACGCTGCACCTGCTGCTGGGCGGCGACGGGAAATCCGCTGACTTTATGCCGCTGCAGCGTTACCTGACCGGCAATAACATTCGTCTGTACTGCTTTGGCCGCGATGGCGCGCAACTCGCCGCTCTGCGACCTGAGATTGCGGAACAAACTGAAACTATGGAGCAGGCTATGCGTCTGCTTGCGCCGCGCGTGAAGTCGGGCGATATGGTGCTGCTGTCGCCAGCCTGCGCCAGCCTCGATCAGTTCAAGAACTTTGAGCAACGCGGTGATGTCTTTGCCCGTCTGGCGAAGGAGTTGGGTTGATGCGCTTATCTCTCCCTCGTCTGAGACTGCCGCGCTTACCAGGACTGGGTGTCCTGGCGTGGATCTTCGCGGCGCTTAAAGGCTGGGTGATGGCTTCGCGTGATAAAGACGCCGACAGCCTGATCATGTATGACCGCATGCTGCTGTGGCTAACCTTTGGTTTGGCGGCTATCGGCTTCGTGATGGTGACATCGGCATCGATGCCCGTAGGGCAACGCCTGGCGGGTGATCCTTTCCTGTTTGCTAAGCGTGACGCGTTGTACATCTTCCTCGCGTTTTGTCTGGCGATGGTGACGCTGCGTCTGCCGATGGAGTTCTGGCAAAAGTACAGTACGACGATGCTGATAGCCTCAATCATCATGCTGCTGATCGTGCTGGTGGTGGGTAGCTCCGTTAACGGGGCGTCGCGCTGGATTGCGTTGGGTCCGCTGCGTATTCAGCCAGCAGAATTTACCAAGCTGTCGCTGTTCTGTTATCTCGCCAATTACCTGGTGCGTAAAGTGGATGAGGTGCGTAACAACCTGCGCGGCTTCTTAAAACCGATGGGCGTGATCCTGGTGCTGGCTATTTTACTGCTGGCGCAGCCTGACCTTGGTACGGTGGTGGTGCTGTTTGTTACTACTTTGGCGATGCTGTTTCTCGCCGGCGCGAAACTGTGGCAGTTCATCGCCATCATCGGCATGGGGATTTCGGCGGTCGTACTGCTGATCCTTGCCGAGCCGTATCGTATTCGCCGCGTAACTTCTTTCTGGAACCCGTGGGAAGATCCGTTTGGCAGCGGTTACCAGCTGACACAATCTCTGATGGCTTTTGGTCGCGGTGAGGTTTGGGGACAAGGCTTAGGTAATTCAGTACAAAAACTGGAGTATTTACCGGAAGCGCACACCGACTTCATCTTCGCCATCATTGGGGAGGAGCTGGGTTATATCGGTGTGGTATTGGCACTTTTAATGGTATTCTTCGTCGCTTTTCGCGCGATGTCGATTGGTCGTAAAGCGCTGGAAATTGATCACCGTTTTTCGGGCTTTTTAGCCTGCTCCATCGGGATCTGGTTTAGCTTTCAGGCGCTGGTAAATGTCGGTGCGGCGGCAGGTATGCTGCCAACCAAAGGTCTGACGTTGCCGCTGATCAGTTATGGTGGTTCCAGTTTGTTGATTATGTCGACGGCCATCATGTTTTTGTTACGTATTGATTATGAAACGCGTCTGGAAAAAGCCCAGGCGTTTACACGAGGTGCACGATGAGTGGTCAACCGAAGCGGTTAATGGTGATGGCGGGCGGTACCGGCGGGCATGTGTTCCCGGGGCTGGCGGTCGCGCACCATTTAATGGCGCAGGGCTGGCAGGTTCGTTGGCTGGGCACCGCCGATCGTATGGAAGCGGACTTAGTGCCGAAACATGGCATTGAAATTGACTTTATTCGCATCTCCGGTTTGCGTGGCAAAGGCGTTAACGCACTGCTTGCCGCGCCCGTGCGTATTTTTAATGCCTGGCGTCAGGCGCGCGCCATCATGAAGCAGTTTAAGCCTGATGTGGTGCTGGGTATGGGCGGCTACGTGTCTGGCCCTGGCGGTCTGGCGGCCTGGTCATTAGGCATTCCGGTGGTTCTGCATGAGCAGAACGGCATTGCTGGATTAACCAACAAATGGCTGGCGAAGATTGCAACGAAGGTGATGCAAGCCTTTCCTGGCGCATTCCCAAATGCGGATGTGGTGGGCAACCCGGTACGTACTGACGTGCTGGCGCTGCCATTACCTGAAGCGCGTCTGGCTGGACGTGAAGGTCCGGTTCGCGTGCTGGTCGTCGGTGGTTCTCAGGGCGCACGCGTGCTTAACCAGACGATGCCGCAGGTTGCCGCCAGGCTTGGTGATGCGGTGACTATCTGGCACCAGAGCGGTAAAGGTGCGCAGCAAACCGTTGAGCAGGCTTATGTCGACGCGGGACAGCCGCAACACAAGGTCACTGAGTTTATTGATGATATGGCGGCAGCTTACGCGTGGGCGGATGTCGTGGTCTGTCGCTCAGGTGCGCTGACGGTGAGCGAAATTGCCGCCGCAGGTTTGCCTGCGCTGTTTGTACCGTTCCAGCACAAAGACAGACAGCAATACTGGAATGCGCTGCCGCTGGAGAAAGCGGGCGCGGCCAAAATTCTTGAGCAGCCGCAGTTTACTGTGGATGCCGTCGCCAGCACCCTTGCCGGGTGGTCGCGAGAAACCTTATTAACCATGGCAGAACGTGCGCGCGCCGCATCCATACCGGATGCCACAGAGCGTGTTGCAAACGAAGTGAGCCGGGCTGCCCGGGCGTAATTGTGGTGATGCCTTTTGCATCGCATGAACTAAGAAGTTAATGGCTAAAGAATGAATACACAACAACTGGCAAAACTGCGTTCCATCGTGCCCGAAATGCGTCGCGTTCGGCACATTCACTTTGTCGGCATCGGTGGTGCTGGTATGGGCGGTATTGCCGAAGTTTTGGCCAATGAAGGTTATCAGATCAGCGGTTCTGACTTAGCGCCGAATCCGGTGACGCAGCAGTTGACGAATCTGGGCGCCACGATTTTCTTTAATCACCGCCCGGAAAACGTGCGTGATGCGAGCGTGGTGGTGGTATCCAGCGCTATTTCTGCAGATAACCCGGAAATTGTTGCGGCGCATGAAGCGCGCATTCCGGTGATCCGTCGTGCTGAAATGCTGGCGGAGTTAATGCGTTTTCGTCACGGTATCGCCATTGCCGGGACGCACGGTAAAACCACGACCACGGCGATGGTCTCCAGCATCTATGCGGAAGCGGGTCTGGATCCGACTTTCGTCAACGGTGGTCTGGTGAAAGCAGCAGGCGTCCATGCGCGTCTGGGTCATAGCCGTTATTTGATTGCCGAAGCGGATGAGAGCGACGCATCATTCCTGCATTTGCAGCCGATGGTGGCGATTGTCACCAATATCGAAGCTGACCATATGGATACCTACCATGGCGACTTCGAAAATTTAAAGCAGACGTTTATAAATTTCCTGCATAACTTGCCGTTTTATGGTCGTGCGGTGATGTGTGTTGACGATCCGGTGATCCGCGAACTGTTACCGCGAGTCGGCCGTCAAACCACAACCTATGGTTTTAGCGACGATGCCGATGTGCGCGTTGAAGATTACCAGCAGATCGGCCCACAAGGGCACTTTACGCTGCTGCGCCAGGGGATGGCTGATTTACGCGTTACGTTAAACGCGCCGGGTCGCCACAATGCCCTGAATGCGGCGGCGGCGGTGGCGGTCGCGACAGAAGAAGGTATTGAAGACGAGGCTATTTTACGTGCGCTGGAAAGTTTCCAGGGGACCGGGCGTCGTTTTGACTTCCTCGGTGAATTCCCGCTTGAGCCGGTGAACGGTAAAACCGGGACTGCGATGCTGGTTGATGATTATGGTCATCACCCAACGGAAGTTGACGCCACGATCAAAGCTGCGCGCGCGGGCTGGCCGGACAAAAATTTGGTGATGCTGTTCCAGCCGCACCGGTTCACACGTACGCGCGATTTATACGACGACTTTGCCAACGTGCTGACCCAGGTCGATGCGCTGTTGATGCTGGATGTGTATGCCGCAGGCGAAGCCGCGATTCCGGGTGCTGACAGCCGCTCGCTGTGCCGTACGATTCGCAGTCGCGGTAAGATCGATCCGATTCTGGTCTCCGATCCGGCCCTGGCGGCTGAAATGTTGGCCCCCGTATTAACCGGCAACGATCTGATTTTGGTGCAAGGCGCTGGAAATATCGGCAAAATCGCGCGTTCCTTAGCTGAAATCAAACTGAAGCCGCAAAACCCGGAGGAAGGACAACATGGCTGATAAAATCGCGGTCCTGTTAGGGGGAACCTCCGCAGAGCGTGAAGTATCGCTCAATTCCGGCGCGGCCGTGCTGGCTGGGTTACGTGAAGGTGGTGTGGATGCCCATCCGATTGACCCAAAAGAGGTTGATGTCACTCTTCTGAAATCAATGGGTTTTCAGAAGGCGTTTATTGCGCTGCATGGTCGTGGTGGTGAAGATGGCACGTTGCAGGGCATGCTGGAGCTGATTGGCCTGCCGTATACCGGCAGCGGCGTCATGGCTTCCGCGATTTCGATGGACAAACTGCGCAGCAAGTTGCTGTGGCAGGGCGCAGGTTTACCCGTCGCACCTTGGGTTGCGCTGACCCGCGCTGAGTTCGAAAAAGGTCTTAGCGATGAAGTGGTTACAAAAATTTCTGCGTTAGGCCTGCCGCTAATTGTGAAGCCAAGCCGTGAAGGCTCTAGCGTAGGGATGTCAAAAGTTGAAGAAGAAAATGCTTTGCATGGTGCATTAGCATTGGCTTTTCAGCATGATGAAGAAGTACTGATTGAAAAATGGCTCAGTGGCCCGGAATTTACAGTTGCGATGCTCGGCGAAGAAATTTTACCGTCAATACGTATCCAACCCGCGGGAACCTTCTATGATTATGAGGCGAAGTATCTCTCTGATGAGACACAATATTTCTGCCCAGCAGGTCTGGAAGTCGAACAAGAGGCCCGTTTGCAGGAATTAGTCCTGAAAGCATGGACCGCATTGGGCTGTAAAGGTTGGGGCCGTATTGACGTCATGCTGGACAGCGATGACCAGTTTTATCTGCTGGAAGCCAATACCTCTCCGGGTATGACCAGCCACAGCCTGGTGCCGATGGCGGCGCGTCAGGCGGGTTTGAGCTTCTCGCAGTTGGTGGTACGAATTCTGGAGTTGGCGGACTGATATGTCGCAGGCTGCGCTGAACACACGAAACGGTGATGAAGAAGAAGTAAACTCCTCACGCCGCAATAATGGAACGCGTCTTGCAGGAATACTGTTTCTGTTGACAGTGCTGTGCACCGTGTTTGTCAGCGGCTGGGTAGTATTGGGATGGATGGAAGATGCGCAGCGTTTGCCATTGTCAAAACTGGTGTTAACCGGTGAACGGCATTACACGCGCAATGACGATATCCGTCAGTCCATCCTGGCGCTGGGCGCTCCGGGAACCTTTATGACTCAGGATGTGAACATCATCCAGAGCCAGATTGAACGTCTCCCTTGGATCAAACAGGCGAGCGTCAGAAAGCAATGGCCTGATGAATTGAAGATTCATCTGGTTGAATATGTGCCAATAGCGCGTTGGAATGACCAACATATGGTGGATGCCGAAGGAAATACGTTCAGCGTCCCAACCGGTCGGGCCAATAAGCAGGTATTACCCATGTTGTACGGGCCGGAAGGCAGCGCGAGTGAAGTGTTGCAAGGGTTCCGTGACATGGGGCAGGTGCTGGCTAAGGATAGATTCACCCTGAAGGAAGCGGCAATGACCGCTCGTCGTTCCTGGCAGTTGACGCTGAATAACGATATTAAGCTGAATCTGGGCAGGGGCGATACGATAAAACGTTTGGCTCGCTTTGTGGAACTCTACCCGGTTTTACAGCAGCAGGCGCAAACCGATGGCAAACGGATTAGCTACGTTGATTTGCGTTATGACTCAGGAGCGGCAGTAGGCTGGGTTCCCTTGCCTCCTGAGGAATCTAATCAGCAACAGAATCAGGCACAGGCAGAACAACAATGATCAAGGCGACGGACAGAAAACTGGTAGTTGGACTGGAGATTGGCACCGCGAAGGTAGCCGCTTTAGTAGGGGAAGTTCTGCCCGACGGTATGGTCAATATCATTGGCGTGGGCAGTTGCCCATCGCGAGGTATGGATAAAGGCGGGGTGAACGACCTTGAGTCTGTGGTGAAGTGCGTACAGCGCGCCATTGACCAGGCTGAGCTGATGGCAGATTGCCAGATCTCCTCTGTGTATCTGGCGCTTTCCGGTAAACACATTAGCTGTCAGAATGAAATTGGTATGGTGCCCATTTCCGAAGAGGAAGTGACGCAGGAAGATGTGGAAAACGTGGTTCATACGGCAAAGTCCGTACGTGTTCGCGATGAACATCGCGTTCTGCACGTTATTCCGCAGGAATACGCCATTGACTACCAGGAAGGTATCAAAAATCCGGTCGGTCTTTCCGGCGTGCGTATGCAGGCAAAAGTCCACCTTATAACCTGCCACAACGACATGGCGAAGAACATCGTCAAAGCTGTTGAACGTTGTGGTCTGAAAGTTGACCAACTGATTTTTGCCGGGTTGGCAGCCAGTTATTCCGTCTTGACGGAAGATGAACGTGAGCTGGGTGTCTGCGTGGTCGATATTGGTGGTGGTACAATGGACATCGCCGTTTATACTGGCGGGGCGTTGCGCCACACTAAAGTTATCCCTTATGCAGGGAATGTCGTGACCAGCGATATCGCGTATGCCTTTGGTACGCCGCCAAGCGATGCCGAAGCCATCAAAGTGCGTCATGGTTGCGCACTGGGTTCCATCGTGGGTAAAGACGAGAGCGTTGAAGTGCCAAGCGTGGGGGGGCGTCCACCGCGTAGCCTGCAACGTCAGACTCTGGCAGAGGTCATTGAGCCGCGTTATACCGAGCTGCTCAACCTGGTCAACGAAGAAATTTTGCAATTACAAGAACAGCTTCGTCAGCAGGGTGTGAAACATCATCTGGCGGCGGGGATTGTGTTAACCGGCGGTGCTGCGCAAATTGAAGGCCTTGCGGCCTGCGCACAGCGTGTGTTCCATACGCAAGTGCGTATTGGCGCACCGCTGAATATTACTGGTCTGACGGATTATGCTCAGGAGCCGTATTATTCAACGGCGGTGGGGCTGCTTCACTACGGGAAAGAATCCCATTTGAGTGGTGAGGCTGAAGTAGAAAAACGCGTAACGGCATCAGTTGGCTCGTGGATCAAACGACTCAATAGCTGGCTGAGAAAAGAGTTTTAATTTTTAAAGAGACCGACGCACATTAACGGTCTCAGGCGACAGGCACAACGGAGAGAGAAACTATGTTTGAACCTATGGAACTTACCAATGACGCGGTGATTAAAGTCATCGGCGTCGGCGGCGGTGGCGGTAATGCCGTTGAACACATGGTGCGCGAGCGCATCGAAGGTGTTGAATTCTTCGCGGTGAATACCGACGCGCAGGCGTTGCGTAAGACGGCGGTAGGACAGACCATTCAGATTGGTAGCGGCATCACCAAAGGTCTGGGCGCGGGTGCAAACCCGGAAGTCGGTCGCAATGCGGCAGATGAAGATCGTGAAGCTCTGCGTGCAGCGCTTGACGGTGCAGACATGGTGTTTATCGCCGCTGGCATGGGCGGCGGTACCGGTACTGGTGCAGCGCCAGTAGTGGCTGAAGTGGCAAAAGATTTAGGTATCCTGACCGTTGCTGTCGTGACCAAGCCTTTCAACTTTGAAGGCAAGAAGCGTATGGCATTCGCGGAGCAGGGTATCACTGAGCTGTCCAAACACGTGGACTCTCTGATCACTATCCCGAATGACAAACTGTTGAAAGTGCTGGGTCGCGGGATCTCCCTGCTGGATGCGTTTGGCGCAGCGAATGACGTGCTGAAAGGCGCAGTACAGGGTATCGCTGAACTGATTACCCGTCCGGGTCTGATGAACGTCGACTTTGCAGATGTGCGTACCGTGATGTCTGAAATGGGCTACGCAATGATGGGTTCTGGCGTGGCGAGCGGTGAAGATCGTGCAGAAGAAGCGGCTGAAATGGCAATTTCTTCTCCGCTGTTGGAAGACATCGATCTGTCCGGCGCACGTGGCGTGCTGGTCAACATTACTGCGGGCTTCGACCTGCGTCTGGATGAATTCGAAACCGTGGGTAACACCATCCGTGCCTTTGCATCGGATAACGCGACCGTGGTAATCGGTACCTCTCTGGACCCGGATATGAACGACGAACTGCGCGTAACCGTTGTTGCGACTGGAATTGGTATGGACAAGCGTCCTGAAATCACTCTGGTAACCAACAAGCAGGTACAACAGCCGGTAATGGATCGTTACCAGCAACACGGCATGGCACCGTTGACGCAAGAGCAAAAACCGGTAGCGAAAGTGGTGAACGACAATACGCCGCAAACCACTAAAGAGCCGGATTATCTGGATATCCCAGCATTCCTGCGTAAGCAAGCTGATTAAGAATTAGCTGGAATTTGGGAATCTGCGCTCTTTGTGCTAAACTGGCCTGCCGAATGTATAGTACACTTCGGTTGGATAGTTAATTTGGCGAGATTATACGATGATCAAACAAAGGACACTTAAACGTATCGTTCAGGCGACTGGCGTCGGTTTACATACCGGCAAAAAAGTCACGCTGACGCTACGCCCTGCGCCGGCCAACACCGGGGTCATCTATCGTCGCACCGACTTGAATCCTCCGGTAGATTTCCCGGCCGATGCCAAATCTGTGCGTGATACCATGCTCTGTACGTGTCTGGTCAATGAGCATGATGTGCGGATTTCAACCGTAGAGCACCTTAACGCTGCTCTGGCAGGCTTAGGTATCGATAACATTGTTATTGAAGTTAACGCCCCGGAAATCCCGATCATGGATGGTAGTGCTGCTCCATTCGTATACCTGCTGCTCGATGCGGGTATTGAAGAACTGAACAGCGCTAAGAAATTTGTTCGCATCAAAGAGACCGTTCGTGTCGAAGATGGCGATAAGTGGGCTGAATTCAAACCGTTTAATGGTTTCTCGTTGGATTTTACCATCGACTTTAACCATCCGGCGATTGATGCCAGCACGCAGCGCTATGCGATGAACTTCTCTGCAGATGCGTTCATGCGCCAGATCAGCCGTGCGCGTACTTTCGGCTTCATGCGTGATATCGAATATCTGCAGTCCCGTGGCCTGGCCTTGGGCGGCAGCTTCGATTGTGCCATCGTTGTTGACGATTATCGCGTATTGAACGAAGACGGTCTGCGTTTTGAAGACGAATTCGTTCGTCACAAAATGCTCGACGCGATTGGTGACTTGTTCATGTGTGGTCACAACATTATTGGTGCATTCACCGCGTATAAATCCGGTCATGCATTGAATAACAAACTGTTGCAGGCAGTCCTGGCAAAACAGGAAGCCTGGGAATATGTGACCTTCCAGGACGATGCAGAACTGCCTCTGGCGTTCAAAGCACCTTCGACCGTACTGGCATAACGACATACGCTGTCGTATAAATTCGACTGGTAAATCTGGCACTCTCTCCGGCCAGGTGAGCCAGTCGTTTTTTTATGTACTCATTAACGCAGTCTTTTCCAACGCAAATTTTTCCCTGCCACTAGGTTAAAATAGTGTGCGATCGCTGCTTTCTTGAGCATATTTACCCATGGCTGGTTGTCATTACTGCTGTGGAGCGTACGCTTTAATGATAAGATTCGTGCGCAAAAAAATGTTTTGCATTCGTAACCCCAAACGCAGGGTATATCAGGTGGCAAAAACGTGAGTGGAATACTGACGCGTTGGCGACAGTTAGGCAGACGGTACTTCTGGCCGCATCTCCTGTTGGGGATGGTCGCGGCGAGTTTTGGCCTGCCCGCGCTCAGTAATGCTGCTGAACCCAATACCCCTGCGAAGGCAACCGCCAGCAATCACGATCAATCCGGTAAAGTGAACTTTAGCCAGCTTGCTTTGCTGGAAGCGACCAATCGTCGCCCTAATTTTACCGTCGATTACTGGCATCAGCATGCCATTCGTACGGTTATTCGCCATCTTTCTTTTGCTATGGCTCCTCAGGCGTTGCCTGTTGCCGAAGAGCCGTTGCCAATCCAGGCGCACCATCTTGCGTTGCTGAATACGCTCAGCGCGATGCTGACGCAAGAAGGCAGATCGCCCGCGACCGTGAGTCGCGTGACATATACCCATTTTACCTCTCAGGCCGCGTTTAGCGTTCCGGTCTGGATCAGCCAGTTGCAGGGTATCCGCGCTGGTCCTCAACGCCTCAGCTAAAAAAGAACCTTTCAACTTATAATTTTTGACTCCGCACCGCGGGGCGTTTGAGATTTCATTATGCTAATCAAATTATTAACAAAAGTATTCGGTAGTCGTAACGAGCGTACGCTGCGTCGTATGCGTAAAGTGGTCAATGTTATCAACGCAATGGAACCGGAGATGGAAAAACTCTCCGATGATGAACTGAAAGCGAAGACCGCTGAATTCCGCGCCCGTCTGGAAAAAGGCGCCAGCGTTGAGAGCCTAATCCCGGAAGCGTTCGCGGTGGTCCGTGAAGCGAGTAAGCGCGTATTCGGCATGCGTCACTTCGACGTCCAGCTGCTCGGCGGCATGGTGCTTAACGATCGCTGTATCGCGGAAATGCGTACCGGTGAAGGTAAAACCTTGACCGCGACGTTGCCTGCCTACCTGAACGCATTGAGCGGGAAGGGTGTACACGTGGTGACCGTGAACGACTATCTGGCTCAGCGTGACGCCGAAAATAACCGCCCGCTGTTTGAATTCCTCGGCATGACCGTAGGGATCAACATGTCTGGCCTGCCAGCGCCAGCCAAGCGTGAGGCCTACAATGCCGATATTACTTACGGTACTAACAACGAATACGGTTTTGACTACCTGCGCGACAACATGGCGTTTAGCCCGGAAGAGCGTGTTCAGCGTAAACTGCATTACGCGCTGGTCGATGAAGTCGACTCCATCCTGATCGATGAAGCACGTACGCCGCTGATCATTTCCGGTCCGGCTGAAGACAGCTCGGAAATGTATAAAAAAGTGAACAAAATCATCCCACACCTGATTCGTCAGGAGAAGGAAGATTCCGACACGTTCCAGGGGGAAGGCCACTTCTCTGTTGATGAGAAAGCGCGCCAGGTTAACCTGACCGAACGTGGTCTGGTACTGATTGAAGAGCTGCTGGTTAACGAAGGCATTATGGATGAAGGCGAGTCTCTGTACTCTCCTGGCAACATTATGCTGATGCACCACGTGACTGCCGCACTGCGCGCGCATGTGCTGTTTACCCGCGATGTCGACTACATCGTAAAAGACGGCGAAGTTATCATCGTCGACGAACACACCGGCCGTACTATGCAGGGCCGTCGCTGGTCTGATGGTCTGCACCAGGCCGTTGAAGCCAAAGAAGGTGTTGATATCCAGAACGAGAACCAGACGCTGGCATCCATTACCTTCCAGAACTACTTCCGTTTGTATGAAAAACTGGCCGGTATGACCGGTACCGCTGATACTGAAGCCTTTGAATTCAGCTCCATCTACAAATTGGATACCGTGGTTGTGCCGACCAACCGTCCGATGATTCGTAAGGATTTACCGGATCTGGTGTACATGACTGAAGCGGAAAAAATTCAGGCGATCATTGAAGATATTAAAGAACGTACCGCAAATGGCCAGCCGGTGCTGGTGGGTACTATCTCTATTGAAAAATCTGAAGTGGTCTCTAACGAACTGACCAAAGCTGGTATCAAACATAACGTTTTGAACGCCAAGTTCCACGCCAGCGAAGCGGATATCGTCGCGCAGGCGGGTTACCCGTCGGCCGTGACAATCGCCACTAACATGGCGGGTCGTGGTACCGATATCGTGCTGGGCGGTAGCTGGCAGGCGGAAGTTGCCGAGCTGGAAAACCCGACTCCGGAACAAATCGCGCAGATCAAAGCCGCCTGGCAGGTTCGCCATGACGCAGTGTTAGCTGCCGGTGGTTTACATATTATTGGTACTGAGCGTCATGAATCTCGCCGTATCGATAACCAGCTGCGTGGTCGTTCTGGTCGTCAGGGGGATGCGGGTTCTTCTCGTTTCTATCTGTCGATGGAAGATGCGCTGATGCGTATTTTTGCCTCTGACCGCGTGTCCGGCATGATGCGTAAACTGGGTATGAAGCCAGGTGAAGCGATTGAACACCCGTGGGTCACCAAAGCGATTGCTAACGCGCAGCGTAAAGTGGAAAGTCGCAACTTCGACATTCGTAAGCAATTGCTGGAATATGATGATGTCGCCAACGACCAGCGTCGCGCAATCTACACCCAGCGTAACGAACTGCTGGACGTATCTGACGTTAGCGAAACCATCAACAGCATCCGTGAAGATGTCTTCAAAGCAACGATTGATGCCTATATTCCGCCACAATCTCTGGAAGAAATGTGGGATATCCCAGGTCTGCAGGAACGTCTGAAAAACGACTTCGATCTGGATATGCCGATTTCAGAGTGGCTGGATAAGGAGCCTGAGCTGCACGAAGAAACGCTGCGCGAACGAATTCTGGCAAACGCCGTAGAAGTTTATCAGCGTAAAGAAGAAGTTGTGGGCGCGGAGATGATGCGTCACTTTGAAAAAGGCGTGATGCTGCAAACTCTCGACTCCCTGTGGAAAGAGCACCTTGCGGCGATGGACTATCTGCGTCAGGGTATCCACCTGCGTGGTTATGCGCAAAAAGATCCGAAACAGGAATACAAGCGTGAATCCTTCTCTATGTTTGCATCAATGCTGGAATCACTGAAGTACGAAGTGATCAGCACCCTGAGCAAAGTTCAGGTGCGTATGCCTGAAGAAGTAGAAGCGATGGAGCAGCAGCGTCGCGAAGAAGCTGAACGTTTAGCGCAGATGCAGCAACTGAGCCATAAAGGTGATGATTCTGCTGCGGCAGAAGAGCTGGCGGCACAAACCGGCGATCGTAAAGTGGGTCGTAACGATCCGTGTCCTTGCGGTTCCGGCAAAAAATACAAACAGTGCCATGGCCGTCTGAGCTAAGTAAATAACTTACTGAAAAGGCGCAGAATTCTGCGCCTTTTTTATGGATAATAAAGATGAAAATACTGCAGATCGCCGTCGGAATTATTCGTAATCCGCAACATGAAATTTTTATAACCCAGCGTGCGGCGGATGCCCACATGGCAAATAAGCTGGAGTTCCCCGGCGGAAAAATTGAAGCGGGCGAAACGCCGGAACAGGCGCTGGTTCGCGAGCTACAGGAAGAAGTTGGTATTACGCCGACTCAAAGCTCGTTGTTCGAAAAGCTGGAGTATCAGTTTCCGGACAGACATATCACGCTGTGGTTCTGGCTGGTTGAAAGCTGGGAAGGCGAGCCATGGGGAAAAGAGGGGCAGCCAGCGCAGTGGATTGGGCAACATGCTTTGAATGCGGAAGATTTCCCGCCTGCGAATGCACCGGTCATTGAAAAGCTGATTGCTGGTTAATGGTGTTCGTCGCGCGTAAGCCGGATAAGGTAACGCCGTATCCGGCAAATTAGGGCGGGGCTGTACGCTTGCTCGCCCTCCGTTTTAGTTGAATTACTTCTGTTCTTCACTCCAGTCGTCGCTTTCCGACAAGTCGCCTGAGCTTGGGATACGTTTCTCTTCTGCAGCCCACTCACCGAGATCGATTAACTGGCAGCGCTTGCTGCAGAATGGGCGAAACGGACTGACTTCAGCCCACACGACGGGTTTGCCGCAGGTTGGGCAGTTGACGATGGTTTGTTCAGACATGTTGACTCCTTAACAGCACGCCAGATCAAAATCTAGACGCTCAGGCACCTGGCCATTCTCGCTATCCAGCGGCATAAAACGAATGGCAAAACGGCTCTTATGACCAGAGATTTGCGGATAAAGCTGCGAATCAAGCGGCAGCTGCAAGCGAAGAAGATCCGCATCTTCGCCGTTGTCCTGGTAAAAACCATTCAGGCTGGTTTGCTTACGAAACGGCGCAGAGTTGCGAATTAAATCCAGCACCAGCGACAGCGCCTGATTGAGCGGATTCAGGCTGGCAAGCCAGGTTTCAACCTGCGCGTCGCGATGTGATTGCGGTAAATGTAACCAGATATGCAGGGTTGGCAGATCGAAACTGCAGCACCCGCCAGGAATGCTTAAACGTTGACGCACGAGGCCAATCAGACGATCTTCGCGCAGCGTTTGTCCAATCCGCGGGGCCGAAATCAGAATGCTGCCTGCGCTTTTTAACTGCTGGCGCAAAGCGTCGATCCTGCTTTGATCGACGCCGGGAACTTCAACCCAGGCCTGGAGTTTACGCTGTTGTCTTTCCAGCTCTTTGAGGAGTTCGGTACGGACTTCACCGCGTTCAAATACATCCAGTAAATCTCCGATATTACGGAAAAAATGCAGTGCACCTGCATGGTCCGCAATGGGTAAATTAACGGAGAGCTGTTGGATTAAAAACTCAATGCGCAGCCATGTACGCATCTTCTCATTGAGAGGGTGTTCAAAAAGGACCTGGGTGTGCATTACGGTTTTTCCTGTGAGACAAACTGCAACGCGCATTGCAAATAGAGCGCGTGCAGGCGGGCGACATCCGAAGCGATGGCTTCCGGTGCGCCATTATTATCAATAACATCGTCTGCCACGGCCAAACGCGCTTCACGCGTTGCCTGAGCAGCAAGAATTTGTTCCACATGCTCACGCGTGACGTCATCACGCCGCATAGTGCGTCTGAGCTGTGTTTCGGGGGTAACATCTACCACCAGTACGCGGTTGGCTTTTTTATACAGCGAATTTTCCACCAGCAAAGGTACAACCCACAACAGATAAGGGGACGTCGCTTGCTGAAACTGGCGCTGCGTTTCCTGCTGAATAAGCGGATGGAGCAGGGCATTCAGCCATTTTTTCTCCTCTGGGGCGGAAAAAATGCGTTCGCGTAAAATGCGTCGCTGCAACGAGCCGTCTGCGGCGATCACCTCGGAACCAAAATGTTCTTCAATCGCCTTAAGGGCGGGTGTGCCGGGTTCAACCACCTGGCGCGCAATAATATCTGCATCAATGACGTTTATTCCGAGGTCAGCGAACGCATTTGCAACGGTGCTTTTACCACTGCCAATGCCGCCGGTTAAGGCTACCGTATACCTCATAGATGCAGATCCCGGAGTTTAAGTTTGATTATCAAACAGTTAAAAGTTAAGCGTGCGAAGGCGAGGCTGCTGCAGGATTAACCTGCTATTCGCCAGGTAAATTTATGGGATTGTAGCGTAAAAAAAGAGAATTTCGCAGTCTTGCGCGGCATTGATTAGTGCGTATGATAGCGTCACTGGAGTTGTGAGTTTCGATTTTTCGCCATTAACCCCAGGAATCCGCACATGCGTATCGAAGAAGATCTGAAGTTAGGTTTCAAAGACGTTCTTATCCGCCCTAAGCGTTCTACTCTCAAAAGCCGTTCCGATGTTGAGCTGGAACGTCAATTTACCTTTAAGCATTCAGGTCAGACCTGGTCCGGCGTTCCCATTATTGCCGCGAACATGGACACTGTCGGTACGTTTGCCATGGCAACGGCGCTGGCATCCTTCGACATCCTGACCGCTGTGCACAAACACTATTCTGTTGAAGACTGGGCCGCATTCATCGCAGAGACTTCTGCCGATGTACTCAAACACGTAATGGTTTCAACCGGCACGTCTGACGCAGACTTCGAAAAAACCAAACAGATTCTGGCGCTCAACCCAGCGCTGAACTTTATCTGCATTGATGTGGCAAATGGCTACTCAGAGCATTTTGTTCAGTTTGTGTCGAAAGCACGTGAAGCATGGCCGACAAAAACGATTTGTGCGGGTAATGTGGTCACCGGAGAAATGTGCGAAGAGCTGGTACTTTCCGGCGCGGACATTGTTAAAGTCGGCATTGGCCCGGGTTCTGTATGTACCACGCGTGTAAAAACCGGTGTTGGCTATCCGCAACTTTCGGCGGTTATTGAATGTGCCGATGCTGCTCACGGTCTGGGGGGCATGATTGTCAGCGACGGTGGTTGCACGATGCCTGGCGACGTGGCAAAAGCGTTTGGCGGCGGTGCAGACTTCGTTATGCTCGGCGGTATGTTAGCTGGTCATGAAGAAAGCGGCGGCAAAATTGTTGAAGAAAACGGCGAGAAATTCATGCTGTTCTACGGTATGAGCTCTGAATCTGCCATGACGCGTCACGTTGGTGGCGTTGCGCAGTACCGCGCAGCGGAAGGTAAAACCGTTAAGCTGCCTCTGCGCGGCCCGGTTGATAATACCGCTCGCGATATCCTCGGCGGCCTGCGCTCTGCTTGTACCTATGTCGGTGCTTCCCGTCTGAAAGAGCTGACCAAACGTACAACGTTTATTCGTGTACAGGAACAAGAAAACCGCGTTTTCAATAGCCTGTAATATGATAGCTGGCGCGTTCTTCGCGCCAGCGTCATCCCACCCCGCTCATCGCATCTCCCAAATGAAAAATCGGTAAATACATCGCGACGACCAACGTACCGATAATCACCCCCGTAACGATCAGCAGCGCAGGCTCAAGTAGCGCAGCCAGATTCTCCGCCTGAGACAAGGTTTTATCGCCGTGGTGATGGGCCAGATTACGCAGCATGGCATCCAGCGAGCCGGATGCTTCACCTGTTCTGACCAGTTGTATACACAATGGGCTGAATTCACCACAATTTTTAAGCGCTAACCAGATGGGTTTTCCGGCGCTGATGTTGTGATGTACTTGTATTAATCGTTGCGACCAGAAAGGGTTGTCCAGCGTTTCAGCTACGCTCTCAAGGCCTTGCAGAAAAGGAATACCTGCATTTTGCGTTAATGCCAGAACAGTGAAGATTTGCGTGAGTTTTTGCCCTCTCACCATTGGCCCAATGACCGGAAGACCGAGCAGAAATTTCTGGCGCAGAATAAGCCAGTAGGGTTGTTGTTTTATCAGGTGATATACCGCAATCGCAACCATGCTGAATACTACTGCCAGCCATCCCCATTGGCTGCTAAAGTGCGCGATGGCAATAATCCACTGAGTAAGTACCGGTAGCGGAGTGTTGAACGTCCGGTAGATGGCGGCAAACTCAGGGAGTACAAACTGCAACATCGCAAATACGACCATCATTGCCATCGTGATGATGATAATCGGATAGCGTAGGGCTTTTTTCACTTTATCAGCGAGCTGCTGTTGATTCTTTTGCTGGTGCGCGAGTTCAAAACAGCAGTCGTCCAGCTTACCCGTAAGCTCTCCGGTGCGGATCATTGCCTGATAAAGCGGCGGAAAAACGTGTTGCCATTGCGATAGCGAGGTGGAGAGCGAAATCCCCTGCTCCATATCGTGAGCCAGCGTGCGCAGTAGCGCCTGCCACTGGCTGCTCGGGTGCTGTTCAGCCAGCAGAGTTAAGCTTGCCGAGAGCGTTAGTCCTGCTTTCAGTAATGTTGCCAGTTGATGTACGGTTTCGGCGCTTCTGTCGCGACTCCAGTGTGAAGTTTTGATGTGCATACGGTTAATGCGCAGTGGCGTAATATGCAGTTGTTCGAGAGCAAGTATCAATGAGGGGCGGGTATCAGCCCACAGTACGCCTTCCTGTGGATGACCTTCGTTGCTAATACCTTGCCAGCGCCAAAGCTGTTTAGCTGACATGGGGCATGCCCAGTACGCGGATCAGCTCTTCAAATGTTGTTAGCCCTTGTTCGACGGCCTGACAGCCATTTTCAAACAGCGTACTCATCCCCAATTGCTGCGCAGCCGATTCTACTGCGTCTACTGACGTCCCGTTGGCGATGCTTTGGCGCAATGCGGGCGTAACGGGAAGCACTTCAAACAATGCGGTACGGCCATAAAATCCGTGATAGCAGTGTTCGCAGCCAGCGGCTTGCCAACGTGGCAGTGGCGTAGGCCAGGCAGCTTCGGGGAGCGTGATGGGTTTTTCCAGACGTTGTCGGCAGTGGGGACACAGTTTTCTTACCAACCGCTGGGCAATAACGAGCGTCAGCGCGGAGGCGATCATCCAGCGAGCAACCCCCATTTGCTGCAGGCGTACCAGCGTTTCAGTGGTGGAATTGGTATGCAGTGTTGATAGCACCAGATGACCGGTTTGTGCGGCTTTAAGGGCTATTTCAGCCGTTTCGCCATCGCGGATTTCACCCACCATGATAATGTCGGGATCCTGGCGCAGCAGAGCGCGCAATACGCCCTGAAAAGTGAGACCGGCGCGGGGATGAATTTGAGTCTGGTTAAGCCCGGCGATCGGGATCTCTACCGGATCTTCCACGCTGCAAAGATTCACCTGCGGGGTGTTTCGGGTTTGCAGCGCACTGTACAGCGTGACCGTTTTACCGCTTCCTGTGGGGCCGGTGACCAGAATCAGCCCTTGAGGCTGCTGCAACGCTTGTGAAAATGCTGCTAACTGCGCGTCCTGCATTCCCAGCGCAGTGAGTTCCAGCGTTTGATTGACCTGATGAAGTAGCCGCAGCACTACTTTTTCGCCGAAGCGACAGGGCAGGGTGGCGATGCGAAAAGAGACCGATTCTCCTGAAATCTCAACGGTAAATTGTCCGTCTTGCGCAAGTCGATGCTCGGCAATATCCAGACTGCCTAAAACTTTTAACCTTGCGGTAATAGCGATACCCATCTCGATTGTGACTTCCGGTAAAACATGCAGTACGCCATCCACACGTAATCTGATCCGATAGTGACTTTCCGCTGGCTCAAAATGAATATCAGAAGCCCGTTGCACCAGAGCGGATTGGAACGTCTGATTCAGCAAGTCTGCGGCGCTGGCACTGCTTTTAGTGACGACCGTCGGGAGCATTTTGCGTGGCGTATGCGTGTGGCCTTCCATTTGCTGACGCGTCCAGCAAACAATGTCGATGCGTCGGGTAGTCGCAAAATGCAGTGCGTCCAGTAGCTCGTGGGATGGGGCCTCCACGACGGCGATGTGCACCACTTCATTATCTGCATCCAGTAATGTGGCCTGATAACGTTGGCACAGCGCTGTAAGTTGGGTGGTATTCATCTCTTTTCCTTAGTTGATATCGAAACGAAAAACGTCTTCGCAGGCCTGTTGCAATGCGCTGTCATTCTGGATGAAGCAGTTACGACTCCAGCCAGTAATGCCGTTTGCATCGTCCCAACCCGGCGCCATGGTGATGCTTAGCCCGTTCAGGCTTTCCTGCCCGCTGAGGCTGACAATGCCTTTTTCCACGCTCATGGCGGAGACATATCGGGTGGTGGTTGGAGAAGGGATGCCATTGGTTCCGGCATCGCAGGTTTCTGTCCCGCCATGCTCCAGCGCACAAAGCTCAACTGCCGTGCGATAGGGAACAAAGGTTTGCAGCATGTCGGTCAGCGCGGCTTTGCGCAGATAGTTTTGATAAGCCGGAATGCCGATGGCGCTAAGAATGGCAATAATGCCAATGACCACCATAAGTTCGATAAGCGTGAATCCTCGTTGCTTGTCCATCGTTCGCTCCTTGAGTTAGCTGGCGCTACTTTGGCAAACGCTCTGGGCCACGGCGAGAGGCAAATAACTGAATGGGAAGGCGGGTTCCGAGGATTTTTACGAGATTACAGAATCAAACAACGTATTTGCGAAGAGGCTCGAAGAAACTGCCGGATAACGGCGAAAACGCCTTCTCCGGCATGCAGAATGGCCCGATAAGCAAAGCGCCATCGGGCAATACAAACAGCAATTAGCGAAAACGCATGGAGAGATCGAGCGCGCGAACGTGCTTGGTCAACGCGCCAACAGAGATGAAATCCACGCCGGTTTCGGCAAATTCGCGCAGCGTTTCGTGGGTGACGTTACCCGACACTTCCAGACGCGCCTGGCCGTTGGTGCGTTTTACTGCTTCACGCATTTGGTCAGTTTCGAAGTTATCAAGCATTATGATGTCAGCCCCGGCTTTCAGCGCGTCGTCCAGTTCATCCAGGCTTTCGACTTCGACTTCAACCGGCACATCCGGGTGCAGCCAGAAAGCTTTTTCCACGGCCTGACGTACCGAGCCAGACGCAATAATGTGGTTTTCCTTGATCAGGAAAGCGTCAGAAAGCCCCAGACGATGATTTGCGCCGCCGCCGCACAATACGGCGTATTTCAGCGCGGTACGCAGACCCGGCAGGGTTTTACGCGTATCCAGAAGCTGGGTTTTTGTCCCCGCCAGCAGGTCGACGTATTTACGTACTTCGCTCGCCACACCGGAAAGCGTCTGCACAAAATTAAGCGCGGTACGTTCGCCGGTCAGCAGTACGCGGGAAGGGCCGTCCAGTTCAAACAGTGGCTGATTAGCCTTAATGCTGTCGCCATCTTTGACATGCCAGGTGATGTTGACATCATCGCCCGCCAGTTGAATAAAGACCTCTTCCACCCAACGTTTCCCACAAAAAACGCCATCTTCGCGGGTAATGACGGTAGCGTGGGAGCGCATGTCTTCGGGTAAAAGCTGTGCGGTGATATCGTTATTGGCATCAACTTCTCCGCCTAAATCTTCACGCAGCGCCTGAGCTACAGCGGCAGGGATATCGAGATTTATGCGTTCCAACAGCGCGTCACGTCGGTAGTCAGGGTTATAGCGGCGAGGCGGCATGATAAAACTCCAAATTGCTAACGAATCATAAGGTGGAAACATGCTACCCTGAACCTGATATGAGCACCACCAATAAGGAGATTCTGCATGTTGTTAGACGAGGGCTGGCTGGCAGAGGCGCGACGCGTTCCCTCTCCTCATTATGATTGCCGCCCGGATGACGAAACCCCTTCTCTGCTGGTGGTGCATAATATCAGCCTGCCGCCCGGTGAGTTTGGCGGCCCGTGGATCGACGCGCTGTTTACGGGCACGATTGATCCCAATGCCCATCCTTATTTTGCCGGAATCGCCCATTTGCGCGTTTCTGCCCATTGTTTGATTCGCCGTGACGGTGAAATCGTGCAGTATGTCCCCTTTAATAAACGCGCCTGGCATGCTGGCGTCTCGAGCTATCAGGGTCGTGAACGCTGTAATGATTTCTCAATTGGTATTGAGCTGGAAGGGACGGATACGCTGGCCTATACCGATGCGCAGTACCGGCAACTGGCCGCCGTGACGAACGCCCTGATTACGCGTTATCCGGCCATTGCCAACAATATGACAGGACATTGCAATATTGCGCCCGAGCGTAAGACCGATCCCGGGCCCTCATTTGACTGGGCAAGGTTTCGCGCCCTGGTCACCCCCTCGTCGGACAAGGAGATGACATGACGCTGTTTACAACATTACTGGTGTTGATTGTTGAACGCCTTTTTAAGCTGGGTGAGCACTGGCAGCTTGATCACCGGGTTGAAGTTCTTTTCCGCCGGGTTAAGCATTTCTCGATGATGCGTACGGTAGGCATGGCCCTGATTGCGATGGGGGTGACGTTCCTGCTGCTACGTGCACTCCATGGGCTACTGTTTAACGTGCCCTTACTGGTGGCATGGATCGTAATTGGCTTGCTGTGCATCGGCGCTGGCAAGACGCGTCTTCATTATCATGCATATTTGAACGCGGCTGCCCGCGCTGACGCTCACGCTCGTGAGGCGATGGCCAGCGAGCTGACACTTATTCATGGGGTTCCGCCGGACTGCGATGAGCGTGAGTTTTTGCGTGAACTGCAGAATGCGCTGTTATGGAACAACTTTCGCTTTTACCTGGCGCCGTTATTCTGGCTGATTGTCGGTGGTCCGTGGGGACCAGTGACGCTGGTGGGTTATGCTTTTTTACGTGCCTGGCAGTCCTGGCTGGCGCGCTATCAGACGCCGCACCAGCGTCTGCAATCGGGTATCGATGCGATCCTGCATGTGCTGGACTGGATCCCGGTGCGTCTGGCGGGCGTGGTCTATGCGCTGTTAGGACACGGCGAGAAAGCGCTGCCTGCCTGGTTTGCATCGCTTGCTGATCTCCATACTTCGCAATACCAGGTGCTTACTCGTTTGGCGCAGTTTTCTCTGGCGCGCGAACCCCATACCGATAAAGTCGAAACGCCAAAAGCCGCTGTTTCAATGGCGAAGAAAACCTCGTTTGTGGTGGTGGTGGTCATTGCGCTGCTGACAATTTATGGCACGCTGATCTAGCGATTGTAGCCGGGATTGCGACGTAACCGCGTTATCCGGTCTGGCGCATATGTAGACCGGATAACGGTGCAATGACTCAATACGTATCCGCTGGCGGGATGCCAAAATCAGGCATTCCGTTTTTGTCCCAGCGCACGAGCTTCAGACGCGTATGGCGGTTTGGGTCGTACAGCGGATCGCCCTCGATTTCGGTGTAATTTCTGGCGTGGTACACCAGCACATCTTCACCTTCCGGCGTTTGCGTAAAACTGTTGTGCCCAGGGCCGAACTGGCGGTTTTCGTAGCTGGTGGTAAAGACCGGGCGTGGTGATTTGTGCCAGTGCTGTGGGTTGAGCGGATCGGCATTGAGGTCAATCCACAATAATCCCATACAGTAATTCTCATCGGTGGCGCTGGCAGAATAACTGATAAACAGCTTGTCGCCGTGAACCATGACCGCCGGACCTTCGTTGACCCAAAAACCCCGACATTCCCAGTCATATTCTGGATGGCTGAGCATCACCGGCTCACCTTTAATCGTCCATGGGTTTTCCATCTCAGCAAGATAGATATTGGAGTTCCCGGCAATATCGGGCGATTTCTGCGCCCACAGATACCACTGTTTTCCCTGATGGTTAAAGGTGGTGGCATCAAGTGCGAAGGTATCAAACTGCGTTTTGATCTGGCCTTTTTCTGTCCAAATACCTGCCAGCGGATCGCTGTCCGCGCATTCGAGCGCAAACATACGGTGCTGAAACATTCCCTGCTTGTCGAGCGTCTGTGTGTGGCTGGCGGCAAAATAGATGTACCACTTACCAGCCAGATGATGGATTTCAGGCGCCCAGATGAGTTGGCTCATGGGACCACTTTCTGGTTTGCGCCAGACGACAACCGGGAAGGCGGTGCGCAGCCCTTCCAGCGAGTCAGCCCGGCGGATCTCCAGTCGATCGTATTCGGGCACTGAAGCAATGAAATAATAGTGGCTACCGTCACGTAAAATAAACGGATCGGCACGTTGTTCAATAAAGGGATTAGGCCACTGATTCATCAGGCTTTCCTTACGGTTTCTGTTGTTTTTATCTCGTGGTATTCATTCAGTTCACGATAGTTGGCGCGGCGCTTTTCTAAATCTGTCTGGATTTGCTGCATAAACTCGCGGTCAACTTTCAGCAGACGAACCACGCCTGCGGTAATCAGGTAGCCTACGCCAGGTATGATGGTAAACAGCAGCATAATGCCGTTAATAGCGGAGTCGCTTTGCGCTTTCGCCCCTGCGTCGTAGCCGTACCAGGAAAGCAGGAAGCCAACCATCGCTCCGGCAATCGCCAGGCCCAGTTTCAGGAAGAACAGGTTGCCGGAGAAGCTGATTCCAGTGATGCGTTTACCGGTTTTCCACTCGCCGTAGTCATCGACATCCGCCATCAGCGACCAGTGCAGCGGGGATGGGATCTGATGCAGGATGTTGAGCAGGAAGTAGAGCAGCATAATCATCATGGTGGCTTTCGGATCGAAGAAGTAAAACGCTGCGGAGAAAATCGCCAGGATGATGTTGGTCCAGAAGAAGACTTTCAGTTTGCACCAGCGATCGGTTAACACCTTCGCCAACATGCTGCCGATCATCATGCCTATAACGCCAAGGCTGATAAACAATGTCGCAAATTGCGTACTCTGCTGCATAACCCAGGTCACGTAGTACATGGTGGCGGCCATGCGAATAAAGCCCGGACAGACGTTGCACAGGGTTAACAGCAGAATTTTTACCCATTGATCGTTCTTCCATACGTCTTTCAGATCGGCTTTTAAATCGTCGTTAGTCGGGACGGCAGGACGTACACGCTCACGGACGGTTGCAAAGCAAAACAGGAACATACACATGCCGATGAAGGCCAGTACCGCCATCGCCATTTGATACCCTTTGGCTTTGTCTTCTCCACCGAACCAGTCCGCCATTGGCAGCAGAGTGAGGGAGAGCAGCAGAGTTGCAATTCCTACCAATACAAAGCGATATGACTGGCAGGCGACGCGTTCTTGCGGATCGTTGGTGATGACGCTGCCGAGAGAGCAATAGGGGATATTGATCGCTGTGTAGGTAATTGAGAGCAGGAAGTAGGTGACAAAGGCATAGATAACTTTGCTGTTATATGTCCACTCCGGGGTGGTAAACATCAGTACGCTGAATAATGCGTACGGGAAAGCCATCCACAATAACCATGGACGAAATCGACCATATTTGCTGCGCGTACGGTCGGCCATTGCGCCCATAATGGGATCGGTAACGGCATCAATAACGCGTACTGAGAGCAGTAATACGCCGACCAGGGCAGGCGCCAGACCAAAAATATCTGTATAAAAATAGTTAACAAACAACATGATGGCGCCAAAAATGATGTTGCATCCGGCGTCGCCCATTCCATAGCCGATCTTTTCTTTCACCGTGAGCTTACTGGTTTCCATCAACTGCACTCCATGAATGAGATATGGAGAGAATTATTGTCTGGTACCGGTGTTTTTGCGTTGCAGGATAACGCCGCTGATATGGACTAAACAGTCATGAGTGGGAAAGTGTGAGGCAGGTAACAACCCCCACCTGGTGCAGGTGGGGGAGGGAAAATTAATGTGCTTTAACTGTGCCGGCGGTTTTCTGCTTGAACAGGTAACCAATGCCAAGAACAGCAATCCATACCGGGATTAAGTACACTGAGATCGCCATGCCCGGCGTCATCAGCATAATCACCAGTACTGCGGCCATGAAAATCAGGCATACCCAGTTACCCAGCGGATAGAGCAGAGCCGGGAAGCGGGTGGTAACCCCCTGCTGCTGTTTGGCTTTGCGGAACTTCATGTGCGCCAGGCTGATCATTGCCCAGTTGATCACCAGCGCGGAAACCACCAGCGCCATCAGCAGACCAAAGGCTGATTCTGGCGCCAGATAGTTGATCAGCACACACAGAGCCGTAACCAGCGCGGAAACCAGAATGGTGTTCACCGGTACGCCGCGTTTGTCGACATTCATCAGCGCTTTTGGCGCGTTGCCCTGCTGTGCAAGACCGAACAGCATGCGGCTGTTGCAGTAAACGCAGCTGTTATAGACAGAAAGAGCGGCGGTCAGCACCACGATGTTCAGCGCATTGGCAACAAACGTATCGCCCAGTTCGTGGAAAATGAGGACAAACGGGCTGGTATCAGCCGTGACGCGCGTCCATGGCATCAGGGAAAGCAGAACAGCCAACGAGCCCACATAGAAAATCAGGATACGGTAGATAACCTGGTTGGTGGCTTTGGGAATACTTTGCTCCGGGTTATCGGCTTCTGCTGCGGTGATCCCGACCAGCTCCAGCCCACCGAAAGAGAACATAATAATCGCCATCATCATCACCAGACCGGTGAAGCCGTGCGGCAGGAAGCCACCCTGGTTCCACAGGTTACTGACGCTGGCCTGCGGCCCGCCGTTGCCGCTGAATAACAGCCAGCCGCCGAAGATAATCATCGCGACTACGGCAATGACTTTAATAATGGCAAACCAGAACTCCATCTCACCAAACACTTTTACGTTGGTCAGGTTGATGGCGTTGATAATCACGAAGAAAGCTGCCGCAGAGGCCCAGGTTGGGATCTCCGGGTACCAGAACTGGATATATTTACCGACAGCCGTCAGCTCAGCCATGGCAACCAGAACGTACAGCACCCAGTAGTTCCAGCCAGAGGCGAAACCCGCAAAACTCCCCCAGTATTTATAAGCAAAGTGACTAAAGGAGCCTGCTACCGGCTCTTCAACCACCATTTCACCAAGCTGGCGCATAATCAAAAAGGCGATAAAGCCGGCAATAGCGTAACCCAGAATAATCCCCGGTCCTGCAGACTGGATAACGGATGCGCTACCGAGGAATAACCCGGTACCAATCGCGCCACCCAGTGCGATTAGCTGTATATGGCGGTTCTTAAGACCGCGCTTGAGCTGATCGCCATGCTGTTGACTTTCCATCATTAAACCTCGTGTGTGGTTTTACTCTTCATCTTTCGAGTACTTATTTTTTGAACTACGCAGCAATGCGTGTGTAAGTTTGCAATTCCGTTTGTTGTATTAATTTGTTTACAGATGCTTTTGATAAAATGTTGCCTTAATACTTTTGTCTTGATCAGAATAATGATATGCGAGCGCGAATGCACCTGCTTTATGCGGGGAAGCTATCGAGTTGAATAAAAAGAAACCATTTGTAAATGCGAGTTTATCTACCTCAAAATTTCCATTTTGAATTTCTATTCATTATTTGTAATTGAAATATCGATAAATAAGCTGGTGAATCGGTTCAGATAAGATAACTTTTCGTTTCAATTCCGTTAAAACTACCTCGGGGTGGGTAAATTTAACATTTGTGCATAGTTACATGTTTGAAACGTTATATCTGTAATGTTGTTAAAATATGCCCCCTTTACTGATTTCAATCAAAACCTGTATGGACAGAAGGTGAATACTTTGTTACTTTAGCGTCAAGAACATGAAATTGGTAAGACCAATTGACTCCGGGCAAATGGCTTAAGACAGGAAATCATGGCCTACAGCAAAATCCGCCAACCAAAACTCTCCGATGTGATTGAGCAGCAGCTGGAGTTTTTAATTCTTGAGGGGACACTTCGCCCCGGAGAAAAACTCCCACCGGAACGCGAGCTGGCAAAGCAGTTCGACGTCTCCCGCCCCTCCTTACGCGAGGCGATCCAACGCCTTGAAGCGAAGGGGTTACTGCTTCGTCGTCAGGGCGGTGGCACTTTTGTTCAGAGCAGCCTGTGGCAAAGCTTTAGCGACCCACTGGTAGAGCTGCTCTCCGACCATCCTGAATCCCAGTTTGACCTGCTTGAGACGCGCCATGCGCTGGAAGGTATTGCAGCCTATTACGCTGCACTGCGCAGCACGGATGAAGACAAAACGCGAATCCGTGAACTCCACCATGCGATCGAGCTGGCTCAACAGTCCGGCGATCTTGACGGCGAATCTGATGCGGTACTGCAGTATCAAATTGCTGTCACCGAAGCGGCGCATAATGTGGTGCTGCTCCATTTGCTAAGGTGTATGGAGCCAATGCTGGCCCAGAACGTTCGGCAAAACTTCGAATTGCTGTATGCGCGTCGCGAGATGTTGCCGCTGGTAAGCAGTCACCGTACCCGTATCTTTGAAGCAATTATCGCTGGGAAGCCTATTGATGCGCGTGAAGCGTCTCACCGTCACCTGGCCTTTATCGAAGAGATTCTGCTGGACAGAAGTCGTGAGGAAAGTCGTCGTGAACGCGCCTTACGCCGCCTGGAGCAACGAAAGAATTAGTGATTTTTCTGGTAGAACGTTAACCAGAAGATGTTGTAAATCAAGCGCCAATTAAAGTGCGCGGCAACTAAACGCAGAACCTGTCTTATTGCGTTCTCTGGCGAGAACGCAATGGGACAGGTTCCAGATAACTCAACGTATTAGATAGATAAGGAATACCCCCATGTCAGAACGTTTCCCAAATGACGTGGATCCGATCGAAACTCGCGACTGGCTACAGGCGATCGAATCGGTCATCCGTGAAGAAGGTGTTGAGCGTGCTCAGTATCTGATCGACCAACTGCTTTCAGAAGCTCGCAAAGGCGGCGTGAAAGTAGCGGCAGGTGCAGGGGCAAGCAATTATGTAAACACTATTGCCGTTGAAGATGAACCGGAATACCCGGGCAATCTGGAGCTGGAACGTCGTATTCGTTCTGCAATTCGCTGGAACGCCATCATGACCGTACTGCGTGCGTCTAAAAAGGACCTCGAGCTGGGTGGTCACATGGCATCCTTCCAGTCCTCCGCTACGGTATATGATGTTTGCTTCAACCACTTCTTCCGTGCACGCAACGAGCAGGATGGCGGCGACCTGATTTACTTCCAGGGCCACATCTCTCCGGGCATCTACGCACGCGCATTCCTGGAAGGTCGTCTGACTGAAGAGCAGATGAACAACTTCCGTCAGGAAGTTCATGGCAAAGGCCTGTCTTCCTACCCGCACCCGAAACTGATGCCTGAATTCTGGCAGTTCCCGACCGTATCTATGGGTCTGGGTCCAATCGGTGCTATCTACCAGGCTAAATTCCTGAAATATCTGGAACACCGTGGCCTGAAAGATACCTCTAAACAAACCGTTTACGCCTTCCTGGGCGACGGTGAGATGGACGAGCCAGAATCTAAAGGTGCGATCACCATCGCGACCCGTGAAAAACTGGACAACCTGGTCTTTGTAATCAACTGTAACCTGCAGCGTCTTGACGGCCCGGTCACCGGTAACGGCAAGATTGTTAACGAACTGGAAGGCATCTTCGCAGGTGCTGGCTGGAACGTTATCAAAGTCATGTGGGGCGGTCGTTGGGATGAGCTGCTGCGTAAAGACACCAGCGGTAAACTGATCCAACTGATGAACGAAACTGTTGATGGCGACTACCAGACCTTCAAATCCAAAGACGGCGCATACGTTCGTGAGCACTTCTTCGGTAAATACCCGGAAACCGCAGCACTGGTTGCTGACTGGACTGACGAGCAGATTTGGGCTCTGAACCGCGGTGGTCACGATCCGAAGAAAGTCTACGCTGCGCTGAAAAAAGCACAGGAAACCAAAGGCAAAGCAACTGTAATCCTCGCCCATACCATCAAAGGTTACGGCATGGGTGACACCGCCGAAGGTAAAAACATCGCTCACCAGGTTAAGAAAATGAACATGGACGGCGTGCGTTACATCCGCGACCGTTTCAACGTTCCTGTGACCGATGAGCAGGTTGAAAACCTGTCTTACATCACCTTCCCGGAAGGTTCTGAAGAGCACACTTATCTGCACGCTCAGCGTCAGAAGCTGCACGGCTACCTGCCTGCTCGTCAGCCGAATTTCACCGAGAAGCTGGAACTGCCAGCTCTGGAAGACTTCGGCGCGCTGCTGGAAGAGCAGAACAAAGAAATCTCCACCACTATCGCTTTCGTTCGTGCACTGAACGTGATGCTGAAGAACAAGTCGATCAAAGATCGTCTGGTGCCGATCATCGCTGACGAAGCACGTACTTTCGGTATGGAAGGCCTGTTCCGCCAGATCGGTATTTACAGCCCGAACGGCCAGCAGTACACCCCGCAGGACCGTGAGCAGGTTGCTTACTACAAAGAAGACGAGAAAGGTCAGATCCTGCAGGAAGGCATCAACGAGCTGGGTGCTGGCGCATCCTGGTTGGCTGCTGCGACCTCTTACAGCACCAACGATCTGCCGATGATCCCGTTCTACATCTACTACTCCATGTTCGGGTTCCAGCGTATCGGTGATCTGTGCTGGCAGGCTGGTGACCAACAGGCTCGTGGCTTCCTGATCGGTGGTACTTCCGGTCGTACGACGCTGAACGGCGAAGGTCTGCAGCACGAAGATGGTCACAGCCATATTCAGTCTCTGACTATCCCGAACTGTATCTCTTACGATCCGTCTTACGCGTACGAAGTTGCGGTCATCATGCACGATGGTCTGGAGCGTATGTACGGTGAGAAACAAGAGAACGTTTACTACTACATCACCACGCTGAACGAAAACTACCACATGCCGGCCATGCCAGCAGGTGCCGAGGAAGGTATCCGTAAAGGTATCTACAAACTTGAAACCCTCGAAGGTAAGAAAGGTAAAGTTCAGCTGCTGGGCTCCGGTTCTATCCTGCGTCACGTCCGTGAAGCTGCGCAGATCCTGGCGAACGACTACGGCGTAGGCTCTGACGTGTATAGCGTCACTTCCTTCACTGAACTGGCGCGTGATGGCCAGGATTGTGAGCGCTGGAACATGCTGCACCCGATGGAAACGCCTCGCGTTCCGTACATCGCTCAGGTGATGAACGACGCGCCGGCAGTGGCATCTACTGACTATATGAAACTGTTTGCCGAACAGGTTCGTACTTATGTACCGGCTGATGACTATCGCGTACTGGGTACTGACGGTTTCGGTCGCTCTGACAGCCGTGAAAACTTGCGTCACCACTTCGAAGTTGATGCTTCCTATGTGGTTGTAGCGGCCCTGGGCGAATTGGCTAAACGTGGCGAAATCGATAAGAAAGTGGTTGCTGACGCAATCATCAAATTCAACATCGATGCAGATAAAGTTAACCCGCGTCTGGCGTAAGAGGTAAAAGAATAATGGCTATCGAAATCAATGTACCGGACATCGGGGCTGATGAAGTTGAAATCACCGAGATCCTGGTCAAAGTGGGCGACAAAGTTGAAGCTGAACAGTCGCTGATCACCGTAGAAGGCGACAAGGCCTCTATGGAAGTTCCGTCTCCTCAGGCTGGTATCGTTAAAGAGATCAAAGTCTCTGTTGGCGACAAAACTGAGACCGGCAAACTGATCATGATTTTCGATTCCGCCGACGGTGCAGCAGCTGCTGCACCTGCTCCGGCAGAAGAGAAGAAAGAAGCTGCGAGTGCGCCTGCAGCACCTGCTGCGGCAGCGGCGAAAGAAGTCCACGTACCGGACATCGGTGGTGACGAAGTTGAAGTTACCGAAGTCATGGTTAAAGTGGGCGACACCGTTGCGGCTGAACAGTCTCTGATCACCGTTGAAGGTGACAAGGCTTCCATGGAAGTTCCGGCGCCGTTCGCGGGTACCGTTAAAGAGATCAAAATCAACACCGGCGACAAAGTGTCTACCGGTTCCCTGATTATGGTCTTCGAAGTGGCGGGCGCAGCGCCTGCTGCCGCACCGGCTCAGGCTGCCGCTCCGGCAGCTGCAGCGGCTCCAGCGGCTTCTGGTTCGAAAGACGTTAACGTACCGGACATCGGCGGTGACGAAGTTGAAGTCACTGAAGTGATGGTGAAAGTGGGCGATAAAATTGCCGCTGAGCAGTCACTGATCACCGTAGAAGGCGACAAAGCCTCTATGGAAGTTCCGGCACCGTTCGCCGGTACCGTAAAAGAAATCAAAATCAGCACCGGCGACAAAGTGAAAACCGGTTCTCTGATTATGGTCTTCGAAGTAGAAGGCGCAGCACCGGCAGCCGCTCCTGCGCAAGCTGCGGCTCCGGCTCCGGCCGCTGCACCTGCACAAGCAGCAGCACCTGCTGCGGCAGCGAAAGCAGAAAGCAAATCTGAATTTGCTGAGAACGACGCTTATGTCCACGCTACGCCGCTGATTCGTCGCCTGGCGCGCGAATTTGGTGTTAACCTGGCGAAAGTGAAAGGGTCTGGCCGCAAAGGTCGTATCCTGCGTGAAGACGTTCAGGCTTACGTGAAAGATGCAATCAAGCGTGCTGAAGCGGCTCCGACTGCAGCAGCAGGCGGTGGTATCCCGGGTATGCTGCCTTGGCCGAAAGTGGACTTCAGCAAGTTCGGCGAAATCGAAGAAGTGGAACTGGGCCGTATCCAGAAAATCTCTGGTGCTAACCTGAGCCGTAACTGGGTGATGATCCCGCACGTTACGCACTTCGATAAGACCGATATCACCGATCTGGAAGCGTTCCGTAAACAACAGAACGCCGAAGCTGAGAAACGTAAACTGGACGTGAAATTCACCCCAGTGGTCTTCATCATGAAAGCCGTTGCAGCTGCTCTGGAACAGATGCCACGCTTCAACAGCTCTCTGTCTGAAGACGGTCAGCGCCTGACTCTGAAAAAATACATCAACATCGGTGTGGCGGTAGATACGCCGAATGGTCTGGTGGTTCCGGTCTTCAAAGACGTGAACAAGAAGAGCATTACCGAGCTGTCTCGTGAACTGACCGTGATCTCCAAGAAAGCGCGTGATGGCAAGCTGACCGCTGGCGAAATGCAGGGCGGTTGCTTCACTATCTCCAGCATCGGCGGCCTGGGTACTACCCACTTCGCGCCGATTGTGAACGCGCCGGAAGTGGCTATCCTCGGTGTCTCCAAGTCCTCTATGGAGCCAGTGTGGAACGGTAAAGAGTTTATGCCGCGTCTGATGATGCCGATTTCGCTCTCCTTCGACCACCGCGTAATCGACGGTGCGGATGGTGCGCGCTTTATTACCATCATCAACAACATGCTGTCTGACATTCGCCGCCTGGTGATGTAAGCGAAAAAGCCGGCCCGACGGCCGGCTTTTTTCTGGTAATCTCATGAAGTCAGTGAGGTTATTGTGCGAAAGACAAATCGGTTGCCGTTTGTTGTTTCAAAATTGTTAACAATTTTGTAAAATACGGGCGGATAGAACGACCCGGTGGACGACGGGTATAAATTAAGAGGTCATGATGAGCACTGAAATCAAAACTCAGGTCGTGGTACTTGGGGCAGGCCCTGCAGGTTACTCTGCTGCCTTCCGTTGCGCAGATTTAGGTCTGGAGACCGTCA
This sequence comes from Citrobacter sp. VF227, assembly GCF_052950715.1. Classification (NCBI taxonomy): domain Bacteria; kingdom Pseudomonadati; phylum Pseudomonadota; class Gammaproteobacteria; order Enterobacterales; family Enterobacteriaceae; genus Citrobacter; species Citrobacter sp. VF227. The sequence goes on from NZ_JBRFVF010000003.1 coordinate 461,804, forward strand.
TCGTAGAACGTTACAGCACCCTCGGTGGTGTTTGTCTGAACGTCGGCTGTATCCCTTCTAAAGCGCTGCTGCACGTAGCAAAAGTTATCGAAGAAGCCAAAGCGCTGGCTGAACACGGTATCGTTTTTGGCGAGCCGAAAACCGATATCGACAAGATTCGTACCTGGAAAGAAAAAGTTATCACTCAGCTGACCGGCGGTCTGGCTGGTATGGCTAAAGGCCGTAAAGTGAAAGTGGTTAACGGTCTGGGTAAATTCACCGGGGCGAACACCCTGGAAGTTGAAGGCGAAAACGGCAAAACCGTGATCAACTTCGACAACGCGATCATCGCGGCGGGTTCCCGTCCGATCGAACTGCCATTCATTCCGCATGAAGATCCGCGCGTGTGGGATTCCACTGATGCGCTGGAACTGAAAACCGTTCCTAAACGCCTGCTGGTTATGGGCGGCGGTATCATTGGTCTGGAAATGGGTACCGTGTACCATGCGCTGGGTTCAGAGATCGACGTGGTTGAAATGTTCGACCAGGTTATCCCGGCTGCCGATAAAGACGTGGTTAAAGTCTTCACTAAACGCATCAGCAAGAAATTCAACCTGATGCTGGAAACTAAAGTGACCGCCGTTGAAGCGAAAGAAGACGGCATCTACGTTTCCATGGAAGGCAAAAAAGCGCCTGCTGAAGCACAGCGTTACGACGCCGTACTGGTGGCAATCGGTCGTGTACCGAACGGCAAAAACCTCGACGCGGGCAAAGCGGGCGTGGAAGTTGATGACCGTGGCTTCATCCGCGTTGACAAACAGCTGCGCACCAATGTGCCGCACATCTTTGCTATCGGCGATATCGTCGGTCAGCCGATGCTGGCGCACAAAGGTGTTCACGAAGGTCACGTTGCCGCTGAAGTTATCGCCGGTAAGAAACACTACTTCGATCCGAAAGTTATCCCATCCATCGCCTACACTGAACCAGAAGTGGCATGGGTTGGCCTGACCGAGAAAGAAGCAAAAGAAAAAGGCATCAGCTACGAAACCGCCACCTTCCCGTGGGCTGCTTCTGGCCGTGCTATCGCCTCCGACTGCGCGGACGGTATGACCAAACTGATTTTCGACAAAGAGTCTCACCGTGTTATCGGTGGTGCGATTGTCGGTACTAACGGCGGCGAGCTGCTGGGCGAAATCGGTCTGGCGATCGAAATGGGTTGTGACGCTGAAGACATCGCGCTGACCATCCACGCGCACCCGACTCTGCATGAGTCTGTGGGTCTGGCGGCAGAAGTGTTCGAAGGTAGCATCACCGACCTGCCAAACCCGAAAGCGAAGAAGAAGTAATCTTCCCGCTTTGTGAAAACGCCTCTTCTGAGGCGTTTTTTTTGACCTAAAGCTACCTGTTCTGGTAGTCATCTTATTGATATTTTCGCTAAAAAAAATTGCGCAACTGCCGATACTTTTTTCGCCATTGTGTGGCTACTGGTCGCACGGAGAAGAGGCTCTGGACTCTTATTACACGAAAAAAGGAAAAAACATGTCTTTAAAAAAAATCGCGGTTGTTGGCATGGTTGTCGCGACAATGACGCTGACCGGGTGTGGTGCCATGACTACTGCCGTTAAAAAACGTAATCTTGAAGTGAAAACGCAGATGAGCGAAACCATCTGGCTGGAGCCTTCCAGCGAGAAGACCGTCTACATTCAGGTAAAAAACACTTCTGATAAAGACATGAGCAACCTGCAAACTCTGCTGGCAAATGATCTCTCAGCAAAGGGCTATAAGGTGACCAGTTCACCGGACAGCGCATACTACTGGGTACAGGCGAACGTTCTGAAAGCGGACAAAATGGATCTGCGTGAAGCTCAGGGATTCCTGAAGACCGGCTATGAAGGGGCGGCGATGGGGGCGGCTCTGGGCGCGGGGATTACTGCTTATAACAGCAACTCCTCCGGCGCGGCGCTGGGTGTTGGCCTGGCGGCGGGACTGATCGGTATGGCCGCGGATGCCATGGTAGAAGATGTGAATTACACCATGGTTACTGACCTGCAGATCTCCGAGCGTAGCAAAGCGAAAGTGACGACGGATAACGTTGCCGCACTGCGTCAGGGCACATCCGGTATCAAGCTGCAAACCAGCAGCGCACAGGGCGATCGCGCAAAATACCAAACCCGCGTCGTGTCTAATGCCAACAAGGTGAACCTGAAATTCGAAGAAGCGAAGCCGGTTCTGGAAGCGCAACTGGCGAAATCCGTCGCTAATATCCTGTAATTTAAATTGAGTAGCCGGGTGGCTACTTCGCCTTACCCGGCTTATAAAATGTGGTCCGTTGACGTTACTCAGGGGGCGACGGGCTGCCAGCTTTTATCTGGGCTATAGGTGGACAGCGCCCGAGCTTTCTGATCAGAATCACTGCCGAGATCGGACTGGTACACCTTGTCGTCCTGGTTTATCACAAAGCTCATGACGCCCGTCTGACCATAGCTAACAGGCCAGGCAACCATAGCAAATCCGCTGCTTTTGTCGGGAAGGATACGAAAACGATAGCCGTGATAGCCCGTACCAGGCTCCTGTGGACTGAAGGCTGGGCCAAGCGGGCTTGGTGCTTCGCCGGGCGAAACTGGCCAGTACAGACCATCCTTTTTCCCATCAGAACTGACAATCTTTTGCGCGTATTTTTGGTTCATCGCAAAATAGCTCTGCTGAGCATCTACATAGGCGTGTAATGCCTCAATGGCGGCGAGTTCGTTGCGGCCAATTTCGCGGGTCTGGATCTCTTCGGCAGCTTCAAGCATGTCAAATCGCCAGCCGGAAGTGGTTTTGACAACAGGGATCGGCAGTTGCCAGTTGCTGTCTCCGACAACCAGATGCGCCGTATCACCGTCAATGACGGTGCTATGATGAACCTTCCAGTCGCGCAGGAAACGATCGACAGCATTCGGATCAACGCCTTCCGGCGGCAGAAAATCGCGCCAGTTATCGCCAAGCAGGCTGCTCATCGCGCTCTCATTTTGCTCACTAATGGCTTTGGCAAGTGCATCGGTTGCCTGGTCAGGTGTGCTAAAGGATTGCTGCGCCATCACCGAGGCCGAAAGCATGAACAACACCATTCCACTAAGTAGTTTATTTTTCATGTCGGCTCCCTTAACGATGACGAAATTCACGGTGTTCAGCGCGTCCACCAGACGCCTGACGTGGCTGCTGGCGGGCAGCGAGTTGTCTGCTTTGTGCGCCGCGCTGCTGCTGTGCCTGCCAGTTCGCGGAGCGGCTATCGTTGCCGCTCAGCGCATTGGCCCGTGGCTGAGTGCTTCGCTGCTGGGGAGGACGTTGCTGTGCGGGCTGTGATGCGCGTTTCTCTTGTCTTTGCGAGGTGGTCTGGCGATTTTCTCGCTGCTGCGTGGTGCTCCGCTTCGTCGTCTGCGGTTTGGTGTCGTAGCCACGGTAGTTATTACGCTGGGAAATTTGCTTCAGCTGTTGGCTGGATGCCTGACGCTGGGCGTCTTTCGTGCCCGTACGCGCCGTCTGCGGGAATGTTTTCCCCGTCGATTTTTCCATCTGGCTCAGGGCTGCCTGACGCTGGCTATCGCGGTTAACCGGTTTTTGCTGTGTTGAACTGAGCCCGGTAGCTGTGTTGGTGGCGTGAAAGCGGTTATTGAGTTGGCTATTAGGGTATGGCACGCCCTCGCGATAGGCCGGGTTGTGCTGCCAGGTTCGGTTGGCGTCCGTCAGCCGTTGTCCACTGATTTTATTGAAATTATCAACGTTGATATTGATGTTGTTATCACCGTTACGGTTATAACCGCCATGGTTATCCCAGTCATCATTATGATGATGATCCCAGTCATCATCGTCATCCCAGTCGATATTGCTGAAGATGGCATAAGTTGTGGCAACGCCGAGGCTGAAGCCTAAACCGTTAACGAAGCTGTTGCCAAACTGCTCACCTGGCGTTGGTGGCAGATAGGTTGGCGGATAAGCTGTATTTGGCCAGGTACCGTAAACCGTATTCGGGTTATAGGTGGGAACGTACACCACCTGCGGATCGGCGGATTCAATCTTAATTACCGTTGGGCTTGCTGTGGCCGTTGTGGCTGATGTGCTCGCTGAACGGGTTGTCGACTCGCTGGCTACGGTTTTAGACGGTGCTGCTTTGGTCACGGTGGTGACTGTCTGCTGCGGTGTCGATTGTAACGCCCCGGTCTGTTGCGCCAGCGCACGCAGGCGTTGCACGGAATCCATAACATCTTTTGGTTGTGCAAGGAAAGCATCTCCCAGGCTCTGTACCCACGGCGGATTTTCACCCATCAGCGACATTAACTGCGGAAAAGCCACCAGCGATTTCACGCTGGGATCCCAGGGTTGACTGGCAACGGCCTGAATAGCGGCGTCACCCTGCATTTTGGGGTTGTCTTTAGACCACTGCGCGGCCTGGATGACGTTGGCCGGGTAGGTTGAAGCCATCAAAATTTGCGACAGTAGTGAGTCCGGATAGAGTGCGATAGGCGCAACCCACTGATCGATTTGTGCCGCCGTGTACGTAGGTATTGCAGCAGGCGCTGGTTGGTCGACCGGGGTAGGGGCCGCTACGGGAGCTGGAGCCGGTACTGACGGTTGCTGTGTCACCGGGGCAGGCTCCGTGGTGCGACTTTTAACGAACATCACGCCAGAGGCGGCAAACAGCCCGGCACTGCACAGAAGGACAAGCAAGTGTGGCTTAAAGGGCAACTTCATAAAATGACTCCAACGAGACAAGCGCTGTGCCGTGAGGCGTTCCTGTTGCCGCGAGTATTATTCACCCGTGTTAGACAGTTTTGACTTTTATTGGGGATTCAGCCGGGAGGTCCGGAAAAAGAGTGTGAAGATTTATTACACAATTATATCTGATGGCTGAGAAATCGCTGGAATATTCAGCAGGTCGCGCTTGAAAATCAATCGTTTCAGGGCGCCTTCAGGCAGCCTTAATTGCCTCTCGCCTTGTCGCTATACCATTCTTAACGATTCAGCCAATTTTTTATGTTGCTTTTTTGTAAACAGATTAACACTTAATGAAAATCCTGTTATTGTGCCTTATGCGGTACCGGGCATTTACCCTACTAACTACTGTCTCACAGGAGCGTGAAGAGAATCGCCCATCTACAAAAGCGCCGCATTATGACAATGAGAGCGAGGAGATATCGTCGTGCTAGAAGAATACCGTAAGCACGTAGCTGAGCGTGCTGCCCAGGGGATTGTGCCAAAACCTTTAGACGCAACCCAAATGGCCGCACTTGTCGAGCTGCTGAAGACCCCGCCTGTGGGCGAAGAAGAATTCCTGTTAGACCTGTTGATCAACCGTGTTCCTCCTGGCGTAGATGAAGCCGCTTATGTTAAAGCCGGTTTTCTCGCTGCCGTCGCGAAAGGCGACACCACCTCCCCGCTGGTAACACCAGAAAAAGCCATTGAACTGCTGGGCACCATGCAGGGTGGTTACAACATTCATCCGCTGATCGACGCGCTGGACGATGCCAAACTGGCGCCGATTGCCGCCAAAGCGCTCTCTTCAACGCTGCTGATGTTCGATAACTTCTACGATGTGGAAGAAAAAGCCAAAGCGGGCAACGAATATGCGAAGCAGGTAATGCAGTCCTGGGCTGATGCCGAATGGTTCCTGAACCGTCCTGCTCTGGCTGAAAAAATCACCGTTACCGTCTTTAAAGTGACCGGTGAAACCAACACCGATGACCTCTCTCCGGCACCGGACGCATGGTCTCGCCCGGATATCCCGCTGCACGCGCTGGCGATGCTGAAAAACGCCCGTGAAGGCATTAACCCGGATCAGCCGGGCGTGGTAGGCCCGATCAAACAGATCGAAGAATTGCAGAAAAAAGGCTACCCGCTGGCTTATGTGGGTGACGTTGTCGGTACCGGCTCTTCGCGTAAATCCGCCACCAACTCCGTGCTGTGGTTCATGGGCGATGATATCCCGCATGTGCCGAACAAGCGCGGTGGCGGTCTGTGCCTCGGCGGCAAAATTGCGCCGATCTTCTTCAACACCATGGAAGATGCGGGTGCGCTGCCAATTGAAGTCGACGTTTCAAACATGAACATGGGGGACGTGATTGACGTTTACCCGTTCAAAGGCGAGGTGCGTAACCACGAAACCGGCGAACTGCTGGCCAGCTTTGAGCTGAAAACCGACGTGCTGATCGACGAAGTGCGTGCCGGTGGCCGTATTCCGCTGATCATCGGTCGTGGCCTGACCACCAAAGCGCGCGAAGCGCTGGGTCTGCCGCACTCAGACGTCTTCCGTCAGGCGAAAGACGTGGCGGAAAGCAGCCGCGGCTTCTCGTTGGCACAGAAAATGGTTGGCCGCGCCTGCGGCGTGAAAGGTATTCGTCCGGGCGCGTACTGCGAACCGAAGATGACCTCCGTGGGTTCTCAGGATACTACCGGCCCGATGACCCGTGATGAACTGAAAGACCTGGCGTGCCTGGGCTTCTCAGCTGATCTGGTGATGCAGTCCTTCTGTCATACCGCCGCGTATCCGAAGCCGGTTGACGTAACCACGCACCACACGCTGCCAGATTTCATCATGAACCGTGGCGGGGTGTCGTTGCGTCCTGGCGATGGCGTCATCCACTCCTGGCTGAACCGCATGCTGCTGCCGGATACTGTCGGCACCGGCGGTGACTCCCATACCCGTTTCCCGATTGGCATCTCCTTCCCGGCAGGTTCGGGTCTGGTCGCGTTTGCCGCGGCGACCGGCGTGATGCCGCTGGATATGCCGGAATCCGTTCTGGTTCGTTTTAAAGGTAAAATGCAGCCGGGCATCACCCTGCGCGATCTGGTACACGCCATTCCGCTGTATGCGATCAAACAGGGGCTGCTGACCGTTGAGAAGAAAGGCAAGAAAAACATCTTCTCTGGCCGCATCCTGGAAATCGAAGGTCTGCCGGATCTGAAAGTGGAGCAGGCGTTCGAACTGACCGATGCCTCCGCTGAACGTTCCGCTGCCGGTTGTACCATCAAGTTGAACAAAGAGCCGATCGTTGAGTATCTGAACTCTAACATCGTACTGCTGAAGTGGATGATCGCAGAAGGTTACGGCGATCGCCGTACGCTGGAACGTCGTGTGCAGGGGATGGAAAAATGGCTGGCGGATCCGCAGTTGCTGGAAGCCGATGCTGACGCAGAATACGCGGCGGTGATCGACATCGATCTGGCGGATATTAAAGAGCCAATCCTGTGTGCGCCGAACGATCCGGACGATGCGCGTCTGCTGTCTGACGTGCAGGGCGAGAAGATTGACGAAGTGTTTATCGGTTCCTGTATGACCAACATCGGCCACTTCCGTGCGGCCGGTAAGCTGCTGGATGCGCACAAAGGCCAGCTGCCGACGCGTCTGTGGGTGGCGCCGCCAACCCGTATGGACGCCGCGCAGCTGACCGAAGAAGGTTACTACAGCGTGTTTGGCAAGAGCGGGGCGCGTATTGAGATCCCGGGTTGTTCACTGTGCATGGGTAACCAGGCGCGCGTGGCGGACAACTCAACCGTGGTGTCGACCTCTACCCGTAACTTCCCGAACCGTTTAGGGACCGGGGCGAACGTCTACCTGGCTTCTGCGGAGCTGGCGGCGGTCGCGGCACTGATCGGCAAACTGCCGACGCCGGACGAGTATCAAACCTATGTGGCGCAGGTGGATAAAACCGCTGTCGACACCTACCGTTATCTGAACTTCGACCAGCTGTCTCAGTACACTGAGAAAGCCGACGGCGTGATTTTCCAGACCGCGGTGTAATGCGCTAACGCGTTTTGTGTAAAAACGCATCAATGCCCGGAGAAGTCGGCTTCTCCGGGCATTTTTATTTCTATTCCTTATACCCGCTACGCTTTTTTTCTGCGGCGCTGCTGCGATAATTACAGCAAGGCGCAATGCGGTATTGGCGCATTGCCGGGAGCAGAGGAAGACATTATGGATTACGAATTTCTGCGCGATATTACCGGAGTGGTAAAAGTGCGTATGTCCATGGGCCACGAAGTGGTGGGGCACTGGTTTAACGAAGAAGTGAAAGAAAACCTGGCCTTACTTGATGAAGTGGAACAGGCGGCGCGTGCGGTGAAGGGCAGTGAGCGCTCCTGGCAGCGGGCAGGACATGAATACACGCTCTGGCTGGATGGCGAAGAGGTGATGGTACGCGCCAATCAACTGGAGTTCTCCGGAGATGAAATAGAAGAGGGGATGAGCTACTACGACGAAGAGAGCTTTTCACTTTGCGGCGTAGAGGATTTTCTTCAGGTAGTGGCGGCATACCGCGAATTTGTGCAACAGCGTTAATTTATGCGGAGCCTGTAGGCTCCGCAAAACTATCTATTTAACGTAAGCCAACAGGCTCAGGGAGTCACGCGCGAGCGCTTTGCATTTCTTTGCTGTAGGAATGCCGATACCGCTGAGATCGCGATAGCTGTCTTCACCCAGCGCTTTCATATTGAAGGTGTCGTAATTACTTAGGTCCCACTGGTTTTGCTGGGCAAAAAAGACCAGTGCGCGACGAATCTGCCCATTAGGTAAATTCTGGTATCCACAGTCATTTTTCAGAAAAACAAAAACTGCCGTTAAATCGGCCATATCTTCGGCTTCGGACTCACTCAGCGCATAGCTGTTTGCGCATACGGCCATCAGGCTGCCGAACAAAACTGTTCTGAAAAACGTCTTCATTGCTTCTACCACTGCATCACGGAATTTAAACGTTAGCACACTGCGAGCGAAGCGACGACCTTTATTATTTGCCATTCACTTGACCTTCCCGTAAGGGGAGGGTTTGATTGCGTTATATTCCTTGATATTGCTGCATTCATTATTTATTTAATAAGAAAAGGCCCCTGGCGGGGCCCCTAGATGTAGGGTGTTAAATTTGCACATCTGATGGTTTTTTACGTCGATTTGAGAGTTTGGCATCAGTACAACATTATTACGGTTCTGGAAGTTGTTTGTACCCAGTCTATCCAGTGTTAAAAATAATAGCACAAACTGGATCTTTACAACCGGTAGACAGCACCTCAGGATTGAGCTTGGCGATGATATCGTTCAGCCTGTCCATCAGCTCCGGTCGTTTGAACGTAATATGGACAGTTCCTTTTTGAAAGTATTTGATTTTAAACATCCCGTCCTCGTAACTGTTACTCCCTCTGTTCTCGTGAATGTGATAGCCCAAACGTCGGTCACATCGGCACGATTATCAGGAATGGGATTCCTGTCCAGCAGCATCAGCATGCGCTCCAGGTCAGCAAGCCGGTCACGCTGCCAGCCCCAGTTCAGACTGTAGCCCCATCGGTCATGTCTCACCAGTCCGCTCACGATGATCTTGTTCCCGAACTTACACGGGTTGTTACTTTTTAAAGCCCCAGCTCAGCCCTTTAAACACGTTTATCACCCCGCGCTCAAACACCTCACCATTACTTTGATACAGTTGCTCAAAAGTATTCAGAAGGTTGGCTTCGCTGACTGCAGGAATGTCATCCTTTTCCAGACAGTTGTACTATTGGTCACGCGCCTGAGTGCCCATGATGGTAAACATCCCAGAATTTTTCATT
>NZ_JBRFVF010000004.1:0-250569 GCF_052950715.1 Citrobacter sp. VF227
CGTTTGCAGTTCATTAATGTATTTTTCCAAATCCATGGTCATTCCTTATCAGAGAATAATGCGCATCAGCAGCATCGCTAAAAAAGCGTTCAGAACGGAGATAATTATCATCAGGGGAATACGTTTAGCGCTGGTGCCAATAACGCCGAGAATGCGGCCCAAATACTGTACCTGCGACCCCATCAGATAGATTGCCGGTGCCAGAATAGCCAGATGTTCGCCGGTCAGAATGCCTTTATCAAACAGACCAATCGCTACCCCAATCCCACCGCCCATCGACATCCAGCCGCCAATCAATACCGCTGCGGCTTCGCCGGGAAGACCAAAAAGACCCATTAGCGGTGCGAACACCATACCAAGCCCTTTCAGCGCGCCGGTAATCTCCAGCGCTTTGATGATGATAAACGCCATCACCACGTTTGGCAGAGTGCTGGTTGTCGCAATATTCCAGCCTTTACGGGCCCCTTCGACAAAAACATCAGTAATAACCGGATTAGAGGTTGGTGCGCTCATGATGCTTCTCCTGGAGCAGTTGACTGGGTTTTCTTACTGGTAAAAGTCAGGATCAGACGCATTACATTGGCGCCAACAATTTTCATAATGAACATCACAGCCACGCACGCGCCAATAGACGCTGGCACGACTGGAGTACCGTCCACCGCCATCAGCGTGAACAGAATGGCACCGGAGGAAAAGAAGTTGGTGATCATTGCCCCAGCAGAGAACTGGAACATGGCGAAAATATCTTTTTCGTTTTGCGTAATTTCGCCTTCGTCGGCCAGATTTCGCGTTAACGATGCGCCAACGTCGGTGCTCTGCAGGCTGCCGATCAGCGCCAGGCCGGTATTTCCGGGGATCCCCATCAGAGGACGCAGCAGAGGAGTTAATAAACGACGTGCCGCACGCAAAGCGCCATAGTGTTCAAGCACGTTGATCATGCCAAGGGCAAACATGACAGCAGGAATTAATCCCAGTGCAAAGAGAAAACCATCCATGGCACCGTGACCGCCGGTACCACGAAACGCACTGGTCGTTGTCGTCAGCGTATCCCCCTCGAGACTCGCTTTACTGACGACTTTACCGAAAGCACCGTTCAGGGTGGTGAAATCAAATACGCCATACCATTCTTTGCCGCCGAGTAGTCCGGAGAAAAATACTGCAGCGAATGCCAGAGCAAAATAAGCTCCCGGCCCTACCTTATTATCCTGAGAGGGTAAACTCATATCCATTTCCTTATTGATGTAGAGAATCACCGCATCATTTTGGATACGCAAGGAATAAATAAAGTGATTTAAATCATTTCTGTGGCGTGTACATTCCAGAAATTTTAAAAAATGTGACGTATTAGAGTTTGCCCTTTAAATAAAACCATCTCGTTAATATTTAAATTAATCATTAGTTATGTAATGAATAGTAAACATGCAACTGGGAGGGTGAGCCACCTTAAATTAAATAAATAAAAAGATTTACAGATATAATAAATTATGCCGCTGTAAAACTTTCTTACAACTCCACTCCTTCCCACAAATACCAGGCGTATTTAATGTCATTTTTTGTAGCGGCAAAACCTACGGGTGAATCTCAGTCGTTGTCGGTGATAAGATAGACTATTCTGGCCGAGCCAAAGCTCGTCGTTACTGCCCGTCAGGCGGCTTTCGAATGACAAATTTGTGGGTTTATGCAAGTTTCCAGGGGCTTGCATGAGACTACCCAGGTACCCAAAAAGATTAAAAAAAGAGCAAAGAAGATATGAAAGAGTCACTTGATAAGGACTTCTCTAACCACACGCCGATGATGCAGCAGTATCTCAAGCTGAAGGCTCAGCATCCGGAAATACTGCTGTTTTACCGCATGGGCGACTTTTACGAACTGTTTTATGACGACGCTAAACGCGCGTCTCAGCTGCTAGATATCTCCCTGACCAAACGTGGCGCATCTGCGGGCGAGCCAATCCCGATGGCGGGCATTCCTCACCATGCGGTAGAAAACTACCTCGCCAAACTGGTCAATCAGGGTGAATCTGTCGCTATTTGTGAGCAGATTGGCGATCCGGCAACCAGTAAAGGTCCGGTTGAGCGCAAAGTGGTACGCATTGTCACGCCGGGTACCATCAGTGATGAAGCGCTGTTGCAGGAACGTCAGGACAACCTGTTGGCCGCCATCTGGCAGGACAGTAAAGGTTACGGTTACGCTACGCTGGATATCAGCTCAGGGCGTTTTCGCGTCAGTGAACCCGCCGACCGCGAAACCATGGCCGCAGAGCTTCAGCGCACCAACCCTGCTGAATTGTTGTATGCCGAGGATTTCGCTGAAACTTCGCTGATTGAGGGGCGTCGCGGGCTGCGTCGTCGCCCGCTGTGGGAATTTGAAATTGATACCGCCCGCCAGCAGTTAAACCTACAGTTTGGCACGCGAGATCTGATTGGTTTTGGCGTGGAAAATGCCCCACGCGGATTATGCGCCGCCGGATGTCTGCTGCAATACGTAAAAGATACTCAACGTACCTCGCTGCCACATATTCGTTCCATCACCATGGAACGTCAGCAAGACAGCATCATCATGGATGCCGCCACGCGCCGTAATCTGGAGATCACGCAGAACCTGGCAGGTGGCTTTGATAACACGCTGGCGTCAGTACTCGACTGCACCGTGACGCCGATGGGCAGCCGTATGCTCAAGCGCTGGCTGCATATGCCTGTGCGCGACACTAAAATCCTCACCGAGCGCCAACAAACCATCGGCGCGCTGCAGGATACCACCAGCGAATTGCAACCCGTGCTGCGACAGGTGGGCGACCTGGAGCGTATCCTGGCGCGTCTGGCCTTACGTACCGCGCGTCCGCGCGATCTGGCCCGCATGCGTCATGCCTTCCAGCAATTACCGGAACTGCGTGCACAACTGGAAAGCGTAGACAGTGCCCCCGTGCAAATGCTGCGCGATAAAATGGGCGAATTTACCAAACTGCGTGAACTGCTTGAACGCGCCGTCGTCGAAGCGCCACCCGTGCTGGTTCGCGACGGTGGCGTCATTGCCACGGGTTACAATGAAGAGCTGGACGAGTGGCGAGCGCTGGCCGATGGCGCAACCGACTACCTCGACAGACTGGAAATCCGCGAACGCGAACGCACCGGCCTGGATACGCTTAAGGTCGGGTTCAATGCCGTACACGGCTACTACATTCAGATCAGCCGTGGACAGAGTCATCTGGCTCCGATTAACTACGTGCGTCGCCAGACGTTGAAAAACGCCGAACGCTACATTATTCCGGAACTGAAAGAGTACGAAGACAAAGTTCTGACGTCAAAAGGCAAAGCGCTGGCGCTGGAAAAACAGCTGTATGACGAGCTGTTCGACATGCTGCTCCCGCACCTGGCGGATTTGCAGCAAAGCGCCAGCGCGCTGGCGGAGCTGGACGTACTGGTCAACCTGGCGGAACGTGCTTATACGCTGAATTACACCTGTCCGACCTTCACCGATAAACCCGGCATTCGTATTACCGAGGGGCGTCATCCGGTGGTCGAGCAGGTGCTGACCGAGCCGTTTATCGCCAACCCGCTCAACCTCTCGCCCCAACGACGGATGCTGATCATCACCGGGCCGAATATGGGCGGTAAAAGTACCTATATGCGCCAGACTGCATTGATTGCGCTACTGGCCTACATCGGCAGCTATGTTCCGGCACAAAAAGTCGAGATAGGGCCTATCGATCGTATCTTTACCCGCGTGGGGGCAGCGGATGATTTGGCATCGGGTCGTTCCACCTTCATGGTAGAAATGACCGAAACTGCCAACATTCTGCATAACGCCACCGAGAACAGCCTGGTGCTGATGGATGAGATTGGCCGTGGAACCTCCACCTACGACGGTCTGTCGCTGGCATGGGCGTGCGCGGAAAACCTGGCTAATAAAATCAAAGCATTAACCTTGTTTGCGACCCACTACTTCGAACTGACTCAGTTACCGGAGAAGATGGAAGGCGTCGCTAATGTGCATCTGGATGCGTTAGAGCACGGCGATACCATCGCCTTCATGCACAGCGTTCAGGATGGTGCGGCGAGCAAGAGCTATGGTCTGGCAGTAGCTGCCCTTGCAGGGGTGCCGAAAGAAGTTATTAAACGCGCGCGGCAAAAACTGCGCGAACTGGAAAGCATTGCGCCGAACGTTGCCGCGACCAAGGTCGATGGTACGCAGATGTCGCTGCTTTCAGTGCCTGAAGAAACCTCCCCCGCCGTTGAAGCGCTGGAAAACCTCGACCCGGATTCACTAACGCCGCGTCAGGCGCTGGAGTGGATCTATCGGTTGAAGAGCCTGGTGTAAAAATGCAGTGCCCGACGGCGCTTTGCTTATCGGGCATTGGGCTACACGGGAATGGGTGCGAGAGGACAGTACCGGACCATCAAGACGCGGGGTTTCCCCCGCGTTGTAGCTACTTCTTCGGTTCGTAAGCGAGAACAGCTTTAAACTCCATACCACGTTCTTTAATACTTAACTCGCACAACGAATCTCGCACCATTAACGTGAATCCCAGCGCCGTAAAACACAGCACTACAATTGCCACAAGGGCATATTTTGTCAGCATGTCTTGCCTCCCTGCAAAGAAGAGACTAACATCCAAATTGTTCAGGTTTGTACGCTAGCCTCAGGTTGATAGAACTATCTCCTGGGGCTTTTGTCTTTCCGGGACCTTGCCAATGCTCAAAGCTCAGAAAGCCTCAAGCACCCGCCGCTATTCTATTCCCGATACCGCTGTAACAAATCAATTTATCAATACGTTACGAGTCTGCGCGCAAAAAAAGACCCGGAATCCCGGGCCTTCAGTATTAGCGCTTACCTTCCGCCAGCAGCGGCGGAATACTCGGCACCATTGGTGCGTCATCGATATCTTTTTGCGTCATCCGAAACGCCTCCGGATAGTGCTCCCGGCTGGTGCGGCGAAGCGGTTCGGTATTACGCCAGGTGTACAGACAATGCTGGCACTGATATACCGTCCAGACATCTTTCACCGGCGAGTTCGCCATCACTTCAATATGTTCATCGGCACAACGGGGACAAATCATCTGCAACTCCTTATTTACGGTTAGCCAGCATGGCGGTCAGCTTTTCAGCCCAGGCTTTCGTTTCCGGTAAATCACATACCGGCTGGCTGTAGTGCCCACGGTTATCCGGCGCAACCGGCGTGGTGGCATCTATGATTAACTTGTCGGTAATCCCCGCCGGACTGGAGCCCGGATCAAGTTCCAGCACCGACATATTCGGCAATTGCACCAGATCCCCCGCCGGATTAACTTTCGAAGACAGCGCCCACATCACCTGCGGCAGATTGAACGGATCAACATCCTCATCAACCATAATCACCATTTTCACGTAACCCAGACCATGCGGCGTGGTCATTGCCCGCAGCCCGACTGCACGGGCAAAGCCACCGTAGCGTTTTTTGGTGGAGATAATCGCCAGCAAACCGTGGGTGTACATGGCGTTCACCGCCTGTACTTCCGGGAATTCAGCTTTCAGCTGTTGATAAAGCGGTACGCAGGTTGCTGGCCCCATCAGATAGTCGATTTCCGTCCACGGCATCCCGAGATACAGCGATTCAAAAATCGGTTTACTGCGATAAGAGACTTTATCGATACGCACCACGGTCATGTTACGACCACCAGAATAGTGGCCGGTAAACTCACCAAAAGGACCTTCGATTTCACGTTTACGGCTTTCAATGACCCCTTCGAGGATCACTTCTGAACCCCATGGCACGTCAAAGCCAGTGAGCGGTGCGGTGGCGATCGGATACGGGCTTTCGCGCAGCGCCCCCGCCATTTCGTATTCCGACTGATCGTACTTCAGCGGCGTAGCCCCCATCAGGGTAATAATCGGATCGTTACCCAGCGTGATGGCAATCGGCAGATCTTCACCACGCTCTTCAGCTTTATGCAGATGCAACGCAATATCGTGCATCGGCACCGGTTGCAAGCCAAGTTTGCGTTTCCCTTTCACTTCCATACGATAAATGCCGACGTTCTGCTTTCCGAAGTTATCCGGATCCAGCGGATCGCGCGACACCACGCAGGCTTTATCGAGATAGAATCCCCCATCGCCATCATTCAGGCGAAACAGCGGCAGAATATCAAACAGGTTGATCTCCTCACCATCAACACTGTTTTCAGCCCAAGCCGGATTGGCACGACGCTCCGGCGTAACCGGAAATTTATCCCAACGACGGATAAACTCATCAATTTGTTTTTTCACCGGCGTATTGGGCGGCAGGCCTAATGAAATGGCATGATTCTGCCACGAGCCGATGGTATTCATCGCCACGCGGGCGTCGGTAAAACCACGAATATTGTCAAACCACAGCGCTGGCGCACCGTCGCCAATACGCCCGGTCGCGTTAGCCGCCGCAGCCAGATCCGGCTCAGCGTTGACCTCTTCACTGATTTTCAGCAATTGTCCCTGGTCGTCCAGCGCCTGTAAAAAGCTGCGCAAGTCATCAAATGCCATTATTCATTCTCCTGTGCAAAATTCTGCGCCTGTCGTAATCCCTGCCAGCGACGGGCGTTGGGGTGTTCCAGACCAAACTGATCGAGCACGCGAGCCACAATGTGCTGCGTGATGTCATCAACCGTTTGCGGGTGGTTATAAAACGCAGGCATCGGCGGGACCATCGCGACGCCCATGCGCGAAAGCGCGAGCATGTTTTCCAGATGAATAGTGCTAAGCGGCATTTCACGCGGAACCAGTACCAGCTGGCGCCCTTCTTTCAGCACCACATCAGCGGCGCGCCCCACCAGTCCTTCCGCATAGCCAGCACGAATACCGGCAAGGGTTTTCATACTGCAGGGGATAATGATCATGCCGTCAGTACGAAACGATCCGGAGGAGATGGTCGCCGCCTGGTCCGCCGGGTTGTGGCAATAATCGGCTAACGCTGACACATCACGGACGCTGTATGGTGTTTCCAGTTCAATGGTGGTTTTGGCCCACTTTGACAGCACCAGATGGGTTTCTACCCCCGGCATTGCCCGCAGCGCCTGCAGTAGCGACACACCAAGCGGTGCGCCGGTCGCCCCGGTCATTCCTACAATCAGTCTCATTTCGCCCTCAATTTTGTTCGTGTACGAACATTTTATTAAAATACTCCCTCGATGCATTCCGGACAAGAGCACCTCGCACAGATTGCTAAAGCAGCAATGGTTAAACTATGACGCGTTACCCGTTAAGATAGAGACTGACAGATATTCCGGAGCTCTCATGCCGTTAAGAAACACAGCCTTCCACCTTTTACGTCAGCTTTTTCAGCAGCATACGGCTCGCTGGCAACATGAATTACCGGATCTGACCAAACCGCAGTATGCGGTGATGCGCGCCATTGCCGAACAGCCTGGAATTGAACAGGTTACCCTGACCGAGGCAGCAGTCTGTACCAAGGCGACGCTTGCGGAAATGCTGAGCCGAATGGAAAAACGCGATCTGGTCAGGCGTGAGCACGACCCGGCAGATAAGCGTCGGCGGTTTGTTTATTTGACCGCGCAAGGAGAAGCGTTACTGGCCAGCGCAACCCCACTGGGAAATGACGTAGATGATGAGTTTTTGGGGCGGTTATCTGATGAAGAGCGTGAGCAGTTCACACGTCTGGTGCGTAAGATGATGGGGTAATTTATCGGATTGCGGCTATTCCTTACCCGGCCTGGACACATCGTCAAAGAAAAAGGCCAGTCCCAATGAGACTGGCCTTTCTTGATAGAACTAGTGCTTACTCGCGGAACAGCGCTTCGATATTCAGCCCCTGAGTCTGCAGAATTTCACGCAGACGACGCAGACCTTCAACCTGAATCTGGCGAACACGTTCACGAGTGAGGCCAATTTCACGACCCACATCTTCCAGTGTCGCAGCTTCGTACCCCAGCAGACCAAAGCGACGTGCCAGCACCTCACGCTGTTTGGCGTTCAGTTCGAACAGCCATTTGACGATGCTCTGTTTCATATCATCGTCTTGCGTGGTGTCTTCCGGACCGTTTTCCTTTTCATCGGCCAGAATATCCAGCAACGCTTTTTCGGAATCGCCACCCAGCGGGGTGTCTACCGAGGTAATACGCTCGTTGAGTCGGAGCATACGGCTGACGTCATCAACCGGTTTGTCCAGTTGTTCAGCAATCTCTTCTGCGCTCGGTTCGTGGTCCAGTTTATGCGACAACTCACGCGCGGTACGCAGATAGACGTTCAGCTCTTTTACAATGTGAATGGGCAGTCGGATCGTACGGGTTTGGTTCATAATTGCCCGTTCGATCGTCTGGCGGATCCACCAGGTTGCGTATGTTGAGAAGCGGAACCCGCGTTCCGGGTCAAACTTCTCGACTGCACGGATAAGCCCCAGATTGCCCTCTTCAATCAGGTCCAGCAATGCCAGACCACGATTGCCATAACGACGAGCAATCTTCACCACCAGACGCAGGTTACTTTCAATCATGCGACGGCGAGATGCGACATCTCCACGCAGTGCACGACGCGCAAAATAAACTTCTTCTTCGGCTGTTAACAGTGGTGAATAACCAATCTCACCAAGGTAAAGCTGAGTCGCGTCCAACACACGCTGTGTGGCCCCCTGCGATAACAGCTCTTCTTCAGCCAGGTCGTTATCACTGGGTTCCTCTTCACTCAAGGCTTTTTCATCAAAAGCCTCTACTCCGTTCTCATCAAATTCCGCATCTTCATTTAAATCATGAACTTTCAGCGTATTCTGACTCATAAAGGTGGCTCCTACCCGTGATCCCTAACGGAACTAGCACGTGAAAGCCTGGTTCCGCCGAATTATCGCTGCGGTAAATAGCGCAGCGGGTTTACGGATTTCCCCTTGTAACGAATTTCAAAATGCAAGCGTGTTGAACTGGTTCCGGTACTACCCATGGTAGCTATTTTCTGCCCCGCCTTGATTTCTTGTTGTTCCCGGACCAGCATTGTATCGTTATGGGCGTAGGCACTCAGGTAATCATCGTTATGTTTGATGATAATAAGATTACCGTAACCACGCAGCGCGTTACCGGCATAGACGACGCGTCCATCTGCGGTCGCGACAATAGCCTGTCCTTTGCTGCCTGCAATGTCGATTCCTTTATTGCCACCTTCGGTAGCCGCAAAGTTTTCGATCACTTTGCCGTCAGTCGGCCAGCGCCAGGTAGAGATTGGCGAACTGGTTGACGTTGAGTTTGCAGTTGATTCGGTTGCGCTAACTGCCGGAGCCGTTACAGGCGCTGTGACTACAGTCCCAGCAGGCTTGTTGTTCGGCAACATTTTATTAGCACTTTGTTCACCTGAATCCTCAGAATACGTAATTGTTGGTTTCGAAGCAACAGCAACGGTGGAATTTTGTGCAGGGTTGGTCACAACTCCTTGCTGTGCTGCATCCGCCTGGGTGATGGCATTACCACCAGTAATCGGTGCGCCAGACGCGTTGCCCACTTGCAGAGTTTGACCGACATTCAGGCCATACGGGGCCGGAACGTTATTGCGTTGTGCGAGGTCACGGAAATCGTTCCCGGTGATCCAGGCAATATAGAAAAGGGTATCGCCTTTCTTAACAGTATAAGTACTGCCGCCCGTATAGCTACCTTTCGGAATATTCCCATACTTACGATTGTATACAATACGACCGTTTTCCATCTGTACAGGTTGCTCTGCTACAGGCTGAATTTGTGTTGGCTGTGTGGTTGGCCGCTGCACCGGCTGGATCTGTGGCGTCTGCTGTACCGTCGACGTCGAGCCCATTTTTGGTGGAGGCGTAATCAGCATGCCGGAGCTGGTATTCGTTGATGCAGCGCCGTTAACCGAGCTGACCGGTGCTGGTGGATTCGAGGTATTTGAACAACCTGCCAGCCATAATGAAACCAGTGACAATGCCGCAATACGGCTAACGGTAAATTTGTGGCTTCCCGCGCTCATTTATCCCCCAGGAAAAAAATTGGTTAAAACCCATGACGTAATCACCGTGCAAGGCATCGTCACAATACGCTTACCTGTTCCAGAATATCCAGGAAAACTCCAGGTATTCACAGCCGATATCTACGCAAGCTCCCCTTTTACTAAGGGAACGAAACGTACGGCCTCCACGGTATCGATAATAAATTCGCCTCCCCGACGACGCACCCGTTTCAAAAACTGGTGCTCATCGCCCACGGGTAAGACGAGAATGCCGCCCTCATCCAACTGCATCATCAATGCGGTTGGGATCTCAGGCGGCGCAGCCGTTACAATGATAGCGTCAAACGGGGCTCGCGCGTGCCAGCCTTGCCATCCATCACCATGACGGGTCGAAACATTATGTAAATCAAGCTGCTTCAGGCGACGACGCGCCTGCCACTGCAAACTTTTAATGCGTTCAACGGAACACACATGATGCACCAGATGCGCCAGAATCGCCGTCTGGTAGCCAGAGCCAGTTCCAATTTCCAGCACCCGAGACTGCGGCGTTAACTCCAGCAGTTCGGTCATCCGCGCTACCATATAAGGCTGCGAAATCGTCTGCCCCTGACCAATCGGCAGGGCAATATTGTCCCAGGCCTTATGTTCAAACGCCTCATCAATGAATTTTTCACGCGGCACGGCGGCGAGCGCATCGAGAACAAGCTCATCTCTGATGCCCTGCGCACGTAATTGTTCAAGAAGAGTGTGTACGCGTCTGCTTACCATTGCGTGTCGACTCCCACGCTGTCTAACCAGTCAGAAACCACTTCATGTGCGCCGTATGCGGTTAAATCGACATGCAGCGGCGTGATGGAAACATAGCCTTCATCGACCGCGGCAAAATCCGTATCCGGCCCGGCGTCGCATTTTTCTCCCGGTGGCCCGATCCAGTACAGCGTATTGCCGCGCGGGTCCTGCTGTGGAATAACCAGATCCGCCGGATGACGACTGCCGCAGCGGGTGACGCGGATCCCTTTAATCTCATCCAGCGGTAAATCCGGCACGTTGATATTTAAAATGCGTCCGGTGCGCAGCGGTTCACGACTCAGCGCCCGTAAGATACGGCAGGTGACCGCCGCAGCGGTATCGTAGTGTTTATGACCATCAAGTGAAACAGCCAGCGCAGGGAACCCGAGGTGACGACCTTCCATCGCCGCCGCAACGGTACCGGAATAGATGACATCATCACCCAGATTTGGACCCGCGTTAATACCAGAAACGACAATGTCCGGACGCGGACGCATTAATGCGTTCACACCCAGATAGACGCAGTCGGTAGGCGTACCCATTTGTACGGCAATATCGCCGTTATCATAGGTAAACGTGCGAAGTGAGGACTCCAGCGTCAGCGAGTTAGACGCGCCACTGCGGTTACGATCCGGGGCAACCACTTGTACATCAGCAAACTCACGCAGCGCTTTCGCCAGCGTTTGTATACCGGGTGCGTGGACCCCATCATCGTTACTCAGCAATATACGCATAATCACCCATTGTGTTAATAAGTTCCCTTACAACACTGGTGGCGAAGCTACCTGCCGGTAGCCAGAAACGTAACTCAACGGTTACGTCATCCCACCAGTTCCAGCTTAATTGTTGTGGATACAGCAACATAGCGCGACGCGACGCGTCGACTTTCTCGCGCAATAACAGAGACTGCAGCGCGGTTTCATCAGCAACAGCGGCTTCTTCAAACGCCAGTGCGTCGCGTTGAGTTCCCCACTCACCGCAGCCCGGCAATGCCGCTGTTATCATCAATTCTTTCTCATCGACGCGACGCTGTAATTCAGTTTGTTCTTCCTGTGTGGCGACAAACCAGCTTCCGCGCCCCGATAATTGTAGCGCATCGCCGTCAACAACTTGATTAAAGTCTGTTTTTTTCAGGCGTTCACTGGCTATCTGATTAAACAACGCGCTACGGGCCGCCGACAACCAAAAACTGCGTTTATTGCGATCGCGCACCGGCGCATCGCTTTGCGCCCAACGCAACGCTCCTTGCAGGTTGCTGCCGCCGATACCAAAACGTTGAGTGCCAAAATAGTTCGGTACGCCGCGCTCGCTAATCGCCTGCAAACGCGCTTCAACATCATTTCGCTCACTCACCTCACGCAGCACCAGCGTAAATTCGTTGCCTTTCAGCGCCCCTAAACGCAGCTTACGCTTGTGGCGCGCGTACTCCAGCACTTTACAACCTTCAAGCTCAAATTTGCTTAAATCAGGCATCGCATTGCCCGGCACGCGCGCGCACAGCCACTGTTCCGTGACCGCATGCTTATCTTTCTGCCCGGCAAAGCTGACTTCACGGGCGTGAATTTTCAGGAACTTCGCCAATGCGTCAGCGACAAAACGGGTGTTACAGCCGTTTTTCAGGATACGCACCAAAACATGCTCGCCTTCGCCATCCGGTTCAAAGCCTAAATCTTCGACGACGACAAAGTCTTCCGGGTTTGCTTTCAGGACGCCATGGCCCAGTGGTTTGCCATGGAGATACGTCAGATCTTCAAACGCAGTCATTTCGTTGCCTTAATGAGTAACGCCACCGCTTCGCAGGCAATCCCTTCCCCACGCCCGGTAAAACCGAGTTTTTCCGTGGTGGTCGCTTTCACGTTAACATCTTCCATATGGCAGCCGAGGTCTTCGGCAATAAACACACGCATTTGCGGAATGTGAGGCAGCATCTTCGGCGCCTGAGCAATAATCGTCACATCCACATTACCAAGCGTATAGCCTTTGGCCTGAATACGCCGCCAGGCTTCACGCAATAATTCACGACTATCTGCACCTTTAAAGGCCGGGTCGGTATCCGGGAAGAGTTTACCGATATCCCCCAGCGCGGCCGCGCCAAGCAGAGCATCGGTTAGCGCATGTAACGCCACATCGCCATCAGAATGCGCCAGCAATCCTTTTTCATACGGAATGCGCACACCACCAATGATAATTGGGCCAACGCCGCCAAAAGCGTGTACGTCGAAACCGTGTCCAATTCGCATTATGTCTTCTCCTGGTATACACATCATCCTTCAAGCTGCCTCGTTGCAGCGTGAAGGATAAAGTGTCTAGATAGTTCGGGTCAGATAAAATTCCGCCAGCGCCAGGTCTTCCGGGCGGGTGACTTTGATGTTGTCAGCACGTCCTTCAACCAGCTGTGGATGAAAGCCGCAATATTCCAGCGCCGAGGCTTCGTCCGTAATGGTTGCGCCTTCATTGAGCGCACGCGTCAGGCAGTCGTGCAACAGCTCGCGTGGGAAAAACTGCGGCGTCAACGCATGCCATAAATCGTTGCGATCGACCGTATGCGCTATGTCTGTTCGCCCCGGCTCCGCGCGCTTCATTGTGTCGCGTACCGGTGCGGCAAGGATCCCACCGGTACGGCTGGACTCGCTGATTGCCAGCAAACGGGCCAGATCATCCTGGTGCAGACACGGACGCGCGGCATCATGCACCAGCACCCAACGGGCCCCCCCTGCGGCTTGCAAACCGGCAAGGACAGAATCGGCACGCTCGTTGCCGCCATCCACCACGGTAATTTGCGGGTGCGCAGCAAGTGGAAGTTGGGCAAAGCGGCTGTCGCCTGGGCTGATAGCGATGACGACTCGCGTCACCCGGGGATGCGCCAGCAGCGCATCAACCGAGTGTTCGAGAATGGTTTTATTGCCTATAGAGAGGTACTGCTTAGGACACTCTGTTTGCATTCGGCGGCCAAACCCGGCAGCCGGCACCACGGCGCAAACGTCCAATAAAGTGGCTGCCATGTTAAATCCCTGGACGGTTTATCGATTGTTTTGCCCTACAGTCTGAGCGCGTTTAGACGCGTCAGGCACCAGACGATAAAAGGTTTCGCCCGGCTTAGTCATACTAAGTTCGTTGCGCGCACGCTCCTCAATAGCCTCTTGTCCGCCATTGAGATCGTCAATTTCGGCAAAAAGCTGATCGTTACGCGCTTTAAGTTTCGCGTTTGTAGCTTGCTGCGCAGCAACATCATCGTTGACGCGACTATAGTCATGTATGCCGTTCTTACCGAACCACAGCGAATACTGCAGCCAGACTAATAAAGCCAGCAACAGCAGCGTTAGTTTACCCATCCTGCCCCCTGAAAAACGGCATTAACATCCCATAATTTCCGCAGACAACTTTACATCAACGGTCGGGAATGCCGCGACAACGCGGGCAAATGTACCACATTTGCCCATTGTTACGTATACCCCGTGTAAGGAGAACATAATCTCATTGTTGGTTACGGTTTGAATTATGACCAGAGAGTGAACAACGTGGCGATTGTTAAAAAAGGGCGTTTACCTAACCCAGCAACCATAGAAATAGTGCGCCAAACATCGCCCCAACCACCAACAGGGTGCAGATAATGCTCAGCAGCAACCGTCCCTTCAATAGCGAGTGCAAAGCAATACCCGCGACAATCGCCACGGGCAGCAATGCGAGGAAAAAGGGCCAGGTATAAATGAAGAAAAACAGTGTATTAGGGCCATACATCAGACACGGGAATCCCAGCGCCAACAACCACGCGATAAAACCGACCACGGCCCCCGGTAGTGACCAGGTGGTTTCGTCGTCGGCGGCGAAGGTATCCGACTCTGTAATAGTAATGTTATGGCTGTTACGCATATCTAATCCTGTGACCGTGACTGACCGGGCATGTGAGCTCGGGTGTCTCAGGATCTGATAATATCTTCCTGCCTCAGCAGGTCTAATAATTGGGGTACCAAATTTGTTACCAATTGTTCACCATTAAGATGAATCTCTGGCGATTCAGGCGCTTCGTATACTGAATCAATTCCGGTGAAATTGCGCAACTCACCCGCCCGCGCTTTTTTATACAGCCCTTTTGGATCGCGTGCTTCACACG
The DNA here is from genome assembly GCF_052950715.1 of Citrobacter sp. VF227. Lineage (NCBI taxonomy): Bacteria > Pseudomonadati > Pseudomonadota > Gammaproteobacteria > Enterobacterales > Enterobacteriaceae > Citrobacter > Citrobacter sp. VF227. The sequence continues at coordinate 14,810 of NZ_JBRFVF010000004.1, forward strand.
TTGCTAATGGCGTATCGACAAAAACCTCAATAAAACGCCCTTCGCCAACCCGCTCGCGGACCATTTTGCGCTCGGCGCGATGCGGCGAGATAAAGGCGGTCAACACCACAAGACCCGCATCCACCATCAGGTTAGCCACTTCACCAACCCGACGAATATTCTCCTTACGATCGGCATCACTAAATCCAAGATCGCTGCACAGACCGTGACGCACGTTATCGCCATCCAAAAGATAAGTACTCACCCCCAGCTTATGCAACGCTTCTTCCAGCGCCCCTGCTACCGTGGATTTACCGGAACCTGACAGCCCGGTAAACCACAGCACAACACCACGATGACCGTGGCGTTGTTCCCGCTGTTGCGGTGTAACAGGATGGGCATGCCAGACGACGTTTTCGTCATGCAGCGCCATTATTGTCCTCCCAGCAGATCGCGCGCGTCCCAGTGTGGGAAGTGGCGACGCACCAGCGCATTAAACTCCAGCTCAAACGCGCTGAACTGAGAAGCCGCCGCGTGCTCCTGAATGATTGGCTCACGTACTAACCCCGCGCCAACGGTAACGTTGGTCAGGCGGTCAATAATAATCAGCCCGCCCGTTACCGGGTTCTGTTGATAGGTATCCAGCACCAGCGGCTCATCAAAGGTGAGATTAACCAGACCGATGCCGTTTAGCGGTAGCGCTTCAACGTCACGTTGGGTAAGGTTATTAATATCGACCTGGTACTGCACGCTATCAACGCGTGCGCGGGTCTTCTTGCCTGCAACTTTGATGTCGTAACTCTGTCCAGGCGACAGTGGTTGTTCCGCCATCCAAACCACATCAATGGCAGCGCTTTGTACCGCCGGCAAAGCCTCGCCGGCATCAAGCAGCAGATCGCCCCGGCTGATGTCGATCTCATCTTTCAATACCAGGGTTATCGCTTCTCCCGCATGCGCTTCCTGCAAGTCGCCATCAAACGTGACGATCCGCGCTACGCTGGACTCAACGCCGGACGGCAGCACTTTGACGCGCTGCCCGACCTTCACGCTACCGGAGGCCAGCGTTCCGGCATAACCACGAAAATCCAGATTCGGTCGGTTCACATACTGCACCGGGAAACGCATCGGTTGCGTATCAACACTACGTTGAATCTCAACGGTTTCAAGCACTTCCAGCAGCGTCGGACCGCTGTACCACAGCATGCTGTCGCTTTGCGAAGCCACGTTGTCGCCTTCCAGCGCAGAGAGCGGCACAAACCGGATATCCAGGTTGCCCGGCAACTGTTCAGCAAAAGTAAGATAGTCTTCGCGAATGCGGTTAAATGTCTCTTCGCTAAAGTCCACCAGATCCATTTTGTTGATCGCCACCACCAGGTGTTTGATCCCAAGCAGCGTGGAGATAAAGCTATGACGACGAGTCTGATCCAGCACGCCTTTACGCGCATCGATCAGCAGGATCGCCAGGTCGCAGGTCGACGCACCGGTGGCCATGTTACGGGTGTACTGCTCATGACCCGGGGTATCCGCAATGATAAATTTACGCTTCTCGGTAGAGAAATAACGGTAAGCCACGTCGATGGTGATGCCCTGCTCACGCTCGGCCTGTAAGCCGTCAACCAATAACGCCAGATCGAGCTTTTCGCCCTGGGTGCCGTGACGTTTGCTGTCGTTGTGCAGCGATGAAAGCTGATCTTCGTAAATTTGACGCGTGTCATGCAGCAGGCGACCAATCAGGGTACTTTTCCCGTCATCCACGCTACCGCAGGTTAAAAAGCGCAGCAGACTTTTGTGTTGCTGGGCAACCATCCAGGCTTCAACGCCGCCTTCATTAGCAATTTGTTGTACAAGTGTCGTATTCATGGCGGCTCCTTAGAAATACCCCTGACGTTTCTTCAGCTCCATGGAGCCCGCCTGGTCGCGGTCAATCACGCGGCCCTGACGTTCACTGGTGGTTGAGACCAGCATCTCTTCGATAATTTCCGGCAGCGTCTGCGCATGCGACTCCACCGCCCCCGTCAGCGGCCAGCAGCCGAGCGTGCGAAAACGTACCATGCGTTTTTTAATCACTTCCCCAGGTTGCAGATCGATTCTGTCGTCATCAATCATCATCAACATGCCGTCGCGTTCCAGCACCGGACGCTCCGCCGCCAGGTACAGCGGTACGATGTCGATGTTTTCCAGCCAGATGTACTGCCAGATATCCTGTTCGGTCCAGTTGGAGAGCGGGAATACGCGAATACTTTCACCTTTATTAATTTGTCCGTTGTAGTTGTGCCACAGTTCCGGACGCTGGTTTTTCGGGTCCCAGCGATGAAAACGATCGCGGAAAGAATAGATGCGTTCTTTAGCGCGCGATTTCTCTTCGTCACGGCGAGCGCCACCGAACGCGGCGTCAAAACCGTATTTGTTCAGCGCCTGCTTCAACCCCTCGGTTTTCATAATGTCGGTATGTTTGGCGCTACCGTGGACAAACGGGTTGATGCCCATCGCCACCCCTTCCGGGTTTTTATGCACCAGCAGTTCGCAGCCATAGGCTTTCGCCGTACGGTCACGAAATTCGTACATCTCGCTGAATTTCCAGCCGGTATCAACGTGCAGCAGAGGAAACGGCAGCGTGCCAGGATAAAACGCTTTACGCGCCAGATGCAGCATTACGCTGGAATCTTTGCCGATGGAATACATCATCACCGGATTAGAAAACTCGGCGGCCACCTCACGAATGATATGGATGCTTTCCGCTTCCAGTTGCCGCAGGTGGGTAAGTCGTTTTTGATCCATAACCGTTCCTATGTAATGCCGTTATTTTGCTAACGATGCTCAGATAACCTGACTATAGGGAGGGCAAGAGGGCGAATGAAATTACGAATTGGAATGAGTAGTTCCTCAAAGGAATAACGATCCGGAAAAGCAAATATCAAAAAGTGCTTAAGCTACCGGATTTCGGGCATTTAGGAGCAAATGAAATTGTTTTACCTCGATCACAGTTTCATACTAGCGGCTGAAAATTTCTGCTTGGTATTTAAGGACTCATTATGTTTTCCGCAACGCGCCACCTTATTGCTGCCATGGCGCTCGGCGCGTGTTTTATCCTTCCAGCACAGGCAACATCCTCCAAACCTGGAGATATCGCAAATACCCAGGCTCGATATATTGCAACGTTTTTCCCGGGCCGCGTGACGGGATCTCCGGCTGAAATGTTATCTGCTGATTATATACGTCAGCAATTTCAGCAGATGGGCTACAGCAGTGATATTCGTACGTTTAATAGCCGTTATGTTTATACCGCCAAAAATAACCGTAAAAACTGGCATAACGTAACGGGAAGCACCGTTATTGCAGCACATGAAGGTAAAGCGCCGCAGCAGATTATTATCATGGCGCATCTAGACACCTACGCTGCACAAAGCGACGCCGATTCAGATGCCAATCTGGGTGGGTTAACCCTGCAAGGTATCGACGACAACGCTGCAGGCGTTGGCGTAATGCTGGAACTGGCGGAAAAACTCAAAGACGTGCCGACGCAGTACGGCATCCGATTTATTGCCACCAGCGGCGAGGAAGAAGGCAAACTCGGCGCAGAAAACATTCTGAAACGAATGAGTGCCGCCGAGAAGAAAAACACGCTGCTGGTGATTAACCTCGATAACCTGATCGTCGGGGATAAACTCTATTTCAACAGCGGTAAGAAAACCCCGGAAGCAGTTCGAAAACTGACGCGCGACCGGGCGCTGGCTATCGCGCATAGTCGCGGGATTGTAGCCAGTACCAATCCGGGCCTGAACAAAGACTATCCGAAGGGAACAGGATGTTGTAACGATTCGGAAGTCTTCGACGACGCGGGTATTGCCGTGCTCTCCGTTGAAGCGACCAACTGGAGCCTGGGCAAGAAAGATGGCTATCAACAGCGCGCCAAAAGCGCCTCGTTCCCGGCTGGCAACAGCTGGCATGATGTGCGACTGGATAACCAGCAGCATATCGATAAAGCCTTACCGGGCCGGATAGAGCGCCGTAGCCGCGACGTGGTACGCATTATGCTGCCGCTGGTAAAAGAACTGGCGAAAGCAGATAAATCCTGAAGAAGCAGCCCGGTAATATGTAAACGTTACCGAGCTGCTAGCTGTCATCCTTCGTGCAGCCCGCACTCGCGCTTGAGCCCAAAGAACCGCGTATCTTCTTCCGCCATTCCCGGCTCCCATTTGCGGGTGGTATGCGTATCGCCGACTGACAGATAGCCCTGGTCCCACAGCGGATGGTATTTCAGGCCGTGCTTTTGCAGATACTGGTAAACCGTACGGTTGTCCCAGTCGATAATCGGCAGCACTTTAAACACGCCACGCTGAATAGCCAACACCGGCAAATGCGCACGACTGCCGGACTGTTCGCGACGCAAACCAGCAAACCAGGTTTGCGCGTCGAGTTCCTGTAGCGCCCGGTTCATCGGCTCGACTTTGTTGATGTCATTGTATTTTTCAATGCCTTCAACGCCCTGTTCCCACAGCTTACCGTAACGTGCTTCCTGCCAGGCGGCGCTCTCTTTCGCGCGATAAACCTGGAGATTCAGCTTGAGTTTGTCCATTAACTCGTCAATAAACTGGTAGGTTTCAGGGAACAGGTAGCCGGTATCGGTCAGGATCACCGGGATATCCGGGCGGATCTGATTCACCAGATGCAGACTCACTGCTGCCTGAATACCGAAGCTTGATGACAGCACATATTCACCTGGCAGGTTTTCCAGCGCCCACGCCACGCGATCCTCGGCACTCAGTTTTTCCAGTTCGGCGTTGGTTTCGGCCAGCGCCAGCACGCGCTCGACTTTTGGCAGGTCGTTCAACGCGTTGAGATCGAGTTTGGACATAAGTTCCTCGCTGTTTGCCTTGCCAAATGGCGCGCGTAGCAGGTCTGTAGGTCTGATAAGCGCGCCATCCGGCAATTCACATTATTCCCAGAAATCCCGCGCTGGATCGAGCACCGGGCGAATAATGCCCGCACGCACCGTAAAGTCACCGAAGCCTTCACCCGCTTCGCGCTCTTTCGCCCAGCGCCCGACAAGCTCATCGATGGAATCAAGAATTTCCGGCTCGGTGATGTTCTCGCGGAACATACGCGGAATACGTGTGCCGATACGGTTGCCGCCCAGATGCAGGTTATAGCGACCCGGCGCTTTCCCCACCAGCCCCAGTTCCGCCAGCATCGCGCGGCCGCAGCCGTTCGGACAACCGGTAACGCGCATCACGATATGCTCGTCGGGAATGCCGTGTTTTTCCAGAATCGCTTCCACTTTATCCGTGAACGATGGCAGGAAGCGTTCGGCTTCGGCCATCGCCAGCGGACAAGTCGGGAACGACACGCAGGCCATCGAGTTTTCACGCTGCGGTTTTACCGCATTCATCAGTCCATGATCGCGCGCCAGCTTCTCTACCTTCGTCTTCTGGCTTTCCGGTACGCCAGCGATGATCAAGTTCTGGTTGGCAGTGATGCGGAAATCGCCTTTGTGGATCTTCGCGATCTCCAGCAGCCCCGTTTTCAGCGGACGGCCTGGATAATCCAGAATACGGCCATTTTCAATAAACAACGTCAGGTGCCAGTTATTGTCGATCCCTTTCACCCAACCGATGCGATCGCCGCGGCCAGTGAACTCGTACGGGCGGATCGGCTCAAATTTGATCCCCGCGCGACGCTCAACTTCTTCCTTGAAGGTATCGACGCCGACGCGCTCAAGGGTGTATTTGGTTTTAGCGTTTTTACGGTCGGTACGGTTACCCCAATCGCGCTGAGTCGTGACCACCGCTTCTGCCACCGCCAGGGTGTGCTCCAGCGGCAGGAAGCCGAATTCGCTCGCGGTGCGGGCATAGGTTTTCTTGTTGCCGTGCTCGATTGAGAGACCGCCGCCGACCAGCAGGTTAAAGCCTACCAGCTTGCCGTTTTCGGCAATCGCCACGAAGTTCATGTCGTTGGCGTGCAGATCGATATCGTTCTGCGGCGGGATCACCACCGTGGTTTTAAACTTACGCGGCAGATAGGTCGCCCCGAGGATCGGTTCTTCATCGGTAGTAGCAACTTTTTCCTGATCGAGCCAGATCTCCGCATAGGCGCGCGTGCGCGGCAGCAGATGTTCAGAAATTTTCTTCGCCCACTCGTAGGCTTCCGCATGCAGCTGCGACTCATATGGGTTAGAGGTGCACAGCACGTTACGGTTCATGTCGTTGGCGGTCGCCAGTGCGTCCAGCCCGACCGAATGCAGCATCTGATGCACCGGCTTGACGTTCTTCTTCAGAATGCCGTGAAACTGGAAGGTCTGACGGTTAGTCAGACGGATGCTGCCGTAAATGGTGTTATCCGCGGCAAATTTGTCGATGGCCTTCCACTGGGTTGGAGTGATCACCCCGCCCGGCAAACGGCAGCGCAGTAGCATCGCGTGGCGCGGCTCCAGCTTCTGCTCGGCACGTTCGGCACGAATATCGCGGTCGTCCTGCTGGTACATACCGTGGAAACGGATCAGCAGGAAGTTATCGCCGTGGAAACCGCCGGTGAGACCGTCGTTGAGATCTTCCGCGATGGTGCCGCGCAGGAAATTACTTTCACGCTTCATGCGCTCGGCGTCAGTCAGTTTGCCTTCGACCACCAAAGGCCCTGGGTGTTTTTCGCTCATTAGTAGACATCTCGCTGATAACGGCGCTCAATGCGCAGCTCACTTAAAAATTCATCCGCCGCTTCGATATCCATTGCACCGAATTCAGCAATCACTTCCAGCAACGCCTGCTCAACGTCTTTCGCCATGCGATTGGCGTCGCCGCAGACATAAATGTGGGCACCGTCGTTAATCCAGCGCCACAGTTCCGCGCCCTGTTCGCGCAGTTTGTCTTGTACGTAGATTTTTTCTTTTTGATCGCGAGACCAGGCGAGATCGATCCGGCTCAACACGCCCTCTTTGACGTAGCGCTGCCATTCAACCTGGTAGAGGAAATCTTCGGTGAAATGCGGGTTGCCGAAGAACAACCAGTTTTTACCTTCCGCGCCATCGGCCGCACGTTGCTGCATAAAGGCGCGGAACGGTGCAATTCCCGTACCCGGGCCAATCATAATCACCGGTGTCTGCGGGTTTGCCGGCAAACGGAAGTTGTCGTTGTGTTCAATGAACACGCGAACTTCACCTTCTTCTTCCACGCGGTCGGCGAGGAAGCTGGAGGCACCGCCAGCGCGGGCGCGCCCCTCAATGTCGTAACGCACTACGCCGACAGTCACATGCACTTCACTTTCGACTTCCGCCTGGGAGGAAGCAATGGAGTACAAACGCGGGGTCAGCGGGCGCAAAAGATCAACTAACGTCTGAGCGTCCAGTTGTGCCGGGGAGAAACGCATCATATCAACGATTGGCGTGGTCGCGGCGTAATGCTGCAATTGCGTTTTATCGCCCACCAGCGGCAGCAGCGACTCACTGCGCGTCAGCGTGGCGTAGTTTTCCACGATATTTGCAGTGTTGACCGTCAGCTCGAAATGCCACTGCAGCGCTTCGGCCAGAGGCAGCGTTTTGCCATTAACCGTTACCGGTTCATCGCCCTTCAGCCACAGCAATTCAACCAGCTCTTTGACCAGCGCGGGATCGTTCTGATACCACACGCCCAGCGCGTCGCCGGGCTGATAGCGCAGACCGGAATCGCCGAGATCGATTTCGATATGGCGCACATCTTTTAGTGAGTCGCGACCGGTGATTTTCTGATTCACCGCAAGTGACGCCGCCAGCGGCGCTTCTTTGGTATATGGGCTGGTGTGAACTTCGTTTACCGCACCGCTCGCCGCAACTTGCACAGACGGTACAGCCGGCGCACGCGCTTTCAGAACCTCAACCAGACGCTCGCGCCACTGCGCGGCAGCGACCAGGTATTCGACATCAGCATCCACCCGATCCAGCAGACGCTCACCGCCCAGTTCAGCCAGTTTACTGTCGAAATCTTTACCGGCCTGGCAGAAGAATTCATAGGAGGTATCGCCCAAACCAAACACGGCAAAAGCAGTGTTCTCAAGCTTCGGCGCTTTTTTCGAGAACAGATATTTATGCAACGCCACGGCTTCTTCCGCCGGTTCACCTTCCCCTTGCGTCGATGCCACCACGATCAGCAGTTTTTCATTGGCGATTTGTTTGAATTTATAGTCGCCAGCGTTGATCAGAGTGACATTGAGCTTCGCAGCGATAAGATCATCACGCAGGGCTTCCGCCACTCGACGCGCATTACCGGTTTGCGAGGCGGAGATAAGCGTAATACCAGGCATTTGAGCGGCAGGCGCTGGTGCCACCGCATTGCTGCCTGGCTGCTGATTCAGCACGCCCCAGAAATAGCCAGAAACCCACGCGAGCTGTGCGGGAGTGAAGTCAGTCGTGGCTGCCTGAAGGCGTGCCAGTTGCTCCGGGTTTAGCGGTAGCAAAGCGGAAGGTGGGGCCTGTGTCGTCATGCGTTGTCATGTTCCAGTAAGCAAAGCGGATTTCAGCAATAAAACCCAAACTGAAGATAAGGTTAACGGCGGGGATAGTAACAATTAAAGAAGGGATAGAAATAACAAATAACCAAATGGACTAACCTGTTTTAGTTATAGTCATTAACGACAAAAACGATTTAATAACTATATGATATTTAAAAAGTTATTAAACATTAACAGCGTAAATATAGCGTTCTGATGCTTAGCGCCCTTTTAACTAATGATAAAAATTGTACTTTACGGTACCCTACGGCGGTTTTTCGCATTCTTGAGAGTAAAAAATGTCCACCACCTTGTTTAAAGATTTCACCTTCGAAGCCGCTCATCGCCTGCCACATGTACCAGAAGGGCATAAATGTGGTCGCCTGCATGGTCACTCATTTATGGTGCGTCTTGAAATTACCGGTGAAGTCGATCCGCATACCGGTTGGATCATGGATTTTTCTGAGTTAAAAGCGGCGTTTAAGCCGACCTACGACAGACTCGATCACTATTATCTGAACGATATTCCTGGCCTAGAAAACCCAACCAGTGAAGTGCTGGCAAAATGGATTTGGGATCAGGTTAAACCGATTGTCCCTCTGCTGAGTGCCGTAATGGTGAAAGAGACCTGCACAGCGGGCTGCGTGTATCGCAGCGAGTGATTGTAGTATTACCGGATAGGGACGCATCGCGGTCTTATCCGGTCTGTAATGACCAGCAAACTGTGGCCGGGTAAGTGAAATCCCCCGGCAGAATTATCAGGCTATATTCAGATACTTATGAGTCTGCATCGACAGACGCCAGTTGCGCGCAATACAGGTTTCAATACATAAACGCGTCGCATCTTCTTTCTGACTGATTGGCTGCAAGGCAATGATGCGCGGTTTGTCGTCGCTCAACGTTGCCAACAGTTCATCCAGCGCTTCAATATCGCGAACGCGACCAACCGGATGTTTGATTTCATTCGCGCGCTCCAGCGCCTGTGACAGCACATCATAGCCGCCACGCATATTTACCTTCGGTGATACAGTCACCCAGGAATTCGGCGTACAGCGCACTTCGTGGGTACCGCTGGTTTCAATCTGGCAACTAAAGCCGTTCTTTTCCAGCAGATCAGTCAGCGGCATCAGGTCATGAATGCAGGGCTCACCACCGGTTATCACCACATGACGGGCGGTATAGCCCTGGCGCTGAATGACCGCCAGCAGATCTTCACTGCTCGCCGCCCCCCATTTATCGCTCTCTTTGGTCTTAGCCAGGATGCTGTACAGGGAAACTTCCCGATCCTCAAGCTTATCCCAGGTGTGTTTGGTATCGCACCAGGCACAGCCAACCGGGCATCCCTGTAAACGAATAAAAATGGCGGGGACGCCGGTAAAGTAACCCTCACCTTGCAGGATCTGGAACATCTCGTTAATCGGGTACTGCATAGCGCTCTCAATATGGGGATAAACGATAATTATCGCAGATCCCCGCCAAAGTATCATGCCCCATCGATGCTTTACGAGGCGATCGCCGCGACAAAGCGCGCCGTTATCTGCTGCGGACGCGTGATAGCCCCCCCAACCACTACGGTATGGGCGCCTAATGCCAGGCATCGTGCGGCACGTTCCGGAGTATCGACGTTTCCTTCTGCCACAACAGGCACGCTGACCGCCGCCAATACCTCACGCAAAAAACCGCAGTCGTTTTCCGCCAGCACATGTCCGGCAGTGTCTGCGGTATAGCCATAGAGCGTGGTGCCGACGCAGTCAAAACCCAAACGTTCGGCTGTCGCAGCCTCGTCTATTGTGGCGATATCCGCCATCAGCAGCACAGACGGGTAGCGAGCGCGGATTTGCATAACTAATTCTTCCAGCGTTTGTCCACCAGGGCGCAGGCGCGCTGTCGCATCCAGAGCAATAATCTCCGGCTCAACGGTCATCAGCTCGTCCACTTCCTGGAGCGTGGCCGTGATAAACACATCACTGCCCGGATAATCGCGCTTGATAATCCCAATCACCGGCAGGGAGACGCTCTCTTTGATCGCGCGAATATCCACCACGCTGTTCGCACGAATACCTACCGCGCCGCCCTGCGCTGCCGCCAGCGCCATACGCGACATAATAAACGGACTGTGCAGGGGCTCATTTTCCAGCGCCTGGCAGGAGACGATTAATTTACCTTTCAGGGAATCCAGTACAGTTTTCATTACGATAAGATCTCTTCGACTTCGTTTTTAATGATGGTGACATGCGGGCCATAAATCACCTGAACACCGTTGCCGCGAATAATTACACCACACGCTCCGGTCGCTTTCAGCGCAGCTTCATCTACCTTGCTGCTCTCTTTCACCGTCACACGTAAGCGCGTGGCGCAACAGTCCACCTCTTCCAGATTCTCTTTGCCTCCCAGCCCGGCGATGACTGCCGCTGCGCGTTCAGTTTGCGGCAGACCGGATTCAATCGGGGTTACGTTTTCACGGCCAGGCGTCAGCCAGTTAAAGCGGTTAATCAAATAGCGGAAGGTGAAGTAGTAAAGGAAGAACCACGGGATCCCCACCAAGGGGACGTACATCCAGTTGGTTTTAGCTTCCCCCTGTAGTACGCCAAAAAGTAGGAAATCGATAAGTCCCCCCGAAAAGGTTTGCCCGATGGTGATATGTAAAATATGCGCCATCATAAACGCCAGACCATCGAAAAAGGCGTGAATGACGTATAACACGGGGGCGACAAACAGGAAGGAGAACTCGATAGGCTCAGTGATCCCTGTCAGGAAAGAGGTCAGCGCCGCTGACAGCAATAGTCCAGCGACAAGCTTTCTATTCTCTGGTTTTGCAGTATGGTACATCGCAAGACATGCGCCAAGCAGGCCGAACATCATTGTGATAAAGCGCCCGGACATAAAGCGCGAGGTACCCGCATAGAACTGCTGCGTATTCGGATCGGCAAGTTGGGCAAAGAAAATTCGCTGCGTACCTTCAACCAACTGGCCGTTGACGATTTCACTCCCGCCAAGCGCTGTAGTCCAGAACGGCAAATAAAAGATATGGTGTAACCCCAGTGGGCCAAGCATACGCAAGATGAAGCCGTAAAGTAATGTGCCCAGATAACCGGTCGCATCCACCAGACCACCCAGTCCAAAAATGAGTTTCTGGAAATGCGGCCAGACCACCGTCATGATGGCGCCCACGACTATCGCAGCAAGGGAGCTAATAATCGGTACAAAGCGTGAGCCGCTGAAGAAACCAAGAAACTGAGGCAGCGAGACTTTATTGAAACGGCTATGCAGCGCGCAGGTGACAAGCCCAATCACCACCCCACCAAATACGCCCGTTTCCAGCGTCTGAATACCCAACGTCATCCCCTGGCCTACGGCACCTGGATTCTCGTGTGCCAGCGTTCCGTTAAGCGTCAATAAGGCGTTGATGGTGGCATTCATCACCAGAAATGCCAGCAACGCCGCGAGCCCGGCAGTGCCTTTATCTGTCTTCGCCAGCCCCACCGCGACACCCACCGCAAAGAGCACCGACAGATTGGCAAACACAATGGAACCGGCACTGGTCATGATTGTGAAGATTGCCTGCAACCAGTCGACATCCAAAAACGGATAAGCCGTTAATGTATTTGGATTCGACAGCGCACCACCAATCCCTAACAACAATCCGGCAGCGGGCAATACCGCAATCGGCAGCATGAACGATTTGCCAAACCGTTGCGCTTTTTCAAACCATGCCCCTGATGAGGCGCCGCTAAACATTTGCATCATTTTTTCATCTCTCCCGATTAATGATGAAAATTTTTACCATATTTATTTTTAAAAATGAAAATTATCATCAAAAACCAGGAAGCCGATCATACTTTTTTAAAATGACTGGCATCTCTCCCCTGCTTTCCGCCACACTATCAGCAGAGAAACGCATTAAGGATTTTGCATGTCAGAAAATGAAAACCTGCTGCTAAGATTGCGCCAGAGCGTTGATGGATATAGCCGAACACAGCAAAAGCTGGGTGAGTTCGTGCTCAGCGATCCGGCAAAAGTTGTCTACCTGACGATTACCGAACTGGCGCGCGAAAGCGATACCAGCGAGGCAAGCGTTACACGCCTGTGCCGTACGCTGGGGTGTAAGGGTTACAACGAATTTAAGATGGCGCTCGCGCTCGATCTCCAGCAAGAACAGCCGGTAGAGCACAGCGGTGATGAAATTGACAATGTAGTCAATGAATCCGTACAAGCGCTGCAGGACACAGCAAAATTACTCGACAGGACATTACTGGAAGCTGCCGCTCTGGCGCTACATCAGGCTCAGTCGGTACAGATTTATGGCGTGGCTGCCAGCGCCATTCTGGGGGAGTATTTACATTACAAGCTCCTGCGTCTGGGCAAACCCGCGCAACTGTTCAGCGACATGCACCGCGCAGCCATGAATGCCACTACGCTTAGCAAAAACACGCTCGTGGTAGCGATATCCAGTTCTGGCTCTACCCGCGATCTGCTGCACGTCGTAAAACTGGCGCGTAAGCAAGGCGTGCGCGTGCTGGCACTGAGTAATACGCCACGCAGTCCGCTGGCCTCGCTGAGCGATATTCAACTGGTCGCAGCCAAACCAGAAGGTCCATTGAGTGCTGGCGCGCTAAACGCCAAAGTGGGAGTAATGCTGTTGGTAGAACTGCTCACCACATCGCTGATTGCGCTGGATGAAAAGTACAGTGATGTGAGCCAGCAAACCGCCAGCGCGACCTTACCGCTACTGCTTTAAAGACATAAAAAAACCCGCCGCAGCGGGTTTTTACGTTAAGAGCTAAAGAACAGGATTAAGCCTGACCTTTGATCTCTTTACGACCGTTGTACGGTGCTTGTTCACCCAGAGCTTCTTCGATACGAATCAGCTGGTTGTACTTAGCAACGCGGTCAGAACGGCTCATAGAACCGGTTTTGATCTGGCCTGCAGCGGTACCAACAGCCAGGTCAGCGATGGTAGCGTCTTCAGTTTCGCCAGAACGGTGAGAGATGACAGCGGTATAGCCAGCGTCTTTCGCCATTTTGATCGCAGCCAGAGTTTCGGTCAGGGAACCGATCTGGTTGAATTTGATCAGAATGGAGTTAACGATGCCTTTTTCGATGCCTTCTTTCAGGATCTTGGTGTTGGTTACGAACAGGTCGTCACCAACCAGCTGGATTTTGTCGCCCAGTACTTTAGTCTGGTATGCAAAACCATCCCAGTCAGACTCGTCCAGACCATCTTCGATGGACACGATCGGGTACTGTTTGGTCAGTTCTTCCAGGAAGTGAGTGAATTCTTCAGAGGTGAATGCTTTGTTGCCTTCGCCAGCCAGAACGTATTTACCGTCTTTGTAGAATTCAGACGCTGCACAGTCCATCGCCAGAGTAATGTCTTTGCCCAGCTCGTAGCCAGCTGCTTTAACCGCTTCAGCGATTACGGACAGAGCTTCAGCGTTGGAACCCAGGTTCGGCGCATAGCCGCCTTCGTCACCCACTGCAGTGTTCATACCTTTGGCTTTCAGAACTTTAGCCAGGTTGTGGAACACTTCAGAACCCATACGTACAGCTTCTTTCAGGGTTTTAGCGCCAACAGGCTGAATCATGAATTCCTGGATGTCGACGTTGTTGTCAGCGTGCTCACCACCGTTGATGATGTTCATCATCGGAACCGGCATGGAGTATTTGCCCGGAGTGCCGTTCAGTTCAGCGATGTGAGCATACAGCGGCAGGCCTTTAGCGGCGGCAGCAGCTTTAGCAGCAGCCAGAGAAACAGCCAGGATGGCGTTTGCACCGAAGTTGGATTTGTTTTCAGTACCGTCCAGATCGATCATGATCTTGTCGATGCCAGCCTGATCTTTAGCATCTTTACCCAGCAGAGCCTGAGCAATCGGGCCATTCACAGCTGCAACAGCTTTCAGTACGCCTTTACCCATGAAACGGGATTTGTCGCCATCGCGCAGTTCCAGTGCTTCGCGGGAACCAGTAGAAGCACCTGACGGAGCTGCTGCCATACCAACGAAACCACCTTCCAGGTGTACTTCGGCTTCAACAGTCGGGTTACCACGGGAGTCGATGATTTCACGACCGATGATTTTAACGATTTTGGACATTAGATTTTCCTCAGTACAAGTTAAACTAAAACTCCAGACAAACAATGCACCCTGAAGGGTGCATTGCCGTTCTAACTTATTTACTTCTTACTTCGCCTGACGCTTCTGATGTTCACTGGCGGCTTTCACAAAGCCGGCAAACAGCGGGTGTCCATCACGTGGCGTGGAAGTAAATTCCGGGTGGAACTGACAGGCCACGAACCACGGATGATTCGGTACCTCAATGATCTCGACCAACTGATCATCACCGGAACGGCCTGCAATACGCAGACCCGCAGCTTCAATCTGTTTCAACAGCATATTGTTGACTTCGTAGCGGTGGCGATGGCGTTCAACAATTGTCGGCGCGCCGTACAGTTGACGAACCAAGCTATCGTCGCTCAACTGACACTGCTGCGCGCCAAGGCGCATTGTGCCGCCCAGATCGCTCTTCTCGGTACGGACTTCGACGTTACCGTCTTCATCGCGCCATTCGGTAATCAGAGCTACCACCGGATACTTACAGTCTGGCACAAATTCCGTGGAGTTGGCGTTGTCCATACCCACTACGTTACGTGCAAACTCAATCAACGCAACCTGCATACCCAGGCAAATGCCCAGATAAGGAATATTGTTCTCACGCGCAAAGCGCGCTGTCGCGATTTTACCTTCAACACCACGGTAGCCGAAGCCGCCTGGGATCAGGATTGCATCAAGACCTTTCAGGATCTCAACGCCGCGCGTTTCGACATCTTGCGAATCGATCAGCTTGATGTTGACGGTGACACGATTCTTCAGACCACCGTGCTTCAGTGCCTCGATAACTGACTTATAGGCATCCGGCAGTTCAATGTACTTGCCGACCATACCGATAGTCACTTCGCCTGCCGGATTCGCTTCTTCGTAGATAACCTGTTCCCATTCTGACAGATTAGCTTCCGGACAGTTCAAGCTGAATCGTTTACAAATATAATCGTCAAGGCCCTGGGATTTCAACAGGCCCGGAATTTTATAGATGGAATCGACATCTTTCAGAGAAATCACCGCTTTTTCCGGAACGTTACAGAATAATGCAATTTTTGCACGTTCATTAGCCGGAACTGCGCGATCGGAGCGACAAATCAGGATATCTGGCTGAATACCGATAGAAAGCAACTCTTTTACCGAGTGCTGAGTCGGTTTAGTTTTGACTTCACCTGCCGCCGCCATGTACGGAACCAGCGTCAGATGCATAAACAGCGTGTGCTCGCGGCCAATTTCTACGGCCATCTGGCGAATCGCTTCAAGGAACGGCAGAGATTCGATATCCCCAACGGTTCCGCCGATTTCAACCAGAACAACATCATGACCTTCACCGCCTTCCAGAACGCGTTCTTTAATGGCATTCGTGATGTGCGGGATAACCTGAACGGTAGCGCCCAGGTAGTCGCCACGGCGTTCTTTACGCAGAACGTCGGAGTAAATACGACCCGTGGTGAAGTTGTTGCGGCGACTCATTTTAGTACGAATGAAACGCTCGTAGTGACCCAGGTCCAGGTCGGTTTCAGCGCCGTCTTCGGTAACGAACACTTCCCCGTGTTGGATTGGGCTCATAGTACCTGGATCAACGTTGATGTACGGATCCAGTTTCATCATGGTCACATTGAGGCCACGGGCTTCAAGAATGGCTGCCAGGGAGGCTGCGGCAATGCCTTTTCCCAGAGAGGATACGACCCCGCCGGTCACAAAAATATAGTTCGTTGTCATGCTGGACCTGAGAAGTTAGGGTGAAACGATGGAATTACCAAGACGGGAAAGTAGTATACCCGAACATGACGAGCGCCACAAACTTTCATTATTCCTCCTCTTCACCAGGCTCACATTAACATCGGGAGTGAGAAAATAGCCCCTTTGGGGTAAATGTTTTTGACGTAAATCAAGCGCTTGTTATTTAAAAAATCACACAAATCGCCCTTGACCGACGAAATCCCTTAGAGATCAATTTCCTGCCGTTTTACCTGTTGCCAGACTTCTTCCATAGTTTCCAGATCAACACCAGTCATTTCCAGACCCCGAGCCGCCACAATTCGTTCAACCTCACGAAAACGTCGCTCAAATTTCTCGTTCGCTTTTTGCAATGCGGTCTCTGCTTTAGTGCCTAAATGGCGCGCCATATTGACCGTGGCAAACAGCAGATCGCCCATTTCCTCCTCCAGTTTAGCCTGGTCGACAACAGCCTGCCTCGCCTCAAACATGACTTCATCGATCTCTTCGTAAACCTTGTCGACAACCGGTCCTAATGTTTTCCAGTCGAAGCCAACATTTGAGCAGCGTTTCTGGATTTTTTGTGCACGCATTAACGCCGGTAAACTACGGGGAATATCGTCGAGTGCGGAATGCTGTGCCTTCTCAGCGCGCTCTTCGGTTTTGATTTGCTCCCAACGGGTTAGCACCTCGGTGCTGTTACTGGCAGAAACATCAGCAAAAACATGCGGGTGGCGACGTTCAAGCTTATCGCTTATCGCTGCACAGATATCATCAAAGTTGAAGCGCCCTTCTTCCTGCGCCATCTGGGCATAAAATACCACCTGAAACAGCAGGTCACCCAGTTCTCCACGCAGGTCATCGAAGTCTTCACGCGCAATCGCGTCCAGCACTTCATAGGTTTCTTCGAGAGTGTAAGGGGCAATAGTGGCGAATGTCTGCTCTTTGTCCCACGGACAGCCGTTTTCCGGATCACGCAGGCGCTGCATTATACCGAGCAGCCGATCGATTTGGTTCATGTGACAATCCTGGAGATTTGAGTAACTGTAGGCCGGATAAGGCATTTATGCCGCCATCCGGCCTACGTTCGTATTAATTACCGTGCAGACGGCGTGCGTCGATCACATCCGGCACCTGGTTAAGCTTGCCGAGCACGCGTCCGAGCACCTGCAGGTTGTAGATTTCGATGGTCATATCGATGGTGGCAAGCTGTTGTTTGGTGTCACTCCGGCTGGCAACGCCCAGCACGTTCACCTTCTCGTTGGCAAGAATAGTGGTGATATCACGCAACAAGCCGCTGCGATCGTTAGCCTGGACGCGAACCACCAGCGAATATCCTGCCGAGTAGCTTTCGCCCCAAACCGCGTCAACAATACGTTCCGGCGCATGCGAGCGCAGTTCATTCAGCTGTTCGCAATCCGCCCGGTGGACCGAAATACCACGTCCTTGAGTGATAAACCCGACAATTTCATCACCTGGAATCGGCTGGCAACAGCGAGCGATGTGGTGCATCAGATTACCCACCCCTTCAACCACCACGCGACCATCGTCTTTACGGCGGCTCTGCGGCGCTTGCGTTTTCTGCTGAAGCTGTTTCAGCGCGGCGGCATCCTGCTCTGCAGCGCTTGGCTTATTAAACTGCGCCTGCAGGAAGTTCACCATCTGGTTAAGGCGGATGTCGCCTCCACCAATCGCCGCCAGAAGCTCATCCAGTTCATTGAAGCTGTAGCGCGGCAGCAGGTGCTTTTCCGCTTCTTTCAGGCTAATACCTAAATGCGCCAGCTCATCGTCGAGGATCTGGCGACCCGCCAGGATATTTTTATCGCGATCCTGTTTACGGAACCAGGCGTGGATCTTCGAACGCCCACGACTGGTGGTCACGTAGCCGAGGTTAGGATTCAACCAGTCGCGGCTTGGGTTTGGCTGTTTCTGGGTGATAATTTCAATTTGATCGCCCATCTGCAGTTGGTAAGTAAACGGTACGATGCGCCCGCCAATTTTCGCGCCAATGCAACGATGGCCCACATCGCTGTGGATGTGATAAGCAAAATCGAGCGGCGTGGAGCCTGCAGGCAGATCTACAACGTCGCCTTTCGGCGTAAAGACGTAAACCCGGTCATCAAAGACCTGGCTACGGACTTCATCCAGCATTTCGCCGGAATCAGCCATCTCTTCCTGCCAGGCGATCAGTTTACGCAGCCATGCGATACGATCTTCATGACCGGAGCGTGCCGCGCCTGAGGCTGTGCCCTCTTTGTATTTCCAGTGCGCAGCAACGCCCAGTTCGGCATCTTCGTGCATCTGTTTGGTGCGGATCTGAATTTCAATGGTTTTCCCGCCCGGCCCCAGCACAACCGTATGGATTGACTGGTAGCCGTTGGGTTTCGGGTTCGCGACGTAGTCATCGAACTCATCCGGCAGATGGCGATAGTGAGTATGTACTATTCCGAGCGCGGCGTAGCAATCCTGTAAACGCTCCGCCACGATACGCACCGCGCGCACATCGAACAGTTCATCAAAGGCTAACTGTTTTTTCTGCATTTTGCGCCAGATGCTGTAGATGTGCTTCGGACGTCCGTAAACTTCGGCTTTGACGCCTTCCGTTTTCATCTCTGAGCGCAAATGACCGACGAATTCATCAATGTAGTGTTCGCGATCGATACGACGTTCATGCAGCAGCTTGGCAATACGTTTGTATTCAGCCGGGTGCAGATAACGGAAGCAGTAATCTTCCAGCTCCCATTTTAACTGCCCAATACCCAACCGGTTAGCCAGCGGGGCATAGATATTGGTGCACTCTTTTGCTGCCAGAACGCGTTCATCTTCCGGTGCGTCTTTCACTTCACGCAGATGAGCAATGCGCTCCGCCAGCTTGATGACCACACAGCGGAAATCATCCACCATAGCCAGCAGCATGCGGCGGACGTTATCGACCTGCTCGGAAGAGACTGAATCGGTATGCGTGGCTTTAAGCTGGCGTATCGCCGCCATGTCACGCACGCCGTGGATAAGATGAACAATGGATTTGCCCACGCTCTCGCGCAGGATGTCTTCACTGACGACGTTGGCATCAGCCAGAGGGAAAAGCATTGCTGCGCGCAACGTGTCGATATCCATGCTCAACATAGAGAGGATTTCTACCATCTCCACGCCACGCCACAGCAGCAGCTCTGCATCCGGATGCCCCTGTGTTTGCTGCAGGCAGTACGCCCAGGTTTCGGCTAAGCGTTCACACGACTGCTGGCTGGAGATCCCCAGACTCGCGATCCATTTCTTTGGATCAAACTCACCAGCTTTATTTAAATGTGCACTTCTTACCGCAACCATCGTCCTCTCCTTAAGGGGCATGGCCTGTCGAAGTCGACAAGCCGAACCCATTGTTTTTCACACAGCATTACAACCCGAAATCCAATGGGTATTAAGTTCATTACAAACGCTCAAACAGGACCATTGATTCCAGGTGTCCTGTGTGCGGGAACATATCGAGCATCGCCAGCCGCCGGATGGCATATCCCGCATTGAGCAAAGCATCGCTGTCACGAGCCAGCGTTGCCGGGTTACAGGATACATAAACAACGCGTATAGGTTCTAATTTTATAATATGTTGCATCACACCAGCAGCACCCGCACGCGCAGGATCGAGCAAAACTTTGTCGAATCCGTTTTTAGCCCAAGGCTGCCGGGTAACATCTTCCTCAAGGTTTTCATGAAAGAATGTCACATTGTGTAATCCGTTATTCAGCGCATTTTCCCGGCCTTTTTCCACCAGCGCCGGTACCCCTTCCACGCCGACCACGCTTGCAGCTCGGGTCGCCAGCGGCAGAGTAAAATTGCCCATTCCGCAGAACAGATCGAGCACACGCTCTCCTGGTTGAACATCGAGCCATTCCAACGCTCGGGCCACCATTTGCTGGTTTACCCCTTCATTGACCTGAATAAAATCACGCGGGCTGAAGGTTAACCGTAGTCCATTTGAATCATACCAGGGCGATTCTTCTGATATTGATTCCAGTATCTCGCTTTGCGGGGCCAGAAACAAAGACAGCCCCTGAGAATGCGAAAAGCATTCCAGTTTTTCTTTATCCACAGCACTTAATGGCGCCGTGTGGCGCAAAATCATCAGGGTTCCGCTCCCTGCCTGCACCAGTTCGACATGCCCAAGATGGCGTAACCCTTGTAGACTTTCCAGGCACGCCCTGATGTGGGGCAATAGCGCCTCAAGCTGGGGCACCAAAACAGGGCATTGTTTGACATCGATAATGTCGTTAGAGCCGGATTTGCGAAAACCCATCTGCAATTTTTGCTCTTTTGGCCGATAGCTCAGGCTCAAACGTGCACGGCGACGATAGCCCCACGGCGTATCAGCTATAACATCCGACACTTCACATTTCATTAAATGCGACAACGCCGCGCTTTTACTACGCTGCTGTAACGAGATGCTGGCATGCTGTTGCTGGCAGCCACCGCACACGCCAAAATGCGGGCAACGAGGCACTTCACGCTCAGGGCTGTTGTTCAAACGTCGTTTTACTTGCGCGCGGGCGAACTGTTTTTTATCTTCGGTAATCACCACCTCGGCGCTTTCCTGAGGTAGCAATTCCGGTATAAACAACGCCTTTCCGTTATGGCGAGCAACACCCTGACCAAAAGGATCGAGGTCATTGACGGTAACGGTTATGATCTGACGCGTCGTCACGCGTCGTTTTGCAGAGTAGAATTGCGCCATCGACGAGATATGTCTCTTTTTAACAGTGTGACCCTAATTGTCCCATAACGGAACTCCATGACCAACTACAGCCTGCGTGCACGCATGATGATTCTGATCCTGGCCCCGACCGTCCTGATTGGTTTGCTGCTCAGTATCTTTTTTGTTGTGCATCGCTATAACGACTTGCAGCGTCAACTGGAAGATGCTGGCGCCAGCATCATTGAGCCACTCGCGGTCTCAAGCGAATATGGCATGAACCTGCAAAACAGGGAATCCATCGGCCAACTGATCAGCGTACTGCATCGTCGCCATTCCGATATCGTGCGGGCAATTTCTGTCTATGACGAAAATAACCGACTGTTTGTCACATCCAATTTTCATCTCGATCCGTCTGAAATGCAGCTGGCTACCGGGTCACCGTTTCCCCGTAAGCTGAGCGTCACGCGACTCGGAGATATCATGATCCTGCGCACCCCGATTATCTCGGAAAGGTATTCGCCGGATGAATCTGCCTTAAGCGACGCGAAAAATGACAAAAATATGTTGGGATACGTGGCGCTGGAGTTAGACCTTAAGTCAGTAAGATTGCAGCAGTATAAAGAGATTTTTATCTCCAGCGTAATGATGCTGTTTTGTATCGGGATTGCGTTAATTTTTGGCTGGCGCCTGATGCGCGACGTGACCGGCCCGATTCGCAATATGGTGAATACCGTTGACCGAATACGACGAGGACAGCTCGATAGCCGCGTGGAGGGTTTCATGCTGGGCGAGCTGGATATGCTCAAAAATGGTATTAACTCGATGGCGATGTCACTTGCGGCCTACCATGAAGAGATGCAGCACAACATCGATCAGGCCACCTCTGATCTGCGCGAAACGTTGGAACAGATGGAAATCCAGAACGTCGAACTGGATCTGGCTAAAAAGCGGGCCCAGGAAGCGGCGCGTATTAAGTCTGAGTTTCTGGCTAACATGTCGCACGAGCTGCGAACCCCGCTCAATGGCGTGATTGGTTTCACCCGTCTGACACTAAAAACCGAGCTCAACTCCACGCAGCGCGATCACCTGAATACGATTGAACGCTCGGCCAACAATCTGCTGGCCATCATCAATGATGTGCTCGACTTCTCCAAACTTGAGGCGGGCAAGCTGATTCTGGAAAGTATCCCATTCCCGCTGCGCAGCACACTCGATGACGTCGTCACGCTGTTAGCGCACTCATCCCACGATAAAGGGCTTGAGCTGACGCTGAATATTAAGAATGACGTACCGGACAACGTCATCGGCGATCCGCTGCGCTTACAGCAGGTGATCACTAATCTGGTCGGCAATGCCATCAAATTTACCGAAGGCGGTAATATCGATATATTGGTCGAGAAACGCGCGCTCAGTAATACAAAAGTACAAATTGAAGTGCAAATCCGCGATACCGGAATTGGTATCCCCGAGCGCGATCAGTCACGCCTGTTCCAGGCCTTCCGCCAGGCGGATGCCAGTATTTCCCGCCGCCACGGCGGTACCGGACTGGGCCTGGTCATTACGCAAAAACTGGTCAATGAAATGGGCGGAGATATCTCCTTCCACAGTCAGCCGAACCGGGGATCCACGTTCTGGTTCCATATCAGCCTCGATCTCAACCCTAACGTTCTCATTGATCGCTCAACCACGCTTTGTCTGGCCGGTAAGCGACTGGCTTACGTCGAACCTAACGCCACTGCAGCACAATGCACATTAGATATCTTGAGTGAAACGCCGCTGGAGGTGATTTACAGCCCTTCATTCTCTGGGCTGCCGAAGGATCACTACGATATTCTGTTGCTTGGCGTACCGGTCACGTTACGCGAACCGCTCACCATGCAGCATGAGCGCCTGGCAAGCGCAGCGGCGATGACCGACTTTTTGTTACTGGCCTTGCCTTGCCATGCGCAAATTAACGCCGAGAAATTGAAACAGGGCGGCGCGGCGGCGTGCCTGTTGAAACCGCTCACCTCAACCCGTTTACTGCCTGCATTGACAGAGTATTGTCAACTGAACCACAACATAGATCCGCTGTTGTCAGACGAGAGCAAAATCGCGATGACCGTCATGGCAGTGGACGACAACCCGGCGAACCTCAAGCTTATTGGCGCACTGCTGGAGGATAAAGTGCAGCAAGTTGTGCTCTGCGACAGCGGGCACCAGGCAGTGGATCGCGCCAAACAGATGCAGTTTGATCTGATCCTGATGGATATTCAGATGCCAGACATGGACGGTATTCGCGCCTGCGAGCTGATCCACCAGCTTCCTCATCAACAACAGACGCCGGTCATTGCGGTCACCGCGCATGCTATGGCCGGGCAGAAAGAGAAGTTGCTCAGCGCCGGGATGAACGATTACCTGGCTAAGCCTATCGAGGAAGATAAGCTACATAATCTGCTGTTACGCTATAAACCCGGCGCAAGCGCAGCGCTTAGGGCGCTCGCCGTTGACCCCGTTGAGCCGATCGTCAATCCGAATACCACGCTCGACTGGCAGTTGGCATTAAGACAAGCCGCAGGTAAAAACGATCTGGCGCGGGATATGCTGCAAATGCTGCTCGATTTTCTGCCCGAGGTACGTAATAAAATTGAAGAACAGCTGGTCGGTGAAAACCCTGAAGGGCTGGTGGATATGATCCATAAGCTGCACGGTAG
The DNA here is from genome assembly GCF_052950715.1 of Citrobacter sp. VF227. NCBI lineage: Bacteria > Pseudomonadati > Pseudomonadota > Gammaproteobacteria > Enterobacterales > Enterobacteriaceae > Citrobacter > Citrobacter sp. VF227. The sequence goes on from NZ_JBRFVF010000004.1 coordinate 38,437, forward strand.
CTGCGGTTATAGCGGCGTTCCCCGCATGAAAAACCTGTGTCAGCTTATTGAGCAGCAATTACGTAGCGGGACCAAAGAAGAAGAGCTGGAACCTGAGTTTTTAGAGCTTCTGGATGAAATGGATAACGTTGCCCGTGAAGCAAAGCGCTTATTAGGGTAAAAATCGCCGGATGCGGAATGAGCACCGCATCCGGCCTGAAAATTCAACGTAATTGCTGCCCTGCTTTGAGCGTCGCAGCCACGTTTCGCGCTGTCATTCGGACATTCTCACTCGCGTTCTTCAACGCCTCATCCAGCGTACAAATGGTATAGATAACGCTGAAAACTGCATCCAGCCCATGCTCATGCACAACACCGACATCGGCCGTCAGGCTACCAGCAATACCAATCACCGGTTTGTTATAACGCTTTGCAACTTTTGCCACGCCAACCGGAACCTTACCGTGAATGGTCTGGCTGTCGATGCGTCCTTCACCAGTAACCACTAAGTCCGCATCCGCAACGCAGGCGTCAAGATGTAACGCATCCGTCACTATCTCAATACCGCAGCGTAGCTGTGCGCCACAGAAGGCATACAGCGCCGCCCCCATACCACCAGCAGCACCACCGCCGGCCAGATCCAGCACGTTGACGTCCAGATCGCGAGCGATCAGCTGCGCATAGTGCGAAAGCGCCCGATCGAGGCGGGTAATCATCTCCGGCGTCGCCCCCTTTTGCGGGCCAAAAACCGCAGAAGCGCCCTCTTCACCGGTCAACGGGTTGGTGACATCGCAAGCCACTTCAATACGACACGCGGCAAGGCGCTGGTCTAACTGAGATATATCAATCCGCGAGAGCGATTCGAGGCCAGCACCGCCATGGCCAATATCGTTATCTTGCGCATTCAGCAATTTTGCTCCCAGCGCTTGTACCATCCCCGCGCCGCCATCATTGGTGGCGCTGCCGCCAATCCCGATAATGATATGCTCAACGCCAGCGTCCAGCGCATGACGGATTAACTCCCCGGTTCCCCAGGAAGTGGTTTTCAGCGGATCGCGTAACCCCACGGGAACTTGCTCCAGCCCACTGGCGGCAGCCATTTCGATAAACGCCGAACGCTCATCACCAGATAAACCGTAAAATGCCCGAATCGTGTTGCCCAAAGGGCCGGTAACATCAACATGCACAAGGTGACCTTGTGTTGCGGCAACCATCGCTTCGACCGTTCCCTCACCGCCGTCGGCGACCGGGAGCTTCACGTAATCCGCGTCAGGCCAGATCTCACGAAATCCCATCTCAATAGCCGTTGCCACTTCAAGCGCACTCAAACTTTCCTTATAGGAATCCGGTGCGATTACTATTTTCATAAAGCATCCTTACGCATGTTGACTGTGTTAAGCATACACCAGGAGAAAAACCGCCCACCGATTGGGAGCGGTCCCAGCTCACTTAGCGTACCATGCACGGACGCTTATTATCAAACGTCCAGTTAGGGATCAGATACTGCATGCCCATCGCATCATCACGCGCCCCCAGCCCATGTTGCTGATACAGCTCGTGGGCTTTCATCACCTGATCCATATCCAGCTCCACACCCAGACCCGGTTTTGCCGGTACCTGCACCATGCCGCCTTTAATCTCAAACGGCTCTTTGGTCAGGCGTTGGTTACCTTCCTGCCAGATCCAGTGGGTATCGATCGCGGTAATTTTGCCCGGAGCCGCCGCCGCAACATGCGTAAACATCGCCAGTGAAATATCAAAGTGGTTGTTAGAGTGCGAGCCCCAGGTTAACCCGAATTCATGGCACATCTGCGCCACGCGGACAGAACCCTGCATCGTCCAGAAATGCGGGTCCGCCAGCGGGATGTCCACTGACTGCAATGACAGGGTATGCCCCATCTGACGCCAGTCGGTGGCGATCATATTGGTGGCGGTCGGCAGGCCAGTGGCACGACGGAATTCCGCCATGACTTCACGACCGGAGAAGCCCTGCTCGGCGCCACAAGGATCTTCCGCATACGCCAGCGATCCTTTCAGGTACTTACCAATTTTAATCGCTTCATTTAGCGACCACGCGCCGTTTGGATCCAGCGTCACGCGGGCCTGCGGGAAACGCTTCGCCAGCGCAACGATAGATTCCGCTTCCTCTTCCCCGGCCAGCACGCCGCCTTTCAGTTTAAAGTCGTTGAAACCATACTTCTCATACGCAGCTTCCGCCAAGCGCACTACCGCATCCGGAGTCATCGCCTCTTCATGACGCAGGCGATACCAGTCGCACTTCTCATCCGGCTGACTCTGGTACGGCAGCGGCGTCGCTTTACGGTTGCCGACAAAGAACAGATAACCCAGCATTTCAACTTCGCTACGCTGTTGTCCGTCACCCAGCAGAGAGGCGACGTTAACACCCAAATGCTGACCCAGCAGATCCAACATGGCCGCTTCGATCCCGGTAACCACATGAATAGTGGTACGTAAATCAAAGGTCTGCAAACCGCGACCGCCCGCATCACGATCGGCAAAAGTATTGCGTACCGCATTCAGCACGTTTTTGTATTCACCTAACGTTTTGCCTACCACCAGCGGGATCGCATCTTCCAGCGTTTTGCGGATTTTTTCTCCGCCGGGAATTTCACCCACGCCGGTGTGGCCGGAGTTATCTTTGATAATCACAATATTACGCGTGAAGAATGGAGCATGTGCGCCGCTCAGGTTCATCAGCATACTGTCATGACCCGCAACCGGGATCACCTGCATCGCGGTCACGACTGGGGTAGTAAATTGTGCGCTCATCATTAAGTCCTTATTCAAAATTAGTGGCGGCCGAAAACGGGACGTTTACGGTCAAAAGTCCATCCGGGGATCAGATACTGCATTGGACCCGCGTCATTACGCGCGCCGCCGGGCAGTCTCTTGTAGGCTTCATGAGCCTTGTTAACCTGATCCCAGTCCAGCTCTACGCCCAGTCCAGGCGCGTCAGGAACAGCAATTTTCCCGTTCTTAATCTCCAGCGGATTTTTGGTCAGACGGCAATCGCCCTCCTGCCAGATCCAGTGGGTATCGATAGCCGTCGGGGTGCCCGGCGCAGCGGCGCCAACGTGGGTGAACATCGCCAGCGAAATATCAAAATGATTGTTAGAGTGGCAGCCCCAGGTCAGTCCCCAGTCATCGCATAACTGTGCCACGCGTACCGCGCCGGAAAGGGTCCAGAAGTGCGGATCGGCCAGCGGAATATCGACTGAGTTCAGCATCACCGCATGGCCCATCTCACGCCAGTTGGTGGCTATCATGTTCGTTGCTACCGGTAAACCAGTTGCACGGCGGAACTCGGCCATCACTTCGCGCCCGGAAAAGCCCTGTTCAGCGCCGCACGGATCTTCGGCGTAGGTCAGCACATCGTTCAGGCCTTTACACAGGGAGATGGCCTCATCCAGCAACCAGGCACCGTTGGGATCAACCGTAATACGCGCATCCGGGAAGCATTTTTTCAGCGCACGAGCGGTGTCGATTTCCTGCTCGCCAGGCAGTACACCGCCTTTGAGTTTGAAGTCTTTAAAACCGTAGCGATCCTGAGAAGCCTGGGCCAGACGTACCACGGCTTCGCTATTCATTGCGTGCTGGTGACGCAGGTGATACCACTCATGGTTTCCCGGCGTGCTTTCCAGATACGGTAAATCGGTCTTTGTGCGATCGCCCACATAGAACAGATAGCCGAGCACGGTGACCGCATCGCGCTGCTTGCCCGGCCCTAAAAGTTCACAGACCGGTACGTTGAGCGCCTTGCCCAACAGGTCGAGCAGCGCCGCTTCCAGCGCTGCCACCGCGTTTACCCGTAGCTCAAACGTCCAGGCGCCTTTGCCAAAGGTGTCAAAATCAGCGGCCTGATTACCTTTGTGCACCTGCTGAACCACCTTATTCAGGCGCGCGACTTCCTGACCCAAAACCATCGGAATAGCGTCAACCAGCGTCTGATAAATCACTTCGCCGCCCGGCGCTTCACCGACGCCGGTATTGCCGGCGTTATCGGTAAGAACCACAATATTGCGGGTGAAATATGCATTGTGCGCACCGCCAATATTTAGCAGCATGCTGTCATGACCGGCCACCGGGATGACCTTCATATCGGTAATAACGGGGCTTGATTGTGTTGTCATCATCATTGTCCTGCGACAGGTTTCAGTTCGATACGTTTAATATCACCCACCAGCACCAGATAGCTCACCACCGCAATCAGCGCATGCACCCCGACGTAAATCAACGCGCCGTTAAACGAGCCGGTGGTCCCTACGATGTAGCCGATAGCAATTGGCGTGACGATGCCGGAGATGTTGCCAAACATGTTGAACAAACCGCCGCTCAGACCGCTGATCTCTTTAGGTGCAGTATCAGCCATCACCGCCCAGCCCAGGGCACCGATACCTTTGCCGAAGAAGGCCAGCGCCATAAAGCCGATGATCATCCACTCCACGTTGACGTAGTTACAGAACACCATCACCATCGACAGCAGCATGCCGAGTACGATTGGCGTTTTACGGGCGATATTCAGCGAACCGGTACGACGCATCAGCCAGTCGGAAATAATGCCCCCGAGCACGCCGCCTGCAAATCCGCAAATGGCCGGAACCGAAGCGACAAAACCGGCTTTCAAAATCGACATACCGCGAGCCTGCACCAGATAAACCGGGAACCAGGTGATAAAGAAGTAGGTCAGCGCGTTAATGCAGTATTGCCCGATGTAAATACCGATCATCATCCGTGAGCCCAGCAGCTGTTTGATTTGCCCCCACTTCACGCTGAACGGCACTTTAGCTTTGGCGGCCGCCTGATCCATGTTGATCAGCGCCCCGCCTTCAGCAATGTACTCCAGCTCTTTTTGGTTTACGCCCGGGTGCTGGTTTGGTTCATGAATCACCTTCAGCCAGATAAAGCTGATAACAATCCCGAGGCCGCCCATAAAGAAGAACACATGCGACCAGCCCACTTCGTGGGTCAGCCACCCCATGATTGGCGCAAAAATAACGGTGGCAAAGTACTGCGCAGAGTTAAAGATTGCGACTGCCGTGCCCCTCTCCTGTGCCGGGAACCATGCCGCAACTATCCGACTATTGCCAGGGAAGGAAGGTGCTTCAGCTAAACCGACAAGGAATCGCAACGTAAACAGCGCAACGATAATGCCGAAGCCGCTAAAGATATCGACGAAGCCCTGCAGCAGGGTAAACATGGACCAGATAAAGATGGACCAGAAATAAACACGTTTTGAACCGAAGCGGTCGAGCAACCAGCCGCCAGGGATCTGACCGATAACATAGGCCCATGAGAATGCGGAGAAGACGTACCCCATCCCGACGGCATCCAGGCCAATGTCTTTGGCCATCTCCGAACCGGCAATAGATAAAGTGGCGCGATCGCCGTAGTTAAAGGATGTGACGATAAACAACATCACCACTATCCAGTAGCGAGCGTTAGTGCGTTTTTCCGCGCTGCTCGCCGCCTGACTTAATGAACTCATTGTTGCACTCCTGAATCTTGGCTGTCGCCAGTTCATTCTGTACAGCACCTGTAGGGTGATCAGAATGAGAGGTTAGTGTGTGGCAGTTTTGGTACAGCTCAGGGCCGTTTTATTCTGACTCGCTGCCTTTCCGGGAACTGACGGGAAAAGTATATGAAGGAGTGGCTCTTACCCTCACCGTGCATGAACACAACATTAGAGAGGCAGTAAGAATTTGTTTGGGGCATAAGCCCAAAGCAGTGGAAGTTAGTTCACGTAATTGGGGTTTTATTGCCGGGTGGCGGCTTCGCCTGACCCGGCCTACGGTTCAAATGGGGGTTGTATGCCCGTACGGGCGAGAGATTATTTGAGCAAGGTTCCCCAGTTTTCTACCCAGGGGTTGGATTCGCTTTCTGGTTCAGGATGTTCGCTGGCGTCAATCAGCAACATTTCACCCACGCGCTGTGCGCTTTGCTCCTGTAACAGCGCATCAAACTGTTTGCCACCATTGCAGAAATTAACGTAGCTGCTGTCGCCCAGCGCAATGACTCCGTAATGCAGATTTGGCTGGAAACCGAGATTATCTTTGATCCCCTGAAACAGCGGCACGATGCTATCGGGCAGATCGCCCTGCCCGGTCGTTGAGGTCACCACCAGCACATATTTATCCTGATATACCTGCCAGTCGCTGAGCTCCGGATCTTCAAACACCGTGGCTTTATGACCCTGTGCCGTCAAAATTGCCTCGGCCTCTTCAGCAACCAGCAGTGCGTTTCCGTACATCGTGCCGACAAAAATTCCAATTTCCGCCATAACCGTAATCTCCTGGGACTTAAGAATCTATCTGCTCATCCTGACCTGACCGCTCGACGAACTCAACCCTTTCATTCTCAGGGAGAAGTCCACGCCAGCCAAATTGTGACAATGCCTGCATCCAGACGTCATCCAGCCCGGCGCGAATAACCAGCGGTTCGCCGGTGAAAGGATGGGTCAGCGCAAGCTGGCTGGCATGCAGCATTAATCGCTGACAACCGAAATGCTCCGCGGCGCTGCGGTTTTGCCGTAAATCACCGTGCTTGCTGTCGCCAATAATCGGATGGCGCAAGTGCGCCAGATGGCGTCTGAGCTGGTGTTTTCGACCGGTTTTAGGATCCAGCTCCACCAGTCCATAACGGGTGGTCGGATAACGTCCGGTCGCCACCGGCATTTCTACCGTTGCCAGGCCGCGATAATGAGTGACGGCAGGCTGCGGGCCTTTATCATCACGGGCAAACTTATCGGCGATCTTATCCAGCTCTTCTACCAACGGGTAATCCAGCACGGCCTCATCCATCAACCAGCCACGCACAATCGCATGATAGCGCTTGTGAATTTTATGCTCTTCAAACTGCTGGGACAGCAACCGTCCGGCTTCGCTGGATAGCCCCATCAGAAGTACGCCGGAGGTTGGTCTGTCGAGTCGATGGGCGGTAAAAACGTGCTGACCAATCTGGTCGCGCACCGTTTGCATCACCACCACTTTTTCATCCCGGTCGAGCCAACTGCGGTGAACCAACCAGCCAGATGGTTTATTGACTGCAACCAGCCATTCGTCCTGATAGAGAATCTCCAGCATCAGGCGTTATCACTGGTAAACAGCGCATCCAGCTCCTGCAATGCCGCCAGGAGAATTTCGCGTTGTGGGTGATCGGCAGCCAACGCCATTTCGTAATACGGTGCGACAGCAAAAGCCTGCGGAAGCGGCTGCGCGTTATCGAGCAGCATATGCATGCGCGGAATCAATACCCATTGCAGCCACTCAACCGGCTCCATGGTATCCATACAAAAAGGCTGCGTGCTGGTAAACAGATGCTCTGCGGGCTCATCCATCCGCCAGTGATGATGTTCACGCAGTAGCGCTTCAAGCGTGTGTAACTGCTGGCGCACACGGTCATGAGTCGTCATGAAATTAACCTCAATGATGAAAAAATCTGGCGCGAAGAATAGCACTAGTGAAGGGAAATAAAAAAAGGGAGCACTGTAAAAACAGTGCTCCCGGTTCGTTTCGCAGCATTCCAGCTACTTTTAGTGCTCCCTGCTCATCCGTGACAACTTTTCCTGTGGTCTTGCGACCGCGTTCATCCTGAACTTTTGCATCCTGCTCACATCACCCCGATATGAAAACTTCATCCTGAAGTGTCCTGGCCATCCTGACCCGCCGAACATCCTGACCGGCTCTCATTCTCCATCCTGGAGGTGTCCTTTAACGCATCCAGCGTTTTCCTCTTTGCTTCGTCCTGAAGCCTGTCCTTGCAACACCGTCCTGGTGTGTCCTGCCGAAAAGCCATCATCCTGATGTTCTCTTCGTTGTACGACTCCTTGTCGACAGGTATAGAATCGCCTGTTTCGCCTTATCTTACAAGACGCTTATAGACATACCCTTAAGATTATTTTCGTATGAAAGCGGAAAATAAAACATTAACAACATGAATAATAAGGAATTAAATTTTTACCCATTCGTTAAGTCTTCACTCATTATCTGACAATGTCCTACAGGGTTTGTAAGAGATCTCTCACAAGGTTCAGAGTAAACTGGATTACAGAACTGGCTTAAGTTGAGTGAGGAATTCCGCAAGTGAGGCCGCAAGTACCGTCCGTTTACGGGTTCCCAGCGTTTCTTTGCACACTTCACCGGACAGATTGCACACCGAAATGACGTCAAGCTCATTGTCCTGTGTGGCAATAAAAAGCGTAGGAGAGAGCTTAAGGCGTTTTTGCGTAACCAAGTGGCCGATCAGGTTTTCCTGTACGCGTCTGAAGTCATCTTCAGACCAGGTTTGCAGAAGAGTAAGTTTCTCATCCGCAAATTGTGCGTGCATGTCCCCGGCAAACTGAGTGGTATAAAAAGCGTGAATGGCAGGTTGTATCACAATATCAAAAGCGCGTTCAACCGCACTGACGTTTTCTTCGCCAACAAAAGGCTGTGGTTGCCAGAAAACCGCATCGCCTGTGGAAGAAATGATACACGGAGAGGGTACGCCATACAGCTCTTCGCTGAGCGGCCAGCTGTCATTTTTCTCATGCCACGCGTCGCAATAACGCGTCGTAAAGGCTGTTAACGCCTGCGCTGTCAATTCGTCCACTGATTTCTCTCTTCACAAAAGCCAGGATACACTTGTCGCATAGTGTATCTGGTTTATGACGGTGAAACATGTCCTCTTATGAAAATCATCAGGCGCTTGACGGCCTGACTCTCGGTAAATCAACAGATTACCGGGATAATTACGATGCCAGCCTGCTTCAGGGCGTGCCACGCAGCCTGAATCGCGATCCGTTGGATTTAAAAGCTGACAATCTGCCTTTTCACGGTGCCGATATCTGGACGCTGTATGAGTTGTCATGGTTGAATGCCAACGGTTTACCACAGGTCGCGGTCGGTCATGTAGAACTGGATTACACCAGCGTCAACCTGATTGAATCGAAAAGCTTTAAGCTTTACCTGAACAGTTTTAACCAGACCCGTTTTGACTCCTGGGAAGCGGTACGCCAGACGCTGGAAAACGACCTGCGCGCCTGTGCTCAGGGCCATGTCAGCGTGGCGCTGTTCCGCCTTGACGAAATGGAAGGGCAGCCGATAGCCCACTTTAACGGCACCTGTATCGACAATCAGGATATCGTCATCGATAACTACCAGTTCAGCACTGAGTATCTGGAAAATGCCGTAAGCGGTGAAAAAGCGGTGGAAGAGACGCTGGTCAGCCATCTGCTGAAGTCCAACTGTTTAATCACCCACCAGCCAGACTGGGGCTCCATACAAATTCAGTATCGCGGACGTAAAATCGACAGAGAGAAGCTGCTGCGTTACCTGGTCTCCTTCCGCCACCATAATGAGTTTCATGAACAGTGCGTGGAACGCATTTTCAATGACATTCTGCGCTTCTGCCAGCCGGAGAAACTGAGCGTCTACGCGCGCTACACGCGACGTGGCGGCCTGGACATTAACCCATGGCGCACTAACACCGATTTCACTCCGGCAACCGGTCGTCTGGTACGTCAGTAATCTTTTTTCTCAATTTTGCGTGTCGAATTCCGCGCGCAAGGTTGTGAAAGGTCATAAGCCAGGGCTATTGTAATCAATAGAGGATGATGTCTCTCGTCCCGTAAGGAGTTTACTTGATTACACATATTAGCCCACTTGGCTCAATGGACATGTTGTCGCAGCTGGAAGTCGAATTGCTTAAACGCACGGCCAGCAGCGACCTGTATCAACTGTTTCGTAACTGTTCGCTTGCCGTTCTGAACTCCGGCAGTTTGACCGACAACAGCAAAGAGCTGCTGTCACGCTTTGAAAGTTTCGACATAAACGTGCTGCGCCGCGAACGGGGCGTGAAGCTGGAACTGATCAACCCGCCTGAAGATGCGTTTGTTGATGGACGCATTATTCGCGCGCTGCAGGCCAACCTGTTCGCCGTGCTGCGCGACATTCTGTTCGTCAATGGCCAAATCCATAACGCCGGCCGTTTTCAGCATCTGGATCTCGAAAGCTCGGTGCATATTACCAACCTGGTATTCTCGATCCTGCGTAATGCCCGCGCGCTACACGTTGGTGAAGCGCCTAATATGGTCGTCTGCTGGGGCGGTCACTCAATCAACGAAAATGAGTACCTGTACGCTCGTCGCGTCGGCACCCAGTTAGGCCTGCGCGAACTGAACATCTGCACCGGCTGCGGTCCGGGGGCGATGGAAGCGCCAATGAAAGGCGCTGCGGTCGGTCACGCCCAGCAGCGATACAAAGACAGCCGCTTTATTGGTATGACCGAACCGTCAATCATTGCCGCTGAGCCACCTAACCCGCTGGTTAACGAACTGATCATCATGCCGGACATTGAAAAACGTCTGGAAGCATTCGTACGTATCGCCCACGGTATTATCATCTTCCCGGGCGGCGTAGGGACAGCCGAAGAGCTGTTGTATCTGCTGGGGATCCTGATGAACCCGGCGAACAAAGATCAGGTGTTGCCGCTGATCCTGACCGGACCAAAAGAGAGCGCCGACTACTTCCGCGTGCTGGACGAATTTATTGTGCACACGCTGGGAGAAGAAGCGCGTCGCCACTATCGCATTATCATTGACGACGCTGCGGAAGTGGCGCGCCTGATGAAAAAAGCGATGCCGCTGGTGAAAGAGAACCGCCGCGACACCGGTGATGCCTATAGCTTTAACTGGTCGATTCGTATTGCACCTGATTTGCAGATGCCGTTCGAGCCGTCCCATGAAAACATGGCTAACCTGAAGCTGTACCCGGATCAGCCCGTTGAAGTACTGGCGGCCGACCTGCGCCGTGCATTCTCGGGGATTGTGGCGGGTAACGTGAAGGAAGTTGGGATCCGCGCCATTGAAGAGTTTGGCCCGTATAAAATCCACGGCGACCGCGAAATGATGCGCCGCATGGACGATCTCCTGCAGGGCTTTGTCGCACAGCATCGCATGAAGTTACCAGGCTCTGCGTATATCCCTTGCTACGAGATTAGCGCCTGACCACCTACATCCGCGAGCAGTCGCTTTTGCGGTGACAATTTTGTCCATACCGAAGCCGGGGCTGGCGCATCAGCCACCCGGCTTTTTTTAGTGATACCAGTCACATAGCTCGGAACATTATATAGATATCAGTGATTTTTCTTTAAAAATGACACGCAAGGCAAACGATTGCCTACAAAATCCAACCGTGATTTATCTTAGGAAATTATTATCAATCGCTAAATTCCTCTAAAAACAACATCTTTTGTAGCGTAACCCTCGTATCCCCGCACCTTCGCTTTCATGATATATGTCGTTAATGTTAGCCTTCGCGCCAGTAAATTCGCTTTGACTATTTTTTAACAGCTTAATGGTCCAAATTTATCCACATAAAAGGTGGATTATTGCATTTGAGATCGCGATCACTGATAGATTCATTACTTAAATGTATCTTTCCGCCCGCAAATTATTACGGCGAAAAATTACATAAAAAATCGCTCAACGAATTTTGATTTACAGTCGGGTTCTTTTTCATTGGATTGACCCAAAACCCGACTTTTTAAGCTTCCTCCAGGAGAAATAGATGGAAAACACTCAAACCAGCACTATCGTTACGGGCCAGACCCGCAGCGCATGGCGCAAGACAGACACCATGTGGATGCTGGGCCTTTACGGCACGGCGATTGGCGCGGGTGTATTGTTCCTGCCGATCAACGCAGGCGTAGGCGGTATGATTCCGCTGATCATCATGGCGATCCTTGCTTTCCCGATGACCTTCTTTGCACACCGCGGCCTGACTCGCTTTGTGCTGTCCGGTAAAAATCCGGGTGAAGACATCACTGAAGTAGTAGAAGAACACTTCGGTGTTGGCGCGGGTAAACTGATTACTCTGCTCTATTTCTTCGCTATCTACCCGATTCTGTTGGTTTACAGCGTAGCAATCACCAATACCGTGGAAAGCTTCCTGACCCACCAGTTGGCCATTACGCCGCCACCGCGCGCAATTCTGTCTCTGATCCTGATTGTCGGCATGATGACCATCGTGCGTTTCGGCGAGCAGATGATCGTGAAGGCGATGAGCATCCTGGTATTCCCGTTCGTTGCAGCCCTGATGCTGCTGGCGCTGTACCTGATCCCTCAGTGGAGCGGCGCGGTTCTGGAAACCCTGTCCTTTGACTCTGCAGCAACCACCGGCAACGGTCTGCTGTTGACCCTGTGGCTGGCAATTCCGGTAATGGTGTTCTCCTTCAACCACTCACCGATCATCTCCTCTTTCGCCGTGGCGAAACGTGAAGAATACGGTGATGAAGCTGAGAAGAAATGCTCCAAGATTCTGGCATTCGCTCACATCATGATGGTACTGACCGTTATGTTCTTCGTCTTCAGCTGCGTATTCAGCCTGACCCCGGCGGATCTGGCTGCGGCGAAAGAGCAGAACATCTCTATCCTGTCTTACCTGGCGAACCACTTTAACGCACCGATCATTGCCTGGATGGCACCGATCATCGCGATTATCGCTATCACCAAATCCTTCCTCGGCCACTACCTGGGCGCGCGTGAAGGTTTCAACGGTATGGTGATTAAGTCTCTGCGTGGTAAAGGCAAATCCATCGAAATCAACAAACTGAACAAAATCACTGCGCTGTTCATGCTGGTCACCACCTGGATTGTGGCAACGCTGAACCCGAGCATCCTCGGTATGATTGAGACCCTGGGTGGCCCAATCATCGCGATGATTCTGTTCCTGATGCCGATGTATGCCATTCAGAAAGTACCGGCAATGCGTAAGTACAGCGGCCATATCAGCAACGTCTTCGTTGTCATTATGGGCCTGATCGCTATCTCCGCTATTTTCTACTCTCTGTTCAGTTAATTCCCCTGCGCCGCTCCTTGGGGCGGCGCACCTCGATACACAATGGACGCCTCATGATTAGCGTATTCGATATTTTCAAAATCGGCATTGGCCCTTCCAGCTCCCATACTGTTGGCCCGATGAAAGCAGGCAAACAATTCACGGATGACCTGATTGCACGCGGAATTCTCACTGACGTAACCCGCGTAGTGGTTGATGTCTATGGCTCCTTGTCTCTGACGGGGAAAGGTCACCATACCGACATCGCGATTATTATGGGCCTGGCGGGTAATCTGCCGGATACCGTCGATATTGATGCCATCCCGGCCTTTATCCAGGATGTGAATACTCATGGACGTTTGCTACTGGCGGACGGCCAACATGAGGTCGAATTCCCGGTCGACAAGTGCATGAACTTCCATACGGACAATTTGTCTCTACACGAAAACGGGATGCGTATTACCGCACTGGCAGGCGAAAAAGCCATTTACAGCCAGACATACTATTCCATTGGCGGTGGGTTCATCGTTGATGAAGAACATTTTGGTTTACCGAATAACTCTCCGGTAAACGTGCCGTATCCGTATAAATCTGCGGCTGATTTACAACGTCATTGCCAGGAAACCGGCCTGTCGCTTTCCGGTCTGATGATGCAAAACGAACTGGCGCTGCACAGCAAAGAAGAGCTGGAACAACACTTTGCCAACGTCTGGGAAGTCATGCGCAGCGGCATTGAGCGCGGCATCACCACCGAAGGCGTATTGCCGGGCAAACTGCGCGTTCCACGTCGTGCGGCGGCGCTGCGTCGTATGCTGGTTAGTAGCGATAAAACTACCACTGATCCGATGGCGGTAGTTGACTGGATCAACATGTTCGCACTGGCCGTAAATGAAGAAAACGCAGCCGGTGGACGCGTAGTCACTGCGCCAACTAACGGTGCATGCGGGATTGTTCCTGCCGTGCTGGCTTACTACGACAAGTTTATCCGCGAAGTGAACGCTAACTCGCTGGCACGCTACATGCTGGTCGCGAGCGCCATTGGTTCACTGTACAAGATGAACGCCTCTATCTCTGGCGCCGAAGTTGGCTGTCAGGGTGAAGTCGGCGTGGCCTGCTCCATGGCAGCGGCCGGTCTGGCTGAACTGCTTGGCGGTAGCCCAATGCAGGTGTGCATCGCGGCGGAAATCGGTATGGAACACAACCTGGGTCTGACCTGCGATCCGGTTGCCGGCCAGGTACAGGTACCGTGCATTGAGCGTAACGCGATTGCGTCCGTGAAAGCGGTTAACGCCGCACGTATGGCGCTGCGCCGTACCAGTGAGCCGCGCGTCTGCCTCGACAAAGTTATCGAGACCATGTACGAAACCGGTAAAGACATGAACGCCAAATACCGCGAAACCTCTCGCGGCGGTCTGGCAATGAAGATTGTCACCTGCGATTAAGTCCCCTGAAGAGGTCTCTTTTGCGAGGCCTCTTCCTGTTTTGCTGCCAACTATTCGCCTCCACCCGCCGTGAATGTTACCCTACAGACTGATTTGTTAGGGAGAACACTGTGGCTGTCCACCTGCTCATTGTCGATGCACTGAATCTTATCCGCCGCATTCACGCCGTACAGGGTTCACCCTGCGTGGAGACATGTCAGCACGCGCTCGATCAGCTGATTGTGCACAGTCAGCCTACCCACGCCGTGGCGGTATTTGATGACGAAGCGCGCAACAGCGGCTGGCGTCATCAACGATTGCCTGACTATAAAGCCGGCCGCCCGCCGATGCCTGATGAATTGCACCAGGAAATGCCCGCCTTACGGGCCGCTTTTGAACAGCGTGGCGTCTGCTGCTGGGTGTCGAGCGGTAATGAGGCCGATGATTTAGCCGCCACACTGGCGGTAAAGGTGACTCAAGCCGGGCACCAGGCCACGATTGTCTCCACTGATAAAGGCTATTGCCAGTTGCTCTCCCCTACGCTGCGCATTCGCGACTACTTCCAGAAGCGCTGGCTGGATGCCCCATTCATTGAGAAAGAGTTCGGAGTGCTTCCGCAACAATTGCCGGACTACTGGGGACTGGCAGGAATAAGCAGCTCAAAAGTGCCCGGTGTCGCGGGCATTGGTCCGAAAAGTGCGACCCAGCTACTCGTTCAGTTTCAGCATCTGGAAGGGATTTACGCGCATCTTGATGAGGTACCGGAGAAGTGGCGCAAGAAACTGGAGATACACCACGAGATGGCGTTTCTGTGTCGTGATATCGCACGGCTGCAAACGGACTTACATATCGATGGAAACCTACAACAGCTACGGCTAGCGCGGTAGTCTTATTGCCGGATGGCGCTGCGCTTATCCGGCCTACTTATCGTCCCCCTGTAGGCCAGATAAACGCCAGGTGATTACCAGGCAGTATGGTACAGCTCGACGATATCACCAAGACTCGCTTCACGCGGGTTTCCACCGGTACAAACATCGTCTAATGCCGCTTGCGCCAGCGCAGGTATATCCTCTTTACGTACACCAACGTCGCGTAAGTGCAGGGGGATCCCTACATCGCGGTTAAGCGCAAAGACGGCATCCACTGCTGCTTTCCGCGCTTCTGTCAACGTTAATCCTTCAACCTTAACCCCCATCACCCGGGCGATATCGCGGAATTTATCTCCGGTGAATTCGGCGTTGTAGTGCATCACGTGCGGCAGCAAAATAGCATTCGCTACGCCATGCGGCGTGTTATAAAACGCACCTAACGGATGTGCCATGCCATGCACTAGCCCCAGACCGACGTTTGAAAAGCCCATCCCGGCTACGTACTGGCCCAGCGCCATTGCTTCACCTGCCTGGCTCTCACCTGCAACCGAACCGCGTAATGCCCCGGCAATAATTTCAATGGCTTTGATGTGCAGCGCATCGGTCAACGCCCACGCCGCCCGCGTGATGTATCCTTCAATAGCATGCGTCAGTGCATCCACGCCGGTCGCGGCTTTCAACGCAGCAGGCATGCCGTCCATCATGTCAGCATCGATGAACGCCACCTGTGGGATGTCATGTGGATCAACACAAACAAACTTACGCCGATTTTCTTCGTCAGTGATCACATAGTTAATGGTCACTTCTGCCGCCGTTCCCGCGGTGGTTGGGATAGCCATAACCGGCACACTCGGGCTACGCGTCGGTGATAACCCTTCAAGGCTGCGTACATCGGCAAACTCAGGGTTATTATTGATAATGCCAATCGCCTTACAGGTATCCTGCGGGGAGCCTCCGCCGATGGCAATCAGATAGTCTGCGCCACTTCGCTGAAAAACTCCCAATCCTTCCTGCACCACTGCAATGGTTGGATTAGGAATAACGCCAGCATAGATTTCCCATGCCAGACCTGCAGCATCCATTCGGGAAGTCACCTTATCGACAACGCCGCACTGCAGCAGATTTTTATCTGTCACAATCAACGCTTTGCGATAACCGCGACGGATAACTTCATCGGTTAATGCGCCAACAGCTCCCCGGCCAAACCATGCCGTTTCGTTCAGAATCATTCTGTTCGCCATCGTATTTATCTCCTATTCTTCAATACGCAATCCATATGTTTTGAATTTTTCCAGCACAATAGCAATAGCCTCGTCGTCCAGCACTGGAACCGGATCGGTGATCGCCAGCGTACTGAGATAAAGCTGCGCCAGCACTTCCACTTCATGGGCTAACCACAGAGCTTTTTCCAGATTTTCTTCACAAGCGATCAGACCATGATGTTGCAACAGCGTCGCTTTACGGTTTTTCAACGCTACCGCAACGTGCTCTGACAGCTCTCGTGTACCAAACGTCGCATAAGGCGCACACGGAATAGAGTTTCCCCCCGCCGCCGCAATCATGTAATGGATTGCCGGGATTGGACGATTGAGAATAGAAACAGCCGTGCAATGTACGGCGTGGTTATGAACCACCGCCTGAGCATCCGGACGTGTTTGATAGGCTGCCATATGGAACCGCCACTCGCTGGAAGGTAACTTCCCTTCTTCGTGCTGTCCCTCAGCATTGATATAGACAATGTGGGATTCAGTGAGTTTTTCATATGGAATGCCCGTCGGGGTAATTAACATCCCGTCCTGAAAGCGCACGCTTACGTTACCCGCAGTCCCCTGATTCAACCCCAGACGGGTCATTTCCAGGCAGGTATCGATAATCTGCCGTGCCAGCGTATTTCGTTCCATTACTTACCTCTCTCAGTGAGTCAAAATGCGACAACAGAACATTGCTAATACCTCGGCGCTCTGTTGAATTAGGCGGCTATTTGCTAACTATCATCATGCTGAATAAAGAGAAGGGAATTTTTAGCACTGGATTTTGTGACCTTCATCAACTAATAACACAAAATAAAAAAAAGCAGGATAAATATCATATTGTAAAAATGTCCGTTCTTAATGAAAGCATTATAAAACGGTCATTTGCGAATAATTTGTTAAAGCTGCCCGTTTTCTTCCCAACTAATTAATTCGGGCATTTACTCTGTGGGTTTTAATAACTTATTTCTCAAACGGTCATTATTTTACAGAAATTAAAGTGATGATAATCACATAAACTCACGCCCTGAGCATAAGTGTGACCGTCATCATATTAATAGCCGTTTTTTATTTGAAAATGAATTCATGAGTTCATTTGTGAAGGCCAATTCTGGCTGGCAGATTACCGGAACTCACCTGGATTAGCAGGTTGGTGAAATCACCCGCCTTACTCTTAAGCTGTTGAACATGCTTATGAACTGATGAGGATGCTATGGGAAACACATCAATACAAACGCAAAGTTTTCGTGCAGTAGACCGGGGGCAGACAAAAAATTATGTCATTCCCTTCGCGTTACTCTGCTCTCTGTTTTTTCTTTGGGCTGTTGCTAATAATCTTAATGACATCTTATTACCACAGTTTCAGCAAGCTTTTACACTGACTAACTTTCAAGCTGGCCTGATTCAATCTGCTTTTTATTTTGGTTATTTCATCATTCCAATCCCGGCAGGGATCCTGATGAAAAAATTAAGTTACAAAGCAGGGATTATTACCGGACTATTTTTATACGCCGTCGGCGCGGCATTATTCTGGCCCGCAGCCGAGGTAATGAATTACACCCTGTTCCTGATTGGTTTATTTATTATCGCTGCTGGTTTAGGTTGCCTTGAAACTGCAGCCAACCCGTTTGTAACGGTACTGGGCCCGGAAAGCGGCGGTCACTTCCGACTCAATCTGGCACAAACTTTTAACTCATTTGGTGCCATTATTGCGGTCGTTTTTGGGCAAAGTCTTATTTTGTCTAATGTGCCGCATCAATCTCAGGACGTACTCGATAAAATGGCTCCGGAACAACTGAGTGCCTACAAGCACAGCCTGGTTTTATCGGTACAAACCCCTTATATGATCATCGTCGCGGTCGTTTTACTGGTCGCCCTGCTGATTATGTTTACAAAATTTCCGACCCTGCAAAGTGACGACCACAGTGACAACGCTCAGAGTTCATTCTCCGCATCCCTTTCCCGTCTGGTGCGTATTCGTCACTGGCGTTGGGCTGTGCTGGCGCAATTCTGCTACGTCGGCGCGCAAACTGCCTGCTGGAGCTACCTGATCCGTTACGCTATCGAAGAGATCCCTGGCATGACCCCAGGTTTCGCCGCTAACTATCTGACCGGCACCATGGTGTGCTTTTTTATCGGTCGTTTCTCCGGCACATGGCTTATCAGCCGCTTCGCGCCGCATAAAGTGCTGGCCGCTTATGCCCTGCTCGCCATGGTCTTGTGCCTGATTTCCGCCTTCACCGGTGGTCAAATCGGCCTGTTGGCTCTGACGTTATGCAGCGCATTTATGTCGATTCAGTATCCAACCATTTTCTCTTTGGGGATCAAAAACCTGGGACAGGACACTAAATACGGCTCGTCTTTTATTGTCATGACCATTATTGGCGGCGGCATTGTGACGCCTGTAATGGGTTTTGTCAGCGACGCCGCTGGCAATATCCCTACAGCAGAACTGGTCCCAGCACTTTGCTTCGCCATCATCTTTATTTTTGCCCGCTTCCGCTCACAAACGGCAGCCAACTAAATATTTATCCGAATAACGTGAGGAATCTGTGATGAAAAAAATCAGCTTACCAAAAATTGGTATTCGCCCGGTTATTGACGGACGTCGTATGGGTGTACGTGAGTCCCTCGAAGAACAAACCATGAATATGGCTAAAGCCACCGCCACGCTGATCACGGAAAAACTTCGGCATGCCTGTGGTGCACAAATTGAATGTGTGGTTGCCGACACCTGCATCGCCGGGATGGCTGAATCTGCCGCTTGTGAAGAAAAATTCAGCAGTCAAAACGTGGGCGTGACAATTACCGTTACCCCATGCTGGTGCTACGGGAGCGAAACCATCGATATGGATCCAATGCGCCCGAAAGCTATCTGGGGCTTCAACGGCACGGAACGTCCGGGGGCCGTTTATCTGGCGGCCGCGTTGGCAGCCCACAACCAGAAAGGTCTTCCTGCGTTCTCCATTTATGGTCATGACGTACAAGACGCGGACGACACCTCGATTCCTGCTGATGTTGAAGAAAAACTGCTGCGCTTTGCCCGCGCGGGTTTAGCCGTTGCCAATATGAAAGGCAAAAGCTATCTGTCTGTCGGTGGCGTGTCTATGGGTATTGCAGGTTCTATCGTCGACCATAACTTCTTTGAATCCTGGCTGGGCATGAAGGTGCAGGCGGTGGATATGACCGAGTTGCGTCGTCGTATTGACCAGAAAATATATGATGAAACCGAGCTGGAAATGGCGCTGGCGTGGGCGGACAAAAACTTCCGCTACGGCGAGGATCAGAACGCGCAGCAATATAAACGCAATGCAGAACAGAGCCGCGCGGTACTGAAAGAGAGTCTGCTGATGGCCATGTGCATTCGCGACATGATGCAGGGTAACCAGAAGCTGGCAGACAAAGGTCTGGTCGAAGAATCTCTGGGTTACAACGCGATTGCCGCAGGCTTTCAGGGTCAACGTCACTGGACGGATCAATATCCGAATGGTGACACCGCCGAAGCGCTGCTCAACAGCTCTTTTGACTGGAATGGGATACGTGAACCGTTTGTTGTCGCCACCGAAAATGACAGCCTGAACGGTGTAGCGATGCTGTTCGGTCATCAACTTACTGGCACGGCGCAGGTCTTTGCCGATGTGCGTACCTACTGGTCGCCAGAGGCGGTTGAACGCGTCACGGGTAAACCGCTGACCGGCCTTGCTGAGCACGGCATCATTCACCTGATTAACTCCGGATCCGCAGCGCTGGACGGCTCCTGCAAACAGCGCGACGGCGAAGGGAAACCAACCATGAAACCGCACTGGGAAATCTCGCAGAAAGAAGCGGATGATTGCCTGGCGGCAACCGAATGGTGTCCTGCTATTCACGAATACTTCCGTGGGGGCGGCTACTCTTCTCGCTTCCTGACCGAAGGCGGCGTGCCGTTCACCATGACCCGCATCAACATCATCAAGGGCCTGGGACCGGTGCTGCAAATCGCCGAAGGTTGGAGCGTGGAATTGCCGAAAGACATGCATGACCAGCTTGATGCGCGCACCAACTCCACCTGGCCGACCACCTGGTTTGCCCCGCGCTTAACCGGTAAAGGTCCATTCAGCGATGTCTATTCCGTGATGGCTAACTGGGGCGCAAACCACGGCGTACTGACGATTGGTCACGTGGGTGCGGACTTCATCACTCTTGCCGCCATGCTGCGTATCCCGGTGTGTATGCACAACGTGATCGATGAGAAAATTTACCGCCCTTCCTCCTGGGCTGCCCATGGTATGGATACTGAAGGCCAGGATTACCGCGCCTGCCAGAACTATGGCCCGCTTTATAAGCGTTAATGCGACTCAGCCCGGTGGCGCAAGCTTACCGGGCCTTACAGCAGTGGCTTTTGTAGGCCGGATACGGCTTTAACCCCATCATCCGGCAACGTTTCAGGAGTTTTTATGAAACAAGACGTTATCCTGGTCCTCGACTGTGGCGCGACCAACGTACGGGCTATCGCCGTTGACCGACAGGGAAAGATTGTCGCTCGTGCGTCGACCCCAAACGCCAGTGACATCGCTGCTGAAAACAGCACCTGGCATCAGTGGTCGCTGGAGGCCATTCTGCAACGTTTTGCCGACTGCAGTCAGCGGCTCTCTGCGCAACTGGCCGCCTGCCAGGTTCGTGCGATCGCCGTCACCACCTTTGGCGTAGACGGCGCGTTGGTTGATAAAAATGGCAAACAACTCTATCCGGTGATCAGCTGGAAATGCCCACGCACCACGGCGGTAATGGAGAATATCCACCGCTACATGTCACCGCAGCAGCTGCAGGAAATTTCCGGCGTCGGCGCGTTTAGCTTCAACACACTGTATAAACTGGTTTGGCTAAAAGAAAACCATCCGCAACTACTGGAACAGGCGCACGCCTGGCTATTCATCTCGTCGCTCATTAACCACCGTTTAACCGGCGAGTTCACTACCGATATCACCATGGCGGGCACCAGCCAGATGCTGGACATCCAGCAGCGCGATTTTAGTCATGACATCTTACAGGCAACGGGTATACCGCGTCGTCTGTTCCCACGTTTGGTTGAAGCGGGAGAACAAATAGGCGTTCTGCAACAGGAGGCCGCCAGCCTGCTTGGGCTTAAGGCGGGTATTCCGGTCATATCTGCCGGACACGACACGCAGTTTGCGCTATTTGGCGCTGGAGCCCAGCCAAATGAACCGGTGCTCTCCTCCGGTACATGGGAAATTCTGATGGTGCGCAGCGCGCAGGTGGATACCTCCCAGCTTAGCCATTATGCGGGTTCAACCTGTGAACTGGATAGCCAGCCCGGACTGAATAATCCCGGTATGCAGTGGCTGGCTTCCGGTGTCCTCGAATGGGTACGCAAGTTGTTGTGGACTGCTGATACCCCATGGCAAACCCTGATTGACGAAGCCAGGGCAATCCCGGCAGGTGCCGAAGGCGTGAAGATGCACTGCGACCTGCTGGCCTGTCAAAATGCGGGCTGGCAAGGCGTCACCCTCAATACTACCCGCGGACACTTCTATCGCGCCGCGCTGGAAGGGCTGACAGAACAACTGCAGCGAAATCTGCACACGCTGGAAAAAATCGGTCACTTCCAGGCGACCGAGCTGCTTTTGGTTGGCGGGGGAAGCCGCAACGCATTGTGGAATCAGATCAAAGCGAACGTGCTCAAAATGCCGGTCAAAGTGCTGGATGATGCCGAAACCACCGTAGCGGGCGCCGCGATGTTTGCCTGGTCAGGCATCGGGGAATTTTCCTCTCCCGAACAGGCGCGCGCGCAGGTGCGGTATCAGTACCGTTACTTTTATCCGCAAACCGAATCCGAACTCACAGGAGTCGAGTAACATGCTCAAAACGATATCTCCCTTAATTTCGCCCGACCTGCTGAAGGTGCTGGCTGAAATGGGCCACGGCGATGAGATTATCTTTTCCGATGCCCACTTCCCGGCCCACAGCATGGGGCCGCAGGTTATTCGCGCTGACGGCCTGATAGTCAGCGACCTGCTGCAGGCGGTTATTCCACTCTTTGAACTGGACAGCTATGCCCCACCGCTGGTGATGATGGCCGCTGTTGAAGGAGACGCCCTCGATCCCGACGTCGAGGCTCGCTACCGTCAGGCGCTTTCACTACAGACCCCTTGCCCGGACATTACGCGTATTGATCGCTACGCCTTCTATGAACGCGCACAAAAGGCGTTTGCGATCGTTATCACAGGAGAGCGGGCAAAGTACGGGAATATTCTTTTAAAAAAAGGGGTAACGCCGTAATCTCTGGTCAGAATGCCCGTCTGGTACGGGCATTCATCATATAATGAGGATCAGAACATGAAAGCGGCGCGCCAGCAGGCAATCGTAGATCTGCTTACTAACCATAAAAGCCTGACAACCGAAGCTCTGGCGTTGCAACTGAACGTCAGCAAAGAGACCATCCGCCGCGATCTCAGTGAGTTACAGACCCAGGGAAAAGTGCTACGTAATCACGGGCGGGCGAAAGTTATTCACCGGGAAAACAAGGACAGCGGCGATCCGTTTCATATGCGACTCAAAAGCCACTATGCCCACAAAGCGGATATTGCCCGCGAAGCGCTGGCATGGATCGAAGAAGGTATGGTGATAGCCTTAGACGCCAGCTCAACATGCTGGTACCTGGCGCGACAGCTACCGGACATCAACATTCACGTTTTTACCAACAGCCAGCCCATTTGCCAGGAATTGGCTAAGCGTGAACACATTCAACTCATCAGCTCCGGCGGTCGCCTTGAGCGAAAATACGGTTGCTACGTTAACTCCTCGCTCATCTCGCAGCTCAAATCTCTTGAGATTGACCTGTTTATTTTTTCCTGTGAGGGGATCGACAACGACGGTGCGCTCTGGGACTCCAATGCCACCAACGCCGACTTCAAGTCCATTCTGCTTAAGCGCTCAGCACAATCTTTATTGCTGATCGATAAAAGTAAGTTTAATCGTTCGGGGGAGGCCCGGATTGGGCATCTGGATGACGTGACGCATATCGTTTCAGATACGCCGCTGATTGAAACAATTCAGGCCGAATAAGACGTTTACGCTTCATCCGGCCTGCAATGTTAACTTATCGCTCGTCGCGACGACCACCGACGGCAGCCCACAGACGGCGCACGTGTACGGTTACTTCTTCACGATCATGGTACAGCTGACGCGCCTGAATCTGGGCATTTACGCCATGCTCGTCAAGCTGAGCCTGAATGTAAGCCAGGTTTTGCGACACCTCTTCGTAGCGTTTTTTCATCGGCAGTTTGAGGTTGAAGATCGTCTCACGACACCAGCCGTTGACCAGCCACTGCGCCATCAGGGCGGCAACCTTTGCGGGTTTCTCCACCATGTCGCACACCATCCACGAAATGTTGTTGCGGTTTGGGCGATACTTAAATCCGTCTTCACGCAGCCAGGTAACTTGTCCGGTATCCATCAGGCTTTGCGCCATCGGGCCATTATCCACGGAATAAACCCACATGTTGCGTTTAACCAACTGATAAGTCCAACCGCCAGGACACGCTCCTAAATCCACCGCATACATTCCGTTAGCCAGACGCTCATCCCACTCATCGGCAGGGATAAACACGTGCAGCGCTTCTTCCAGCTTCAGCGTTGATCGGCTCGGCGCATCCGCCGGGAACTTCAGACGCGGAATCCCCATGTAGAACGGAGAGTTATTGTCAGGCCAGGAATAGCCGGTATAGCAACAGCCAGGTGCGATAAAGAAGACGTGAACCACCGGACGTTTTGGCGTTTCATACTTTGCCAGCACGCCCGCTTCGCGCAGTGCCGCACGTAGCGGTACGGTAAATTTACGGCAAAATTTCACCAGCTCTTTGCTTTCATTGGTGTCAGCAACTTCGACACGCAGATCACCACCTTTCTCCACCACGCCCTGCAACATGCCGACAATCGGCGTAATGCGGTCTTCCGGCGGCAAATATTGCAGCAACTCTCCCACCACAAACATTTGACGGGCAAAAATCAGCGAGCTAAACGGCAACTCTTTCACGAGCTTTTCGGCATCGTCCTGCTGATAACATTCGAAGATGACGTAACCCGCATTATCTTTCACCCGGGCAAACCCGAAGATTTCCCGACGTCCTGCTTTATCCGTAATTTCTGCGGCGCACTCTTTTTCAAAACCCGGGCGACACAACAGTACTACCTTATTCATGGCTAACGCCCTTACGTTTCAATCGAATAGCACCCACTAGCATCAGCGCCCAACCCACAAGGAAACTGAAGCCGCCAACGGGGGTAACAAACGCCCACAGGCGTAAATGAGAGAGCGCGAGGCAATAAAGGCTGCCGCTAAACAGCACCGTCCCTAATGCCAGAAACACGCTACTCCAGTAAAACCAAATGCTAATGCGTCGCTGCATGGCGACGGCCAGGCCAAAGATGGCCAGCGTGTGAAAAGCCTGATATTCGAGGCCTGTCTGGATCCACCCCATTTCAACGACCCCGAGGGTTTTACTCAGAACATGTGCCCCAAAGGCGCCCAGCGCCACAAAGATAAAGCCACTGATGGCGGCAAAAATCAGCATAAAACGGCTGGTCATGTGAATACCCTACGTAAAATTATTGTTCATAACGAAAGCGGAATTTTTCTTGTTCCGTGGCCGCTTTCGCCAGAATCCACTGACGAAAGGCGGCTATTTTACCCAGTTCTGCCTGACTGTCATGACAAACCAGATAAAATGCGTTTTTGCTGACCAGAACATCATTAAACGGACAGACCAGACGTCCGGCTTCAATCTCGGACTGCGCCATGACGTTATTAGCCAACGCAATTCCCTGTCCATGGATAGCAGCCTGGAGCACCATGGCGCTATGGCTGAAGATGGGTCCCTGCTGGACGTTAATGTGGTTCAGGCCAAGCTGGCGCGTATAAGCCTGCCAGTCGCGGCGCGAGGCATCGTGCAACAGTGTGTGTTTTGCCAAATCTTCGGGTGTCTTTAGCGGTTTATCACCGGTAAGTAATAGCGGCGAGCAGACCGGCAATAAATATTCTGCGTACAATTTTTCAACGCGCAGACCCGGCCAGTTGCCTCGTCCGTAGAAAATCGCCACATCAACATCATCAGCCAGTTTGTCTTCCTGACGGTCCACCGCCTGGATCCTGACATCGATTCCCGGATAAGCTGAATTAAAGCTAGAGAGTCTGGGCACCAGCCATTGGATCGCAAAACTGGGCAATAAACTAACCGTAAGCGCGCCTTTTGCACTGCGTGCCTGAAGTTTACGCGTCGCGTCGGTTAATTGCGAAAAAATCTCTTTGATGTCGAGAAAGTAGCTTTGGCCTTCTTCCGTTAACAGTAAAGATCGATTGCGTCGACGAAACAGCTTCAGCCCCAGGAAATCCTCGAGTGACTTGATTTGATGACTTACTGCGGCCTGCGTCACAAAAAGCTCTTCTGCTGCGCGCGTAAAGCTCAAATGACGCGCTGCAGCATCAAAAACACGCAACGCATTTAAGGGTGGTAATCGTTTTGACATGACTTTTAGGCTTTGATGTTAAATCAATTTAACAATTAGCTAACAGGGTGTAACCTATTAGTTTTTTTTATCTGAGCCATTATAAATTGTCCGTTGAGGTTCTACCAGCAAATACCTATAGTGGCGGCACTTCCTGAAGCCGGAACGAAAAGTTTTATCGGAATGCGTGTTCTGGTGGGCTTTTGGCTTACGGTTGTGATGTTGTGTTGTTGTGTTTGCAATTGGTCTGCGATTCAGACCATGGTAGCAAAGCTACCCTTTTTCACTTCCTGTACATTTACCCTGTCTGTCCATAGTGATTAATGTAGCACCGCCAAATTGCGGTGCTTTTTTTTGTCAGACGCTTTGTCGATGGACGACGACCGGTTAGTTATCCAGCTCAACCATCTCTTTCACATCGGTACGGTTAATCTGCTGTTTGTTGCCATTAGCGTCTTTATACGAAATCATCCCCGTATCATTATCGGTCTGTGGCTTACCATCAGATACGATCGTTCGACCATCGTTGGTGTGCATCACGTAATTCGAACCGGAACAGGCGCTCAGGGCAAAAGTCAGCATACAAGCAGAGATAATTGCGGCAGTCTTTTTCATCTTCTTCTCCTTAAAGCGATTTATGCTATTAAAAACACACTCCGTAACAGGCTAAATTGCTAGCCTAACGCTAATTAGCATAAGACACTACGCAGACTTTGCCAGGATATCCAGAGTATTCCGATGGTTAGCACAACCCTTGTATCAGCGCCCTTTTTGCGCCACGATCGGGTTACTGAACTGAGGAATACCATGAACGCTTTTAACCCCGCGCAGTTTCGCGCACAATTTCCCGCACTCAACGATGCAGGCGTTTATCTCGACAGCGCTGCCACAGCGCTGAAGCCGCAGGCGGTAATTGAGGCCACCCATCAGTTTTATAGCCTCAGCGCCGGGAACGTCCATCGCAGCCAGTTTACCGAAGCACAGCGCCTGACCGCTCGCTATGAAGCCGCGCGGGAAAAAGTCGCACGGCTGATTAACGCGCCGGATGACAAAACAATCGTCTGGACCCGTGGCACGACGGAAGCTATCAATATGGTTGCCCAAAGCTATGCGCGGCCGCGTTTACAACCGGGCGATGAAATTATCGTTAGCGTGGCGGAACATCATGCCAACCTCGTTCCCTGGCTAATGGTTGCGCAACAAACGGGGGCTAAGGTCGTCAGACTGCCGCTCAACGCCCAGTTCTTGCCAGACGTTGAGCGCCTCGCGCAACTCATCACCCCACGCAGCCGCATTCTGGCGCTCGGACAGATGTCGAACGTCACCGGGGGGTGTCCGGACCTGGTCCGCGCCATTACGCTCGCCCATGCGACTGGGATGGTGGTGATGGTCGACGGCGCTCAGGGGATTGTCCATTTCCCTGCCGACGTTCAGCAGTTAGATATTGATTTCTATGCGTTCTCGGGCCACAAGCTGTACGGCCCCACTGGCATTGGTGTGCTGTACGGAAAACCGGAACTGCTGAAAGCCATGTCCCCCTGGCTCGGCGGCGGTAAGATGATTAGTCAAGTCAGTTTTGACGGTTTCACCACTCAGGCTGCGCCATGGAAGCTTGAGGCCGGGACGCCTAACGTTGCTGGCGTTATCGGGCTAAGCGCAGCGCTCGAATGGCTGGATGACATTGATGCTGCACAGGCTGAAAACTGGAGCCGTGGTCTGGCGACGCTGGCAGAAGATGCGCTGGCGAAACGCCCCGGTTTTCGGTCCTTCCGCTGCCAGGACTCCAGTCTGTTAGCCTTTGATTTCGCAGGTGTTCATCACAGCGACATGGTGACGCTGCTGGCCGAATATGGTATTGCGCTGCGTGCAGGACAACACTGCGCTCAGCCTCTGCTGTCAGAACTGGGCGTATCCGGGACGCTACGCGCCTCATTTGCACCTTATAATACGCAAAATGATGTGGAAGCGTTGGTCGCAGCCGTTGACCGCGCCCTGGAAATATTGGTGGATTAATGACAAGCCCTCTGTTCGCCGGACACCCGTTTGGCACAACCATAACTGAAGAGACATTGCGCAATATCTTTATCCCGCTCACCCAATGGGAAGATAAATATCGCCAGTTGATTCTGCTGGGGAAGCAGCTTCCTGCGCTTCCGGATGCGCTAAAGGCTCAGGCCAAAGAGATTGCGGGCTGCGAAAACCGCGTCTGGCTGGGGCATAGCCTTCATGAGAATGGCACTCTGCATTTCTTCGGCGATAGCGAAGGTCGCATTGTGCGCGGGCTGTTGGCCGTCTTACTCACGGCCGTCGAAGGTAAAACGGCCACCGAGTTACTGGCGCATTCGCCAATGGCATTATTTGACGAGCTGGGTTTACGCACGCAGCTCAGCGCCTCGCGTAGCCAGGGGCTGCATGCCCTGAACGAGGCGATTTTTGAGGTTGCCCGACAAATTTGAGGGTTGTTTGCCGGAGAGCGAAGTCACCATCCGGCATATCAAACTCAATGCTGACGCGCCGCTTTCGCCATCATCTTCTTCAGTGCGTGTGAAACGGCAACAAAACCAAAGGTAGCGGTCACCATCGTGGCCGCGCCAAATCCGGATGCACAATCCATACGTTTCGGCCCTTCAGCCGTCGCTTTCATCGCACATACAGAGCCATCTGCTTGCGGGTAAACCAGCGCTTCGGTCGAGAACACACAATCCACGCCCAGTTTGCCTTTGCTGTTTTTCACCACGCCAAAATCGCTTTTCAGCCGCTCACGTAGTTTGGCCGCCAGCGGATCCTGGATGGTTTTTGCCAAATCAACGACCTGTATTTGTGTCGGGTCGATCTGCCCGCCCGCACCACCGGTCGTCACCAGCGGGATTTTGTTACGCCGGCAGTAAGCGATCAGCGCCGCTTTTGGACGCACGCTATCAATCGCATCAATGACATACGAAAATCCCGCGTTCATATATTCTGCAACGTTGTCCGGCGTAACAAAATCATCGACCACGTTAACCCGGCACTCTGGGTTAATCTGGCGGATACGTTCCGCCATCACCTCAGCTTTTGCTAAACCAACGTTATCGCGTAGAGCATGGATCTGGCGGTTAGTATTGGTGACGCACACATCATCCATATCAATGAGCGTAATGGCGCCAATGCCGGTGCGCGCCAGTGCTTCCGCCGCCCAGGATCCCACGCCGCCAATCCCGACCACACAAACGTGCGATTGGGCAAACAGTTGCAGCGCATTTTCGCCATACAGACGCGCCGTACCGCCAAAACGCTGACGCCAGGCATCACTTATAACCACAGACATAACACCTCAAATTCATTAATACCGAGCAATATGACTGCCTGATGGCGGCTTCGCCTTATCAGGCCTACTTAATAATCCAGGCCGGATAAGCACAGCACTATCCGGCAATTAACCGCTGAACACGTTACCCGCACCCGGCGCGGTTTTCAGTACCCACACACGACCGTAGTGATTATACCACCCCGCACGATGTCCAGCGTCGGCTCCAATGCCCTGGTAAATATCGAAGTGTTGCCCTTTAATCGCCCCGCCCACATCCAACGCCACCATCAGGCGCAGTTCGTACTGGCCGGTAAACTTGCCGTTATTGTCCAGTAAGGGGACTTCCGCGAGTAACGTTGTGCCCGCAGGAATGATGCTGCGGTCAGAAGCCACGGATGCGCGACCAATCAGCGGTACCGCGCTGGCCCCTTTGACCGGCGCAAAAGATTGCGGTTTAAAGAAGACAAACGATGGGTTCTGCTCCAGCAGCTCACGCACTTCGGCTTCGCTGTGGGTTTCACCCCAATGACGAATGGCCTGCATCGACATATCTTCTTTTTTCACTTCACCACGGTCGATAAGTACCTTCCCGATACTGCGATAGGCGTGACCGTTTTTCCCGGAATAGCTAAAGAAGTTCAGCGGGCTGCCATCGCCAAAATCGATGTAACCACTGCCCTGAACATCCATAATGAAGTTATCCATCAGGGAGTTGCTGTACGCCAGAATATAATTGTCGCTCAGGGCACCCGCATAAATCTCGGCACGGCTGGGTAAGCGCCCACGTTTTGGCGGCATGCGATAGATAGGGTACTGAAATTCGCCCTGACGCGTATGGCGCGCTTGGATTACCGGCGTGTAGTAGCCCGTAAACTGGACGTTACCGTAGTTGTCCGCCCCTTCCATTTGCCATGCATCGATACCAAACTGGCGCATACTGCGCGTATCGCCGCCCGCACGTAGCCATTGCTGGATAGCGTTGTAAACGTTGCTCTGGTTACCGTACAAACGTGGCGATGCGCTGCGAATTTGATTAACCTGCTCGGCGAAATCACCGGCATTAATTGGCGCACCAACCGCATCAGGCTGATTCACCAGTGAGAAAGGCTGGGTAAATTTCCCGTCTTTATACTGCTGCCCACGATCGGTGGGTTTTGAGGAACACGCGGCGAGCATCGCGACTACTACTCCCGCCAGAAGATATTTTGCCCAACGTCCTTTCATTGTTCTCGTCTTATGTTGCCTGAATGCGAGACGAAGATAACAAACCCCCGAACCTAATGAAATGCGTATACCTATCCGAACGCAAATTTTGCGCAAAAAACAATCCAGAATGCGTTGTTTTTGTTCATTTTCACCCTAAAAACGTGATCAGGGTGAAAAAAGGGTTGCATGAAATCATTAGCAGAGTATAGTGCGCATCCACGGACGCGGGGTGGAGCAGCCTGGTAGCTCGTCGGGCTCATAACCCGAAGGTCGTCAGTTCAAATCTGGCCCCCGCAACCAATTAAAATCAGAAGCAGTAACGTTACTCGATGGAAGAGTAATGACGGACGCGGGGTGGAGCAGCCTGGTAGCTCGTCGGGCTCATAACCCGAAGGTCGTCGGTTCAAATCCGGCCCCCGCAACCAATTAAAATCTGATGTAATATTTTTGCAAAGTAGTTCAAATCACAGCAAGGCGGCGACGCAGTGAATCCTTAGGAGCTTACTCCAGTAAGTGACTGAGGTGAACGAGGAAAGCCAACGCAGATGTGGTTTGAAATACGAAGCAAAAAGACGGACGCGGGGTGGAGCAGCCTGGTAGCTCGTCGGGCTCATAACCCGAAGGTCGTCGGTTCAAATCCGGCCCCCGCAACCAACACATTAAACACCTTAACGGGTGTTTTTTTGTATCTGCAATCCGTAAAAAAAGCGCTTTTCAGCGCTTTTTTGTTATCCCCTTCTCGCCAGCGTCGCCCCATCGGCAAAGTAGGCTTTAATCCCCGCCAGAATCGACTCTGCAACTTCCTGCTGGAAGGTCGCCGTTTTGAGTTTGCGCTCTTCCTCAACGTTACTGATAAACGCTGTTTCTACCAGAATGGACGGAATATCCGGCGCTTTTAGCACCGCAAACCCGGCTTGTTCAACCTGGTTCTTATGCAGATTGTTGATTTTACCAAGCTTATTTAATACCGCTTTACCAAACTTCAGGCTGTCGGCGATGGTCAGGGATTGCACCATGTCGAACATAGTATGGTCGACGTAGCGGTCGCCGCTCTTGCTAACGCCACCGATGAGATCCGAGGCGTTCTGGGTTTGCGCCAGATATTTCGCAGCGGTACTGGTTGCGCCCTTGGTCGAGAGCGCAAACACCGACGAACCGCTGGGCTGTCGACTGGTAAAGGCATCGGCGTGAATAGAGACAAACAGGTCTGCGCGCTGCTTCTGCGCTTTCACCACGCGGACTTTAAGCGGAATGAAGATATCTTCATTTCGCGTCATAAAGACCTTCATGTTGCCCTCTTTCTCTATGAGGGCTCGCAGGCGGCGGGCAATCTGCAGCACCACATCCTTTTCACGCGTCTTGTATTTCCCCACCGCACCGGAGTCTTCTCCGCCGTGGCCTGGATCCAACATAATGACAATGGGACGATCGCGCCCCGCTTTACCCGGCTGCGGGCCACTTTGTGCAGGTGGCACCTGTTTATCCAGATCGCCCTTGTTGTAATCTTCCAGCAATGCCAGCAGCGGATCCTGGACATCCTGAGCATTTGCAGGATAGAGGTCCATCACCAGACGTTCTTTAAAGCCCGCCACCGGAGCCAGCGCAAAAAGTTGCGGCTTCACATTCTGTTTCAGCTCGAACACCATCCGCACGGTCTTTGGATCAAACTGGCCTACGCGCGCCGACTTAATATACGGATCGTCAGGACGAATCTGTGCTCCCATACCCTTGAGCACCGAGTTCAAATTAACGTCTTCAATATCCACAACCACACGCTCAGGATTACTCAGGGCAAACTGTTTGTATTTCAGCAGACGGTTAGATTCCACCGTGACGCGGGTATAGCTGGACGCAGGCCAGATACGTACGGCAACGACCTGACTCGCGGCAGCCAAACCAACCTGGCTGACGCTTAAAAGCCACATAGCACCCGCACCTTTCAGTAAACGGCGGCGACTGATTGCTGAGTTGGATCCCGACATGCTTCTCCCGAGCAAAAGAAATCTGTATTGAGTAATACGTAAAACGTCCGAATTGACCGGAAACTTTAGCGAATGACGCATAATCTGTCATCTATAAAAGGGTAAACATTCTTTTTATATTCACGGTATTACTGATAAAAATCTTCAGCATGAGTAAAAATTACGCTTGCGCATAGGACCAAAACAGAATAAAAATACACAAATTACGAATAATCATGCAATGAGGGTGTACCGTGGTGAAGGAGCGTAGAACCGAACTGGTACAGGGATTCCGCCATTCTGTTCCCTATATCAATACCCATCGGGGAAAAACGTTTGTCATTATGCTGGGCGGTGAAGCCATCGAGCATGAAAACTTTTCCAGTATTGTCAATGACATTGGTCTTCTTCATAGCCTCGGCATCCGCCTGGTCGTGGTCTATGGCGCACGCCCGCAGATTGATGCCAATCTTGCGGCGCATCATCATGAGCCGGTGTACCACAAAAACACGCGCGTCACCGATGCGAAAACCCTGGAGCTGGTCAAACAGGCTGCGGGGCTACTTCAGCTTGATATCACCGCCCGCCTGTCGATGAGCCTGAATAATACGCCGTTGCAGGGGGCGCATATCAATGTGGTCAGCGGTAATTTTATTATCTCCCAGCCGCTGGGCGTTGATGACGGCGTAGATTACTGCCATAGCGGGCGTATTCGTCGTATTGATGAAGATGCTATTCACCGCCAGCTGGACAGCGGCGCGATTGTGCTGATGGGCCCGGTCGCCGTTTCCGTCACTGGTGAGAGCTTTAATCTGACGTCAGAAGAGGTCGCCACGCAGCTGGCTATCAAACTGAAGGCAGAGAAAATGATCGGTTTTTGCTCGTCTCAGGGTGTCACCAACGATGATGGCGATATTATTTCCGAGTTGTTTCCTAACGAAGCTCAGGCTCGCGTTGAGTTGCAGGAAGAGAAAGGCGATTACAGCTCCGGTACGGTGCGTTTCCTGCGCGGAGCAGTGAAAGCCTGTCGCAGTGGCGTACGCCGCTGCCATCTGATCAGCTATCAGGAAGATGGCGCCTTGCTGCAGGAACTGTTCTCCCGTGACGGCATCGGGACGCAGATTGTAATGGAAAGCGCCGAGCAGATCCGTCGCGCTACCATTAACGATATCGGCGGGATTCTGGAGCTTATCCGCCCGCTGGAACAGCAAGGTATTCTGGTCCGCCGCTCGCGCGAACAACTGGAAATGGAGATCGACAAATTCACCATTATTCAGCGCGATAACCTGACTATCGCCTGCGCCGCTCTGTACCCTTTCCCGGAAGAGCGGATTGGTGAAATGGCATGCGTGGCTGTGCATCCCGACTACCGTAGTTCGTCCCGCGGGGAAGTGTTGCTGGAGCGGATCGCCGCGCAGGCCCGGCAAATGGGGCTGAGCAAGCTGTTCGTGCTGACCACACGCAGCATTCACTGGTTTCAGGAGCGAGGCTTCACGCCGGTGGATATCGACCTGCTGCCGGAAAGTAAAAAAGAGATGTACAACTATCAACGGCGGTCAAAAGTGCTGATGGCGGATTTAGGGTAGTGATCGTTGCCGGATACGGCATAACTGCCTTATCCGGCCAGCAAATGTTATTGATTAAACAGCGCCGACAATCCGCTGCGTCGTTCAGTGCGGGTGGCAATGGCGCCACTCAATATCCGCTCATCGGCATACAGCGACAAACGACGACGCGCGCGGGTAACGGCGGTATAGACCAGCTCGCGAGTCACCACAGGTGAATGCTGGTTGGGCAAAATCAACGCCGCGTGGTCAAACTCAGATCCCTGCGATTTATGGACGGTCATTGCCCAGGTGGTTTCATGTTCAGGCAAGCGACTGGGCTGAACCGATTTGATAGAACCGTCCGGCAGCGCAAACCATACCCTCAGACCCTGCCCACGATCGAGGGCAATGCCAATATCACCGTTAAATAATCCCA
Organism: Citrobacter sp. VF227; assembly: GCF_052950715.1. NCBI lineage: Bacteria > Pseudomonadati > Pseudomonadota > Gammaproteobacteria > Enterobacterales > Enterobacteriaceae > Citrobacter > Citrobacter sp. VF227. The sequence goes on from NZ_JBRFVF010000004.1 coordinate 72,732, forward strand.
ACGAACTGTCATTGCGCGCGATCATCACTGGCCTTCCCTCATACCAGCGGCTATGCGTCGCACGGTGAATTTTGCGTTTTTGCGCCATCACCTGCTCAATGCGTTCATTCAAACCACTCACGCCAAACGGACCTTCCCGCAGGGCGCACAATAGCTGATACTCATTGAAGGCCTGAATGACAGCATCCGGCTCGGCGCGCTCGCGCAATAAATCCAGATAGTGACCATAACCCGCCAGCGCTTCCTCCAGCATCGCAGAGTAATCTTCGCTGCTGTGCAGAGAGCGTTTTTCGATGTCGCTAAATCCCTGCTGGAAGACCGTTTTTATCGCGGCTTTGTCACCACGATTAATCGCTGCAGCCAACTGACCGATTCCGGAATCGCTACCGAAACGGTAGCTCTTTTGCAGCAGGCACAAACTGTCACGCAGAGCAGCCGCCTGAGTTCCCGAACCGGCCGGAATAGTGGTTTCAGTCAGACGACTAAGCTGGCGGGCACGCTCCGGGGTAAAACCATCACCGACGAAAGCACAGATATCTCCCAGTACTGCCCCCGCTTCAACAGAAGCGAGCTGGTCGCGATCGCCTAGAAATATCACCCGCCCATGTGGCGGCAGCGCATCGATAAGGCGCGACATCATCGGCAAATCGATCATCGAGGCTTCATCCACTACCAGCACGTCCAGATGCAACGGGTTTCCTGCATGATGCCGCAGGCGTTGGCTACCAGGCTGAGCCCCCAATAAGCGGTGCAACGTACTGGCGTCATCGGGAATGCGCTTCTTTTGCTCATCGGTCAGCGGCAGTTCACGCAACGCCGCGCCCAGCGAGGCGGTCAGACGTGCTGCTGCTTTTCCCGTGGGTGCCGCCAGACGAATACGACAGCGTTCACCCTCCGCCATCTGAATCAACGCCGCCAGAAGCCTCGCCACCGTTGTTGTTTTTCCGGTCCCCGGTCCGCCGGAGATAACCGATATACGGCGGGTCAGCGCTACGGCAGCAGCCACTTTTTGCCAGTCAACGCCTTCAACGGGTGGAAACAGCGCCGCCAGCGTGTGAGTCAGCCGTTGTTCATCCACCTCAATGGCGTGGTTAACTTCACCGAAAAAGCGCGCCACCGCGCGTTCGTTATGCCACATCCGGTTCAGATACAAACGATCGCCGTACAGCACCAGCGGCGTCGGCTGATCGCCACGGCTTACCGCCCCGGAGGCCAGCAGGCATTCAGCCCAGTCTTCAGGCTCTCCCGCTTCAGCGAGCCAAGCGCTTAACAGCGGATGCGCGTCCTCGCTTCGGGATAGACGCGAAAGCGGTAAGCAGACGTGCCCTTCTCCAGCTTCACGGCTGAGCAACGCCGCTGCCAGTGCAACGGCAGGGTTATCATTTCCGGCAACCGCCAGTGCAAACTGGGCATCCAGAGGCCGGAGCTGCTTTTGCTCAACGGCTTCCAGTAATCGTTTCTGGATTGTCATGACATCTCCTCCAGCGGCACACCGGCAAACAACTCGTCCATCAAGGCGATCAACTCCCCCTCTGGTCGGGTCGCGAAAATTCCCTGCTGCGGATTTTCACGGTCAACACCACGCAGGAAGAGATAGATAACGCCGCCAAAATGGCGTTCATAATCGTAATCAGCAATGCGATGGCGCAAGTAGCGATGCAGCGCGAGGGTATAAAGTTGATACTGCAGGTCGTAGCGATGCGCCTGCATGGCAGAGGCCATCGCCTGCTGTGTATAGGCTGAGCTGTCTTCGCCCAGCCAGTTCGATTTGTAATCGAGCAGGTAATAACGTCCCTGATGGCGGAATACCAGGTCAATGAACCCTTTTAGCATGCCGCGCACCTGCATAAAATCAAGCGCAGGGCACCCTGCCGAGAGCGGATCGTATTGGCGGATCAACGCATCAAGTTGGCTGGCCATCAGGGGCTGCGAAATCGGCAGATAAAACTCCATCTCCACCTGTTTTTCACGCGCGGAAAGCTGACTCAGGCTCACGCCGTTCTCATTGAGAGGCGCCTGCAAAATAGCGTCCAACCATGCGGTCAAAACCGGCGTCCAGTGTGCGTCATAACCGCCCAACGCCAATTTTTCTTCGACCCAATCTGGCTCTACTGGTTGGGTAAAGTCGAGATCTTCAAACAAGCTATGCAAGAATGTACCCGGCGAAGCGCCACGCGGGAACTGATGCGGCGTGAGTCCTGATTCTTCAATAACCTCACCGACGCCTGCGGCATCGATATCCAGTCGCGGGATCAGATCCTGCGCAATACCATGTCCACGCTGTTGCAGACCGGAATAACTGGTCACGCGCCAGCTGTCGCCGGGCTTACGCTGCAGTATTTTCGCACTCAGTTCACCGCTGACGTTCTGCGCAACCTGCCAGGGTTCACCGTCAGGCTGTGCTGGCGTCTGGCAGGCAATATCATCGCAGCACAGCGCTTCAATCGCGCCACGCAGACCCGCGGCATCCATCGGTTCGCCTTTTTGCAACAGGCGGCCAAGCGCGCTCTGATGCACATCGGTATCCCCTTTTTTATCGCCCCGACGGCGCACCAACGGCGCAACGCCAAGACTGCAGTGCCATACCGAACGGGTCAGTGCGACATAGAGTAAGCGCAGATCCTCCGCCAGACGTTCCGCTTCGGCCAGCTCAACGCTCTCCGCGGCATCGCTGAGATCCAGCACCGCTTCAAAGGAGCTGCGATCGTGATAGAAAGCCTGATCCTGGACGCGGAAATTGGTGATAAACGGCAGCCAGACCAGCGGATATTCCAACCCTTTCGATTTGTGGATAGTGACGATTTTGACCAAATGCTTGTCGCTTTCGAGCCTGAGCTGCTGACTGGAGGCATTGCTGTCGGGTTCAAGAATATGCTGAGATAGCCAGCGCACCAGCGCATGCTCGCTTTCGAGTTGCGAGCCGGCTTCCTGTAACAGTTCACTGATGTGTAAAATGTCAGTCAGGCGACGTTCGCCCCCCGCCGTCGCCAGCAAGTTTTCCGCAATCTGGCGGGCCGACATCAGCGCGCGCAGCATCGGCATCACGCCGCGTTTATGCCAGATCTGACGATAGCCATCAAACTCTTCAACCACCGCATCCCAGGCATTTTCGTCGTTATTTAACGCTTCAAGATCCTGCGCATTCAGGCCCATCATTGAGGTCGCCAGCGCGCTACGCAGCGTGTTCTCACGCTCCGGCGTCATCACCGCCTGCAGCACCCACAGCAGTTCCTGCGCTTCGAGCGTTTCAAACACGCTGTCACGGTTGGAGAGATAAACAGAGGAAATGGCCAGTTGCGTCAGCGCATCACGGACCAGCGCCGCCTCCTGGCGGCTACGAACCAGTACGCTGATGTCCGAGGCGCGTACCGGCCTGGACGCTTTACTGCTGACCAGTTGCGCAGCCCCAGAATGCCCGGCCTTAAGCCAGTCGCGAATGTGCGTGGCGCACACCTGCGCCATATAGTTCTGATAGTCGCCTACGCCACAGCTTTCCCCTTCCATCAGCCACATACTCATGGCTGGCTGCGTTTCACCGTGTATAACAAACTGAAGCGACTGGTTTTTTTCTGCGAATTTGACCGGGCTGAAGGGGATTTCGCGGAACATAAAGGCGTCATTCATCTGGCTGAAAATCGTATTCACGCTATTGACCATGCCAGGAGCCGAACGCCAGTTAGTATCAAGCGTATAGTGTGCGCTGACTTCGCTACGCGCCTTCATGTAGGTAAAGATATCCGCACCACGAAACGCGTAAATGGCCTGTTTCGGATCGCCAATCAGCAGCAGCGCGGTATCCGGCTGATGTTGCCAGATCCGGCGAAAAATACGGTACTGCTGCGGGTCGGTATCCTGGAATTCATCGATCATCGCGACCGGAAAACGGGTACGAATCGCCGTTGCCAGCGCATCACCACTTTCACTGCGCAGCGCCGCATCCAGACGGCTGAGCATATCGTCAAAACCCAGCTCGCCTCGGCGGCGTTTCTCCTCGGCAACCGCCAAACGGATCTCCGCCAGCGCCCGGGTGATCACCAAATCGCGGAGAGTTAACGGTTCGCTAAGCAGTTCATCAATTGCGACAAACAGCGGGTGCTGAGGCGTTACGCCGCCCGCTTTGGTTCGCTCTTCTAAAAAGCGCTGGGAGAATTTCTCCAGCGCATCAGGCAGTTGATAGCTTTGTGTTTCTTCCTGCGCCCATGCGCTGATCTTTTCGATCCACTTGCCCTGGTTACCGCGATTAAATTTACGCCGGTCAATCCCGGAGGCCTCCAGCAGGCCATCAAGCTCATCAACGGCATCGCGCCATTGCTGCTTAATTTGATTAATACGCGCGAGAATGTGTTCGTGCCGGGTTGCCAGCGTTTCATCATCGGGCGGCGGAGCCTTAATAACCGGCGCTTCCCCTTGCAGATAGCGATCGATATCCCTTAACAGCGCCTGCGGCCCTTTCCACGTTTCAAAAATCACCTGCGCAATATCGCGGGGCAGCGGATAGCAGTGTCGACGCCAGAAATCCGCGCAGGCCTGATAACGCAGTAGTGATTCATCTTCGATCAGCTGTTGTTCAAACAGCATGCCTGATTCAAAGGCGTTGAGGCTGAGCATACGCTGGCAAAAACCATGAATGGTAAACACCGCCGCTTCATCCATCTGCCTTTCAGCCAATAGCAGCCACTGGGCTGCCTGTTTTTTATCGGCGATTTCATCTAACAGACGGGCGTATAGCGGGTTGTCAGTGGTTTCACGCAGGCAGGCAATGCGCAGTTCATGGATGTTGCTACGGATACGACCGCGCAACTCTTCAGTAGCCGCCTCGGTGAAGGTGACCACTAACAGTTCTTCGACGGTCAGCGGACGGGGAAAGGCGGCAGAGCCGCCCAGTCCAAGCAGCAAACGTAAATACAGGGCGGCGATGGTAAAGGTTTTACCGGTGCCCGCAGAGGCTTCAATCAGGCGCTCGCCCGTCAGGGGCAAGCGGAGAGGATCAAGGGACTCAGCGGCATCATTCATTCTTATCACTCATCAGGGGTAAGGTTTGCTGCAACGCGCTGACGGTCTGCCACACTTTCCAGCCTTCCGGGTGCACATATTCTGCTTTCCCGTTCTGACTGCCGGAAATCTGTGACAGTATCGCCATGCCTTGCGGCTCAACCACCGCCTGATGGAAGAAGTCGGCAAGTTTTTGCGGCGTCAGCAGTTTAATCTGAGCCACTATTTTATCACGTGAATCGAAGCGCATATTGCCGCGATCAAAATCTTTGCTTAACTGCGAGGCTTCTTCCCCCAGCGTTTGCGGCGCCTGCAGCATTTGCGCAATAATCGCCTGCTGAATTTGCGCGAACTCTTCAGGTTTCATCGCCCGCAATTTCGCTTCCGCCGTCGGGAAAAACGCTTTATAACGCTCCCAAAGGTAAGATGGTTGCTTATCGCTGCTTTGCAACAGGAACCCCATTCCCCACTGACGTCCAACGCTCATCGGGAAAGCAAATACAGCGTAGCCTAATTGCTCTTCAGTACGCAGTTGATTGTAGAACCACGGTTGAACAATCTGCCCTAACATGGCGCTATAGGCTGAACTGGTGTATTCGTCGTAGCCAGTTGGCACAAATACCGCCGCCAGCGCGGAATCCGTGCTGCTGCCCGCTTTTTCAAAGATGACGGACTGCTTCTTGTCTACAACCACATCTTTATTGCGACACCACTGTGACCCGTTAGCGCCAAGCTGTTTTTGGATATCCCGCGCCATGGTCGTCGCCTGAGCTTCGCTCATATTGCCAATGACCAGGAATTCAGGCCGCGCCCCGGTTTTCAAGGCATCGCGATAGGCCATTACCTCTTTCAGGGTGATGGAAGGCAGCAGCTTACGGCGCTCATCGCGTGAGAAGTACGGCACCTGAGAAAGCATCTGTACCGGCATAATAGCCTGATCGTAGGCTTTCCCCTTCTCTGCGGAATCCATCATCTGGGCATACCAGGATTTTGCCTGTTCCAGTTGTTCATCTGTTGAACTGTAGCTGAAATAGCCACTCAGCAGCGCCTGAAAAAGCTGCGGCAAACGTTGGGTGTAGCCGTTAGCATTTAGCATCAAACCATTATTAGCGTTGGTAGAGAAACCAATCCCCCCCACTGATGCCTGGTTGCTTAACTGATCGAGCGCAACGCCCGCCAGGTAATCGTTAAGTGCGAATAATACCTGATTGCGGGCGCTGTCCATCGCTTTCGGGTTACGCAGGATCACGCTGACATCGGCTTTCGGCTCACTGGCAAAATACTGGCTCGGCGCATACACCACGCGTAAATCCGGCTCATCAACGATCAGTTCCGGGTGAGCGTATTTTTTATCCGCCTTAATCAGCGTGAAATCATCAGGAATGTAGGGGTTCAACTCCGGTAATGACAACGCAATGCCTTGCGCTTTTTGCTGCCAGTCGGCAAAGGTTTTGTCGCTGATTTTATCTACCTGATAAGGTGCATCGACAAAGTAAGCCGTTTTATTATGCGGCTCTTTCGCGCTGATATACCAGATACGCGCATTCTGCGGCGTCATCATTGCCAGACGTTGCTCAACGGCCTTCGCATCGTATTGATCGGCAATATTCACCGCATCCAGAGTATGCTCGACGGGAACGCGGATCATGGTGTCTGCCAGCCATTCCACGTAGTCCATATCACGCGTGATGGAAGGATAACGGAAATCGAGATCCAGCACGTGCGCCAGTTCGTCAAAATAGCGTTTGTCTACGCCTTTCTCGCGTAACAGATTGAGATAGCTAAAGATTGCAGCAACAACCTCATCGCGGTTCGCAAGACCTTTGTCGGTTAACGTCGCGGAAATGGCTAACACGCCGCTATTACCATTGACTACCGGATCGGAATCCGCACGAATACCTTCCACCAGCCCCTGCTTTTGCAACCAGTCAGACAATGTGCCCAGGCTACGATTGCCAATCAGGTAGGTCACCAGCTCATCGGTTTTACTGCGGAATTGCGCGCTATTGTTATCAATACGAAACTCGACGCGCAGCACTTTACGCGGCATTGCCGGAACATAGTGGATGATGACGCCCTTTTGCGCGTCAGTGACTACCGGTACGGTAATTTCAGGCTTGTCGATATTTCTGTTCGGCACGCGTCCAAACGTGTCAGCCGCTATCCGCGCCAGCTCTGGCAATGGTTTATTGCTATAAATCACCGCCTTCATCAGGTTCGCAGAGTAGTACTTTTCATGAAATTTTTGTAAAGCCTGCACCACCGGGTTGCCCGGTTTATCGCTTAATGTCTCAAGATTTCCGCCAGAGAAACGCGAGCCTGGGTGCGCCGGGTTAATGGTTTCAGCACTCACCTGCGCCATACGCATCCCGTCTCGGGTACGCGCCAGCGTCAGCTCGGAGTTAACCGCGTTACGCTCGCGATCGGCATATTTTTTATCCAGTAACGGATCGGCAATAGCGTCCGCCAGGCGATCTACCGCCCCCACCAGCGCGTCGTTTTCAACCTCAAGATAGAAAGCCGTACGATAAGGCGCGGTGCTGGCATTATGGCTGCCGCCGTGCATTTTCAGGAATTCAGACAGACTGTCCGGCTGTGGATATTTTTTCGACCCCATTAAACACATGTGTTCGAGATAATGCGCCAGCCCCTGATGATCGTCCGGATCTTCCAGTGAGCCCACGGGGACCACCAGCGCAGAAAGGGATTTCACGGCCTGCGGATCGGATACCAGCAATACGACCATACCGTTATCAAGGCGTACGGCCTGATACTGACGGGTGTCTTTATCGCTTTTACGGATGGTTTCAGCTAAAGGCTGCCAACCGGTATCTGCCTGACTTACGGGAACCCAAAGGGCGACGAACAACAGTAATGCGCTGAACCAGGTGCTGCGGGGCATTCACAAACCTCATCATTAACGTATTCACCTGTTCACTGCAAAACACGTATAAATACGTGATCTGAACAGGGCAAGACTCTGCGCTGAGCAAGTCAGCATCTTCTCTTTGTAAGAATCAGTCCGTGACAGAATGCGCATCATAGTGGAAGCCATTAAATTGCGCAATTTTTATACAACCATCATGACTGATTAAACCGAAAAATCGGTAACAGGTAGTGCTGCGACTGTAAGACAATAGTCTCCAGCGTACCTGCATCCAGTTGACGCCAAAGACGCTGATACCAGATGTCATCGCCTTCGCCACGTACCATCATGTTGCCTTCATAGGCCTGCAGAAACTTACTGCGCGCCTTTTGCAACGTTTCATCGTCATCTAACATGGCATCATTTGCGGCGTCATAACAGGTTTTTATCCATGCGCCTCCGCTTTCCGGCAATACCAGCAACGGTGATGACATGCCTTCCCGATAACCCTCAATGAGTTGCGACAGGTACAGCAGCGCCTGTTCTGCTTCTAGTGGTGGAAAACGCCATTCCCCGTCTTTACGCAGGAATAATCGGCTCTCTCCCATACCGCCACTCGCACAATAGACAAGATGTTCCAGCCAAAGTTGCACGCCCTGCGCAATGCTGATCAAAGATGGGCGCCAGCGCAACAAACCGTCCTCTTGTACCTGCGGCAACCAACCGGTGATTTGCACGCCGTTACAGGTAAGATCGATTTCCATGCTCTGACAAGGCTGACGACAGGCGATAATGCGTTCAGCCAGCGTCTGCATCTCCTGACGCTGCGTATCCCACAGAATTTCGCCAAATGGCCCATAGGGAAGCACGCCCGCCGCACGAAAACGGCGAAACAGTCGTTCAGCGTCGTTCTCTTCAACCAGTGTATTAAGCAATTGCTGATTAAGCTGATAGCGGGTTAATCCCTCAAGGGTGAAAGGTTCCGTGTCCGGGATCTCACTCTCCTCAGAGCGGAAGTTGACCCTCAGACGCATCTGGAAAAAGGCCCGCACCGGATGAGCCCAAAATCGCTGCAGCGTTTCCAGCGTCAGTGTTTCAGGCATCTCAAAGGGAAGAGGCTGAACAAAATCCGTGTGCGCTTTTCCTGACAGGCTCGCCGCAGGTAGCCATTCCCGGGCATAGCTTTGCTGTTCCCCCGGGAGATAGTTTTGCGCGTCGAAGGGCATCCGGGTATGCAAACGAGTAATGTGCGCTTTGACCCTGGCTTCGCTTTCATCACAAGTGAGCGCTTCATCACCCGGTAAATAGTGGCTTTGCCCGATGTAGTCCAGCAACTCCTGCACCAGTACCGACGGGAAGCGTTCGCTGTTGTCCTGAATGGAGCGACCAATGTAGCTGATATAGAGCGTTTGCTGCGCTGAGATCAATGCTTCAAGGAACAGATAGCGGTCATCATCACGACGGCTGCGATCGCCCCGCATCGGTTTTTGACTCATTAAATCAAAGCCCAGCGGCGCAAGCTGGCGCGGATAAACGCCATCGTTCATACCCAGCAGGCACACCACTTTGAACGGAATGGAGCGCATCGGCATCAGCGTACAAATGTTAACGGGACCCGCCAGGAAGCGCTGGCTGATGCGTTCCTGATCAAGGCGCTGGGCCAGCTCATCACGTAACAGAGAGAGCGGTATAGCATCGCCGTACTCGGCCCCTAAACCTTCAGTGATAATAGCCTGCCACTGCTGTTCAATCAGCGTCATCGCCGCTTCGGTATCCGCGTCCGGCAGGAAGAAATCATTAAGCATGTCCCGGCATACGGGCAGCCACTCTTCCAGAGGTCGTTCCTGAGCTAACCCTCTGCGCCAGAGATTTAGCTGCATCAGCAAAGAGGCCAGATGCCCGACCAACTCAGCAATCAAACCGCTGGACTCATCGTAAGGTAATACCGATTGCCACTCGCCCTGCGCACTTTCCATCGCGTAGCCGAGCAGCATACGCGTTAAACCAAATTGCCAGGTATGCTGACCTGTAGGCGGAAGTTCCAGTTCACGCACGTTATCGTCGTCAATTCCCCAGCGAATCCCGGATTCATTGACCCATAAGCGAAGATAGCGCAGCCCTTCTTCATCAATATTGAAACGCGCCGCCAGCACTGGAACATCCAGTAACGCCAGTACATCCTCAGAGACAAAACGGCTATCCGGCAGCGACAGCAGGCTGACAAAGGCTTGTAACACGGGATGGGACTGGCGCGCCCGACGGTCAGAAATCGCATATGGCAGGTAACGCTCGGCTGGCGCACTACCAAAGACCGATTGAATGAATGGACTGTAGCTGTCGATATCCGCAACCATCACGATAATATCGCGCGGCGTCAGCGTTGGATCCGCTTCCAGCATTGCCAGCAGGCGGTCATGAAGAACTTCCACCTCGCGCTGTGGGCTATGGCAGACATGAAAAGTCACGCTGGTATCGTTCAGATCCAGCCTTCGTTTATTGTCGCTACGGGAATATTCCTCCAGCGTAACGCCCGCCACAGCATGGTTTTCGAGTTCCAGAATATCCGATTGAATATTATGCAAAAGATTGTCAGGAGTAATGTCGACAAACGCATCCAGTTCCTGACTATTTTCCAGTTCTGCAAGCAGGTATATGTAGTCGCGCCCCAGTTTGCCCCACGAAGCCAGCATCGGGTTGCCCACGTCCTGCTCACCATCGCTATTGAATAATCCTTCGACTTTCTCACTATCACGAAACAGCGGCAGGTGCCGTTCTTCAAAACTGTGTCGACGCTGACGTGCCACCAGCTTCGCCAGCCAGGCAGGATCTTTAATATCTCCCCAGTAGTAGCGACAAGGGTTGGTAAACAGCAGATGAATATCAATGTGCTTACCCAGCGCCTGCAGTGCCTGCAAATAAACCGGCGGCAACGCCGAAATGCCGCAAATAAATACGCGAGAGGGCAGCCCCTGAGGGCACTCGGACGCACTTTCCAGAGTCTGAATAAATCGTTGGTATAAATTGGCACGATGCCAGCGCGGCTGGCCCATTTCCTCGGTATATTCCACCAGCGCTTTCCACAACGGCGCCTGCCAGTCCTGAGACTCGCCAAGTCCTTCAACCCGTCTTCCCGCCTCCCACTGGGTCAACCAGTCAGGGCGGTAAACTAAATACTGGTCGAAAAGGTCAGCCGCGCGTGAGGAGAGCTGAAACAGCTTACGTTTATCAGTATCGTCCGTCAGATAGTGGCGCAGCAATGCAAAGTCATCGCCATCCAGCAATTGCGGTAACAGCGTCATCAACTTCCAGCTCATGCTCTGCTTGCTGAACGCGCTCTCTTTCGGGATGTCTGGTAGCACACGCACAAACATATCCCAAATAAAACTCGCGGGCAGCGGAAAATCGATGTTGGCGGCAATACTAAACTTCTGTGCAAGAGTCATTTGCAGCCACTGCGCCATGCCGGTGCTTTGAACCAGGATCATCTCAGGTTCAAAGGGGTCGTCCAGCCGCTCGCGCTCAACGATAAATTCCATTAACGCTTCAAGCACATCCAGACGATTGGAGTGGTAGACCCTTAACATAGCGACTCCTGACTACTGACGATTCGGGCAATGCAGACGCATCATCTGACCCTGCCTGCCCAAGGGTGAAGATATTTTAACGTTGATGCTGACACACCCCGCTCGCGTTGTCTGCATTCGGTTAACCTGCCAGTTCACAGGCGATGAAAACTGATACAACTGGGTTTGCTGCCAGGCGTGACGCCAGAGTTGTTGATACTGATTTCTGATGATAAAGCTGTTCATCAGTGCTCGCTGGTATCCCGACAACGCAGTAACAATCATAATCATCAGCGCCATTGCCAGCATCACTTCCGGCAGGCTAAAGCCACGCTGCCTGTTCAGGGGATCTGGCATAACGCTTGATCCTTTAGTGGACAAAAATCGCTCCAGCCATGCGCTAAAAATTCGAGGTTGCCCTCGGTGACAATACCCTGACGCCATAGCGATCCCCCTTCATGATGGGCAATGAGCAGCACGAAATTAATGCTCAGCAGTCGCAGGCAAACTACGGCATCTTGCGTGATATAGCGCCGACACTGCACGGCTTGTTGTATGCTCCAGGGCTGCATACGTCCCCATTCCATAGCAGATTGCAGCACCGCCTGGCGCTGCAAAGCCTGACTTTGCGTGGCCACTCGTGAAGCAAAACTGGCCTCCTGTCTGTTAACGCCTTGCAGCAGTAGGCTACCGAGCACCAGCAGCAACAGGACCATCCCCAGGGATGAAACGCCTCGCTCACGATTCACAGGTTAAATCCTGTCACGCTGTAGACTGCTTCGATAACCTTTTGTGGTTCGCCGTTGCTCACTCCGCGCAAACGCAGAGTAAGGAGTGGTGAATATCCGCTGAGATTCAGTCGTTCAACCTGAAATGCTTCAATCTGTATCGTGGCTGGATCGGTCATTTTCTCCCACCCTTTTCCATTACATCCAGTTGCTCCTCGCAAGGTCTCCAGCACCTTGTCCTGTAAACGAAATCCGATTACATCGGCCTCTTTCGCGGGACTGCTCTCCCAAACGCCGTTGCTGTTGGCATCCCAGCGAGCAATAACGCAGTCGCCCTTCGCCGATATCACCAACCCCTCTCCGACACAGTTTCCCCGGCAATACCCTGCCCGTTGAAGGTGCTTCGCTACGGTGTAGACCCGTTGCCATATTTCATCTTCCAGCGCTAACAGGCGTGTGTTGCGCAGAATCTCTTGCTGCAGTGCCGGTAAAAATCGTACTGAACTAAGCAGTAAAATGCTGCTAATCGCCATGGCGATTAGCACTTCCAGCAGAGAAAAACCTCGTTCGCTTACTGACATAATCTGGCCTCATCGCGCTCACAAAGCCTGATCCGCCCCCAGCCAGACACCACCACGCGCCATTCTCCTGCCGCATTTTTCAGGCGAATATGTCCGGTCCATGCCGTATTGCGCAGGCCAAAAAAGGCCAGTGAAGGGGTTATCTCTGCCATTTCAACATCGTCCCACAATGGCGTAAAAACCAAAGACGAAACAGGTCGACACGTGGTTTGCAAAGCCGCAGAGCTGACAAAACACCAGGATGTGCCATCCCGAACCACGCTGATGACATGATCTCGGTTACGCCAGTTAGCATCGTCACGCAGTTGCAGCAGGTAATCTCTTACCTGGCAGGCGGTCTGCCACAGTCGCTGTTGCTGCTGCCAGCCCTGCCAACCATACAGCCCCGATGCGCCAAGCGCCGCGATGATCAGCATCGCTATCAGGGTTTCAAGAAGCGTGTAGCCTTGTTGTTTTTTCATGCCGCCAGTATGGCGTGAGGAAAATGAATAACGAGCGGGAAATTCGGTTTCTACGGCGAGCTACGGGAAATATTTGTCGCGTTGCAGGCCGTTGCACTATTTCAGGAATCTACGCCGAAGAACGTGATTTTAGATAAAAAAAACCGACGCTTACGGGCGTCGGTTGTGTCAGCATGAAGCTGGTTAGATAGCCACCGGCGCTTTAATACCCGGGTGCGGATCGTAGCCTTCAATTTCGAAGTCTTCGAAGCGGTAGTCAAAGATGGATTCAGGCTTACGTTTGATGACCAGCTTCGGCAGCGCGCGCGGTTCGCGGCTAAGCTGCAGATGCGTTTGTTCCATGTGATTGCTGTACAGATGTGTGTCGCCGCCGGTCCAGACAAAATCACCGACTTCCAGATCGCACTGCTGCGCCATCATGTGTACCAGCAAGGCGTAGCTGGCAATGTTAAACGGCAGGCCGAGGAACACATCGCACGAACGCTGATACAGCTGGCAAGAGAGCTTGCCATCCGCCACATAGAACTGGAAGAAAGCATGGCACGGCGCCAGCGCCATCTTATCCAGCTCACCAACGTTCCATGCGGAAACGATGATACGCCGAGAATCCGGGTCATTTTTGAGCTGGTTTAACACCGTAGTGATCTGGTCAATATGGCGGCCGTCTGGTGTAGGCCATGCGCGCCACTGTTTACCATAAACCGGACCTAAATTACCGTTTTCATCCGCCCATTCGTCCCAGATGGAGACATTGTTTTCATGCAGGTAGGCCACGTTAGTGTCGCCCTGCAAAAACCACAACAGCTCATGAATGATCGAGCGTAAATGGCAGCGTTTAGTCGTAACCAGCGGGAACCCTTCCTGCAGATTAAAACGCATCTGATGACCAAAAATGGAAAGCGTTCCGGTTCCGGTGCGGTCGTTTTTCTGTGTGCCTTCATCCAGCACTTTTTGCATCAGTTCTAAATACTGTTTCATGGTTCCTCAGGAAACGTGTTGCTGTGGGCTACGGCGATACGCCCAAACCATCATAATAATGCCTGCGACAATCATCGGGATTGAGAGAATCTGCCCCATGCTGATGTACTGTACCCAGGTGCCGGTAAACTGCGCATCCGGCTGGCGAAAGAATTCAACGATGATACGAAATGCGCCATAGCCAATCAGGAACAGACCGGATACCGAGCCCATTGGGCGCGGTTTGCGAATGTACAGGTTAAGAATGATAAACAGCACCACCCCTTCCAGCGCCATCTCATAAAGCTGTGAGGCGTGGCGCGGCAACGAGCCATAGGTATCAAAAATAGACTGCCATTGCGGATTAGTTTGCAGCAGTAAAATATCTTCGGTGCGAGAGCCAGGGAACAGCATGGCGTACTTGAAGTTCGGGTCAACGCGTCCCCACAGTTCACCGTTAATAAAGTTGCCCAAACGCCCTGCGCCCAGGCCAAACGGAATCAGTGGGGCAATGAAATCAGAAACCTGGAAGAACGAACGCTTGGTGCGTTTGGCGAAGATAATCATCACCAGGATCACACCGATAAGCCCACCGTGGAAGGACATCCCACCATCCCAGACACGGAACAGATACAGCGGGTTATCAAGGAATAACGGGAAGTTATAGAACAGTACATAGCCAATACGCCCACCGAGGAAAACCCCGAGGAAGCCGGCATACAATAAGTTTTCTACTTCATTTTTGGTCCAGCCACTGCCCGGACGATTAGCGCGGCGCGTCGCCAGCCACATCGCAAAAATAAAGCCCACCAGATACATCAAGCCGTACCAGTGAAGCGCGACGGGTCCGATTGAGAAAATGACCGGATCGAAATCCGGAAAATGCAGATAGCTACTGGTCATCTGTCACCACAAGTTCTTGTTATTTCGCTGAAGTCAGACAGCAATTGATAAGCGCGCCTGCATGATTCAGGCGCTCCAAAGGTGCGAATGATAGCACAAGGGGATCGCAGCGGATGCCGGGAAGATGTAAAAGATCTGTATAAGTAATCTTTACCCCCGTAATGCCTGATAGCGCTAAGCTTATCAGGCTTACAATCCTCCGCGAATCAGCCCCCCCATGCCACGGCGCTCCATAAAGGCCGCCACCTGATGGCGTACTTCTGTCGCCATCTGCGCTTCCAGGCTGCGCTGCGCCAGCGTTTGCGCCTCATCAAAATCGATGTGGCGCAGCAGATATTTAACGCGAGCCACCGAACGACCGTTCATCGACAAATGGCGAAAACCCAGGCCGATCAGAATGGCCACGCACATCGGGTCGCCCGCCATTTCACCGCACAAGCGCAAATCAATGCCGCTTCTTTCGGCTTCCTGTGCAATCATCGCCAGCGCGCGTAACATTCCCGGATGCAGACTGTCATAAATGCTGGCTACCCGCGTATTGTTACGATCGACAGCCAGAATGTACTGGGTGAGATCGTTGGTTCCGACCGAGATAAAATCGATCCGGTTTGTCAGATGCGGCAGCATGAACACCATCGACGGAACTTCCAGCATGATGCCAATGCGCGGTTTCGGGATCGCATAGCCGATCATCTCTTCCACTTCGCGTCCGGCGCGTTCAATCAAACGTCGCGCTTCGTCGACTTCATCAATGCTGGTTACCATCGGCAACAAAATGCTTAGGTTGCCGGTTGCCGCGTTGGCACGCAGCATCGCTCGAACCTGGATCAAAAAGATCTCCGGTTGATCGAGCGTGATGCGGATCCCACGCCAGCCGAGGCACGGGTTTTCTTCACTGATCGGCATGTAGGGCAGTTGCTTGTCGGCACCGACATCCAGCGTACGCAGGGTCACCGGCTTGTCGTTAAACATTTGCAGCATGCCCTGGTACTGCGCAACCTGTTCTTCTTCTGAAGGAAAACCGCTTTGCAGCATGAACGGAATTTCGGTGCGATACAGGCCAATACCGTCGATCCGGCTACCCAGCTTCTCTTCATGCTCCGGGCTGAGACCCGCATTGAGCATCACCTTCACGCGCTCGCCGCTTTTTAACTGTGCAGGTTGGTTGACGTCGTCTTCCGCCAGGCGGCTCAGTTCAACTTCTTCACTGATAAGACGCTGGTATTCCTGGATCAATACCGGTTCCGGATCGACCAGCAGTTCACCGCGATAACCGTCCACCACCAACGTACGGCGATGCAACACCGACGGCTGGATATCGGCCCCCATGACGGTAGGGATACCCAGCGCGCGAACCATAATTGCCGCATGAGAGTTGGCTGCGCCATCCCGGACAACCACGCCGACTAAACGGTCCTGAGGAAGTTCCGCCAGCGTGGTGGCGGAAAGCTCATCCGCCACCAGCACAAAGCGTTCCGGCCAGGCATTCGGTCCCTGGACTGAATCGTCAAGATGGAACAGCAGACGCTGACCCAGCGCGCGTAAATCACCGGCGCGCTCTTTAAGATAGTTATCGCTCAGCGCGGCGAACTGTTCGGCAAACTTTTCGATGATCGTTTTAACGGCCCATTCGGCCACCGAGCCATTATCCACTTCCGCAAATAGCTCGCGGCGCAAACGGGTATCGGAAAGCAGGTGCGAGTAGAGATCAAAGATCGCCGCCGTTTCTTTCTGCGCCCCGGCGGTAAAGCGTTTGCTGTAGCGGCGGAATTCGTTCGCCGCTTCCTCCAGCGCACCGGTGAGTCGCTCGCGCTCAAGCACCGGATCCAGCGTTGAAGCCTGATAGACCTGCTCCATCAGCGGCAGCGTCGCGTCCTGCCAGCCTTCGGCTATCGCCACGCCGGGGGCGGCAGGCAATGCACGAATGCGCGTTTGCCGATATTGACCGAACAGCGCATTTAGCTGCGATTGCGAAAGAATAGCCGCCATTTGCGTGGCGAGCGTGACGAGGAAAGACTCTTCACTTTCATCGTACTGGCGCAATTCGCGCTGCTGTACCACCAAAACGCCTAAAAGCTGGCGGCGCTGAATGATCGGTACACCTAAGAACGCCCGAAAACGCTCTTCTTTTACCGAAGGAATGTATTTAAAGCTGGGATGTTTTTGCGCATCAGCGAGGTTGATAGGTTCCGCCAGCCTGCCAACCAGGCCAACGATACCTTCATCAAACGCGAGTGCGACAGTGCGACCACGCGGTTTTTTTAGTCCCCGGGTCGCCATGAGGTAATAACAACGTCGATCGTGGTCAGCCAGATAAACCGAACAGACCTCTGTATCCATCGCAAGACAGATGTCAGTAACCAGAATATTCAGCGCTTCATTCAGACGCGGAGCACTGGCCACCTTTTCGACTATTTCGCGCAGGCGGGTGAGCATAATTTGCGTAGCTTAACCTCTTTTACGTCTGTACGCAGGTGCGCTTTGCGGCTTAGGAGTGCTCTCCTGAAGCGCCATGACAACACTTGCGAATTCTTTCATCACCCTGCGATAGACATCGCGTTTAAATGACACCACCTGTCGAACCGGATACCAGTAACTCACCCAGCGCCAGCCGTCGAACTCAGGTGTACTGCTGGTTTGCATATTAATTTCAGCATCGCTGCTGACCAATTGCAGAAGAAACCATTTTTGTTTCTGGCCGATACAAACCGGCTTCGTGTCCCAACGCACCAAACGTTTCGGTAACTTGTAACGCAACCAGTTACGAGTAGAAGCAAGGATCCGTACATCTTTACGGCTGAGCCCCACTTCTTCAAAGAGTTCCCGGTACATCGCCTGCTCTGCTGTCTCTCCTGCGTTTATCCCACCTTGCGGGAATTGCCAGGAGTGCTGACCAAATCGCCGGGCCCACATGACCTGCCCCTGGCGGTTACAAATTACTATCCCTACATTCGGGCGGTAGCCATCGTCATCAATCACCGGACTACCTCAACATAAACCTTATATACAAACGATTGTTTCACACTCCTGAGGGGCGGTAAACCACTCTGTTAAGGGTGCGATATTCTAATAACAATTGAATAACTCACAGTTAAGGGCAGAGTTATAAACAGAAGAAGGGCAACGAAGGCGATTTTATTCACCTTTTCTGTGGATATAGTTGTGAAGAAGTACGGAATTACTATGGGAAAACCCAGAACAGTCCGAATAAGACATTCGTCACAGAGTAAAAATAGTCTTCTATATTCATCAAGTTAAAACCATTCAGCGCAAATAAACGCATGGAAATGTGATATGCATCACGCACACGATCTTCAGGCTGATGAAAGATCGACCAGCGTCGGTTTTATCCACAGATTATGCCAATAAGTTAGGCACAATTTGTGTGAAAATTCGATTTTCGTCGCACGTCAAGGCTGTAAATTGAAACAGTAGTAGGGGTTTTTCACAGTTATCCCATCTTTCTGTGGATAACATGGTGTAAGATCCTGTTCATTGTCAGTGACCAGAATTGGAAAACCCGCTTCGCTGTTGCGCAACTCTGCGCAAGTGAATTTAAAAACCAATATAAATCATAGAATTGAATAAAGCATGTGGAAAAAGATAAACTCTATCCACACGGTATAAAATCATTGCTCATTTTTTCACCTAAGGGTCATCCCGATGTCAGAACTGCATCCGTTGCTTTCTCCACCTGAATCTGAAGCCCAATTGCTGAGCCAGGCGCGGCAGCTTTCAGGCTACACGTTGGGAGAGTTGGCGGCGATGGCGGGGCTCGTCACGCCAAAGGATCTTAAGCGCGATAAAGGCTGGATTGGCGTGCTACTGGAAATCTGGCTCGGCGCCAGCGCGGGCAGTAAACCGGAACAGGACTTCGCAGCGCTGGGCGTGGAGTTGAAGACAATCCCTGTGGACAATCTTGGCAGACCGCTGGAAACCACCTTTGTGTGCGTTGCGCCATTAACCGGCAATACCGGCGTCACCTGGGAAACCAGCCATGTGCGGCACAAACTTAAACGCGTCTTGTGGATCCCGGTAGAAGGCGAACGCAGCATCCCGCTGGCTGAGCGCCGCGTCGGTTCTCCCCTGCTATGGAGCCCGAGCGAAGAGGAAGACCAGCAATTGCGTCTGGACTGGGAAGAGTTAATGGACATGATTGTGCTAGGTCACGTCGAACGCATCACCGCTCGCCATGGGGAAGTACTGCAACTGCGTCCTAAGGCCGCTAACGCCCGGGCGCTTACCGAGGCCATTGGCGCCCATGGCGAACCCATCCTGACCCTGCCCCGCGGTTTTTACTTGAAAAAGAACTTCACCCGCGCATTGCTTGAGCGACATTTCTTATTCCAGGCGCAATAGCCTCCTCCGGCCTTTCACCCGCTGCGTTACGAGCCTATAATTACCGCTTCTTTTTTTTTGGCAGGACTTTGTTCGATGTTATTTGCATGGATAACCGATCCTAACGCCTGGCTTGCGCTCGGTACGCTGACGCTGCTGGAGATCGTTCTTGGGATCGACAATATTATTTTCCTCTCTCTGGTTGTAGCTAAACTCCCGACAGCGCAACGCAATCATGCCCGACGTATTGGGCTTGCAGCGGCGATGATCATGCGTCTGGCACTGCTGGCCTCTATCGCCTGGGTAACGCGGCTGACAAACCCGTTATTCGAAGTGTTTGGTGAGGAGATATCCGCACGCGACCTGATCCTTCTACTGGGGGGATTGTTCCTGATCTGGAAAGCCAGTAAGGAGATCCACGAATCCATTGAAGGTGAGGAAGAGGGGCTGAAAACCCGCGTATCTTCTTTCCTGGGCGCAATTGTGCAGATCATGTTGTTAGACATTATCTTCAGCCTGGATTCCGTAATTACTGCGGTTGGCCTGTCTGACCATCTGTTTATTATGATGGCGGCGGTGGTGATTGCCGTAGGTGTGATGATGTTTGCTGCACGTCCGATTGGCGAGTTTGTCGATCGACACCCTTCGGTGAAAATGCTGGCACTCTCGTTCCTGATTCTGGTCGGTTTTACGCTAATTCTGGAAAGTTTCGACGTCCACGTTCCGAAAGGATATATCTATTTCGCCATGTTCTTCTCTATCGCGGTAGAGACCCTGAACCTGTGGCGTAATAAAAAAAATCCGCTCTGATAAAATTCATCGCTCCCCGCAAGGGGAGCGAATGCCCACCACACCTACCTCTTCTCACAGTTTAAGATTTTACTGCTTTCACCCTGCACAACTTCGCGTTATTACTAAACTATTGAAAGACGCAGGCCATGTGAGGATAAGCAGATGAAAAAATGGGCAGTTTTGATTTCCGCCGTAGGACTGGCTTTTGCCGTTTCCGGATGCAGCAGCGATTATGTAATGGCGACAAAAGATGGTCGAATGATCCTGACCGATGGAAAACCAGAAATTGACGATGATACCGGTCTGGTGAGCTATCACGACCAGCAGGGCAATGCGATGCAGATTAACCGCGATGATGTGTCTCAAATCATTGAACGCTGATGGTTGAGGTCAGCAGCGCGCTGGCCTTAACAATTTTACTTCCCTTTTTCTCTTCCCTCAGCCATTTTTATAATCCTTATGTCGTGATTATAAAAAGGAAACGGCTATGCAATATCACCGTATACCCCACAGCTCGCTGGAAGTCAGTACACTGGGGCTGGGCACAATGACGTTTGGTGAACAAAACAGCGAAGCCGACGCCCATGCACAGCTCGATTATGCCGTCGCTCAAGGCATAAATTTGATCGACGTTGCCGAGATGTATCCGGTTCCGCCGCGTCCTGAAACCCAGGGTCTTACTGAAACATACGTAGGTAACTGGCTTGCCAAACATGGCAGCCGTGAAAAGCTGATTGTGGCTTCTAAGGTCAGTGGACCATCACGTAACAACGACAGCGGCATTCGCCCGAATCAGGCGCTGGATCGTAAAAATATCCGTGAAGCGCTGCACGACAGCCTGAAAAGGCTGCAAACCGATTATCTGGATCTGTATCAGGTTCACTGGCCACAGCGCCCGACCAACTGCTTTGGTAAGTTAGGCTACAGTTGGACGGACTCCGCCCCGGTCGTTTCCCTGCTGGACACGCTGGATGCATTGTCAGAGTTTCAGCGTGCCGGGAAAATTCGCTACATCGGCGTGTCCAATGAAACCGCGTTTGGCGTAATGCGCTATCTGCACCTGGCGGACAAACACGATCTGCCGCGTATCGTCACCATCCAGAACCCCTACAGCCTGCTGAACCGCAGCTTTGAGGTTGGACTGGCGGAAGTGAGCCAGTATGAAGGCGTTGAACTGCTGGCATACTCTTGTCTGGGCTTCGGTACGTTAACCGGTAAATACCTGAACGGCGCGAAACCTGCCGGCGCACGCAATACGTTGTTTAGCCGCTTCACACGCTACAGCGGCGAGCAAACGCAAAAAGCCGTCGCTGCCTACGTCGATATCGCGAAACGCCATAATCTGGATCCTGCGCAAATGGCGCTGGCATTCGTGCGGCGTCAGCCGTTTGTCGCCAGCACCCTGCTGGGCGCCACGACGATGGAGCAGCTAAAAACCAACGTTGAAAGTCTACATCTGGAGTTGAGCGAAGAGGTATTGGCAGAGATTGAAGCGGTGCATCAGGTGTATACCTATCCTGCACCGTGATGATGTGTACCTGATGGCGCTGCGCTTATCCGGCCTCCATATCGTTCTTGCTGTAGGCCGATAAGACAACGCCGCCATCCGGCAATGTTACCGGCGGCGCTGCCAAATCCACAGCGCCGCAATCGCCAGCGCAAACAGCGCGCCAAACCCAATCCCAATCGCGACCGCCGGGATCCCCACCAGAACCGCCAGTGAGTAAATACCCAGCATCAGCAGCATCGCGCTGTTTTCGCCCAGGTTTTGCACCGCAATCGCATTGCCCGCACCGACGCTTTTCTTACCCCGCTCCTGCAGTAACGCATTCAGCGGCACCACAAAGAACCCACCACACACGCCGATAAGCAGCAGCAACGCGTAGGCCGGAAGCAGCGAATGTTGAAGAGAAAAAATCAGCACCACGACGCCGATCAGTATCCCCGCAGGCATACAGCGCGACACAGTTTCCAGCGTCACCAGTTTCGCAGCCGCCCCTGCGCCGACAACAATCCCGATCGCTACCATGGCATTGAGATAGGTAGGCGTGGCGTTATCGGTGATGCCGAGCGCCACCGGAACCCACAGCACCAGCAGAAAACGCAGCGTGACGCCCGCGCCCCAGAAAAGGCTGGTTCCGACCAATGAGAAACGCGTTTCACCATTGCGCCACAGTGAGGTTGCGGCACAGAAAAAACTGCGCGTCATTTTGCCCAGATGCCAGGACTGGCCTGGGCGAGCCGCGGCGAGCTTCGGAATATACACGTTAGCGACCACCGCGCCTGCATAGGCCAGTGCACAAGCAGAAAGCGCAGCAATCACGTGCCAGTCGGCCAGAACGCCGCCAGCGACGGACCCGAGCAAAATCGCAGCAATGGTGGAAGCTTCCATCAGGCCGTTGGCTTTCACCAGTTTGTCGCCGGTGGTCAGTTCACCGAGAATGCCATACTTGGCCGGTGAATACGCCGCCGCGCCAATCCCCACCAGCGTGTACCCGAGGAACGGATTAATGCCAAAGCAAATACTCGCCGCTCCCAGCAGCTTCAGGCCGTTCGCGAACATCATCACCCTGCCTTTGGCAAAGCTATCCGCCACCTGTCCAACAAAGGGCGCAAACAGAATGTAAGCGCCCACAAACACCATCTGGAGGATTGGCTGACTCCAGTCCGGATAAAATTGCTCCTTCAGCAGCGCCAGTGTAGCAAACAGCAACGCGTTATCGCCAAACGCCGACAGAAACTGCGCGGCGATCACGGACATCATCCCTTTGGACCAGATTGACGTGTTAGTGTGCACTGACTCACTCATGTTGTTTTTCCGCCTCGTCGACCCAGCTTTTCAGCGTAACAAAATCCGGCTTACCGCTGCCAAGTAATGGAAGTTGCTTCAGGTGGCGTATATCACGCGGTACGGCGAGTTCAGGTACGCCGTGCGCCCGCGCATACTGCTGTAGTTTTTCTCGCGTGAGTTCGCTGTCGGTAGTGAACAGCACCAGGGCCTCACCTTTGCTGACATCGCTCTTGATCGCCGTGGCATGCATTTTGTCTGCAGACACCGCCAATGCCAGTTGCTCAACCATTTCCAGTGAGACCATCTCTCCGGCAATTTTCGCAAAACGTTTGGCGCGCCCCTGGATCTGGACAAAGCCGTTTTCATCAAAGCGCACAATGTCTCCGGTGTCGTACCAGCCGCGCTCAATCTCACCCTGCGCATTTTCTGCCGTCGGCACTTCCAGCACGCCCGGTTTTTCAACGCGCAGATAGCCGCTCATGATATTAGGACCTTTCAGTTGTAAACGCCCACCATCCTCAATGCCCGGCACGGCCAACAGTCGGGCATCCATACCAGGCAGGATACGCCCTACCGTGCCGGATTTTGCCGCCATCGGTACGTTGATCGACACCACCGGCGCACATTCCGTCACGCCATAGCCTTCAAGAACGCGCAGGCCAAATTTCTCCTGCCACAGCTGCTTTGTGCTGTCCTGCAGTTTTTCCGCTCCCGCTACCACATAGCGCAGGCGGTGGAAGTCATACGGATGCGCGAAACGCGCATAGTTGCCGAGGAACGTTGACGTACCAAACAACACGGTGCAGTTCCGGTCATAGACCAGCTCCGGCACAATGCGGTAATGCAGCGGGCTGGGATAAAGAAACACTTCTGCGCCGGTCAGTAATGGCGTGAATAATCCCACCGTCAGGCCAAAAGAGTGGAACAGCGGCAGCGCCGACATAAAGCGGTCATCGGCGGTGAAATCGGCAATCGTTTTAATCTGCTCAACGTTCGCCAGAATGCTCTTGTGGCTGTGGACCACACCTTTCGGATGGCCTTCCGAACCAGACGTAAAGAGGATCACCGCAGCCTCTTCCGGCTGCTGCTTTACCTGTGCCAGATGCGGAGCCAGCAGATGTGAGAAGATCCACAGCTTATCGCTAAAGGTCACATCAGCTTTTAAGTCTTCCAGATAAACCCAGCGCACCTGGGTAAGCTGTTCAGGCAAGTGCCAGAGTTTGCCTTTATCGAGAAATTGTCGGGAAGTGAAGATCGTTTTGATTTCGGACGCAGTAATGGCGCTGGTCAATCCCTTCACGCCCGCGGTGTAGTTCATCATGGCCGGAATGCGTCGACGCGCAATCGCGCCAAAAATAACCGCTGCGCTGATCCCCGCATTTGGCAGCATCAGGCCGATTTTTTCGCCTTCGGCGCTATATTTCTCCAGAATACGGGCCACAAAGAGTGTCTTCGTCAGCAATTTGCGGTAGCTGTCCGGCGTAAAGTTAACATCTTCAATGCAGTTTTTGCCTGCGCCAAAACGGTATTTTGCCGCCAGTAGCGACTCGTACAGCGTTTCACGCGGGCGTACCGCCATGCGGGCTTCCATCATAATTTGATGCAGCATTTCACCGGCGATTTTACGGCGATCGCGAGCACGCGGCGCTTCCGGCATCGGCATTTGGGTCGGCGGCAAGATATGCAGTTGAATACGCGGAAAAAATCGCTGTTTAACCAGACCTTTCAGGCGGCTAAAGCGGGTAAGCTCTGCGCCCTCGATGCGTACAGGAACGACCGTCGCTCCCGACTTAGCGGCAACAAACCCGGCACCATCATATATTTTCATCAACGAACCGGTGGTAGAAATACGCCCTTCCGGGAAAATAACCACCGGACGACCCTGTTCGACCAGGCGAACCAGATGCTTAATCGACATCGGTTTGGTTGGGTCTAACGGCACGAAATCAATCAGCGGGGTTAGCCAGCGCATATACCATTGCTGGCTGATCGAGGTGTAAACAGCAAAGACGGGACGAATCGGTAAAAAGAGTGCCAGCAGGATGCCGTCTATAAATGAGACATGGTTGGGAGTGATTAGAACGCGTTCTCCCTGTAGCGCGCTGACATCGCCCGTGACGCGAACGCGGAAAAGCACGCGAAACAGATTACGAAAAAGGCCAAATAGCATCTCAACTCCCTGTGCCATTAATTATATAACCATCAATGGTGGGAGAGTATACGAGTTGGAGAAGGGGCGCGACAGATTACTGGTAAATACAATCCGAAAAAAAACCTGCGCATCCGCGCAGGTCGGTGCAAGAGACAGGTACGAAGTGCGTACCGAATAATCTCACCAATCAATACCTCTGGGATCTTGATTGTGGTCGTCAGCAGCCAGATACGCCAGCGCGAAAACGCAAAGGAATGAACCCAAATGCAACGAGTTGTGTAAATTATCGGTTACTGTTACAGACAGGCTGAAAATAAAAAAAACCTGCGCATCTGCGCAGGCTGGTGTAATTCTAGTGATCAACCCGAAAGTTGATTTCACCTATCAATACCTCTGGGATCCCAACTCTAGCAATCCGCTCCGTTCTCCCACCAGCTAACAATCGCAACAGCGCATCGCAAAGTGTAAGCAAAAATTAGCATTTCCTGTTTTTCTGTCTTGCCTCGCTCGCGCGCGCTCACATTTGCGACGTCCTGACGGGCAATCTGCTTGAACAGTCAGCCATTTTCCGTAACACTGACGGAATGTAAGCGTTTACCCACAACAGGTACTATCATGGCGACCATAAAGGATGTAGCCCGACTGGCTGGTGTATCAGTCGCCACCGTTTCTCGCGTGATCAATGACTCCCCTAAAGCCAGCGAAGCATCGCGTCTGGCCGTAACGAGTGCAATGGAATCACTCAGCTACCACCCCAATGCCAATGCGCGGGCGCTGGCACAACAATCAACAGAAACCATCGGCCTGGTGGTCGGTGATGTGTCCGATCCATTCTTTGGGGCAATGGTTAAAGCTGTCGAGCAGGTGGCCTATAACACCGGAAATTTTTTGCTGATTGGCAACGGCTACCATAACGAACAGAAGGAACGTCAAGCGATTGAACAGCTCATTCGCCACCGCTGTGCAGCACTTGTTGTCCATGCCAAAATTATCCCGGATGCTGAACTGGCTTCATTAATGAAGCAAATCCCCGGTATGGTTTTGATTAACCGAATTCTTCCGAGATTCGAACAACGCTGCGTTGCCCTCGATGACCGATTCGGCGCGTGGCTCGCTACCCGACACCTTATTCAGCAAGGCCATACGCGCATCGGTTATCTGTGTTCCAATCACACGATTTCAGATGCAGAAGATCGTTTGCAAGGCTATTACGACGCGCTGGCGGAGAGCAATATACCGGTAAGCGATCGGCTGGTGACATTCGGCGAACCGGATGAAAGCGGTGGTGAACTGGCAATGACCGAGTTGCTTGGCCGTGGCAAAAACTTCACTGCGGTAGCCTGCTACAACGACTCAATGGCGGCTGGCGCCATGGGCGTATTGAATGACAATGGCATTGATGTGCCGGGAGAAATATCGCTGATTGGCTTTGATGACGTGCTAATTTCCCGCTATGTTCGCCCACGTCTGACCACAGTACGCTATCCCATCGTGACGATGGCCACCCAGGCCGCCGAACTGGCACTCGCGCTGGCGGAGAAGCGTCCCGAGCCTGAAATTACCCACATCTTTAACCCAACTCTGGTGCGTCGCCATTCCGTTTCGACGCTGACAGAGCCAGGGAATTCAACGTCAAACGATTAACCAGGATTGCGTCATGACTACGATGTTGGACGTTTCACGACACGCAGGCGTCTCAAAAGCGACCGTTTCGCGCGTGCTGAATGGCACGGGTCAGGTAAAAGAGAGCACGCGCCAGAAAGTGTTTAAGGCCATGCAGGCACTCGATTATCGGCCCAATTTTTTAGCGCGCTCTTTGGCGAATCGCACCAGCAACAGCATTGGTCTGGTGGTTTCCACATTTGATGGCTTCTACTTTGGTCGCCTGCTGCAACAGGCTTCGCGCCAGACGGAGTCTCACGGCAAGCAGTTGATCGTCACCGACGGCCACGACACGCCGGAGCGGGAGCTGGAAGCCGTACAAATGCTGGCTGACAGGCAGTGCGACGCCATTATTCTCTATACCCGCTATATGAGTGAAAAGGCGATTTTGTCGCTGATGAACAGCATTGATATGCCCTTGCTGGTCATTAACCGGAATGTCAGTCAGGCCCGGGATCGCGCGATTTTCTTCGAACAAGAAGACGCCGCGTATCAGGCGGTTAATTATCTGATCTCGCAGGGACATCGCGATATTGCCTGCATCACCGTGCCAGGGCATACCCCTACCGGCAAATCACGTCTGATGGGGTATCGTAAGGCGCTGGAAAAAAACGGTATTCCCTGGGATCCGAGCAAGATCAAATACGGCGATTCCACGATGACACGAGGCTACGAAGCGTGTCTTGAACTGCTGGAGGAAGGGGTAAAATTCAGCGCCCTGTTCGCCTGTAACGATGACATGGCATTAGGTGCATCAAAAGCGTTACATCAGGCCGGACTGAGGATCCCAATGGACGTCTCACTGTTTGGTTTTGATGACGCACCCAGCGCCAAATGGCTGGAGCCGGGGCTGTCTACCGTTTATCTGCCGATTGATACCATGATAACTACGGCCATAGACCAGGCTATCCGGCTGGCCAACGGCGAAAGCGTGGAGCCGATCCCACCGTTTACCGGCAAACTGGTGTTGCGTGATTCAGTAACGCCCGGACCGTACTTTAAGTAATTAAATGCCGAATGGCAGGCAAGCGCCATCCGGCATTCAATCAAATAAGTTCCAGCGCTAACAGCTCATCAATAGTCTGACGACGGCGAATGAGTCGCGCCACGCCGTTATCGAACAGAACCTCCGGCAGCAGCGGGCGACTGTTGTAGTTTGACGACATTGAAGCTCCATACGCCCCGGTATCATGCAGCACAAGATAATCACCCGGCACCACCGCAGGCAGCAGACGAGTCTCCACATTTCCGCCTTCCTGCTGGGTAAACACGTCACCGGATTCACACAGCGGCCCGGCCACCACCGTCTCAATTTGCGCCGCATGATCCAGAGAACGTCCATCCCCCGGCAGCGCGGAGATATGGTGATAGCTACCGTACATGGCCGGGCGCATAAGATCGTTGAAACCCGCGTCGATCAACACAAAGTGACGACTGCCCATCTCTTTTACGCTACGCACCTGCGCCACCAACACGCCTGCTTCCGCCACCAGGAAGCGCCCGGGTTCGATCTCCAGTTTGACGGCGTGTCCCAGATGTTTAGCTATTTGATCTCGTGCGGCGCTCCACAAACCAAAGTAGTGATCGGTGTCGATCGCCTCTTCACCTTCGCGATACGGAATTGATAAACCGCCCCCCGCGGAGATCGCCTCCAGATCCTGACCAAATTCAACCACCTGGCGCACCATCGCGCCGCATACCTGCTCCAGATGCGCGTAGTCTACGCCGGAGCCGATATGCATATGAATCCCCACCAGCTTCAGCTTATAGCGCTGAATCACTTC
The DNA here is from genome assembly GCF_052950715.1 of Citrobacter sp. VF227. Taxonomy (NCBI): domain Bacteria; kingdom Pseudomonadati; phylum Pseudomonadota; class Gammaproteobacteria; order Enterobacterales; family Enterobacteriaceae; genus Citrobacter; species Citrobacter sp. VF227. The sequence goes on from NZ_JBRFVF010000004.1 coordinate 101,302, forward strand.
CAGCGCCGCAGGGAGTGAGCTATACCAGATGCCGTGCTTGCTGTTTTCGCCGCCGGTATTGGTTTTTTGACTGTGCCCATGCCCAAAGCCTGGGTTTACGCGCAGCCACACGCGATGACCCGGCGAGACCTGGCCCAGTTGCTCCAGCATGTCTACCGACCCGGCATTTACCGGAATACTCAATTCATGTACCCGCGCAAGCGTCGCTTTATCAATCATATCGGCGGTAAAGACTATCTCATCTTTCCCCGGCACAAAGCCTGCCGCCAGCGCACGTTCAATCTCGCCAAGCGAGACGGAATCAACCTTCACGCCCTGCTCACGCATCAGGCGCAGAATATGAATGTTCGAACATGCCTTCTGGGCAAAACGCACCACGTCAAACTGTTTGAGTTTGGCAATCTGCGCCCGAATGATTTGCGCATCGTAAACCCATACCGGGCAGCCAAATTCTGCGGGCAGGCGTAACAGATTGTCGGCGGTCAGGTCGGTGTCTGTGCTGTTGAGTGGGCGTGGCATGCTGTGCTCCGATAGTGGCTTTTTTATGATTACGCCACAGCCCGAAAAGAATAAAAAATATCGTTTTATCGTGAGTCTATGCAAAAATGATATGGATTAGATCATTCGAGGATTAGCTATGCCCGCCGTTAACCTGCGTCACATCGAAATTTTCCACGCCATCATGACCGCAGGCAATCTGACGGAAGCCGCACGCATGCTCCACACCTCACAACCCACCGTCAGTCGGGAACTGGCAAGATTCGAAAAAGTGCTGGGGTTAACGCTGTTTGAGCGTAGCCGCGGGCGACTGCACCCAACGGTACAGGGGCTACGTCTGTTTGAAGAGGTGCAACGTTCATGGTATGGCCTGGACAGAATTGTGAGCGCCGCTGAGAGCCTGCGTGAGTTTCGCCAGGGAGAATTATCGATTGTTTGTCTGCCGGTATTCTCACAGTCCTTTTTACCGCCGCTGCTGCAGCCATTTCTCGCGCGCTATCCGCAGGTCAATATTCAGATAGTGCCGCAGGAATCGCCGCTGCTGGAAGAGTGGCTGTCGGCACAGCGCCACGATCTGGGGTTAACGGAAACGTTGCAAACGCCTGCCGGAACAAAACGCACCGAGCTGCTGGCGCTGGATGAAGTATGTGTACTGCCACAGGGGCATCCGTTGACCAAGAAAGCGGTATTAACGCCGCAGGATTTTCAGGGAGAGAACTACATCAGCTTGTCGCGGACCGACAGTTACCGCCAGCTACTGGATACCCTTTTCAACGAGCATCAGGTGAAGCGCCGTATGGTGATAGAAACCCACAGCGCCGCTTCGATTTGCGCGATGGTGCGGGCGGGTGTGGGGATCTCAGTGGTCAACCCACTCACCGCACTGGATTACGCCAGCAGCGGAGTCGTTATCCGCCGCTTCAGTATTTCAGTACCCTTTACGGTCAGTCTGATTCACCCACTTCATCGCCCCGCCTCAGCGCTGGTTGATGCTTTTACAGCACATCTGCAAGCCCATCTCCCTAGGCTTATCGATCCGCTGGAGGCTATTTTGCATCCACAGACGAAAGCATAAACGCCACCGCATCTTGCGCATGGATTGCCGCCGTGTCGAAAACCGGGAGTGGGCTTAGCTCGGCTGGAACTAACAGACCAATCTCGGTACAGCCAAAGATCACCCCTTGCGCGCCCTGTTTCGCCAACTGATCAATGACGCTCAGGTAATAGTCGCGGGAGGTTTCATTGAACTCACCGAGACACAATTCGTCGAAAATAATCTGGTTTATTCTCTGACGGTCATCAGCTTCAGGAGTAAGCGTGCTGATGCCAAATTCAGCCTGTAAGCGCCCGCGATAAAAATCCTGCTCCATGGTGTAACGCGTGCCCAGTAGCGCCACGTTGCGCATCTGCTGCTTTTGTATCGCCCGGCCCGTCGCATCGGCAATATGCAAGAACGGCACATCACAGGCAGTTTCAATCGCCTCAGCAACTTTGTGCATGGTGTTGGTACACAGCACGATCCCTTCCGCTCCGGCTTGCTGAAGTCCGATGGCGGCCTGCGCGAGGATCTCCCCAGCCCGCTGCCAGTCACCGCTTGACTGACAGGCTTCAATCTCGTGAAAATCCACGCTGTGCAACAGAATCTGCGCAGAGTGCAGACCACCCAAACGCTGTTTAATCCCTTCATTAATGAGTCGATAATAAGGAATGGTGGATTCCCAGCTCATACCACCTAACAGACCGATCGTTTTCATCATTTCCCCTTATTCGTTGTTGTTTTTTCAGTGGACCAAAGATGCGATCAACTTTCCACAACTATTAGTCAATATTTTCTTTTGATTTATTATGATATAAATTTAATGAAACATTGTTTTATTATTTAACGGAGAGGCCGGATGTTTATTTTTCATAAAGAGACCACGCTTGAAGATCTGGGCAATGGCGTTACCCGGCGCATTCTTGCTCACGACGGTAACATGATGGCGGTTGAGGTAAACTTTGAGCAAGGTGCAATCGGCCCGATGCACAATCACCCGCACGAGCAGCTGACTTACGTGTTGTCCGGTGAGTTTGAATTTACCATCGATGACGAAAAACATATCGTTAGAGCAGGCGACACCCTGTATAAACAGCCCAATGTTATGCATGGCTGCGTCTGCTTAACACCGGGAACGCTGCTGGATACCTTTACCCCCATTCGCGAAGATTTTCTGCACGGGTAAAGTGCTAAATAAAAAAGCCGGGTATCGCTTACGCTTACCCGGCCTCCATGAGACGTCATCCGACATTCCGTCTCAACATTTACACCCCAATATCTCTTAACTTCTCGCCCGCCATTAACTTGCGTTCGATATGTTCCAGCGTGACGTTTTTGGTTTCAGGAATGAGCCAAAATGTAATCCCGATAAACGCGACGTTTAGCGCGGTGTAAAGCCAGAACGTACCGGCAGCGCCAATGCTGTCGAGCAGCGTCAGGAACGTTGCGCCAATGATCATGTTCGACACCCAGTTAGTGGTAGTGGAACAGGTAATACCGAAATCGCGGCATTTCAGCGGCTGAATTTCCGAACACAGGATCCACACGACCGGCGCGGCGCTCATTGCGTAACCTGCAATACACATCATCGTCATGCCAACCGAGAGCCAGGACAGCCCACTGGAAGCCGTGCCGTTATCAAATCGCATCAGGCAATAACCAAGCACCAGCGTCCCGATAGCCATTACGCTGAAACCAATTTTTAGCGCCGGTTTACGCCCTGCTTTGTCTACCGTAAAGACAGCGATAAAAGTAGCAAACATAAACGTTAAACCGACCACCAGTGTGGCAATCATCTGCTGCTCAGTGGTGGTAAACCCCGCCATTTTAAAAATGCGTGGCGCGTAGTACATGATAATGTTCATCCCGGTGAACTGCTGCATCGCCTGCAACAACATGCCGAGGAAAACCGCGCGACGCACGTTACGGTTAATTTTAAACAGCGCCCAACCGCCCTGCTTAAGCTTCAGGCTTTCACGAATTTCGTTCAGCTCATCGCGGGCTTTTTCTGACGTATCACGCAGCATACGCAATACTTCTTCGGCTTCGATATGGCGGCCTTTCTCCGCCAGCCAGCGCGGGCTGTTTGGCAGGAAAACAACCAGGATAATCAGTAACACCGCCGGAAGTGCCAGCACGCCCAGCATAGCGCGCCAGTTACCGCTGTAGCTGAACGCCGTATCAGATAAAAAGGCCAGCACGATCCCCAGCGTCACCATCAGTTGATACATGCTGATCATCTTGCCGCGCACGTTCTCACTGGCCATTTCGGAGAGATAGAGCGGCGCGGTGTAAGAGGCGATCCCCACCGCAACACCCAGCACCACGCGGGCAAAAATGAGCATTTCTACGCTGGACGCAAACGCCGAACCCAGAGATCCAACGACGAAAAGGATCGCGCCCGCCATCAGACTGTATTTGCGCCCCAGACGGAATGACAGCCAGCCGTTAAACAGCGCACCAATTGCCGCGCCCAGCATCATGCTGCTTACCACCCACTCCTGCAGACGGCTGGTCAGGACAAAGTGATCGGTGATAAAAGGCAATGCGCCGGCTATCACGCCAATATCCAGGCCGAATAACAACCCTGCGACGGCCGCAGAGATCGAAACAAACATATTCATACGTCGCGTATCGCGCGCAGTGCGCGGCGCTAAAGCAGCATCATTATTAATTGAGACCATTTTTTCCTGCCAGATACAGAGTAACCATGGCATTGAAAGTAAGGGATCCCTTACAGGAAGCGTCAGGCGGGAAACGGCAAAAACATGGATAAAATTGCTGCACCACATCGTTATGTGATGGATATTCCAATTTTAAAATTTATCGATAATCACTCAATTAAATTTAATTGATTGATATTAATGTATATTAAAAATAAAGGAACCATATACAGGGAAAGTAATATGGAATAATTTATAACCACAATATGGATTTTAATGATCCTAATATAAAAAAACCCTGCCAGATGGCAGGGTTTGTCGGTACAGGAAAGCTGATTAACGCGCCAGCCAGCCGCCGTCTACCGCTACGGTATAACCGTTGATGTAGTCAGAGGCGCTGGATGCCAGGAACACGACAGGCCCCATCAGGTCGCTCGGCAGCCCCCAACGACCCGCCGGGATACGATCGAGGATTTCTGCGCTACGCTGTTCATCAGCACGCAGCTGTTGAGTGTTGTTCGTCGCCATGTAACCCGGCGCAATTGCGTTAACGTTGATGTTATGTTTTGCCCACTCGTTCGCCATCAGACGGGTGACACCCATAACGCCGCTTTTAGACGCGGTGTAAGACGGTACACGGATGCCCCCCTGGAAGGAAAGCATAGAGGCGATGTTGATAATTTTGCCGCCATTACCCTGCGCGATAAAGTGCTTCGCCGCGGCCTGAGACATAAAGAACACGCTCTTAATGTTCAGGTTCATCACGTCATCCCAGTCTTTTTCGCTGAAGTCGATCGCATCGTCACGACGGATAAGCCCCGCGTTGTTGACCAGAATATCGATATGACCAAATTCCGCCACCGCGCTCTCCAGCAGCGCCGGAATGCCATCAATTTGACGTAGGTCAGCGGTCAGACTTAAAAAACGACGGCCCAGTGCGGTCACACGTTCGATGGTTTCCGTCGGTTCAACAATGTTGATACCCACGATATCGCAGCCCGCTTCAGCCAGGCCAAGCGCCATACCCTGACCCAGACCGGTGTCACAACCAGTCACAACAGCGACTTTACCTTCAAGAGAGAATGCATTCAAAATCATTGTAAATCCTTAATTTTTTATAATGCCCGCCACAGGCAGGCAAGGCTGTCGCCCGCTACTAGCGCAGATCTTTGACTGCAACATGGTCCATATCATCAAAGACCTGGTTTTCGCCGACCATGCCCCAAATGAACGTATACGCTTTTGTGCCAACACCGGAGTGAATTGACCAGCTCGGAGAAATCACCGCCTGCTCGTTATGCATCACAATATGACGCGTTTCCTGAGGCTGTCCCATCATGTGGAAGACGCAGGTATCTTCTTCCATATTGAAATAGAAATAGACTTCCATACGACGTTCATGGGTATGACACGGCATGGTGTTCCACAGGTTACCCGGCGCCAGTTCGGTCAGGCCCATGCTCAACTGGCAGGTTTCCAGCACATCTGGCACAAAGTATTTATTGATAGTACGACGGTTACTGGTGAGGTTATCGCCCAGCGTCACTGGCGCAACGTCTGCTGGCGTGACTTTTTTGGTTGGATAAGTCGTGTGGGCCGGCGCGCAGTTGTAATAAAACTTTGCCGGCTTCGCCGCATCGATGCTTGCAAAAACCACTTCTTTTGCCCCTTTCCCGACGTACAGCGCGTCACGATGGCCAATTTCATAGCACTGACCGTCAACGGTAATCGTGCCCGGGCCACCAATGTTGATCACACCCAGCTCACGACGCTCAAGGAAGTAAGTTACGCCCAGCTGTTTGCCAACTTCACCACCCACTGAGACGGTTTTGGCCACAGGCATAATGCCGCCAACAATGATGCGGTCAATGTGGCTGTAGACCATGGTGTATTCATCTGCGACAAACACTTTTTCGACCAAAAACTCATTACGCAGCCCCTGAGTGTCCAGGGTTTTCGCATGCGCACTATGGATGCTTTGTCTTACGTCCACATTTACCTCCAGTGATAAATTGACCGTGAATGCTTAAACGAATAACAAAACGCTGTTCCGTTTTATCTTATGCATTCATGATATCCCTCCCGGAATGGGTTTTCAATGATAAGTAAAACGTTGTTTCACTTTTTCTGCATCTTATTATCAAAAGTGTAAGTGCGATCACGCCAGCGCGTATAAATAGCGAAGCTGTTTTAAATAAAATGATGAATAACAATAAGATAAGTTGAGTTATTCATTAAGGGTGGGGATAAAAATGGAAAATTCAGCCGAAATCATCGGTCGAAAAGACAACTTTTCTAACAAAGTGCGCAGTTAATCACATGAAATGAAACAACGTTTTGATAAGTTGAATGTGTTTAGAGTGTATGTTTCTGTAACTGGCCTTGCCCTCCTGCTGGAGGGCTTTTTTACAGGTGCAGCGAAACACTTAGAAAGGCGTTTAAGACGGTAAATCTAAGATCGTTAATCTCGTTCGATAGCAAGTGCCACACCCTGGCCGCCGCCGATACACAACGTTGCCAGGCCTTTGTGCGCCCGACGTTTCACCATTTCATGAACCAGTGACACCAGAATCCGGCAGCCTGATGCGCCAATCGGATGACCGAGCGCAATAGCTCCGCCGTTCACATTCACTCGCCGTTCATCCCACTCCAGCATTTTTCCAACGGATAACGCCTGCGCGGCGAAGGCTTCGTTAGCTTCGATAAGGTCAACATCAGCCAGTTGCCAGCCAACGCGCTCAAGGCAGCGCCGCGTCGCGTAGACCGGAGCAATCCCCATGAGCGCAGGATCGACCCCGACACTGGCAAAGGCGCGAATGCGAGCCAGTATGGGTAAATTCAGCTCCTGCGCCTTGGCTTCGCTCATCATCATCACCGCGGCAGCGCCATCATTGATAGATGACGCGTTACCCGCTGTGACCGAACCGAGTCTGTCGAAGGTAGGATCCAGGCGCGCCAGCCCTTCAGCGCTGGCATCGGTGCGCGGTTGTTCATCGGTATCCACTACCAACGATTGCCCGTTACGCTGCGTTACCACTGGCACGATTTCATCTTTGAAGCGTCCGGCGTCAATTGCCATCCGCGCCTTGTGTTGCGAATGCAGCGCGTAGGCATCCTGTAGTTCACGGCTGATGCCATATTCCCGCGCCAGATTTTCTGCGGTAACGCCCATATGGTAATCGTTGAAGGCATCCCACAGCCCGTCATGCACCAGACTGTCGACCAGTTGACTGTTACCCAGTTGCGCCCCGGTGCGACTATCAGTCAGGACATGCGGCGCGCGGCTCATATTCTCTTGCCCGCCCGCAATCACAATGTCGGCCTCGCCGCACTGGATAGCCTGAGTCGCCAGATGCAGCGCTTTCAGACCCGAACCGCAGACATCGTTTATGGTGATAGCGGAAACGGTATTGGGCAACCCACCATTGATGGCTGACTGACGCGCCGGGTTCTGCCCGGCGCCTGCGGTAAGCACCTGACCGAGGATCACTTCATCCACAGCGTGAACGTCCACGCCCGTGCGTTCCAGTAACGCCCTGACCACCATGCTGCCTAATTCAACGGCAGAGTGGCGCGCCAGCGTCCCCTGGAAGCAGCCAATCGGTGTCCTTAACGCCCCGACTATCACAACCTCTTTCATCACCACCTCAGCGCAAAATAACCTCGCAATAGTAGATGATTGTTAAAAATAGTTATCAAGGTTGTTTAAAAACGGTGATTTTTATCACAAAGGAAATTCGTATCATTTATTAGTCATCTGAACGCCACTCTGCTGTAAATGGTCGCGCAACCAACTTCCCGCCACGCCAGGCGGGGATTTCTTATTCCACAACAGATCGATAGAGATAGCCTTTGGCCAGCCGGGCAGCGTCAATTGAACCAACGGTTTTTCTGCCGCAAATTCTTCTACCAGCGCGCAAGGCAGCGCGCACCAGCCGAATCCCTGAACCGCCATACTCAGCAGCAACAAATAGTTGGGAGCAGACCATACGGGGCCGCGCGCCACGTTGGTACCGCTTTCCAGATAGGTATTCAGACGCAGCTCGCGCCAGGTGTGGAGTTGTTCCCACTGCAGTTTTTCCTGGCCCGCCAGCGGATGCGAAGCCGCAACATATAACCCCATCCATGATTGCATCGGCAGACGAGTGACCCCCATGTCGGTCGGGTAATCCTCCCGCGCTTCGATCAACCCCACCTGAGCACGTCCTTTTTGCAGCAGATCGATCACGTCTTCATCTTCGCCAATCAGACATTCAAACTCGGTATGAGGAAACTTGCGGTCAAACTGCACCATCAGTTCTTCCAGCACATCCGGGTGCAGCGTGTCTGACAACACGAAGGTCAGGCGCGCTTCCGTTTCACCCGACAATGAGATCGCCGCCTCATCAAGGCGCTCACTGGCCGTCAAAATTGCCTGCACATAGCCCAGCACCCGCTTACCTTCTTCGGTCAGCGTTGGCTGCCGGGATGAACGGTCAAACAGCGCAAAACCAAGGTCGGCTTCCAGATGCGCAACGGCTGTACTGATGGTGGACTGGCTTTTGCGTAGGCGACGGGCCGCAGCAGAAAATGAGCCGCAGGAAACGGTCTCTACAAATGCCGTTAACGCTTCAGGAGAGTAACGCATGAACTATCTACTTTATCGATGGATACTATCTTTTAGATATCACATAAAACGATAAAATTGCCACCATTCCGTTATCCAGGCATCAAAGAAGGTTTTAGGTTATGCAACACGATACAGTCCAACGTCGCTCGTTAATGGAGCGCATTTTTCATGCCGTCTGCTTTGAAGGCATTGCCACCGCGATCCTCGCACCAACCACCGCATGGTTGATGCAGCGCTCGGTGCTGGAAATGGGCGGACTGACCATTATTCTCGCTACCACGGCGATGATCTGGAATATCATTTATAACGCTCTGTTTGACCGCTTATGGCCGTCACATCTGGTGAAACGTACGGCGAAAGTACGGGCATTCCACGCCTTAGGTTTTGAGAGTGGTTTTATTGTGATCGGGGTGAGCATCGTGGCGTATGTGCTGAACGTCAGCCTGCTTCAGGCATTCACGCTGGAAATAGGTTTCTTCCTGTTCTTCCTGCCATACACCATGTTTTATAACTGGGCATATGACACGTTACGCGAGCGCGTTATGAAGCGCCGCCAGCAGCGCGTTACTGCCTGATAACTCAAACAATAGTCGGAATCTTCTTGGTTCCGGCTATTCATCCAATCCCCCTCCAGCTTGTTCACACCTCCCCCAGCCCCTGCCATTTGTGGTAAATTGCGCTTCTTTTTGTTTATTTTATAGTTGATACGTTCAAATAATGTCGAAATTTTGGTCAAAAGAAGAGACTCTTTGGAGCTTCGCACTATATGGGACTGCCGTTGGCGCAGGAACCCTCTTCCTCCCCATACAGCTGGGTTCTGCAGGCGCGGTGGTGTTGTTTATCACCGCACTCGTCGCCTGGCCTTTAACCTACTGGCCGCATAAGGCGCTGTGCCAGTTTATCCTGTCGTCAAAAACCTCTGCAGGTGAAGGGATCACCGGCGCAGTCACCCATTACTACGGTAAGAAGATCGGCAGTCTGATTACCACCCTCTATTTTATTGCCTTCTTTGTGGTGGTACTGATCTACGCCGTGGCGATAACCAATTCACTCACCGAACAGCTGGCAAAACATTTCGAGATAGATCTTCGCGTGCGTATGCTGGTCAGTTTGGGCGTGGTACTGGTGCTGAATTTAATTTTTCTGATGGGTCGACAAGCTACCATCCGGGTGATGGGCTTTTTGGTGTTTCCGCTCATCGCATACTTTTTATTCCTTTCGCTCTACCTGACCGGAAGCTGGCAGCCAACGCTACTCACCGGCCAGATGTCTTTCGATCAGCACACGCTTCATCAGGTTTGGATATCTATTCCCGTGATGGTTTTCGCTTTTAGCCATACGCCAATTATCTCTACGTTCGCCATCGACCGTCGTGAGAAATACGGCGAGCAGGCCATGGGTAAATGCAAAAAAATCATGAAGGTAGCCTACGTCATCATCTGCCTGAGCGTACTGTTTTTCGTTTTCAGCTGTTTGCTTTCGATTCCGACAAACTATATCGAGGATGCAAAAAATGAAGGCGTGACCATTCTGTCAGCGCTTTCGATGATGCCAAACGCGCCGGCCTGGCTGTCGATTTCCGGGATCGTTGTCGCCGTTGTGGCGATGTCAAAATCGTTCCTCGGCACCTACTTTGGCGTGATTGAAGGGGCAACGGAAGTGGTAAAAACGTCGTTGCATCAGGTGGGAGTGAAGAAAAGCCGGGCTTTTAACCGCGCCCTGTCCATTATGTTGGTTTCGGCCATTACGTTTATCATCTGCTGCATTAACCCTAATGCTATTTCAATGATTTACGCGATAAGTGGACCGCTGATCGCCATGATTCTGTTTATCATGCCGACATTATCTACCTATCTAATCCCGGCGCTGAAACCGTACCGTTCAGTGGGTAACCTGGTCACGTTGATTGTCGGTCTGCTGTGTGTATCTGTGATGTTTTTTGGCTAGAACGTGTTGTTTAACGGTTCATTCCTCGGTAAGTGGATGAGCCGTTAAACTGATTTATTTGATGTACGAATCCAGTACCTTCAGAACTACATCTAAATCTTCTTCACGCTTAATTTCATCGCCCTGATGAACAATGTGCTCGGTCAGATGCCCCTTAATCACTTCGCGCATTAATCCGTTTACCGCCCCGCGAATTGCCGCTATCTGCTGCAATACTGCCGCGCATTCATGCGGTTCATCCAACATGGTTTTCAATGCCGCCACCTGCCCCTGAATCTTACTGGTTCGGGCTTTCAGCTTTTGTTTGTCCCGGATCGTATGTGACATAGCAATACCTTTTTAACGTCTGACTACAGCGACAATATCATTGTCGTTCTACTGGGGGGTAGTATTTGATACTGGGGGGGAGTAGAATCAGGCGAAATTAAACAACTAAGAATCATTCTCATGAGTGAATTTTCTACGCTTCTTCAGCAAGGCAACGCCTGGTTTTTCATTCCCAGTGCGATCTTATTGGGTGTGTTACACGGCCTTGAACCGGGGCATTCCAAAACGATGATGGCGGCCTTTATTATCGCCATTAAGGGAACCATCAAACAGGCGGTGATGCTGGGACTGGCGGCAACGCTGTCGCATACCGCTGTGGTATGGTTGATTGCACTCGGCGGGATGTATATCAGCAAAGCGTTTACTGCCCAGACCGTCGAGCCCTGGCTGCAGTTTATCTCGGCAATTATTATTCTTGGTACCGCGTTCTGGATGTTCTGGCGAACCTGGCAGGGAGAGCAGAACTGGCTGGCCCAGACGCATCACGACCACGATCACGGGCATCACCACCACCATGATCATGACGACCATCACCACCATCATGACCACGATGACGATCATCACCATCATCATGACCACGATCATAACCATGCCGCGTTAGCAGGGCTGAGCGAGGGTTCGAAAGCGTATCAGGACGCCCACGAACGGGCGCATGCCACCGATATTCAGCGCCGCTTTGCGGGCAAAGAGGTCACCAACGGCCAAATATTACTGTTCGGTCTGACCGGTGGGCTGATCCCGTGCCCTGCTGCCATTACGGTGCTGCTGATATGCATCCAGCTCAAAGCCTTCACGCTGGGTGCCTCCATGGTGCTGTGCTTCAGCCTCGGGCTGGCGATAACGCTGGTAACGGTGGGCGTGGCCGCGGCAATCAGCGTGCAACAGGCGGCCAAACGCTGGAACGGGTTTAACACACTGGCGCGTAAAGCGCCCTATTTTTCCAGCGCACTCATCGCGATGGTCGGCGTATATATGGGGGTTCACGGCTATCTGGGGATCGTCGGTTAACGGTAAGAGCGTGCAGCAGCGATTGCCGCTGCGCGGAAAACCAAACTAGCTTGCGACATTCCCCCACACCAGTTGCCCTTTATGGAAGGTCGCGGTACGTGGAGAGATTCGCGCGACCGCTTCCGATGAGCAGGAGGCATCCACCAGCACAAAGCTGGCTTCATCCTGCGCTTTCGGCCAGACGCGCTCACCTTTATCGTTAAGCGGCAGCACATCGCCGGTTGCAAGGAACAGCGCCCGCGACAGATTGAGTTCGTTCGGGCGAATATAGAGCTGCGCGTACAGATTCGCCTTTTCCAGCATATCCCCCAGGCCGTACGGCGACCAGTGGTCAATCACGCTGTCGGTCCCGGTAATCACTTCCACGCCTTTGTCGCGCAGCTGTTTTAGCGGCATGTGCATCGTGCCAATCGGCACCGTCGAAGCAATGGTAATCTGCTGCGCCGCCATGCGGGTTGCGAGTTCATCCACCTGCTGTTCGTTCAGCGTAGACAGCGCAAACGCATGGCTGATGGTCAGCTTGCCTTTCAGTTGCGGGGTTTTCTCAACCGTTTCCACCATGTAATTCACCGCCGCTACGCCTGCCGGACTGGTTTCATGCAGATGGATATCCACGCCTTTGTTGTAATCGAGCGCTATCTGGAACATGGTATCGAGTGATTTTTCCATCGCCCCATCCACGCTGGTTGGGTCCAGACCACCGACATAATGCGCCCCCGCCTGCATCGCTTCGCGCATCAGTGGTTCAGATTTTGATAACAGCAGGCCATGTTGTGGAAACGCCACGATTTCGCAGGCAAAACCCGACTGGCGACGCGCCAGCACCGCCTGCAGGTTTTCCAGGTTTTTCAGCCCGGAAACCGGTTCGATATTGCAATGGCTGCGGGCGATCGAGGTGCCTTTGGATTGCAGCAGATCGATGAGCTTTTCCGCGCGCTCCTGGGTATAAGGCTGGAGTTCAGGCAGCAGCTTTTGTTCCAGACGAATCATATCCTGAATGGTGGTGCCCGCCGGGCGGTTCAGTGAACGCCACGGACCGCCGTAAAAGGTTTTATCCAGATGGATGTGCATGTCGCGCATGGCGGGCAACATCAGCTTTCCACCTGCATCGTAGTGCGGCAGCGTCGTATCCGGATGCTGCTTATTCTCGCGCAGCGCAACAATTTTCCCGTCCTGGACTTCAACAGTTTGCAGCGCGGTACGGGTATGCACCACCACCGAGTTTTCGTAATCAAACCCCACTTCCAGCAGGACGTTATCAAGGTAATAGTGCTTATCATTAATCGTCATTGTGCTCTTCGCCCCGCAGGTGTTCCCGACAGGATTAGCAGCATACGCGACCGGGGCCACTGCGCCAAAAAGCGCGGCAGCGGTCACCATTTTTCCGCTCTGACTTAAAAATTCACGACGGCTGTTACTTTCCTTCATTCGCATCTCCTCTCAGGAATGGACAATATGGGTGCCCGTTTCACCGCGCAGTGCGGCGGGCAGGCATTCCGGCGTGGTGATGATCACCCGCTTACCGCCACGCGCCAGGAACGTCAGGCTGGCAACGATCTTGGGTAACATGCTGCCCGGCGGGAAATGCCCTTCCTGCATATAACGCGTCATCGTGGCGACATCCACCGTATCCAGCGCCTGCTGATTGGGTTTGCCAAAATGAATACAGACCTGCTCGACGCCGGTGGTGATCACCAGAATGTCGGCGCAAATCTCCTGCGCCAGCAGCGCCGTGGAGAGATCTTTATCAATCACTGCGTCCACGCTCTGGTAATCCCCCTGATCGCTACGCACCACCGGGATCCCGCCACCGCCCGCGCCAATCACCACAAAGCCTTGCTGTGTCAGCGTTTTGATCGCCTCTGCTTCAACAATACGTTTTGGTTCAGGGGAGGCCACAACCCGGCGGTAGCCGCGCCCCGAATCCTCCACAAAATGCCAGCCCGGGTTGACTCGCAGCAGCTCGTCACGCTGCGCTTCATTGAAGAACGCCCCGATAGGCTTGGTCGGGTTAGCAAAGCCCGGATCGTTTTTGTCGACCTCCACCTGCGTGACCACCGTGACCGCCTTTTGCTCGCCGCGTCGTGCCAGACGGTTGTTCAGCGCCTGTTGGATCAAATAGCCGATGCCGCCCTGCGTATCGGCGACGCAGTTTGCCAGTGGGGTAAGCGGCAGTCCTTCACGTTCGTGCGCGATTTCCGCACGCCGGAGATCCAGCCCTACCTGCGGCCCGTTACCGTGTGTCAGCACAATGTTGTAGTCCGATGCCAGCATCTCCAGCACCGTATCCGCCACTGCCTTCACCGCCTCAGCCTGGTGCTCAATCGACTGGCTGGCGTTATCTTTGATAATGCTGTTGCCGCCAATGGCAACGACCACAAGTTCTTTCATAGTGTTATCTTCCGCTTACAGGCGATTCAGGTCGTTTTTGACGGTTCCTGCTCAGGCGCAGTCACCGCTTCACGGCTATCAAGAACATGCTTGAGGACAAACATGCCGCTCATCATCAGGTAGGCCACAACAAACATCATCGAGCTGCCTTCAGCAAAGCCAACCGCCGGGGAGTGGATCACGCCAAACAGCGATAACAGCGCCCCAAAGGCTGCGGCAATCGCCCCGCGTAACGGCTTATTCATAATGGCGAAGATAGCGACGCAGCCCCACAGCATACTGGCCAGCGGCGCGCCGCTACCCAGATGCACCAGTCCGTCGTAATAGACACCTTTGCTGTGCAGCAGATCGCTCCCCAGTTTCCCCGCAGATGTTCCGGCAGCGCCCATCACGCTGTTGACGATGGTTAGCGCCCAGTTAGCGATCCACGGGAACAGGCAGATGAAGATCACGGGAACCTCGACTTTGGGCGTTTCTCGCACCACCTGATTGGCGGTCACTACGCCGATAAACACCAGAATCGGCACGATCGCGGTCATCGGAATAATGGCGAGCATAAACGCGCCCAGGCCAAACAGCGGCACCAGGAACATGGTGATACCAGATGCCAAGGTATAGCCGATGCTGGCGCCCATCGCTTTCCAGCCCGCATGCCCAACATACACGGTCACCGGGAACGGGTTGCCCAGCATGCAGCCAAGCATGGAGGCGAAACCGTTCGCCATCATCACCTTGCGGGTGTTGTACTCATCACCTGCCGCATGTGCGCTTTCAATGTTCTCGAGGTCAAAAATGTAGTTCGCCAGACCCAAAGGGACCGCAGAGGCCAGATACGGCAGCGCGTGCGGCAAACCTTGCAGGAAGCTGTCGACATGAATTTCCGGCGGGTTGAAGCCAAAGGAAGACATCGAGGATTTAATCGCTTCCGGGCTTTGCAAACCGGAGATCCACGCCAGGGCCGTACCGGCAATTAGCAGCAGTAAGCCGGTAGGAATGCGGGCAAAAATCGGCTTCTTACCGAACCAGTTAATGAAGATCAGTAACAAGACGATGAAAGAGACGGTCGGCGCTTCAAATGCCTGCAGCATCGGGTTCATCGCCAGTAGCAGCAATCCCAGGCCGGACAGACAAGAAAGCAGTACCGTACGCGGGATCATCTTGCGGATGGTCTCGCCCAGGAAGGAGCCGCCCACCAGGATCAACGCTTCGACAAAACACCACACCAGCGCGATTTGGATCGCGAAGTTGGCATCTTTGGTTTGCTGATAAACCGGCATCAGTACCAGGAAGGTGACGGTAAAGATTGACGGTGCGCTCGGTCCGGACGGCAGTGCCGTCACGTCATTACGCCCTGTGTGCTTTGCCATCTGCAGGCCAAACCAGGCATAGCAGACACTGGCCACCAGCACCGCCAGACCAAAGGCAGGCGCAATGCGCCCATACACAATTTCGGTAGGGATCCCGACGACAAAAATGAGCAGCCCCATCATTGTCAGCAGGTTAGTCAGGTTGTTGGTCATCAGCCCGAAGTAAGCCGCCCAGTCACCACGTTTCCATTCTAGTTTTATGCTGTTCATGGAATATCCTTCACAGGTTAAGCATCGTTTGCGATCTCAGGGATCGCCCAGCCCTGCAGGTAAGCAACGTTTTGCGCTTTGCTACTGTGGGGCTAACGCCGTTAGCCCCGATTGTTGTTATTAGCAGTAGCGGTCACGCCAGTTGAGGATCGCCTTTTCAAAACAGGCGAACGGCGGGTGGACTATTCCGGCGCCGATCATGCCGATCCCTGCGTCTTTGTGCGCAATTGCGGTGTTAATCACCGGCAAAATACCGGTGCTGCCTACGCGTGTAATATCTATCGCGGTCGGTACCCCCATAAAACCCAGCAGCGGAATCGTGACGTTGGGGTTTTCACCGAGGGTGATTTCGCGCATCTGGCGAGAGAAATCGACCGCCTCTTCGACCGTTCCCCCCACCAGCGCCACGATAGCCGGTGCCGTCGCCATGGCAAAACCGCCAATGCCGTAGGTTTCGGTAATCGCGCTATCGCCGATATCACGACCGGAATCTTCCGGCTTATAGCCCGCAAACATCGGACCTATCACCTGTTGCGCCGGACCGGTAAACCATTGCCCCGGCAACCCGCTGATGCGCAGACCGAACTTAACGCCGTTACGCGCCATCGTCGTCACCACGGTGCTGTATTCAATACCGTGGGCGGCGTCCATTGCCGCTTTACACATTGCCATCCAGGTCGGCCCGGAGAAGTAATCGCTGCTAAGGACGAATTCGAACACCTCACGCTGCTGCTCAACCGGATAACCGGTCTGAATAATCCACGGCGTCAGCGCCTGAATCAGCAGCGCCGTCCCGGCGTTGTTGCGGTTATGACACTCATCGCCCATGTGCAGCGCCTGTGCCAACATCAGGCGCAGATCGATTTCTCCCGCCAGCTTCATGGCATCGCGCAACATCGGTCCCATCACATCACGCATCCAGTTCAGACGATCGATAACGCTCTGATCGTTCGCTCCCATGCGCAGGATCTTCGCCATCTGCTCGCTCATATTGGTATATGCGCGGTTGCCGTAGGTTTTGTTCTCTACGATGTGCATAAACATCGACGCCGACGTCACACCCGCCATAGAACCAACGCAGTCATGCTCGTGGCACGGAGAGAAGATAATTTCGCCGGAGGCGGCAAGCTCGGCGGCTTCATCTAGATCTTTCGCCAGGCCTTCAAACACCAACGCCCCGGTTACCGCGCCCTTCATTGCGCCGCACATTTTTTCCCAGCGGATCGGCGGTCCGGCGTGCAGGATGGTGTTGCGGGTCATCCCCGGCACGACATTGATTGCCTGGTCATAGCCAATAAGCACCGGATGCGACTGGATAATACGTTCCAGCGCCTGCTGGTTAGCGGCAGCGATTTTGTCTGCCAGCGGCGAATCGGCAATCTCGTCCAGGGCGGCCACTACCTGCATGTTGCCCTGTCCCGGCGGCGTCCAGTCGAGCTGAGTCACGGGTACGTTCTGCTTTTTCAGGTCATCGCTGAACATCGCGATGCCGACATTAATCACATTCAGCGGCTGGTTAAACAGTGTCTGGCTCATCAGGCTTCCTCCCCTTTACAGATAAATTCACGCGCCAGCAATCCGGTGTTGGTGCTACTGCTCGCCCAGATGACGCCAGCATCGGTCAGCATCTGGCACTGTTTTTCCAGTGACGGCGTATCGAGGGAGGTGCCCAACACGTAGCCGAGGATCTCCAGCGGACGGTCGTCTGCGGCAGCGATCGCTTTGGCTTCAACAATCGCGTCGAGCATCACACCGACCGGATCTTCATGCGCTCCAAATCCAAGCACGAAGTCCATCACGATCACGCCGACTTCAGGATCGCGCGCTTCCTGCAACAGACGACTAATGCGGTTGGTGGGATCGATCATCGGGTGCGGTTTACCGTTGGTGAAATCATCATCACCGAAATCGAGGAAGGTATGCCCGACGCTGCGGTTGAGATCTTGCAGGCGGAACGCCGGATCCGGATGAATGTTGCTGTAAACTTCCGCGTGTTTTTCCATGGCGGCAAACATCGCCTCATCGCACAGCGTGCCACCGCAGAACAAGCCGCGAATATACTTTTGCTGCGGGGTCAGACGGGCGCGGACCTCTTCAATCAGCGGCCAGTTGAGCGGATGTAGATCCAAACTCTCTTTTTTAACGCCGGTCAGCAGCACCGCTTTCAGCGCCGCTTCTTTGGTGCCGCGTGCAAACAGCAGGCCTTTTTCATCCGCAGGTGCGGCTTCACGCCCAAGGAAACACACCACAACGGGCTTATGGCAAGCGCGCGCGCGTTCCAGCACCTTGCGCGCCACCGCTGGCGCAGGCGGTTTGGAGATCAGCGCAATGATCTCCGTTTGCGGATCAGCCTCCAGCATGCCAATCGCGTCAAGCATCATCAGGCCGCCAATCTTTTCACTCAGATCGCGTCCACCGGTACCAATCAGTTGGGAAATCCCGCCGCCAAACTCGTGAATGCGTACGCTCAGTTCCTGACTTCCGGTACCAGACGCACCGACAATTCCGATGTTGCCGCGACGCACCGCGTTGCCAAAACACAACGCCGCGCCGTTAATAATGGCGGTTCCGCAGTCTGGCCCCATCATCAACAGCCCTTTTTCATGCGCCAGCTGCTTGAGTGCCAGCTCGTCCTCAAGAGAGACGTTGTCAGAGAACAGCATCACGTTGAGGTTATTTTGCAGCGCCTGACGCGCTTCACGCGCAGCAAACAGTCCATTGACCGAGATCACCGCCAGGTTGCTGTCAGGAACATGTTTCTTCGCGCTGGCGAGCGTGGCATAGCGCGCTTCGTGCTGGCCGCCCTGCTCTTTATGCGTAAACAGTTCTTCAATCGCCACCAGCGTCTGGTCGTTCGCCGCTTCGCTGGCACCTTTAATGACAATCATCAGATCGCCACTTTTCGCCTCTTCCAGCTCAGGCGTGAGCAAGCCAAGATTCTTCAGCACGCCCTTATTCATTTCTGTCGCCATAGCTACGAACGCCTGCTCAACGCCATCGAGCTTATTTGCGCGTGTAGAGATAGACATCAGTGAGACAGAATCAAAATACGTATTCTTTTTAACAACTATCCTGATCGACATAATTCCCTCCGGACCTGTAGCTCAGGGCACAGGCATCCGCCATGCCATACAGCATGTCGCAGCCAGAACTTGAGCCAATATTTTTAATGTCAATAATATATTGTGTAGAAACGGGGTGTTGCTCAGTAATAATATGTTTTACCAGCCGCCCAACGCTTTCCCGAAAACGTTGATGAAAAGCTTCCTGCAGCGTTATTTTGCTGAGTAGCGTCGTATTATTTCCGGCACATTGTAAGGCCGCTAAAAAATCTTCGCGATATTTCCTCAGCGGATGTCCAGGAATAAATAGAATAGTGCTTAAGCCCACTAAATAATCATCAGATGAAGGCGTCAGACCAATCCCCAGACCAATTAAATAACTGACCGCTGTAGAGATATTTTCTCCTGTATGCAACGCCGTCAGTAATCTTTGTCGGCGATTGAGTAATTGACGGGTGATTTCCTGATAAAACGGGTTATCACCCTGGTACAGAAATAATGTGTCGTCGCTTGTTAGCTGTTGGCGGATAACCCCTTCCCAGCGCTGCCAGTAGACTGTAGCGAGGCTTACTGTATCTGGCGTCCACCGTGGTATGCGCCACCGCAGACAACCGGAGGTTTCTATCCATTTATCGTTGCCAACGGCTATCCCCGACTCGGAAAAACTGACCCATTCACCAGAGTGAAACAGGTCTTCACAATGCGTCAGCGCCAGCCGACAGCTGTTAGGCGCGTTATCACAATCTTCACTCAGTAACGTCAGCAGTTGCTGCTGTTCAGGTATTAACAGGTTTACTGCGCGGGAAAAAACCTGTTCAACCCGTGCCATTCCCCGGAAAGCGAGAAACGCGCCGTCTGCGGTTAACGCCCGTACACATCGCCGTGATGGCGTAGCGATAGTGGCGCTCCTCGGTCAGGCTCCGGCCGCAATCAGCAGCTCGGCAATTTCGTGGTAACCTTTCTCCCGCGCCAATTCCAGCGGGGATTTACCGTATTTATCCGTCATGTGCGGATTCGCACCATGGTCGAGCAGCAGCTTGACGATCTCCTGCTGCTTCGCACCGCCATCATTCAGCACGATGGCTTCCAGCAGCGGCGTCCAGCCGACAAAGTTGGTGTGATTAACATTGATGTCGGTCCGCAGCAGCAGTTCACGCACGATGTCCACATGGCCTTTTTCACTGGCAGGCGTAATACCCACACCGCCAAAACGGCTCAGGCAATTAAGATCGGGGTTAGCCGGTAATACCAAACGCAGTAGCGTTAAGTCATTCGTCAGGCAGCTAATCAAGAATGGATTAAAGCAGGTTTGATCTTGTTTATTAATATCAGCACCTGCGGCAATCAATAAAGAAACACAGTCGTAATGTTTATTCAGACTGGCGATAATTATGGCGGTACGCCCCTGGCGGTTAGTGGCATTAATATCCACATTTTTTGCCAGACAGGATTTTAATCCCTGTGCATTGCCCTGCTCTGCCGCCAGCAAAAATTCAGTAATGAGTTCTTTCTCTGACATAGTCCCTCTCCTGCAGTTTTTAAGGCTTTTAAAATTTCGATAAGCTGAGAATAGCAACAGAGTGATAAGAATAATATCCGCTTAAATTTCATTCATCGTTAGCGAGGCGATTGTTGAACACAATTTAATAATGAGAGTAAAACGTGCTGTAGTGCAATCTTTCCCTTATGGCTGACGTTCTTTTACGCGCTAATCAGTCATCCAGGTTAAAAAGCGGCATGCTGCGCAGATAGCGGCCTACAACTAAAGGACAGAAGTGTGATTGCCTTCAAATCAAATGTAAAACTGGTGTTAAATTCTGTTCAAAACTGATTGCTCTGTATAAGGATTACAAATACATTCAACAATCATCGTATGGGGGCGGTAGCCTTGAGGCTTGGGAGGAGAGAGGATGAATTCAATTTTTACCGAGGAGAACCTGCTGGCGTTCACCATGGCGGCGCGCTACAGCAGTTTCAGCAAGGCCGCTGAGGAGCTGGGTTTAACCACCTCCGCCATTAGCTACACCATCAAGCGAATGGAGACAGGGCTGGACGTGGTACTGTTTACCCGCAGTACTCGCAGCATTGATACCATCGCCCAGGGCATCGAGGCTCGGGTGCGCATCTGCATTAACCAGTTGCTCTACACCCCGCAGCATACCGCACGGCTGCTGCAGGTACTTAAGAAACAGTTTCCAACCTGCCAGATAACCGTCACCACCGAGGTGTATAACGGCGTCTGGGATTCGATCATCAACAACCTCGCCAACATCGCCATCGGTGCGCCCGATACGTTACTGGACGGCGGAGGGATTGATTACACCGAGATCGGCGCAATCCGTTGGTCGTTTGCGATCGCACCGGATCATCCGCTGGCCTTTATGCCTGAACCCATCTCTGAGAGCCAGCTGCGCCTGTACCCGAACATCATGGTGGAAGACACCGCGCACACCATTAACAAAAAGGTCGGCTGGCTGTTACACGGACAGGAGTCGATCCTGGTTCCCGATTTTAATACCAAATGCCAGTGCCAGATTCTGGGTGAGGGTATCGGTTTTCTGCCGGACTATATGGTGCGCGAGGCGATGGAAAAGTCGTTGCTGGTCACGCGGCAGATCCACAACCCGCGTCAGGACTCACGGATGCTGCTGGCGACCCAGCATTCGGCAACCGGTCGAGTGACTCAGTGGATTAAAAAGGAATTTGGCCCAAGCGGAGTGCTGACGGGAATTTATCAGGATTTGCTACATCGGGAGTGATGCGCCGGATGGGGGATGCGTTCCGGCGCTCGTGTGATAATCAAGCGCGAATATCGTCGTACTCGCGGGTCTTATCAAACTCATGTTTGGCAAACGGACACAGCGGAATCACTTTGCGGTTTTCAGCGCGCATTTTCTCCACCACTTTCGCCACCAGCAGTTTGCCGACACCCTGACCTTTAAGGCTGGGATCGACATCGGTATGCTCAATGATGCTCAAATGCTCACCTGTCGGCACAAAGACAATCTCGGCGACCTGATTGCCCTCAGCATCATTCACATAAAACTTATTGTGGCCTACAAGAATCTCCATGGTTCCCTCACTTATTTCTGGCGATATTTCAGCGCACCGCTCGGGCAGGTATCGATGACCTTAATCACCGTCGCGACATCCACTTCATCCGGGATGATCCACGGTTTACGCTTCAGGTTAAAAAGCTTTGCGCTTCCCCGCACGCAGTTTCCCGAATGCTGACATATCGTCGTATTGAAGTAGACGTCAATCTTCTCGCCGGTATAGGCCCGATAACCTGCATCCAGTAGTTCTTTATCCACGACATTGCCTCACATTTTTTTATTGTCTGGGTCTAATAATAGACCGATGCGAGGCTGAAGGAGGCCGCTGAAAGCAGAAATATCACTCAGATCTTTTCTGCAACGACGGCTCCCGCTCTGGCGGCAAATACTCCAGCATCGCAGGCGTCGGCGGCGGCAGACGGTTATCGGCGATATCCCTGTCCACATCGATATGACTGATCTCACCACTTTCATAATGGTGAACCGTCAGCACTCTCGCCTTGTTCAGTTCTGTCACTAGCTCACGGGTAATGCGTAAACTTTCCGCCAGTTCATGGTCTTCCAGTCCTGGTCTACGGCTGCGGCGTTCCACCCGGAAGCGAAACTGGTTGTACTTCGCCCAGCCAATCAGCACCAGGCCATTCACCAGAGCAACAAGGATATAAAACGTCACCGTATCCAGCGTGGTGAAAAAGGGTCGTACGCCCATATAGGGCGAGTGCGTCAGCGCCGTGATCAGCCCTTTATAAATCAGGTAAATAAACCCAATCCAGGCAACCAGCGTCAACAGCACGTCGATCGCCCTTGGCAGAAAACGCTGTTCGGTAAAGATCAGTGGCTGATTCATGACTCGATCCTCCCAATGCCACGGTCAGGACTCACCCAGCGCGCCCTGCCGCGTTTGCGTTTGAGCATCACTTTCGGAAACGCCACCAGCGTGGTGAAAAGACTTAGCATCCAGTACACCACCGGGAACCAGATAATCCAGAACAACGAGGCGCCAATGCCTTTTTCATAGCGTCGTTCGATGATCAGACTTACCGCAAACTGTATTAAGCAGACCACGCCAAGGATAAGTCCGGTAAAGGCTGGCGGGAACAGATGCTGCACGTACAGTGAGTCCGGCATCGGGATCATCAACCCTAGCAGGAACAGCACGATACTGATCGCGTAAGCGAACGACCACGCGGTAGAAAAACAGAACTCGAAAAACAACGGCCACATGCGACGAAACTCCCACGACCACAGGCGGCGCATGTTCACGATAAATACCTCCGCGCCGCCTTGCGCCCAACGCAGACGCTGCTTCCATAGTCCTTTTAACGTTTCAGGCATCAGGATCCAGCACAGTGCGCGTGGCTCAAAGAATATCGACCAGTGGCGCAATTGCAGCTTCCAACTGATGTCGATATCTTCGGTGATCATGTCCGGGCTCCAGTAACCGACCTCCGCCAGCGCGCGGCGACGAAACGCCGCCACCACGCCGGAAACGGTAAAGATCTGCCCATAGACTCGCTGCGTACGTTTAATCAAGCCGATAATGGAAGAGAACTCACCGACCTGCACACGGCCAATTAACGTGGAGCGGGTACGAATACGTGGATTCCCGGTCACCGCACCGACGCGCGGGAACTGGATTAGCGGAGCCACAATATAGGCGACGGCATCGCGATCCAGTAATGCATCACCGTCAATACAAACCAGGTAATCACTACGCGCCGCTGCCGCACCGGTCTTCAACGCCAGCGCTTTACCCTGGTTTTCAGCCAGATGAATCACGCGCAGGCTTGGATATTCCACGGCCAGCTGTTCCAGAACCTCGTATGTATCGTCCGTCGAACCATCGTTGATGGCAATCACTTCAATATTTTTATATCGCTGCGCCATCGCAGCACCAATGGTTTCACGCGCATTGATCCCTTCGTTAAAACAGGGGATTAGAATGGAAACCAGCGGATTCCCTTCCAGGGTCGGTGGCGGTGTATTATCTCCCCATTTCCAGTGACGCTCACGGTAAAACCAGAAATAGGCTCCGCCGCTTATCCACAGTGCAGACATGAACAAGGGCCAGAAGAAGACGAAGTTCAACATCATTTCACCTGTAAAAATGACAGCCACGCCAAACGGCAGGCTGAACATCAGGCAAAGTATCAGGAAAGCAATTATGCGATCGGTCATTTTTGCGGGTACCAGTATGAGGAGAACGTCGAGCGAATCTCTGACATCTCAGGTTTGTCGCTGATGAAATCATCCGGGTAATAGCCGTAGTTACCTGCACCGCTTAATTTCAGCTGGCGCATCCATTCGGCGATCTGTTTTCCGCTGATTTCTGCCTCGTCCCCGGATTTACGCCAGTCTCGTGCCTGCAGTTCAAACACGGTTTTGTCCAGCGCGCCGGGCGTTTGTGCAACGGCATTCACTAATCCGTCGAGCCAGGCGTTGGCATCATTGGCCGGGATTTGCTCCATATATGGCATCGCCATGGGTGCCGTCCAGTCATAGGTATTGAGGAAATCATTCAGGTTCTGCGCAAACCAGGCCTCACTCTCCGGCTCCAGTACCGGCATCGCGTAAATATTGCGCGCAGTTTGCACCTGCGGACCGCGAATATTACGCACCGACTGGGTCAGTTGTTTGGTGAAGTCGATCAGCATCTTACTTTTCAGGCGCGTCCAGCGCTCAAAGGTCTGAGGGTTGCTACGGATTTGCTCAATACTTCCCGGAAGCCCTGCGGCGCGGTAGGCGGCTAACGCCTCCGGTGACGCGTCTTCAAAGTCCGTCAGGAAAGCATCATCGTGGAACAAGATTCCTTTGAAGCTTGCGTGTTTCGCCAGGTCTTCATAGATTTCAGTGATGCGCTGACGCGCTTCGCCGCTCCAGGGTGAAAGGCGGACATAGTTCTCGCGATTGATAGCAGTACGTCCCGTTTTCGGATCCCATGCGGTTACACGTGGAATAGAAGCGTCGAGATCGAAAGCCAGAACCGGCATCCAGGCATATACCGTCACCCCTGCCCGCGTTTGTAATTGCCAGGAAATATAGTTAAACAGGTCGGCGCGCATCGGCAGCCAGCGGTTAGGGAAATAAAGCTCGCGAATATTCCCGTCACCTTTAGGGTCGGCATACGCCTGCAGGAAAACGTGAGAAATGCGCATGTCATAAACGCGCTGGATCAGCTTATCGATGTTGCGCTTCTGCTGGGCCGGGTCTTTGTCATACACGTAATCCAGATCCACATGCATCACACGCATCGTCTGCGGTTCACGCACCTGAGCGACCTGACTTGCAAAGCGCTTTAGAGAGGGATTATCAGAGATCAGCACGCGCGGGATGTCATCAAGAAACGCGGCATTCGCCAACCCTTCGTTGAGCGTGAAGGCCATCTTGTAGCCATGTTCTTTGGTCAGATTTAAGGTTGTGCCACTGGCCGCACCATAAGGCCACACCCACGCGCGCGGCGATTTCCCTGTCACCGATTTAATCTTATTGGTGATCAGTGAAATATCGGTATTAATGCGCCGCGTATACTGCTCATCCGTTTCGTAAGTTCCTGTTTTCTTATCGTAAAGATGATTCGCCACCGCCGGTTCTTTACTCCCCTGCGGGTTGGCATCACCACCGAAATGCGACGCCCAGGTATGCGCACCAATTTCTACCAGCGGCGATTTGCCCATCTCTTCGACCATCTTCCAGGTGGCGAATTTATCGCGCGCGGTCATTAAGCCGCCAAAATCGACTTTTTTATTGGCTGGCGCATCGACCCAACTGCCTACCGGCGCCCAGAGTGCAGGCCAGTTGTAGGCTTTCAGCAGCGGCCAGACTCGGGTATAAAAACTGCTGTATCCGTCATCAAAGGTGAGCAGTACAGCCTTTTCCGGCAGTACGATTTTACCGTCATGGGCGTCCAGGATTTGCTGCACGCTGATCGGGTTATAGCCATTATCACGCAGCCAGGCCATTTGGTCGCTCAATGCGCTGGTGCGCACAGAAAGATAGCGCTGATCCGCTGCGCCATCTTCAACATCGTGATAACCCAGTACCAGGAAGCTATTTTTTGGCCACGGATGATCAGCCGTCAGCGGCGTTCTCTCTGCGGGAGGAACATAACGAGGCGTTGTATTGTGCGCACTACTGCACGCGGTAATCATCAACCAGCCAGCGATTAATGCGCTAAGCCACAGGCATCTTTTCAGCATGAACAATCCTTAAAACCTGACATTTAAATCGAAAGCGAGGGAGATATTCCGCTCACGTTTACCGTCGTAGGGGCGTTTATCCCAAATCAGCATCACCCCGCCATCTACGACGTTGTTCCATTTGAGTCGTTGTCCGTATCCCACCTGAACAATAGCGCCTGCGTCCTGGCCTTGCTGCCAATAGCCGCCCACGCCAGCCAGGCCTTGCTGCGTCCACACTGTGTCATAGTGGCGGTAAAGAACCTGCTCAGCGCTCAGACCGGGTACCACGGAAAAATCACTCTTCGGGTTGTAATACGGCACATTTTCTTTGGTGTTGGTGCTCCCGCCGATGCCCGGAGTAAAGTCCAGCGTGAAGCGCGGCGTCGTCCAGATGCGCTCTTTTCCGCTGAGTCCGTATTCGATACGATCGTTACCGTCCGAGAAATGTGAGGCGGCAAACGACAGTTGATATTCACGTCGTTCGTTTTGATACCAGCGGACAAACATATCTCCGCCGTTGGCATACACGCCGCTACGCAGCGCACGCAGTGGCGTATTACGCGATAAGCGCTCGGCCGAACCGCCTACGCGCCAGTTGTCATTGAAGTCATGCCAGCCGGAAAGACGGCCACCAATCTTCTGACCATCGCCATAATTTCGGCCAGACACTTCCATTTCCGCCCAGTAATCACGGGAAGTCCATTCTGCGCCAGCCGCCAGATCGCGGCTGATTCCCTTCCCTTCTTCAAATTCACCGGTAGCAAAGTTGAATCCGGTAAACAGTCGCCAGTTGTCGTTAATTGGCGGGCTGTAAATAGCCGTATTGATGTTGAAATCATTCTTACCGCTGACTGGGCTATCGGACGAAATCCCCTGCGTGCCGCTAATGCGCACTTCCGACATTTTGTGAACATCACGAATACGCGCGAGGCGCAGAGTCGCTTCATCATCCGGGCTACGGGCGATAACGTCATCCGTTAGTTCATCGGCCTGCTTCCACTCCTGGAGATCCAATGCCACGTAAGCCTGTTGACGCTCCAGCTCAAGGTTGCTTGGCTCGATCACTTCCGCCAGCTTCAGCTCTTTCTCTGCCGCATGCGGCAAGCCACGTGCTTCAAGAACAGAGGCATAGGATATGCGCAGCCCCTGGTTACCAGAGCCGGTTCGCGCCAGATGCTCTGAGAGCTTTTCTGCCTCTGGTAGTTCATTAGCAGCGATATGGTATTGCGTCAGCAGCGACTGCCCGAGCAGCCAGTTATCGTTCGGCTGCGGCGTTGGCGAACCATAGATGCGTCGCAGGTACGGACTCTCTTTGATTAAGTTTTCGACCTGTTTTTTAGCAGCATCAAAGTTTTCGTTATCAATATGGGCGTAGAACAGATCCTGCTGATCCTCAGGACCGAGCGGCGTCACAGGAATCGGTCCATTGGGGTAGTAGATGCTCATCAGCATCGCTTCGGTTTTTTCCGGCTGGCGTTCACTTAACCATGCCGATGCTACCCAGCGTTTAGCATAGTTTGGCACTTCGCCGCTCGCAGACAGTGATTCGTATTCCTTAATCACTTCAGAAGTTCGTTTACGTACCAGAAGGGCGCCCATGCGGTCAATTCTCGCCCGACGAACATCATTCTGTGCGGACGGTTCATCCTTCCAGGCCGTCAGCAACTGGTCATAACGGGCCAGCGCTTTGTCCGCCACGATGAATCGTTCTTCTTCATTACGTGCGGAGGTATAGGAAGAACGCACCATTTCGGCGGCCGCATCGAGCTCAAGGCGACGCTTTACAGGATCCGCCGTGGGTACGACTTCCGCCATATTTAAAGCGGGTCCGGAAACGCGGTTTGCTGACAGCGCAGACAGCAGCGTAGATTGCGCATTTTTGTTGCCCGGCTCAACGTCATCCGCCTGGCTGGCAACCAACAGCGCGTCCCAGTTTTTCCCCTGAGAGTGATATACATAGGCAAGTAGCGCGTCGGAATCAGCCCCCGGATGCGCCTGCGCCCATTTGTTCGCTTCAGTAAGCGCTTGCTGATTGTAGCGAGCATCCGCTAACGTCATTATCCAGCCGGTACGTACATCAACGTTGTCAGGCTCTTCCTGTAAAACGCTATTCCACACCGCTAACGAATCATTCCAGTTCTTCAGATTACGATACGCGCGCGCGGCAGCAACTTTCCCTCGTGCAGGCACATCCATCTGCCCACGATACTGCAGCCAGATTTCAATGGTGGTTTTATCGTTGTTATCAACCCAACCGGAAACCTGCAGCCAGTCGGCAACCTGATTTGGCGTTAGCGCGCTTTTCTTTCCCTGATCCTCAAGATAATGCAATAACGGTGCACTATTACCTCCCCGAGCTTTAATAACCAAATCGTCATAATCAGATACCGCTGCGGAGATTTGCATCGGGAAAAGTACGCTTGCCGTAAATAAACAGCTAACAGACTTTAAACGTTTAATAAAATTGGCATGTCGACGCATACTTAACATATCTGCCCTTATATCTTACATCATAGTAAAAATAAGCGTTTTCAATAAGTTACGGTCATTCACTGACAGTTGTCGACCATGTAAGATGCACTGCCGCTTATTTCGTAATAGGGTTATGAAGCAATTAATTCTTTCGTCTTATTGACTATCCACACCCCATCCTCTAATCCTTGGAAAGGAGGTATAAACCCAGGGATTTTATCATTCAGTGCCTGTTGTTTCTACGCAACAAGAATACTCTTGGGCAAAAAAAGTATTTTAGGTCAAATTATCCTAATCCACCTGGTATTGAATACTGGATTTAGATTAAGTTTGCGAAACGAAGCCTTGTGACGATGATAACTATTGCTGGTTAGCATAGCTACACTGCGCAACTGTTTGCACGGTAACTATTATGTGCGGATAGAGAAAATTCTGATAATAATGACTCCGATAACAGTAAAGACAACAATGTAGACAATATAACTTAATTTTAAGTAGCAGACATAGTCAATGAAATGAAAATACAGGTACAGTCACTTGCAGGACTAAGTACAGTAAAAATGCAATGAAATCAAATAACTTCTTAACTCATGATTGAAACCTACCATAATTAGTATTTTGATATCCGGCAGAATACGCGCGCGAAGAGTTGTACATGGTTTTGATCGTTATTGTATTTACCAACCTTGCGTATTATTGACAGCATCAACCGCAATCGATTTTTATTCCCTACAATCTATAAGTCTATTTACATTGAAAAAGCAAATAGAAGCATAATTTTTTGCACTTACCCTCTCCTCCTGACTTTCAGGTAATCTGGATAAAGATGCCAATGGGAGCTGGTCAATGAAAATCGTTAACGCAGAAGAAAAGCATATCCCCGCCATACGCGATATTTACGCCCATCATGTTATTCACGGTACAGGCAGCTTTGAAACAGACCCACCGGATTTGCGCGAAATGCAGGCACGCCTGGAAAAAATCCGCAGCCTGGGGTTGCCGTGGGTGCTCGCGCTACAAGAAGAAAAGGTCATCGGGTATTGCTATCTCACCCGCTACCGTGAGCGTTATGCCTACCGCTATACCCTCGAAGATTCGATTTACATTGACCCGACAGCACAGCGCCAGGGGGCAGGAAAAGCGTTGCTAAGCCATGTCATTGATTGGGCCGAAACGCAGGGTTACCGGCAGTTGATTGCCATCGTCGGTGATAGCAATAATCAGGGTTCGCTGAAGGTCAATCAGCAGGCTGGATTCACGGAAATCGGCACGCTGAAGAACATTGGCTTCAAACATGGACGCTGGCTCGACACGGTTTTACTTCAACGCAGCCTGGGTGAAGGTATCCACCAACCTGGCGGATAGCGAGCCTGACGGAAGAATGATAGCAGTTGATTATTCTGGTGATACTACGCCGGGAATCAGCTTGCTTAAAGCCGTACAGGTGTA
Source organism: Citrobacter sp. VF227 (assembly GCF_052950715.1). Classification (NCBI taxonomy): domain Bacteria; kingdom Pseudomonadati; phylum Pseudomonadota; class Gammaproteobacteria; order Enterobacterales; family Enterobacteriaceae; genus Citrobacter; species Citrobacter sp. VF227. Next base: position 131,575 of record NZ_JBRFVF010000004.1, read on the forward strand.
TCTGGATGGCTATACCTTTTTATAACAAATATTGAGATTAAAAGAGTCTGCCATAATGGCAGACTCTTTTAATTTAAAATTAGAGATTTGCAACGTTATGATATACTTTTTGGACATCATCGTCATCTTCAAGGGCATCAACAAGTCCTGCAAAGATTTCTAAATCTTCTGGTGAAAGCTCAATTTCTGATTGAGCAATCATTTCTAATTCTGTTGTAGAGAATTCGGTAATGCCAGCTGCTTTTAGTGCTGCAATTCCTTTGTGAAGATCTGTAGACTCAGTATAAATAACGATATTTCCTTCTTCTTTGGTTACATCGCGCACTTCAACTTCAGCTTCAAGCAAAATTTCAAAAATACGGTCAGGGTCTGTTCCTTCAAAAACAATCACGCCAGTATTGTCGAACATATAGCTGACAGAACCTGCCGCGCCGATATTCCCACCTTTTTTATTGAAAATGTTGCGAACATTAGCAATGGTACGGTTAACATTGGAAGTCAGCGTTTCAGCAATAATCATTGAGCCATTGGGTCCAAAGCCTTCATAACGCCCTTGCACAAACGTTTCATCGCTGCCGCCTTTAGCTTTATCAATGGCTTTATCAATTACGTGCTTTGGAACCTGGGCTTGTTTCGCACGTTCAATAACGAATTTTAAAGCTGAGTTTGATTCTGGGTCTGGTTCACCTTGTTTAGCAGCAGCATAGATTTCTACACCGAATTTTGCATATACGTTAGACGTTGCACCGTCTTTAGCGGTTTTTTTTGCAACAATGTTGGCCCATTTACGTCCCACTGGAATAATCCCCTCGAAAATTTATTTACATTACTGACAAGTTATTAACCTGTATGTTTTCCCGCCATATTATACCATGGTGTTGAAATCTTCGTCCATGAGAAATAAAAACATTAAAAACTTACGAGATGTTACTTTAATTTTAACAATAGTAATTGTTGTTGGAAGGTTGATGATCAAAGTGCTAAATACAGATAAAAATCATAATAGACTTTTACGCAAGTTTTCTCTAAAAATATAATTTACCACTATTAAGGTATAGAACGTTGAAAAACAAAATAAATGCTACCCAGACCATTCAAATCATCTGAACATCACCAGAATATAATTTCTATCATAGTAGAAATTTGCTCTGATTTACGCTTAAAACCAGAGCATTTATTATCCTATTGCTATCGCACTCGTTTACCTGCTTCATCAACGACTTTCTCGCCATCTTCCTTAGCGAAAGCCCCTTTCTGGGCTTCTGGAAGGATATCCAGAACAACTTCAGAAGGACGGCACAGTTTCGTTCCCAGCGGTGTCACCACGATGGGACGGTTAATCAAGATCGGATGCTGCAGCATAAAGTCAATTAACTGGTCGTCAGTGAAGTTATCTTCGGCAAGACCAAGTTGTTCATAAGGCTCAACATTTTTACGCAGCAGTGCCCGTACCGAGATCGCCATATCTGCAATAAGTTTGACCAGCTCATCGCGCGATGGTGGAGTCTCAAGGTAATAAATAACGGTTGGTTCAGTACCGCTATTGCGGATCATCTCCAATGTATTACGCGACGTACCGCAGTCCGGGTTGTGATAAATGGTGATGTTGTTCATTTCAGGATCTCATTACAAAGTGAAAGAGAGACGTATCGCCAGCGCGGCCAGCGTTACAAACAGCACAGGCAGAGTCATGATGATCCCGGTGCGGAAATAGTATCCCCAGGTGATGGTCATGTTCTTCTGTGAAAGTACATGTAGCCAGAGCAGCGTTGCCAGGCTACCAATAGGTGTAATTTTCGGGCCCAGATCGCAGCCAATCACGTTGGCGTAGACCATCGCCTCTTTGATAACACCGGTTGCAGTGCTGCCATCAATAGAGAGCGCACCAACCAGCACGGTAGGCATGTTGTTCATGATGGAAGACAGGAAAGCCGTCAGAAAGCCAGTACCCAACGTCGCAGCCCAGAGACCTTTATCCGCCAGTACGTTCAGTACAGAAGAGAGGTATTCCGTTAGCCCGGCGTTGCGCAGGCCATAGACCACCAGATACATCCCCAGCGAGAAGATAACAATCTGCCAGGGCGCACCACGTAACACTTTACCGGTGTTAATGGCATGGCCTCGCTTCGCCACCGCAAACAGGATCACAGCCCCAACCGCCGCAATCGCGCTAACGGGAATACCCAGCGGCTCGAGGACGAAAAAACCAACCAGCAGAAGAATCAACACTATCCAGCCGGTTCTGAAGGTTGCCAGATCTTTAATCGCTTTTGCCGGTGCTTTCAGGAGTGCCAGGTCGTAAGTCGGTGGAATATCTTTGCGGAAGAACAGATGCAGCATCACTAACGTGGCGATAATAGCGGCAATATCCACCGGCACCATTACCGACGCATACTCAGTGAAGCCCAGCCCAAAGAAGTCTGCAGAAACGATGTTAACCAGGTTGGACACGATAAGCGGCAGACTGGCCGTATCGGCAATAAACCCGGCGGCCATGACAAATGCCAGTGTCGTGCCTTTGCTGAACCCTAATGCCAGTAGCATGGCGATGACTATCGGCGTCAGAATAAGTGCCGCGCCATCATTGGCAAACAGTGCCGCCACCGCAGCACCGAGCAGAACGATATACGTAAAGAGCAAACGTCCACGACCATTACCCCAACGAGAAACGTGCAGCGCAGCCCATTCGAAAAAGCCGGATTCATCGAGCAGCAGGCTGATAATAATCACAGCTATAAACGTTGCCGTCGCGTTCCAGACGATATTCCACACCACCGGAATATCGCCCACATTCACAACGCCAGATATCAGAGCCAGTCCCGCGCCTAGCATTGCACTCCAGCCTATCCCTAATCCCTTCGGTTGCCAGATAACCAAAACAATGGTCAGGACAAAAATAGCGCCTGCCAGTAACATAAACCCTCCTGACAGGGCGACTTTGCCGCCCTGTATATGCAAAAAAATTAACTCATCAACTCTCTGAGCTTTTCAATACCAGCGGGCTCTGACGCCAGCACAGGAACAAGCGCTATACGGTCAGCGTGCTGATTCTTAACAGCCTCAATCTGAGGCTGTTCCTGCCGGGCGCGCTGGCAAAGCAACGGAGAAAGCGTATCCGCAATGGAAAGACTGTTATTGATAATCCAGCCCCACGGATGAATCCCCGCTCTTTCAAGGTCAGCCTGCAGGTTTGCCGCCTCCAGCACTGGTGTGGTTTCAGGGAGCGTAACCAGCAGAACTTTGGTTCTATCCGGATCCTGAAGCTGCATCATTGGGGTAGTAAAATGACCTTTATTCCCCATTTTTTTGGCAATCTCTCGGTGGTAAGCCCCGGTCGCATCCAGCAACAAAAGCGTGTGTCCCGTAGGGGCGGTATCCATAACAACAAACCGCTTACTCGCTTCACGAATCACGCGGGAAAAGGCCTGAAACACGGCAATTTCTTCAGTACAGGGAGAGCGTAAATCTTCTTCGAGCAGCCGTTTCCCTGCTTCGTCCAGATCTTTTCCCTTCGTCTCAAGGACATGTTGGCGATAGCGTTCGGTTTCATCATGTGGATTGATTCTACTGACCTGAAGATTTTTGAGGCTACCGTTCAGCGTTGTACTCAGGTGCGCAGCAGGATCAGAGGTCGTGAGATGCACGTCAAACCCCATGTCTGCCAGCCTGACGGCGATAGCCGCAGCCATCGTGGTTTTCCCTACACCACCTTTGCCCATCAGCATAATCAGGCCGTGTTCACTGCGAGCGATATCATCGACCAGGCCAGAGAGCGATAGGTTTTCAGACGTGTACTGGACGTTCGTTGAAGGATACGGTAATACCTCAGAACGGGTATCCAGCAGTCCCTTCAATGCAGCCACTCCAACCATATTGACTGCCTGGAGCAATAGGGTATCTGTCGGTAGCCCGGATAAACCGGCAGGAAGATTTGCCAGTGCTTCCTGCTCCCGTTGCCATATCGCAGCGGCCAGGGCGTCATGTTCAGCTTCTGCTTTGGGCAGCACACCATTAATTACCAGGTACTGGTTTTTCAGGCCAATCGCAGCCAGTTCTTCATGGGTGCGGGCGACTTCCTGCAGCGTAGATTTTTGCAGTCGTGCAACCAGAACCAGACGGGTACGTTCAGGATCGGATAACGCCTCTACCGCATGAGCATACTGCTCTCGCTGCTTTTCCAACCCGGCCATTGGGCCAAGGCAGGAAGCTCCGTCCGGGTTACTTTCGATGAAGCTGCTCCAGGCTCCGGGAAGCTGGAGCAGACGAATCGTGTGGCCCGTCGGCGCGGTATCAAAAATGATGTGATCGAAGCGGGTCAGCAGGGAAGCGTCTGTCAATAAGCCAGTGAACTCATCGAACGCCGCAATCTCAGTGGTACAGGCCCCCGAAAGCTGTTCGCTGATGCTGTTAACAACGTCATCAGGCAGAAGACCTTTGATAGGATCAACGATTCTGGCGCGGTATTGCTGGGCGGCTTCCTGCGGATCAATCTCCAGTGCGGAAAGTCCAGGAACTGCTGTCACAGGGCGAATGGTGTTACCGATAGCCAGGTCGAATACCTGGCCGACATTGGAGGCCGGATCGGTACTGACCAGCAAAACCCGCTTACCCTGTTCGGCAAGGCGGACAGCCGTCGCGCAGGAAATGGACGTTTTTCCTACGCCTCCCTTGCCGGTAAAGAACAGGTAAGGCGGGATGTTCTGTAAGAATTTCATATGTCCCCCTGACATATTCAGCAACAGGAAGTATTACCACCACAACAGCTGGTGGGAGCTAACCCTACCTTCTCCAGCGGAATACCGAACCAGCGAGCCAGCTCAGCGCGTTTTGGGTATCGCCCAGCCATCACCGTTTCACCGTCTAACAGCAGTAACGGAAGCCCTTCTGCCCCAGATGCTTCGAGGAATGCTTTCGCTTTCTCATTCTGAACAAAGTTCATGGGCTGCTGCGCCAGGTTGTAACGTTCAACCTGTACACCACGTCCTTTCAGCCACTGCACATCAGCAGAAAAATCAACCAGAACCTGATCGACATCTGAGCCACATACGCCGGTACTGCAGCACATTGCCGGGTCAAACACCGTTAACGTTTTCATTTTGAATACCTCACATTTGAAAAATCATATATGTTCAGGCAAATTTTTTAGATGCAAACAGCCTTACCGCTACCAGAGCAGTTTGCCGATGCCAGCTTACGGGCGATGGCCTGTACGTCGTCCTGTTGGCTTAACCAGGCTTGCTCAATTACCTGAGCGGCCCAGGAAGGAATATGCGGAGATAAGCGGTAGTGAACCCACTTGCCCTGTTTGCGATCCAGCAATAGACCACTTTCCCGTAGCATTGCCAGGTGGCGGGAAATCTTGGGCTGTGACTGATCCAGCGCCGTGCAGAGATCGCACACGCACAGCTCTCCCATCTCCCTGAGCAATAATACGATGCCCAGCCGGGTTTCATCAGACAGATTCTTGAAAAGTTGTAAGGAAGTAAACGACATTATTCCCCCTGCTCGTTTGCGGATCAGAATACGCCAGTGGGGAACAAAATCAATATCACATGCGTAAAAACATATATGTAGTGAAATAAAAAAGGTTGCTATTGATTTCTGAATACAGGAGAAATGATAGAACTTTAGAACAGCTGAGATTGGAGCGGGCGAAGGGAATCGAACCCTCGTATAGAGCTTGGGAAGCTCTCGTTCTACCATTGAACTACGCCCGCTTTGAAGTGCGTAAGGGATTATAAACCTTACGCTCTTCCTGGCAAGGGGCTGACCGTCTGACTGGCGATTAATTCACCGTTAGCATTTTGGTTTACTGCCCTGCGGCGGTAAATAACGCAGCGGATCGATCGCTGTTGCCCGATAGCGGATCTGGAAATGCAGCCGCACTGTCGTCGCATCCGAGCTGCCCATTGTCGCTATCTTTTGCCCGGCCTTCACGTTTTGGCCGTTGTTCACCAGCATGGTGTCATTATGCGCATACGCAGTGATGTAGTCCTCACTGTGCTTAATCATAATGAGATTACCGTAGCCCCGCAGTTGATTCCCGACATAAACTACCTTCCCGGCTCCTGCTGCATAAATCGGCGTACCGCGCGCAGCGGAGATATCAATACCTTTATTACCGCCGTCCGCGGTTGAATAAGGCAGAATCACTTTACCGCTGGCAGGCCACAACCAGCAGCGTTGCCCCACTGGCGGCCAGGATGACTGCGGCACAGATGAAGATGGTCTGACCGCCGCCGTTTTGGTCGAGGATTTCTTGGTTGTTTTGCCAGAGCTTGAACTGGTTTTCGCACCGCCGCTGACCTTCAGCTTTTGCCCCACTTCAATCGTATAGGGCGGTGGAATGTTATTCAGGCGGGCGATCTCTTTCACGCTGGTACCGGTGGCGCGCGAAATACGGTATAGCGTATCTCCCCGCTTCACGGTATATAGGGAGCCGGAATAACTTCCTGTATCAGACGACTTGCTACCGGAACAGCCTACTAACAGCAGACCTACACACAGCAGACCTACACACAGCAGCATCACGATACTTAAGCTATTTTTCTTCAGGCGTCCTGCACTCAAAACAATACCTCGCAACATTTCCAGACGCTTTATCATAGCAGCCAGAAACCGGATGCCAAATCATATCGCGCAACGAAGCGTCAACCCTTGCATTTCACACCCTCAGTTAATCAATATGCCTTAATTAAGCATATAATATGGGTGCTTAAGATTGAGGGTGGACGCAATGCGACAGGAACATGTCATTTTATTGAACGAGCAGGACCAACCCTGTGGAACGCTGGAAAAGTATACGGCGCATACCGCCGCAACCCTCCTGCACTCCGCTTTCTCATGCTGGATATTTAACGAGCAAGGTCAACTGCTGGTCACCCGCCGGTCGCTGCACAAAAAAGCCTGGCCAGGCGTCTGGACCAATTCGGTTTGCGGACACCCACAGCTGGGTGAAACTACCGAAGCGGCTATTGTCCGCCGCGCTCGCTTCGAGCTGGGTGCCGATATTAGCGATCTTACACCCGTCTATCCTGATTTCCGATATTGCGCGACGGACCCGAGTGGAATAGTGGAAAATGAAGTCTGCCCGGTTTACACCGCGCACATCGTCAGTCAGTTACAGCCGAACGCGGATGAAGTGATGGATTACCAATGGAGCAATCTTGAGGATGTTTTAAGCGGGATTGACGCGACGCCATGGGCCTTTAGCCCGTGGATGGTAATGCAGGTTGCAAATAATAAGGCGCGAGAATTGCTGCGCAAGTTTGCCAACGGGAATTGATTGCCGGATGGCGCTACGCTTACCTGGCCTACGTAACGGATCGTAGGCCGGATAATGCATCAGCCGCCATTCGGCATTTCACATCTTACTTAACCGGACGCATCGCCGGGAACAGGATCACATCGCGAATGGTGTGGCTGTTGGTGAACAGCATAACCATACGGTCGATACCAATACCCAGGCCCGCAGTCGGCGGCAGACCGTGTTCCAGAGCGGTAACGTAGTCTTCGTCGTAGAACATCGCTTCGTCATCACCCGCATCTTTAGCGTTAACCTGATCCTGGAAACGCTGCGCTTGATCTTCTGCATCGTTCAGCTCGCTGAAGCCGTTACCGATTTCACGTCCGCCGATAAAGAATTCGAAGCGATCGGTGATTTCCGGATTTTCGTCATTACGACGCGCCAGTGGAGAAACTTCTGCCGGGTACTCGGTAATGAAGGTCGGCTGAATCAGGTGCGCTTCCGCAACTTCTTCAAAAATCTCGGTCACGATACGGCCCAGACCCCAGCTCTTCTCAACTTTGATGCCGATAGATTCAGCAATCGCTTTTGCAGAATCGAAGTTATCCAGATCGGCCATATTGGTTTCCGGACGGTATTTCTGAATCGCTTCGCGCATGGTCAGTTTTTCGAACGGCTTACCGAAGTCGAAGACTTCTTCGCCGTAAGGCACTTCCGTCGTTCCCAGAACGTTCTGCGCCAACGTACGGAACAGAGATTCGGTGAGTTCGATGAGATCTTTGTAGTCCGCATAAGCCATGTAGAGTTCCATCATGGTGAACTCAGGGTTATGGCGAACAGAGATGCCTTCGTTACGGAAGTTACGGTTAATTTCGAATACGCGTTCGAAGCCACCAACCACCAGACGCTTGAGGTACAGTTCCGGCGCGATACGCAGGTACATGTCCAGATCCAGCGCGTTATGATGGGTGATAAACGGACGCGCCGCCGCACCGCCAGGGATTACCTGCATCATTGGGGTTTCGACTTCCATAAAGCCGCGACCAACCATGAACTGACGGATGCCAGCCATAATCTGTGAACGCACTTTAAAGGTATTGCGGGATTCATCGTTAGAGATGAGATCCAGGTAGCGTTGACGATAGCGCGCTTCCTGATCCTGCAGACCGTGGAATTTGTCCGGCAGCGGGCGCAACGCTTTGGTCAGCAGACGCAGCTCGGTGCAGTGGATAGACAGCTCACCGGTCTTGGTCTTGAACAACTTACCTTTCGCGCCGAGGATATCGCCCAGATCCCATTTTTTGAACTGCTCGTTGTAAACGCCTTCCGGCAGATCGTCGCGAGCAACGTACAGCTGAATGCGGCCGCCAACGTCCTGCAACGTAACGAATGATGCTTTACCCATAATACGACGGGTCATCATACGACCAGCAACGGAGACCTCAATATTCAGCGCTTCCAGCTCTTCATTTTCTTTCGCATCGAAGTCAGCATGCAGTTGGTCTGAGGTATGATCGCGACGGAAGTCGTTCGGGAACGGGATCCCCTGCTCACGCAGGCTCGCCAGCTTCTCACGGCGCGTTTTCAGTTCATTGTTAAGGTCGGCTACCGCGTCAGCGCCCTGTACGTGTTGTTCAGACATGTTGGTTCCTCATAACCCTGCTTTCAAACTTGCTTCGATAAATTGATCCAGGCTGCCATCCAGCACCGCCTGCGTGTTGCGGGTTTCAACCCCGGTACGCAGATCTTTGATGCGGGAGTCATCAAGGACATAAGAACGAATCTGGCTACCCCAGCCGATATCTGACTTGGTGTCTTCCATCGCCTGTTTCTCGGCATTCTTCTTCTGCATTTCCAGTTCATAAAGCTTCGCTTTCATCTGCTTCATGGCCTGGTCTTTGTTCTTGTGCTGGGAACGGTCGTTCTGACACTGCGTCACAATCCCGGTCGGGATGTGGGTAATACGCACCGCAGATTCTGTACGGTTAACGTGCTGACCGCCCGCACCAGAGGCGCGATAAACGTCGATACGCAGATCCGCCGGGTTGATATCGATATCAATATCATCGTCAACTTCCGGGTAGACAAACGCCGAACTGAACGACGTATGGCGACGGCCACCTGAATCGAACGGGCTTTTACGTACCAGGCGGTGTACGCCGGTTTCAGTACGCAGCCAACCGTAAGCATACTCGCCAGCAATTCTGATGGTCACGGATTTAATACCCGCGACTTCACCTTCAGACTCTTCAATAATTTCGGTCTTAAAGCCGCGCGCTTCAGCCCAACGCAGATACATTCGCATCAGCATGCTTGCCCAGTCCTGCGCTTCCGTACCGCCGGAGCCAGCCTGGATATCGAGATAGCAATCTGCGCTGTCATATTCACCGGAGAACATACGACGGAATTCCAGCTGGGCCAGCTTATCTTCCAGGGTATCGAGTTCTGCTACGGCTTCGTTAAAGGTTTCTTCGTCATCGGCTTCTACAGCCAGCTCCAGCAGGCCGGAGACATCTTCCAGGCCCTGGCTCATCTGATCGAGCGTATCAACGATGGCCTCAAGGGAGGAACGCTCTTTACCCAGCGCCTGGGCACGTTCGGGTTCGTTCCACACGTCCGGCTGTTCCAGCTCGGCGTTTACTTCTTCCAGACGCTCTTTCTTGGCATCATAGTCAAAGATACCCCCTAAGAACGTCAGAGCGCTCCGTGAGGTCCTGAATGCGGTTATTTACCGGATTAATTTCAAACATTGTCTGATTTCTTTTATTGGACTAGTCAAAATGCGGTTATAAGAGCGGGATTGTAACTAATCCACGCCCTTTTTTATAGCGATTAGTGACGCTAAAGTGGCCAGATATTGTCGATTATAATCTGCAAGCTGCGGTTGCCACGAAACTCGTTAATATCCAGTTTGTAGGCAAGCTGAACTTCGCGAACACCGTTGTCGGGCCAGCAGGTGGTATCAACATTAAATGCAATACCGTCCAGCAGTGGGCCGCCGCCAACAGGCTCAACCATTACCTTCAGATGACGCTCACCGACCAGGCGTTGCTGAAGCAGCCGGAAATGCCCGTCAAACAGCGGTTCTGGGAACATTTGCCCCCACGGTCCGGCATCACGCAGCATTTGCGCGACCTCCATGGTCATCTCCGCTGCGCTCAGAGCACCATCTGATACCACTTCACCCTGTAGTAAGGCGGGATCCAGCCACTCGGTTACCAGTTCGCCGAAACGCTGCTGGAAACGCTCAAACTGCGCCTCTTCCAGCGACAAACCTGCTGCCATAGCGTGGCCGCCAAACTTGAGGATCATGCCAGGATAAAGGGTGTCCAGGCGCTCCAGCGCATCGCGCATGTGTAGCCCCTGAATCGAGCGTCCGGAGCCTTTGAGCGTACCGTCGCCGGCAGGCGCAAACGCAATCACCGGACGGTGGAAGCGCTCCTTAATGCGTGATGCCAGAATCCCCACCACGCCCTGATGCCACTCAGGGTGGTACATTGCCAGACCGCCCGGTAGCGTATCACTACTGCGTTCCAGCTTTTCACACAGAGTCAGCGCTTCCGTCTGCATCCCCTGCTCGATCTCTTTGCGTGTTTGGTTGAGCGCGTCCAGCTCATTGGCCAGCACGCGCGCTTCACCAATGTTGTCGCACAGTAGCAGCGCCACACCAACGGACATGTCGTCCAGACGCCCCGCCGCATTCAGCCGTGGCCCGAGGGCAAAACCTAAATCGCTGGCAGCCAGTTTGAGTGGGTCGCGATTGGAAATCTCCAGCAGCGCTTTAATACCCGGACGGCACTTTCCGGCACGAATACGGCTTAAGCCCTGCCACGTCAGAATGCGATTATTGGCATCCAACGGAACCACGTCGGCCACCGTGCCAAGCGCAACCAGATCGAGCAAATCCGCCAGATTCGGCGGTGCAATGCCGCGTTCATCAAACCAGCCTTTGTCACGCAAAAAGGTGCGCAGCGCCAGCATCAGGTAGAAGGCAACACCAACGCCCGCCAGCGATTTCGACGGGAATTCACAGTCGGGCAGGTTAGGGTTGATAATAGCCTCTGCGCCCGGCAGCGTGTCTCCGGGCAGATGGTGATCGGTCACCACGACCGGGATCTTCAACGTTCTGGCATGTTCAACGCCCGCGTGGGACGAAATGCCATTGTCGACAGTAACAATCAGCTGAGCGCCCCGTGCATGGGCCTGATCCACCACTTCCGGGCTTAAACCATAGCCGTCTTCAAAACGATTCGGCACCAGATAGTCAACGTTGCTGCAGCCCAACGCACGCATCGCCAGGATGCTCAGCGCCGTGCTGGTCGCGCCATCGGCGTCAAAATCGCCGACCACGATGATTCGAGTTCCTTCGCGAAAGGCGTTATAGAGGATCTCAACTGCTTTTTCGACGCCATTTAAATGCTGCCACGGCAACATGCCTTTCACGCTACGCTCAAGCTCCTGCGTGCTGCGCACGCCCCGACTGGCGTACAAACGACGTAGCAGTGGCGGCAGGTCGGCAGGTAGCTCGGCGGTCTCGTCGGCTTTACGCCGACGAAGTTGTATCTGTTGTTTCACGCGAATTATTTACCGCTGGTTTGTTTGGCATGTGCGTCAAGGAATTCTTTCATCTCTTTCGGCCCCTGATAGCCAGGCACTACATAGCCATTGCTCAATACAATCGCCGGCGTACCGCTGACGCCAAACTGTACGCCCAGTGCGTAGTGGTTAGCGATGTCCACATCACAGGTCGCTGGTTTCACGCCCTTGCCTGCCATTGCATCGTCAAAGGCTTTGTTTTTATCCTTCGCACACCAGATAGACTTCATGTCCTGCTCTGCCTGGCTTTCCAGTCCCTGACGAGGGAAGGCCAGATAGCGTACGGTGATCCCTAACGCATTGTAGTCTTTCATCTCTTCATGCAGCTTGTGGCAGTAGCCACAGGTGATGTCGGTGAAAACGGTAATGACATGTTTTTCCTGCGGCGCTTTGTAGACGATCATCTCGTTTTCCAGCGCGTTCAAATGCTTCATCAGCAGTTGGTTAGTGACGTTTACCGGGCTTGCGCCGCTCACGTCGTACATTGGTCCCTGAATAATATGTTTACCATCTTCGGTAACGTATAGTACGCCGCTATTGGTCAGTACGGTTTTCATGCCCGCAACCGGAGCTGACTGAATCTCGGTACTCTGAACGCCCAGCTTCGCTAATGACTGGCGAATCGCCGCATCGTCAGCATGTACCATACCAGTAAAAGCCGTTGCCAGCAGAGTGAACATCATAAAACGTTTTTTCATAACCTATCCTTTCCTGTCAGCACTCACGCTCGCGGGTGATGCTGTTGATGTAGTTGCCGCAAGCGCTCCGTTGCGACATGAGTATAAATCTGCGTTGTCGAGAGGTCGCTATGCCCCAGCAGCATCTGCACCACGCGCAGGTCAGCGCCATGATTGAGCAGATGCGTGGCAAACGCGTGGCGCAGGACATGCGGTGACAGCTTTTCGCTATCGATTCCAGCCAACACAGCATAGTGTTTAATACGATGCCAGAAGGTTTGACGAGTCATCTGTTGCGCGCGCTGGCTGGGAAACAGCACATCAATCGATACGCCATTGAGTAACCATGGACGCCCATGCTCCAGGTACGTTTCCAGCCAGTACACCGCCTCTTCACCTAACGGGACAAGACGCTCTTTATTTCCTTTGCCGATTACCCGAACCACGCCCTGACGCAGGCTGACATCGCTCATCGTCAGCCCCACCAGTTCTGACACGCGCAGGCCCGTGGCATACAATACTTCCAGCATGGCTTTGTCGCGAAGTTCCAGCGGTTGCTCGATAAGCGGTGCCTGCAGCAGTCGTTCTACCTGCGCTTCGCTGAGATCTTTGGGCAGACGCTGTGGAAGCTTAGGTGATGCCAGCGCAGCGCTGGGGTCATCTTCGCGAAATTTCTCACGGTAAAGATGCTGAAAAAAGCGCCGTGTCGCACTGAGCAAGCGTGCAGAACTGGTGGCCTTATATCCCCCATCCATCCGCTCAGCCAGCAATGCTTGCAGGTCATCACTCTGCGCGGTCGCCAGCGAAGCACCGCGGTGATGTAACCATTCGACAAGCATGGTCAGATCGCGACGATACGCACTTAACGTATTTTCCGCCAGATTTCGTTCCAGCCACAGTGCATCAAGAAACTGCTCGATGCGCGCCAGATCCTGTTCCACTCGCACCCCTTATTCCACTCTCATTTTTGATGCATTATGCCTCATTGTGCCGAGAATGCGGCGATTCTGTTACACTACCCGCAACGCTACAGCAGAATTGAGATGTTTACGTCATGAACATGGGTCTTTTTTACGGTTCAAGCACCTGCTACACCGAAATGGCAGCGGAAAAAATCCGCGATATCCTGGGTCCCGAACTGGTGACACTGCACAACCTCAAAGATGATTCCCCGAGCTTAATGGAGCAGTATGACGTGCTCATTTTGGGCATCCCGACCTGGGATTTCGGTGAAATTCAGGAGGATTGGGAAGCAGTCTGGGCGCAACTGGACGACCTCAACCTGGAAGGCAAAATTGTTGCGCTTTACGGTATGGGCGATCAGTTGGGATACGGCGAATGGTTCCTGGATGCACTGGGTATGCTGCACGATAAACTGGTTACAAAAGGCGTTAAATTTGTGGGTTACTGGCCAACTGAAGGCTATGAATTCACCAGCGATAAACCCGTCATTGCCGATGGACAGCTGTTTGTTGGTCTGGCGCTGGATGAAACGAACCAGTACGACCTCAGCGATGAACGCATTCAGGCCTGGTGCGAGCAAATTCTTGGTGAAATGGCCGAGCACTGGTCCTGAGTTGCTGCCGACTGACGGTTAAGGTCGCAACCTTACCGTCAGTGCTACATCTGCTTCGCCTGTTGCAGTATTAACCGCCGTAAATCCCGCCATTCTGCGTCATCCATACTGTCTGCCGCCAGCCATAGATGCTGACGTTTTCCGGTATCGGAACGCAAACGCAGCATCATGCCTGTTTTTACCATCCAGGGGGCGCTAACGATAGACCACTCTTGCCCCTGCCAGCGCAGACGACCGTTCATCAACAGCCGAATCTCGCCCTGACAGGCGTTAATTCGGCGCTGGCTTCGTACGCTATCGAACACCACCAAAGACAGCAAAACCAGCCATAATGGGGTGTAACTCAATGGCCAGGGCATCAATAAAATAAATACCGCGACCAGCCCATGAATGAGCAGTGAAAGCCATTGCGCGCGCCATGAAACGCGTAAATCAGATTGCCACTGGACCACGTTCCCGATTCCGTGTCTGGATAAGTCGCACCATCTGTTCCAGCTGAGCATCAGCTGGTTTCCCATGATTCATCAACCAGTTAAACAAATCTGGATCATCACATTCTAGCAGACGAATAAAGATACGTTTTTCTTCGTCACTTAAGCTGTCGTATTCATGTTCGAAAAACGGCATGATCGAGATGTCCAGCTCGCGCATACCACGGCGGCATGCCCAATGAATACGTGCTTTGTTGTTAATATCCATGTTCTTCTCCCTGTCTCGCGAAAACGAAGTATCCGGCTATTGTAACGTGTTTTTCCCGCGCATTGACGGGAATATCAGTAATCGGAAGCTTGTTCGCGAAATAAAACCGCATTAAGTCAAAGGATTCAGCATTTTTGGATGTCTCCTCGCAAAGCTTAATATATGGCACAAATAGCCTGTTTAAACCGCTTGCAATGGGCCATAGCTCTTTTACCATTAGTCATTATCACTGCGTTAAGCAAATCAGGACATTATTATGGCTTTTACATCTTTTCCTCCTCGCCAGCCTTTCGCGTCAACGCGTTTGCCTCTGACGCTAATGACGCTCGATGACTGGGCGCTCGCCACCATCACCGGTGTCGACAGTGAGAAGTATATTCAGGGTCAGGTCACGGCGGATGTCAGCCAGATGACCGAACATCAGCACGTGTTGGCGGCACATTGTGACGCCAAAGGTAAAATGTGGAGCACCCTGCGTCTGTTCCGCCAGGGTGACGGTTTTGCCTGGGTTGAGCGCCGTAGCCTGCGCGATGCGCAGCTTACTGAACTGAAAAAATACGCGGTCTTTTCGAAAGTGGCGATTGCCCCGGACGACGAGCGCGTCCTGCTGGGCGTAGCGGGATTCCAGGCACGTGCGGCACTGGCCAATCTTTTTAGCGAATTACCGAGCAGCGATAAGCAGGTTATTACCGAAGGCTCTTCCACAATATTGTGGTTTGAACACCCAGCCGAACGCTTCTTACTAGTGACCGATACTGCCACAGCGGAAACGCTGGCAGAGAAACTGCGTGGTGAAGCGGAGTTAAATAACAGCCAACAGTGGCTGGCGCTGGATATCGAAGCGGGTATTCCTGTTATTGATTCTGCCAACAGCGCGCAGTTTATTCCGCAAGCCACCAATCTGCAGGCATTAGGCGGCATCAGCTTTAAAAAAGGGTGCTATACCGGTCAGGAAATGGTTGCCCGCGCAAAATTCCGCGGAGCCAACAAACGCGCCATGTGGACTCTGGCAGGAGCGGCCAGTCGCGTACCGGAAGCGGGTGAAGACCTGGAGCTGAAAATGGGTGAGAACTGGCGTCGTACCGGCACCATACTCGCCGCAGTGCAGCTGGCTGATGGGCAAGTGCTGGTGCAGGTTGTGATGAATAACGATATGGAAGTCGACAGCGTGTTCCGCGTTCGAGACGACGCAAAAACGCTGCATATCGTACCGCAGCCGTATTCGCTGGAAGAGTAAATGAATAATGCCTGATTGCGATGCGTCTATCAGGCATGCTGGCTTTTGTTTTGTAGGCCGGATAAGGCGCTAGCCGCCATCCGGCATCAATGATTACGCCTGACCAACGTACAGATAGATTGCCAGGAAGTGGCAAACGCTGCCGCCCAGCACAAAGCCGTGCCAGATCGCGTGGTTGTAAGGAATACGCTTACATACGTAGAAAATAACACCCAGCGAATAGACTACGCCGCCAACGGCCAGCAGCGTCACCCCCCCCACCGCCAGCTTAACCGCCAGTTGATACACCACAATCAGCGATAGCCAGCCCATTGTCAGGTAGGTCACCAGCGACAGAACCTTAAAGCGGTGCGCAATAGTCAGTTTGAATAAAATACCGATTAGCGCCAGGCTCCAGATCACAATCATCAGTCCGCGTGCCAGCGGCGAATCCAGCCCCACCAGCAGGAATGGCGTGTAGGTCCCGGCAATCAGCAGATAAATCGCGCAGTGGTCGAATTTTTTCAGCCAGACTTTCGCTCTCTGATGGGGGATCGCATGATACAAGGTTGAGGCAAGGAACAGCAGGATCATGCTGCCACCGTACAGGCTGTAGCTAGTAATGGCCATAGCGCTGGCGTTGGTATCCACTGCCTGAACCAGTAACAACACCAGTCCGACAATCCCAAACACCAGCCCGATACCATGGCTGATGCTGTTGGCTATTTCCTCTGCCAGCGAATATCCCTGCGCGATTAATGGCTTCTGAACCATAAGTTACTCCCCAGAAACGAACACTTTCGTTATTGCGCCTCTAGCGTAACTGAGAATGGTTCCAGTGAACACCTGTTAGCTAAAATAAATATCACATTAAGATTAATCATTTAAAATCATGGCGTTGCAACTATTTTTTCAACTAACAGATGTTTCTTTAAATCAAAGGCATTTAAAATCAATCACATAAAATTGCGTCTGATTCGGGTAAATCTCGGCAATCACATGTTTAAGTTCTTCAAGCGTCATGTTTTCCTGCTGGGCATGTTTATCCGTTAGCGTATCCAAAGTAACAGTTGAGGTGCCAACAACCTCAATCGTGCAGAAGTAACCGTCATCTTCGAAGCGCCCAACCCGTAAAATGTCCCCGGCTTTGAAGTGTGATTCGGACTCGTCACGAATGGTGATGGTTTTGCGTCCGGCCAGAATGTCATCCTGGAAACGCTGAAAAAAAGTGATGTCATTTGGCTGCATGTTATTATTCCTTGTAGATGAAGTCTGATGAGTGAGTTTTGCCATTGTGAGTATGTTCTCCCACGCTGCCATCGCCAGTCTCAACAATCTTGAGATGCTGGTCTACAACTATGTCATCAAAAACCGTGACAAAGTCATGTACATGACCATTCGCGAGCTGGCTGATGCCGTGGGCGTTTCCACCACTACCGTACTGCGCTTTTGCCGCAAGCTTAAGTGTGAAGGTTACTCAGAATTCCGCGTACGCTTCAAATTATATTTAGAGCAGAATGAACCACAACAGGCTAATTTCGGTGCCAGCGAAATTATCAGTTTCTTTAAAGGCGTCAATAACGACGAGTTCGATAAACTGCTCGATCAGGCTGTTGATATTATATTATCTTCCGAGCGTATTATATTCGTTGGGGCGGGAACGTCTGGAGCTCTGGCGAAATATGGCGCACGTTTTTTCTCAAACGTCGGTAAATTCAGTAATCACATTGATGATCCTTATTTCCCGGTAACTAACGATATGGCCAGAAACGCGCTGGCGATCGTGCTTTCCGTGTCTGGTGAAACAGAAGAGATCCTGCGCTTTGCCAGCCAGTTTAGTCTGCACAACTGTAAGGTTCTGTCGGTCACTAGCCATGAACACTCTCGCCTGGCGAAGCTGGCAGACTTTAATATCTCCTGGCACGTTCCACAAACACGTATTGCCGGGGTATACGATATAACCACGCAGATCCCCGTTATTTATATTCTGGAATCACTCGGGCGCAAGCTGGCGAAAATAATAGCGTAAAAAACAATGTGTTTTTTTGATGTAACAAATCACATTTACGCTATTTTGTTATACCGTGACATTTATCTTTCCTTTGTTAGACTCAAAATCAGATTGTATTAATTTGAGACTGAGCGCAGATGAAAAAACTTACCTTACCAAACGATTTTTTATGGGGCGGCGCTGTGGCGGCGCATCAGGTTGAAGGCGGCTGGAACAAAGGTGGCAAAGGTCCCAGCATTTGCGACGTCCTGACCGGTGGGGCTCACGGCGTTCCGCGAGAAATTACTCAGGACGTCGTGCAGGGTAAATACTATCCCAACCACGAAGCAGTCGATTTTTACGGTCATTACAAAGAAGACATTAAGCTGTTTGCCGAGATGGGTTTCAAATGCTTCCGTACGTCAATTGCCTGGACCCGCATCTTCCCGAAAGGAGACGAAACCCAGCCAAATGAAGAAGGATTAAAATTCTACGACGACATGTTTGATGAACTGCTGAAGTACAACATCGAACCGGTCATCACCCTCTCCCACTTCGAAATGCCACTGCATTTGGTTCAACAGTACGGTAGCTGGACCAATCGTAAAGTCGTCGATTTCTTTGTCCGTTTTGCTGAAGTCGTTTTTGAGCGCTACAAGCACAAGGTCAAATACTGGATGACCTTCAACGAGATCAACAACCAGCGTAACTGGCGCGCGCCGCTGTTTGGCTATTGCTGCTCGGGCGTGGTGTATACCGAGCATGAAAACCCGGAAGAGACCATGTACCAGGTGTTGCATCACCAGTTTGTCGCCAGCGCACTGGCGGTAAAAGCGGCACGTCGCATCAATCCTGACATGAAAGTCGGCTGCATGCTGGCGATGGTCCCGCTGTATCCCTTCTCTTGTAAGCCTGAAGATATGATGTTTGCGCAAGAATCGATGCGTGAGCGCTACGTCTTCACCGATGTCCAGTTGCGCGGTTACTACCCCTCTTATGTTCTGAATGAGTGGGGGCGTCGTGAATTCAACATCAAAATGGAAGCAAACGACGAACAGATCCTGCGCGAAGGTACCTGTGACTATCTCGGTTTCAGCTACTACATGACCAACGCCGTTAAAGCGGAAGGTGGCAGCGGTGATGCGATTTCCGGCTTTGAGGGCAGCGTACCGAACCCGCACGTCAAAGCATCCGACTGGGGCTGGCAGATTGACCCCGTCGGTCTGCGCTATGCCTTATGTGAGCTGTATGAACGCTACCAGAAGCCGCTGTTTATCGTTGAAAACGGGTTTGGCGCTTATGACAAAGTAGAAGAAGACGGTAGCATCAACGACGACTATCGCATCGACTATCTGCGCGCCCACGTCGAAGAGATGATGAAAGCGGTAACGTATGATGGCGTAGACCTGATGGGCTATACGCCCTGGGGCTGCATCGACTGCGTGTCGTTTACCACCGGTCAGTACAGCAAACGCTACGGGTTTATCTACGTAAACAAACACGACGACGGCACCGGCGATATGTCGCGTTCGCGGAAGAAGAGTTTTGAGTGGTATAAAGCGGTGATTGCCAGCAACGGCGAGAACCTGTGATTTTTTGCCGGATGGCGCAGCGCCATCCGGCAATCAAGTCCCTACTTACCGCCTGCCAGCTCCAGAAAACTCCCCGTAACGTAAGATGCTTTCTCGCTCAACAGCCAGGTAATCGCCTGCGCGACCTCCTCCGGTTGTCCACCGCGCTGCATAGGCAACATAGATTTCACGCGATCGACTCTTCCCGGCTCGCCGCCTGATGCATGCATTTCAGTGTAAATCAGACCCGGCCGCACACAGTTCACGCGGATCCCCTGCGCTGCAACTTCCAGCGCCAGACCGGTAGTGAGCGTGTCCACCGCGCCTTTTGAGGCGGCGTAATCAACGTACTCGAAAGGGGCGCCTAGCCGCGATGCCGCCGAAGAGACATTTACAATCGATCCACCCTGACCGCCGTGCTTGAACGACATGCGCTTTACCGCTTCCCGACAGCACAGAAAATAGCCGGTAACGTTGGTTGCCAGTACGCGATTAATTCGTTCGGCGGTTAAGTTTTCGACCGTGCTTTGCTCAAACAAGATCCCTGCATTATTCACCAGGGCAGTCAGTTGCTCGCCTTCACGGTCAATAGACTCAAACATTGCCACCACCTGGCTTTCATCGCTGATATCTGCCCGTAAAGCAAACGCCTTCCCTCCAGCAGCGGCGATGCTGTTCACCACCTCCGTTGCCGCACGAATATTGTGATGAAAGTTCAACGCGACCGTGTAGCCCTCTTGCGCCAGTTGCAGTGCGGTTGCTCGACCAATGCCACGACTGCCGCCCGTCACCAATGCTATAGCCATAACGTTTCTCCCAAAAAATAAAGGCGCCGAAGCGCCTTTAAAAGATAGTCGAATCAGCAGATTACTGATATTCGCTCATCGGTACGCAGGAGCAGAACAGGTTACGGTCACCGTAAACATCATCAAGACGCTTCACGGTTGGCCAGTATTTGTTCGCCACACCCGCCGGGAAGACGGCGATTTCGCGGCTATAACCGTGGTTCCACTCCGCGACCAGCTCGTTTTGCGTGTGCGGTGAGTTAACCAGTGGGTTATCTTCCAGTGACCATTCACCCGCTTTCACACGGTCGATCTCCGCGCGAATTGCCAGCATCGCATTGATAAAGCGATCCAGTTCCACCTTGCTTTCAGATTCAGTCGGTTCCACCATCAGCGTACCCGCTACCGGGAACGACATGGTCGGTGCATGGAAACCGTAATCGATCAGACGCTTGGCAATATCCAGTTCGCTGATGCCGGTCTCTTCTTTCAGTGGGCGAATGTCGAGAATACATTCATGCGCCACGCGACCATCACGACCGGTATACAGCACCGGATAGGCATCTTTCAGACGGCTGGCAATATAGTTAGCGTTCAGGATCGCCACCTGGCTTGCCTGCTTCAGACCTTCTGCGCCCATCATACGGATGTACATCCAGCTGATTGGCAGAATAGATGCGCTACCAAACGGAGCGGCAGAAACTGCGCCCTGACGGGTCAGCATCCCTTCAATCTGTACCACGCTGTGGCCCGGCACAAACGGTGCCAGATGCGATTTCACGCCGATCGGCCCCATACCCGGGCCGCCGCCGCCGTGCGGAATGCAGAATGTTTTATGCAGGTTGAGATGTGATACGTCCGCGCCGATAAAGCCCGGCGTGGTGATCCCAACCTGAGCGTTCATGTTCGCGCCATCAAGGTAAACCTGACCGCCAAACTGGTGCACAACGTCGCACACTTCACGGATTGTTTCTTCATACACGCCGTGCGTGGATGGGTAGGTCACCATGATGCAAGAGAGGTTGTCGGCATGTTGTTCTGCTTTTGCACGCAGATCGTCTAAGTCGATGTTACCGTTCTTATCACAAGCGACCACCACCACCTGCATACCCGCCATCTGAGCGGAAGCCGGGTTAGTACCGTGAGCAGAGGCCGGGATCAGGCAGATATCACGATGGCCTTCATTACGGCTTTCGTGATAATGGCGAATCGCCAGCAGCCCCGCATACTCCCCCTGTGCGCCGGAGTTCGGCTGCATGCAGACTGCGTCATAACCGGTCAGTTTTACCAGCCACTCGGAAAGTTGGCCGATCATCTGGTGATAACCTTCTGCCTGCTCTGGAGGACAGAACGGATGAAGCTCAGCGAATTCCGGCCAGGTGATCGGGATCATCTCGGCCGCCGCGTTCAGCTTCATGGTGCAGGATCCCAGCGGGATCATCGCCTGGTTCAGCGCCAGATCTTTGCGCTCCAGCGAGTGCATGTAACGCATCATCTCGGTTTCGCTATGGTAGCGGTTGAACACCGGATGGCTGAGGATCGCATCGTCACGCAGCATACTGTCCTGAATGGAACGGCTGTCGAGCGCCACGTCTTTATCCAGCGTATCAATGTTCAGGCCGTGGCTGTCGCCCAGCAGAATATTGAGCAATTGCACAACATTTTCACGGGTAGTGGTTTCGTCGAGGGTAATACCTACCGCGTTATGAATATCGCTACGCAGATTGATTTCTGCCGCTTCGGCACGCGCCAGTACTGCAGCTTTATCGGCTACTTCAACGCACAGGGTGTCGAAGTAATGCGCATGACGCAGCTTCAATCCTTTCTGTTGCAGGCCGACTGCCAGGATATCGGTCAGGCGGTGGATGCGATTAGCAATGCGTTTCAGGCCAACCGGACCATGATAAACGGCATACAGACTGGCGATGTTGGCCAGCAGGACCTGCGAGGTACAAATGTTGGAGTTCGCTTTCTCGCGGCGGATATGCTGCTCACGAGTCTGCATCGCCATGCGCAGTGCGGTATTGCCCGCCGCATCTTTGGAGACGCCGATAATACGGCCTGGCATAGAGCGTTTGAATTCGTCTTTAGCAGCAAAAAATGCCGCGTGTGGACCGCCGTAGCCCATCGGTACGCCGAAGCGTTGTGCAGAGCCGAAAACGATGTCCGCCCCCTGTTTGCCCGGCGCAGTCAGCAGTACCAGCGCCATAAAATCGGCCGCGACGCTGACCACAACTTTGCGGGATTTCAGCTCAGTAATCAGTGCGCTGTAGTCGTGCACTTCACCGGTAGTGCCAACCTGCTGCAACAGCACGCCGAACACATCCTGATGATCCAGCGCTTTTGCCGCATCATCGACAATGACGTCAAAACCAAAGGTTTCTGCACGGGTGCGCACAACATCCAGCGTTTGCGGATGGACATCTGCGGCCACAAAGAAGCGGTTGGCGTTTTTCAGTTTGCTGACGCGTTTTGCCATCGCCATTGCTTCAGCCGCTGCGGTGGCTTCATCCAGCAGAGAGGCAGAGGCCATGTCCAGACCGGTCAGATCCAGCGTCACCTGCTGGAAGTTGAGCAGCGCTTCCAGGCGACCCTGAGACACTTCTGGCTGATACGGCGTATACGCAGTGTACCAGCCCGGGTTTTCCAGCATGTTGCGCAGGATAACCGGTGGCAACTGCACGGCGGTGTAGCCCATGCCAATGTAGGACGTGAAGCGCTTGTTACGCCCGGCGATGGCTTTTAATTCAGCCAGCGCAGCGTATTCGGTCGCCGCCTCGCCCACCTGCGGCGGGGTTGCGAGCTGAATGTCTTTCGGCACAATCTGGCCGATCAGCGCGTTTAACGACTCGGCGCCAACCGCATTCAGCATCTCTCGCTGCTGCGCGGCGTCCGGTCCGATGTGGCGTTCAATAAAAGCGCCGCTGTTTTCAAGCTGGCTTAACGTCTGTGTCATGGGCGATGGTTCCTGAAACGTGCAGTGAATCGTAGGTGTCTCTACTACCTGAATACGCGAAATAATTCGCGTTGCAGGTATGCGGGTAAGCCAACACACCTGCAACGTGAAAAATGAAGCGTATTTACTCGTCTTCTAACAATGCTTCGTATGCGGTCGCATCCAGCAGCGATTCAATTTCGCTTTCATCGCTGGCTTTGATTTTGAAAATCCAGCCCCCCGCATACGGCTCGCTGTTAACCAGTTCCGGAGAGTCGCTGAGCGCGTCGTTGACCGCAACAATCTCACCGCCTACTGGCGCATAGATATCGGAAGCCGCTTTTACGGACTCCGCAACAGCGCAGTCATCGCCCGCGCTGACGGTTGAGCCAACTTCAGGCAGGTCAACGAAAACCATGTCACCTAACAGCTCCTGAGCGTGTTCGGTGATACCAACGGTGTAGGAACCGTCAGCTTCTTTGCGCAGCCATTCGTGTTCTTTGCTGTATTTCAGTTCTGCAGGTACGTTGCTCATCAATCAATCTCCAAAAAAGGATGAATTACGCGACGGCTTTGCCGTTACGCACAAAAACAGGTTTAGTCACTTTTACCGGCATTTCGCGGTTACGAATCTGAACGATTGCGGTATCACCAATACCCGCAGGGACACGTGCCAGCGCGATGCTGTAACCCAGAGTAGGGGAGAATGTCCCGCTGGTGATAATGCCTTCCTGCTGGTTGCCGGAAGCATCAGTGAAACGCACCGGCAGTTCATTACGCAGCACGCCCTTCTCGGTCATCACCAGCCCTACCAGCTGTTCGTGGCCTTTTTCACGCTGCATTTCCAGCGCATCCCGACCGATAAAGTCGCGATCGGTCGGTTCCCACGCGATAGTCCAACCCATGTTAGCCGCCAGCGGTGAAATGCCTTCGTCCATCTCCTGACCGTACAGGTTCATGCCCGCTTCCAGACGCAGCGTGTCACGCGCCCCCAAACCACAAGGTTTTACGCCTGCTTGTACCAGCGCACGCCAGAAATCTGCCGCCTTTTCATTCGGCATAGCAATTTCATAACCTGCTTCGCCGGTATAACCGGTGGTTGCGATGAACAAGTCACCCGCCTGAACGCCGAAGAACGGCTTCATGCCTTCTACCGCATGGCGCTGCTCGTCAGTAAACAGGGTAGCGGCTTTTTCCTGCGCGTTTGGCCCCTGTACCGCAATCAGCGACAGGTCGTCACGAACGGTGATGTCGATGGCGTAAGGTTCAGCGTGTTGGGTAATCCAGGAGAGGTCTTTTTCGCGGGTGGCGGAGTTTACAACGAGGCGGAAGAAGTCTTCAGTGAAGTAATAGACAATCAGGTCATCTATCACGCCGCCCGAAGCGTTGAGCATACCGGAGTAGAGGGCTTTGCCCGTCTTCGTTAGCTTCGCGACGTCGTTTGCCAGCAGATAACGCAAGAACTCCCGGGTGCGGCTACCGCGCAGGTCGACGATGGTCATATGCGACACATCAAACATTCCGGCATCGGTGCGAACAGCATGGTGTTCATCAAGCTGAGAACCGTAGTGCAGTGGCATCATCCAGCCATGAAAATCGACCATGCGCGCGCCACATAGCGTGTGTTGTTCGTACAAAGGAGTCTGTTGAGCCATCTTTTCCTCGTTGAATAAGCGGGGCTATCAACTCTTTCGCGGTGAATTCTTCACCACGAAACCCAGCACCGCAGCCGCTCCTGGGGCTACGACGCAAACGTTCTCTTTGTCCTGAACTTACCACCGAAACAGACGCTAAACCATAAGGCAAAATTAACCATCACATTAGCTTATGACCAAAAATAGCCAAATCGCCGACAGAATAAAAACCCAAAATCATAGCGACAAATTAGAATAACAAACAAAGATAAGCTGAAATTCGCCGCATTAATCAACATTAAATGTGGAAAAAATGTCAAAAATGGCGTTATGAAAAAAACGTAATATAAAAAAAACTAATGCGAAAAAAGGCGTGGAATTAGATTATTTCAAATGAGAGAAGCATCCCGGCGCGCAGGCCGGGAGAGGAAAGTGTGACGGGTCTCAAACTCTTAAGATTGTCCTTACGGACGCTAGCGCAACCACTCAGGAAGATCGTTCAGTCCCATCGCCTGGCGGATGAGCTGTGGTTTTACACCTGGCAGGGTATCAGCCAGTTTCAGACCAATATCACGCAGCAGTTTTTTTGCCGGATTCTCGCCAGCAAACAGTTCATGAAAACCCTGCATACCAGCCAGCATCATCGCTGCACTGTGCTTACGGCTGCGCTCGTAACGGCGTAAATAGAGATACTGACCAATATCTTTGCCCTGACGCTGTAGCCGCTTAAGCTCGTCGATCAGCTCTGCCGCATCCATAAAGCCAAGGTTAACCCCCTGCCCCGCCAGCGGATGGATGGTATGCGCCGCATCCCCCACCAGCGCCAGGCGATGGGCAGCAAACTGCCGTGCGTAGCGTCCCGTCAGCGGAAACGCCTGACGTTCGCTTTCAAGGCTGCACAGCCCCAGACGATTATCAAAAGCGATATTCAGCGCCTGATTGAATTCGTCTTCGCTTGCCTGCTGCATACGTTCAGCTTCCTGCGGCGAGAGCGACCAGACGATAGAACACAGGTGCGGGTCATTGAGCGGCAGAAATGCCAGGATACCCTCACCATGAAACGCCTGACGCGCAACCGCACCGTGGGCTTCCTGCGTACGGATAGTCGCCACCAGCGCATGATGGCGGTAATCCCAGAAGGTGAGCGGAATATCCGCTTTGTTGCGCAGCCAGGAGTTAGCGCCATCGGCGCCGACTACCAGACGAGCCGTCAGCATCGCACCATCTTTCAGGGTCAGAAACGCCTCGTTCTCACCCCAGGCCACCTGCTGTAATTCAGCAGGTGCCAGCAACGTGATATCCGCTGAACGCTGCGCCTTTTGCCACAGCGCGTAATGAATCTCTGCGTTTTCGACAATGTGCCCCAAATGGCTGTAGCCCATACTCTGGTCATCAAACACAATACGGCCAAAGCTGTCTTTGTCCCAGACTTCCATGCCGTGGTAGCAGCAAGCGCGACGGGCTACAATATCGGACCAGACGCCAAGACGGGTAAGCAGTTTTTCACTGGCGGCATTAATAGCCGATACGCGAAGCTGAGGAGGTGCATCCGCCGCCAAAGGCTGCGGAACATGTTGTTCCAACACCGCAACGCGCAACCCGCTGCCCTGCAAGCCGCAGGCAACCGCCAGTCCCACCATGCCGCCACCCACAATTGCTACATCAACACTTTGCACAATCCACTCCTGATGCCTGGCTCAGCAGGCGTAATTGTTGCAGCCAGTTTGGACACGGACAGCGCGGAACAACCGAAGCGTACACGCAGTACGTGAGGATGATTCGCTTTGCTCCCCCTTCGGGCCGCCCTGAAGGGCGTTCAAAACTCTGTCGAGTTTTGTGTGAGCACTGCCCAGGTCCAAAGTGGCAAATAAAATAGCCTGCTGTGACAGGACTATCGCGCAACCCAACCGAGGGTTCGCTCCGCCAGCGCATCGCGCGCAGGGGTAAATAATTCCATCGCCATCAGCCCGACATTTCGTCCAACAACCAGCGGGGTCCAGCGATTGGCAAACAGATACACCAAATTGTTGGTCACGCCAATCGTCGTTTCGCGATCGCGTTCGCGGCGCTGCTGATAGCGTGCCAGCACCGCATAATCACCAACATCTTCCCCGCTGCTCTGCGCCTGGGTCAAGGTTTCAGCCAGGCTCATCACATCACGCAAACCAAGGTTGAAACCTTGTCCGGCAATAGGATGCAGCGTCTGGGCTGCGTTCCCTACCAGCACGGTACGATGGGTAATCGCTTTTTGCGCCGAGGTTAACGAAAGCGGATAGGCGTTGCGTTTACCCGCCTTGATAATACGCCCCAAGCGCCAGCCAAACGCGGTTTGCAGTTCACGACAAAACCGTTCGTCGGACCAGGCCAGAATCTCATCGCGCCGTTCCAGCGGATGACACCACACCAGCGAACAGCGACCGTCAGACATGGGCAACATTGCCAGCGGGCCATATTGCGTGAAACGTTCAAACGCTCGCCCGTCGTGCACAATGGAGGTCGTGACGTTGGCAATCACCGCCAGTTGCTCATAGGGCTGTTGCTGCCAGTCAACGCCGCAAGCGGTAGCCAGTGCGGAGCGCGTACCGTCGGCGGCCACCAACAGGCGACCATCAATCATCTCACCATTTTCCAGCGTTACTTCTACGCGCTCCTGCGTGCGTGACACGCTGGCTACGCGGTCGGGGCAGTGCAGCGTTACACCCGGCGCTTTACGCAGCAGCGCAAACAGACGCAGCCCGACATCGTGCAGCTCTACGACCTGCCCCAGCGCCGGAATACGATATTCCTGCGCATCCAGCGTTACAAATCCGGCATGGCCGCGATCGCTGACGTGAACGGTTTTGATCGCCGTTGCACAATCGGCAATCGCCTGCCATATGCCAATTCGCGCCAGCTGTTGGCAGGTCCCTGCCGCCAGCGCGATCGCCCGGGCATCAAACCCTGGATGGCGATCAGTGTCGGGTGCGCTCGCTTCTATCAGATGTACCGGCAGAGTTCCATGGCTAAGCTGAGAAATGGCCAACGCCAGCGTCGCGCCAACCATACCACCGCCGACGATAATCACACTCATTGCAGTCGCGCCGCGGCCATTAAGGCTTCAATGTCATCCGCTTTCTTCACTACGCTGGCGGTCAGGTTTTCATTGCCGTCTTCGGTGATGAGGATGTCATCTTCAATACGAATGCCGATACCACGATAAGCAGGCGGTACATCGGCGTCCGGCGCGATATAGAGTCCCGGTTCAACAGTAAGCACCATTCCCGGCTCGAGAATGCGTGAGCGGTCCTGACCATAAACGCCAACGTCATGTACATCCAGACCCAGCCAATGGCTAAGACCATGCATAAAGAATGGGCGATGCGCATTTTCGGTGATCAGTTGGTCGACCTCACCGCGCAGAATGCCAAGCCTTACCAGGCCCGTAATCATGATACGCACCACTTCGCCGGTGACTTCCTGGATGGACGTCCCGGGACGATACAGGCGAAGGCTGGTCTCTAAAGATTCCAGTACGATGTCGTAGATTTCACGCTGGGCAGGAGTAAATTTGCCGTTTACCGGGAAGGTACGCGTAATGTCGCCCGCATAGCCTTTGTATTCACATCCGGCGTCAATCAGAACCAGATCGCCATCGCGCATTACACTTTCATTTTCAGTGTAATGCAGGATACAGCCGTTTTCACCGCTGCCGACAATCGTGTTATAGGATGGGTAACGCGCGCCATGGCGGGTAAATTCGTGGTGAATCTCACCTTCCAGCT
This sequence comes from Citrobacter sp. VF227, assembly GCF_052950715.1. NCBI lineage: Bacteria > Pseudomonadati > Pseudomonadota > Gammaproteobacteria > Enterobacterales > Enterobacteriaceae > Citrobacter > Citrobacter sp. VF227. Next base: position 160,261 of record NZ_JBRFVF010000004.1, read on the forward strand.
GGTATTCAAACATTCCCAGACGGCATTTTTCCATCGCCCGGGTATGCGCCAGCGCGGTGATCTCTCCGGCACGGCGCATGACCGCAATTTCTTCCGCTGATTTGAACAGGCGCATTTCATGCACCATTGGGCGCCAGTCGATAATTGCGGCGGGCGCATGCAGATTTTGTCTGGAGCCTTTACGCAGTTTATCCAGTGCCGTACACACAATCTCGTCTGCCCAGGCATATTCGCCCTGTGCGTGATACACCGCGTCCAGGCCATTGAGTAACAGGTGAAGCTGTTGGTTGATTTCGCTGAAGGCCAGCGCCCGATCAACGCCGAGTTTTGCCGGTGCGGCATCCTGGCCCAGACGACGACCAAACCAGATCTCCGCCGTCAGATCGCGAACCCGATTGAACAAAACGCTATGGTTATGAGTGTCATCGCTTTTAATCAGCACCAGCACGGCTTCAGGTTCGTTAAAACCGGTGAAGTACCAGAAATCACTGCTTTGGCGGTACGGATATTCACTGTCCGCGCTGCGCGTCGCTTCAGGCGCGGCAAAAATCAGCGCGGCGCTGCCGGGCTGCATTTGTGCCAGAAAAGCCTGGCGGCGGCGCTGGAATTCTTGCTGAGATATTTCGCTCATCACACTCTCCTTGGCGTTTTGTTCTTAATGCAGGGTCGGTTTACGGACTTCCGGCGCGGTCGGCTGCTGACGCGTAAACGTGTCATGACACAGCAAGGCGGCTACGCGCACGTATTCGATGATCTCTTCGAGCGACATTTCCAACTCTTCCTGATCTTCGTCTTCGTCATATCCCAACTGAGCGATATTGCGCAAGTCGTCAATCGCTTCCCCGGTTTCGCCTGTCACTTTGTCGAGCTTCGGCTGGGTAACGCCAAGCCCCAGCAAAAAGTGGTTTACCCACCCCGCCAGCGCATCGGCGCGATCAAACACACTGACGTCATCGCCTTCAGGCAGATAAAGCTGAAAAAGGAAGCCATCGTCCTCGAGAGCATCGCTGGTGGCAGAGTGCATTTTCAGCAGTGCCTGAGCCAGCTCGTGACCAAAGGCCAGACCTTCGTTCGTCAGATCGTGCAGCAGCGGCTGCCATGAGCTGTCGTTGTTGCCACCGCAAATCATTCCGCTGATTAAGCCGTGCATTTCGGCCGGGGTTAATCCAGCCCCTTGTTGGTTCAAAAACTGGCTAACGTCGTTGTAGCCAGGCATTTCGTTCTGTATAGACATAAGCATTCGTCATCAAAGGGAGGAATATTCATGGTATGCTACCACTTTGGACCCTGGTGAACCAGAAAAGGGCTTGTATCTTAATACCAGGGTAGCTATAGTGTCGCCCCTTCGCGGACCCAAGGTCTGGAGACGAAGGCAGCGCAGTCAATCAGCAGGAAGGTGGCATGTCTGCACAACCCGTCGATATCCAAATATTTGGCCGTTCACTGCGAGTGAATTGCCCGCCTGAACAAAGGGATGCGTTGAATCAGGCTGCGGACGATCTTAATCAGCGATTGCAAGATCTGAAAGTTCGCACTAGAGTCACAAATACTGAGCAGTTGGTTTTCATCGCCGCGTTGAACATCAGCTATGAATTAACTCAGGAAAAAGCGAAGACGCGTGAGTACGCGGCGAGCATGGAACAACGTATTCGGATGCTACAACAGACCATCGAACAGGCGTTGCTTGATCAGGGTCGCATAACCGAAAAAACGGGCCAAAACTTTGAATAACACTTTTCGGTTTACTGTGGTAGAGTGACCGTGAAGACAAAATTTCTCTGAGATGTTTGCAAGCGGGCCAGTCCCCTGAGCCGATATTTCATACCACAAGAATGTGGCGCTCCATGGTTGGTGAGCATGCTCGGCCCGTCCGAGAAGCCTTAAAACTGTGACGACACATTCACCTTGAACCAAGGGTTCAAGGGTTACAGCCTGCGGCGGCATCTCGGAGATTCCCTTCTACTTGGCAACAGCCATGACGCTACTATCTGAACTCCCTTTATCACGGCAAGAAATTCGTCAACTGATTCGTCAGCGTCGACGTGCGCTTACCCCTGAGCAGCAACGACAATACGGTCAGCAAGCCGCGACCCGAATGCTCAGTTATCCCCCTGTTGTACTCGCGCATACCGTGGCGGTGTTTCTCTCGTTTGATGGCGAACTCGATACCCAGCCGCTAATAGATCAGCTGTGGCGAGCGGGCAAGCGTGTCTATCTTCCGGTGCTTCATCCCTTCAGCCCCGGTAATTTACTCTTCCTGCACTATCATCCGCACAGCGACCTGGTGACTAATCGCTTAAAAATTCAGGAACCGCGGCTTGATGTACGCGACGTATTGCCGCTATCAAAGCTGGATGTGCTGATTACACCGTTAGTAGCGTTTGATGAATACGGGCAACGCCTGGGCATGGGCGGCGGATTTTATGACCGTACGCTACAAAACTGGCAGCAGCATAAGATCCAACCCGTGGGTTACGCACATGACTGCCAGTTAGTCGAGAAGTTGCCAGTTGAAGAGTGGGATATCCCGCTGCCTGCGGTGGTGACGCCGTCCAAAATTTGGGCGTGGTAGGAAAACCGGGAACATGCCGGGCAGGCCAGCAGCCTGCCCGTTAAAAGGAAATCAGTACAGCAGACGAGCGCGAATGGTTCCCGGAAGAGATTTCATCGCCTGCAGCGCTTTCTCCGCCACATCTTCATCCGCTTCAATATCGATAACAACGTAACCTACCTGCGCGGAAGTCTGCAGATACTGCGCGGCAATGTTGACGCCCTGCTCGGCAAAAATCTGGTTCAGCGCCGTCAGTACGCCGGGACGATTTTCGTGAATGTGCATCAGACGACGGCCACCGTGCAGCGGCAGCGATACTTCCGGGAAGTTAACCGCAGACAGCGTAGAACCGTTGTCGGAATACTTGGTCAACTTACCAGCTACTTCCAGACCGATATTTTCCTGTGCTTCTAACGTTGAACCACCAATGTGCGGCGTCAGGATCACGTTGTCGAAATCACACAGCGGCGAAGTGAAAGGATCGCTGTTGGTTGCCGGTTCGGTTGGGAATACGTCGATTGCCGCCCCCGCCAGATGCTTGGTCGCTAGCGCGTCACACAGCGCAGGAATATCAACCACCGTCCCACGCGCGGCGTTAATCAGTAGCGCGCCCGGTTTCATCAGTGAAATCTCATGCGCGCCCATCAAGTTTTTGGTGGATGCATTTTCCGGCACGTGCAAACTCACCACATCGCTCATATTGAGCAGATCGGAAAGATGCTGGACCTGCGTGGCATTACCTAACGGCAGTTTATTTTCAATATCATAGAAGTAAACATGCATCCCCAGCGATTCCGCCAGAATGCCCAACTGAGTGCCAATGTGGCCATAGCCGATGATCCCCAGTTTTTTGCCACGCGCTTCAAAAGAACCGGTAGCCAGTTTATTCCACACGCCGCGATGTGCTTTGGCGTTCGCTTCGGGTACGCCGCGTAGCAGTAGTAGCAGTTCGCCAATCACCAGTTCAGCAACGGAACGCGTGTTAGAGAATGGCGCGTTAAACACAGGGATCCCGCGCTTTGCCGCAGCAGTCAGATCCACCTGGTTGGTGCCGATGCAGAAGCAGCCAATCGCAACCAGTTTCTCTGCGGCGGCAATCACATCTTCAGTCAGATGGGTACGGGATCGCAGGCCAATGAAGTGGGCATCACGGATGGACTCTTTGAGTTGTTCAGTGTCCAGAGCACCTTTGTGAAACTCGATGTTGGTATAACCTGCTGCACGAAGGCTTTCGAGCGCTTTTTGATGCACGCCTTCAACCAGCAGAAATTTAATCTTCTCTTTCTCCAGTGATACCTTTGCCATTTCCCCGACCCTGTCTTTTTTGTTCAAACTAATGTGTTGTGTGTGGGATTTTCATCCTCCTCTTCAACATATCAAAAAATAATATTGCGGCAATATGAACGTTTGCGTCGCCGTGCTGAGGAAATGTCATTCAAAGGGGATTGTCAGAGGAATATACTGGCGATAACTTTTTCTTTGGAGAGATCGGCAGGACAATATTATAAACGTGACACAAGTCACCAAATTTGCCCTGCCAAAATTTTTTTAACCGGAGAAGACGCTCCCGTCAGATCATTTTACGATAGTTTTCACGCCGTCTGGCGTGCCGATCAGCGCAACATCCGCACCACGGTTGGCAAACAGGCCTACGGTTACCACACCTGGAATCGCATTGATGGCGTTTTCCAGCGCGATGGCGTCGAGGATTTCCAGACCGTGCACATCGAGGATTACGTTGCCGTTGTCCGTCACCACGCCCTGACGATATTCAGGACGACCGCCCAGCTTCACCAACTGGCGAGCCACTGCGCTGCGCGCCATTGGGATCACTTCAACCGGCAGTGGGAAGTTACCAAGAATATCGACTTCTTTGGACGCATCCGCAATGCAGATAAATTTCTTCGCCACCGAAGCAATGATTTTTTCACGGGTCAGCGCTGCGCCGCCGCCTTTAATCATCTGCATGTGGCCGTTGATTTCATCCGCGCCGTCGACGTATACGCCAAGGCTGTCCACTTCGTTAAGATCGAACACGTGGATGCCAAGGCTTTTGAGTTTTTCGGTCGAGGCATCCGAACTGGACACCGCGCCTTCAATCTGACCTTTCATTGTGCCCAGCGCATCAATAAAGTGTGCGGCTGTTGAACCTGTACCTACGCCCACAATGGTACCGGGCTGTACATACTGAAGTGCCGCCCATCCTACTGCTTTTTTCAGTTCATCCTGCGTCATGATCGTTTCGCCTGTGGTGTGAATATGGTGGGAAAATTCACGCGCATTATAGAACATTGTGCAGAAAAATGTCCCCACACCCGCTCCCAAGCGGCGGATTTCGTCTTTACCCAACCTAAATTTGTGTCATAGTGCAGAACAAGCAAAAATTTCAGGAGTGCGTCAAAGCAATGAAACGTCCGGACTACAGAACACTACAAGCACTGGATGCGGTTATTCGTGAACGGGGATTTGAGCGCGCGGCGCAAAAGCTGTGCATTACGCAATCCGCAGTTTCACAACGCATAAAACAGCTTGAAAATATGTTCGGACAACCGCTGCTGGTGCGTACCGTACCACCACGCCCTACCGAACAGGGGCAGAAACTGCTGGCGCTTTTGCGTCAGGTTGAACTGCTGGAAGACGAGTGGTTGGGCGATGAACAAACCGGCTCGACGCCGCTGCTGCTCTCGCTGGCGGTGAACGCCGACAGTCTGGCGACCTGGTTACTTCCGGCGTTAGCCCCGGTACTGGCCAATTCACCGATTCGCCTGAACCTGCAAGTTGAGGATGAAACGCGCACCCAGGAACGTCTGCGTCGCGGTGAAGTGGTCGGTGCGGTGAGTATCCAACATCAGGCACTGCCAAGCTGTCTGGTGGATAAACTTGGCGCGCTGGACTACCTGTTTGTTGGCTCCAAACCTTTCGCCGAGCGTTATTTCCCTAACGGCGTCACCCGCTCCGCCCTGCTGAAAGCCCCGGCGGTAGCGTTTGACCATCTTGATGATATGCACCAGGCGTTCTTGCAACAAAACTTCGACCTGCCGCCGGGAAGCGTGCCGTGCCACATCGTTAACTCGTCTGAAGCCTTCGTGCAGTTGGCGCGTCAGGGCACCACCTGCTGCATGATCCCGCACTTACAGATTGAGAAAGAGCTGGAAAGCGGCGAGCTGATCGACTTAACGCCAGGTCTGTTCCAGCGTCGGATGCTGTACTGGCACCGTTTTGCACCGGAAAGCCGCATGATGCGCAACGTTACCGACGCGCTGCTGGAATACGGGCACAAGGTGTTGCGTCAGGATTAAACCGTTTATTGCGCCAGAGTGCCGGATGGCGGCGTAACGCCTTATCCGGCCCACAAGCCTTTACCCTCTATTCATGCTATTCCGGCCACTTCTTTGAAATACATCACAAAATAAAATATTCCACGCGGCAAAAAACGACGCCCTGTTGGCTATTTTTTGCTGGCGACAAGCCAAATGAAAAAGCACACCGTATTCGCAAAGATTCAACTTATTGCGTAATACGGAGCAGAAAATGGCAAACGTGCAGGAGTGGCAAACACTCGCCAACAAAGAACTCAGTCGACGGGAAAAAACCGTTGAGTCCCTGGAAAAACAGACGGCGGAAGGGATTGCCATCAAGCCGCTGTACACCGAAGCGGACCTCGATAATCTGGAAGTAACAGGCACCCTCCCCGGTCTGCCGCCTTACGTGCGCGGTCCACGCGCCACCATGTATACAGCGCAGCCGTGGACCATTCGCCAATACGCCGGTTTCTCTACCGCCAAAGAATCCAACGCTTTTTACCGCCGCAACCTCGCCGCCGGGCAGAAAGGGCTTTCCGTCGCCTTTGACCTTGCCACCCATCGTGGTTATGACTCAGACAACCCGCGCGTGGCGGGTGACGTCGGCAAAGCGGGTGTGGCGATCGATACCGTCGAGGATATGAAGGTACTGTTCGACCAGATCCCGCTGGATAAGATGTCGGTATCAATGACCATGAACGGCGCTGTGCTGCCGGTGCTGGCGTTTTATATCGTCGCTGCTGAAGAACAAGGTGTAACGCCGGAACAGCTCACCGGGACCATTCAGAACGATATTCTGAAAGAGTACTTGTGCCGCAACACCTATATTTATCCGCCAAAGCCCTCCATGCGCATTATCGCCGACATCATCGCCTGGTGTTCCAGCAATATGCCGCGCTATAACACCATCAGCATCAGCGGTTATCACATGGGCGAAGCCGGGGCAAACTGCGTACAGCAAGTGGCGTTTACACTGGCTGACGGTATTGAATACATCAAGGCCGCACTTTCCGCCGGGCTGAAAATTGATGACTTCGCACCGCGTCTGTCGTTTTTCTTCGGTATCGGCATGGATCTGTTTATGAACGTCGCCATGCTGCGCGCGGCGCGATATTTGTGGAGCGAAGCGGTCAGCAGTTTTGGTGCCACCAACCCGAAATCTCTCGCTCTGCGTACCCACTGCCAGACGTCCGGCTGGAGCCTGACTGAGCAGGACCCCTACAACAACGTGGTGCGAACCACCATTGAAGCGCTCGGCGCCACGCTTGGCGGTACTCAGTCCCTGCATACCAACGCCTTTGATGAAGCGCTCGGTCTGCCCACCGATTTCTCCGCCCGTATTGCGCGTAATACGCAGATCATCATTCAGGAAGAGTCAGAGATCTGCCGCACTGTTGATCCACTGGCCGGATCGTATTACGTCGAATCTCTGACCGACCAAATCGTGAAGCAAGCGCGCACGATCATCAGGCAGATAGATGAGGCTGGCGGCATGGCGAAGGCGATCGAAGCCGGATTGCCTAAACGGATGATCGAAGAAGCCTCCGCACGTGAACAGTCGCTGATCGACCAGGGTAAGCGCGTCATCGTCGGGGTGAATAAGTACAAACTGGATAAAGAAGACGAGACGTCGGTGCTGGAGATCGACAACGTGAAGGTGCGCAACGAGCAAATTGCCTCGCTGCAGCATATCCGCGCTACCCGCGACAATAATGCCGTTAACGCCGCACTGTCCGCGCTAACCCACGCCGCGCAGCATAATGAAAACCTGCTGGCAGCCGCCGTCAACGCCGCCCGCGTTCGCGCCACGCTCGGTGAAATCTCCGACGCGCTGGAAGCCGCCTTTGACCGATATCTGGTTCCCAGCCAGTGCGTCACTGGAGTGATTGCGCAAAGCTACCACCAGTCCGACAAATCTGCCGATGAGTTCGATGCCATTGTTGCGCAAACAGAACAGTTTCTCGCAGAAAATGGCCGCCGCCCGCGCATTCTGATCGCCAAGATGGGGCAAGATGGTCACGATCGCGGCGCGAAAGTGATCGCCAGCGCCTACTCCGATCTCGGCTTCGACGTCGATCTCAGCCCGATGTTCTCCACACCAGAAGAGATCGCCCGCCTGGCGGTAGAAAACGATGTACATGTAGTTGGCGCCTCATCGCTGGCGGCGGGTCATAAAACATTAATTCCGGAACTGGTCACCGCGCTCAAAGGTTGGGGACGCGAGGATATATGCGTCGTCGCCGGAGGGGTAATTCCACCACAGGATTACGCTTTCCTGCACGAGCATGGCGTGGCCGCAATTTATGGCCCCGGCACACCAATGCTCGACAGCGTTCGTGATGTGTTAACCCGAATCAGTCAGCATCATGATTAACGCCGCCACGCTTGAGGATACCGTCCGCCGCTTGCGACTTGGCGAACGGGCTACGCTCGCCCAGGCAATGACGCTGGTCGAAAGTAGTCACCCGCGCCACCAACCGCTGAGTACGCAATTGCTGGATGCGATTATGCCGTTCACCGGTAACGCCCTGCGCTTAGGGATCACCGGCACGCCGGGTGCGGGTAAAAGTACCTTTCTGGAAGCCTTCGGTATGCTATTAATTCGCCGGGGGTTACGCGTGGCGGTGATCGCCGTGGATCCCAGTAGCCCGGTCAGCGGCGGCAGTATTCTCGGTGATAAAACCCGCATGACGGAACTGGCCCGCGCAGAATCTGCGTTTATTCGCCCGGTTCCGTCCAGCGGGCATTTAGGTGGCGCCAGCCAGCGTGCCCGTGAATTAATGCTGCTGTGCGAAGCGGCTGGCTTCGACGTGGTGATTGTGGAAACCGTCGGCGTTGGGCAGTCAGAAACCGAAGTCGCAGGCATGGTGGATTGCTTTATCTCACTGCAAATTGCCGGCGGTGGAGACGATTTGCAGGGCATCAAAAAAGGCCTGATGGAGATGGCGGATCTGATTGTCATCAACAAAGACGACGGTGATAACCGTACCAGCGTTGCCATCGCCCGTCATATGTACGAATCCGCCCTGCATATTCTGCGCCGCAAATATGACGAGTGGCGGCCACAGGTTCTGACCTGTAGCGCCCTGGAAAAACGCGGTATTGAGGAGGTCTGGCAGGCGATAACCGACTTTAAAACATGCATTACCGCCAGCGGTCGACTGGAAAAAGTCCGCCAGCAGCAGGCGGTGGACTGGTTACACCATCAGGCTGAAGAAGAAGCACTGCATCTGCTGTTTGCCCGTACTGATTTTGACCGCTATTTCCAGCAGACGCTACAGGCCGTCAAAAATAACGATCTGTCGCCGCGCACCGGTCTGCGGCATATCAGCGAATTTATCCAGCATCATTACTTTCACTAAAGAGAACATTATGTCTTATCAATACGTCAACGTGGTCATCATCCAGAAAGTCGCGGTTATTGAGTTCAACTACGCCCGCAAGCTCAATGCCCTGAGCAAAGTGTTTATTGACGATCTGATGCAGGCGCTGAGCGACCTCAATCGTGCGGAAATTCGCTGCATCATTCTGCGCGCACCGAGCGGGGCTAAGGTGTTCTCTGCCGGACATGATATTCATGAACTCCCCACCGGACGTCGCGATCCGCTGTCTTATGATGATCCGTTGCGTCAGATCACCCGCATGATCCAAAAATATCCGAAGCCGGTGATCTCTATGGTCGAAGGCAGCGTCTGGGGCGGCGCGTTTGAAATGATCATGAGTTCCGATCTGATCATCGCTGCTGAAACCTCCACCTTCTCGATGACTCCGGTCAACCTCGGTGTGCCGTATAACCTGGTAGGCATTCACAACCTGACGCGCGACGCCGGTTTTCACATCGTTAAAGAGCTGATTTTTACCGCTTCGCCCATCACCGCTCAACGCGCCATGGCGGTCGGGATCCTCAACCATGTTGTTCCCGCCGAGGAACTGGAAGATTTCACCCTGCAAATGGCGCACCACATCTCGGAAAAAGCGCCGCTGGCAATCGCCGTCATCAAAGAAGAACTGCGCGTGCTGGGGGAAGCGCACACCATGAACTCAGACGAATTTGAGCGTATTCAGGGCATGCGCCGCGCGGTGTACGACAGCGAGGATTATCAGGAAGGGATGAACGCGTTTATGGAAAAACGTAAACCTAATTTTGTCGGCCATTAATCACGTCCGAGGAAGGAGACGGCCATGAAACGGATGAGCGCAGAACAAGCGGCAGAAATTATCCAGCACGATGATATGGTGGCGTTCAGCGGCTTTACCCCCGCGGGTTCGCCAAAAGCGTTACCCACCGCAATTGCCCAACGCGCCTGTGAGCAACATCAGACCGGGCAGCCTTTTCAGATCCGCCTGCTGACCGGAGCATCAATTGGTGCCGCTGCTGATGATGCCCTGTCTGCGGCGGATGCCGTTTCCTGGCGTGCGCCTTATCAAACATCCTCTGGCCTGCGAGAGAAAATTAACCAGGGCCAGGTGAGGTTTGTCGATCTCCATTTGAGCGAGGTCGCACAGATGGTTAATTACGGCTTTTTTGGCGAGATCGACGTTGCCGTTATTGAAGCCTCCGCTATTGCGCCAGACGGCCGGATTTGGCTTTCCAGCGGTATTGGTAACGCGCCCACGTGGCTTCTGCAGGCCAAAAAGGTGATTATCGAGCTGAATCATTACCATAATCCGCGCGTGGCAGAGTTTGCCGACATCGTAATACCCGGCGCACCGCCGCGGCGTAACAGCGTGCCCATTTTTCATACCATGGATCGCGTGGGTAGCCAGTGCGTGCAGATAGACCCCAGGAAAGTGGTTGCGGTGGTGGATACCGAACTGCCCGATGCCGGAAAAGCGTCAGATAAAACCAATCCGGTCAGCCAACAAATTGCCGATAACGTGGTCACTTTTCTGTTGGCAGAAATGGCGCACAAACGCATTCCAGCTGAGTTTCTGCCCTTACAAAGCGGCGTGGGTAATATCAACAACGCGGTGATGGCGCGACTGGGGGAGAATCCGGATATTCCGCCCTTTATGATGTATTCGGAGGTGTTGCAGGAGTCGGTGGTACATCTGCTGGAAACAGGCAAGATAACTGGCGCCAGCGCTTCCAGTCTGACCATTTCAGCCCCGTCGCTACAGAAGATTTACGACAACATGGACTTCTTCGCCAGCCGAATTGTGCTGCGCCCGCAGGAGATTTCCAATAACCCGGAAATCATTCGTCGACTGGGGGTCATTGCGCTCAACGTTGGCCTGGAGTTTGATATCTACGGCCATGCCAATTCCACGCACGTTGCGGGCGTGAACCTGATGAACGGCATCGGTGGTAGCGGAGATTTCGAGCGCAACGCCTACCTTTCTATCTTTATGGCGCCGTCGATTGCCAAGGGTGGGAAAATCTCAACCATCGTACCGATGTGTAGTCATGTCGACCACAGCGAACATAGCGTTAAGGTGATTGTGACCGAACAAGGGATTGCCGATCTGCGCGGGTTATCTCCGATGCAGCGGGCGCACACGATTATTGATAACTGTGCGCATCCGCTTTACAGAGATTATTTGCACCGCTATCTGGAAAAAGCGCCCGGCGGGCATATCCATCACGATCTCAGCCATGCGTTCGATCTGCATCGCAACCTTCTGGAAACAGGCTCAATGCTCGGTTAGCTTGCCGTACCGTCACGATCTTCAGCAATATGCTGGAGCATGGTGGCGGTATAGCGATGATTTTTCAGCGAATAAAGAAACTCCTGCATGTACATTGGGTTACCTGGCGCATCGAAATATTTCAGCGTAGACGGGTTCACCAGGCGCCAGGCGAAATGCGGGATCACCGTCAAAAACTGCCCACGCTCCACCGCGCTAATCTTGGCCATGAAGCTGTACGGACGGTAGATAATCGTCGGGTTGATCCCACAGGGTCGCATGTAAGCATCCAGCATCGCCTCAAAGTTGGCGCGATTCTGGAAGCGCATTTGCAGCCAGGGAAGCTCGCGAAGTAGGTCCTGCGGCTGTTTTTCTTCGTAGCGCCGGGAAACGAGGAACCCCAGACGCAGCGGAGACAGTTCGCTGATCGCCAGATTTTCCAGCTCCTGCACGCGCGGAGAAACATGCTGCGGTGAGATAATAAAATCCAGTTTACGGTCGAACAGGTTATCAATTACCCCATTCTCGCTGAATTCAACGGCCTGGGCCGTCACGCCATCATACTTATCGCCAAGGCTGATCAACTGGTCAAAAATAATCGTCGGGTAGGTATTGTCGATGCCGATGACGATTTCCCGCGAGCGGCGAGAAGCGTTATGGATTTCGTTATCAATGGCAGAAAGGCGCTGATAAACGGGAAACAGCTTCTGATACAGCTCCTGTCCGGCTTTATTCAGGCTGATGTTGTTGTCTTTGCGGGTAAACAGCGTATAGCCGATTTGATCTTCCAGTGCGGCAATGCTTTTACCGAAAGGTGATGCGGTCATATGTATTTTTTCTGCCGCTCTGGCGATGTTATTGGTTTGCGCCAGCAGAATGAAATTACGCATCTTTTTTGAGATAAAAATATCCATAGCATCCCCTTAAAAATCGCTATGGCCTATCCTCATTACGGCGAAAAAAAAGACCGGATGTGAAGTCTCATTTTTACAGTTGCTCACAGAAAAAACTCGGCTGGAAAGCCGGGTCTGGAACGATTACTGAGTTTTAGCAGGCGTTGAGGCTGGCTGCCCCGCCGTCGGCTCAATCTGGAAGACGACATCAACCTGATCGTCAAACTGAATAACCGGCTGTTCGTAAGTTTCCTGAGCAGAGACAGCAGGCGCGGCATCGGCTTTCATCATCCGAACCATTGGGCTCGGCTGATAATTGGAAACGTGGTAGCGTACGCTGTAAACGGGACCCAGTTTGCTGTTAAAGCCCGCAGCCAGCTGTTCAGCCTGGTGAATTGCATCATCAATTGCCGCTTTACGCGCTTTATCTTTGTAAGCATCCGGTTGGGCAACGCCCAGCGATACCGAACGGATCTCATTCAGACCTGCTTTCAGCGCGCCATCGAGCAGAGCGTTGAGCTTGTCCAGTTGGCGCAGTGTGACTTCAACGGTACGCACCGCACGATACCCTTTGAGAATACTTTTACCATTCTGGTAGTCGTAGTCCGGCTGGGTACGCAGGTTGGCCGCGCTAATATCTTTCTTCGCTATCTGGTTCTGTTCAAGGAAGGACAGATATTGCGCCACGCGCTCATCGGCCTGCTTCTTCGCTGAAGCCGCATCCTTGGCAGCAACGTTCACTTCAATTGCCAGCGTGGCGATGTCTGGGGTCGCATCCACGCTTGCCGTTCCGGAAGTCACGATGTGCGGTCCATTTGGCAACTCATTTGCCTGTACCGATAGTGCGCTGAATCCGACTAATGCCGCCAGGGCCATTATTTTGAACTTCACGGTCGTTCCTCCATGTTTCATTAATTACCCCGAAACTCAGGGCACATGCAGGCAAGCTTAGCCGATCTCGCCGCGTTGTCCATCAGACAACACTTAGTTGAACAACGCATGAACGTGCGCAACACCTTCTTTTGCCAGTTGAAAAGCGATAAACCACATCACTAATCCTACCAGCGTATTGATGATGCGCTGCGCTTTAGCAGTACGCAGACGCGGAGCCAGCCAGGCCGCCAGCAATGCCAGACCGAAGAACCACAGGAAAGATGCGCTAACGGTACCCAGCGCAAACCAGCGCTTTGGCTCCACGTCCAGTTGCCCCCCCAGACTCCCCAGCACCACAAAAGTATCCAGATAAACGTGTGGGTTGAGCCAGGTCACCGCCAGCATGGTGGCGATGATTTTCCAACGCCCCTGCTTCATTACTTCGGCGCTGGCCAGTTCCAGATTACTGCTCATCGCCGTTTTTAGCGCACCAAAACCATACCAGAGCAGAAACGCCACACCGCCCCAAGTGACCAGCGCCATCAGCCACGGCGACTGCATCAGCAAGGCGCTACCGCCAAAGATCCCCGCACAAATCAGCACTAAATCGCTTATAGCGCAGAGTAAAGCAATCATGATGTGATACTGGCGACGAATCCCTTGGTTCATCACGAAAGCATTTTGCGGACCAAGCGGAAGTATCATGGCCGCACCAAGCGCAAGCCCTTGAAAGTAATACGATAACACGTTAATTATCCCGAACTATTTCTCTTAGGAGCAGACTATAGCGCGAGAAAATCATTAGCGGAAATTGATAATTTTAATCGGAGATTAGGGAAATTAATGGAAAGGAAGTTTTGTCGGCCCGGAAAGCGAAAGCGCCTCCGGGCGCGTAATTACTCTACAGCGCTCTCTTTCACGCGTTTGAAATTCACATCCATCTGCGGATACGGGAAGCTGATACCATTGGCATCGAACTCGCGCTTAATGCGTTCCAGCACGTCCCAGTAGACGCTTTGCAGATCGCTGCTGTTGCTCCAGACGCGTACGACAAAGTTAATTGAGGAAGCCCCCAGCTCATTCAGGCGAACCGTCATTTCACGATCTTTAAGAATGCGATCTTCCGACTGGATGATATCGGTGAGAATTTTTTTCACCTGATCGATATCGGAGTCGTAAGCCACGCCGATAATAAATTCGTTACGACGAACCGGCTCGCGAGAGAAGTTAATGATGTTCCCGGCAATAATTTTACCATTCGGGATCACTACAATCTTACCGTCAACAGTACGCATGGTGGTGGAGAAAATCTGCACGTTGAGCACGGTTCCCGCTACGCCGCCGAGATCGACATACTCACCCGCACGGAACGGACGGAACATCACCAGCAGCACGCCTGCAGCGAGGTTGGACAGCGAACCTTGCAACGCCAGACCGACGGCTAAACCTGCGGCACCGAGAACGGCTATCACCGAGGCAGTTTGCACCCCAACACGGCCCAAAGCGGCAATCAGCGTGAAAGCGATAATACCGTAACGCACCAGTGCAGAAAGGAAGTCGGCAACGGTGGCATCAATTTTACGCGCCAGCATCAGGCGGTTAACGGTATTTGATACAATGCGTGCCACGATCATACCGATAATGACAATCGCGATAGCCGCAACGATGTTGACGGCATAGCTCAACAGCAGTTCCTGGTTCCGCACCAGCCAGGTGCCCGCACCGTTTATGCTGTCGACAACATTCAAATCTTCCATTTACTATTCCTTTTTTGCTTACCCAAACGGGAGAAATAAAGCCGCCCTGACGGGACTGGCAACCTGACAAGGGTAAACAATAAACTCGGATTTTGCCAAACAGATCACAGAATCCTCTGCCAGCAGCACATTGAAATAAAAAAGGCCCGCATTTGCGGGCCTCATGTCACGTGGAACGGCGTAAATTACAGAACGTCAACCGCGTTCAGTTCTTTGAAAGCCTGTTCCAGACGGGTGATCATGGTTGCCTGACCAGCACGCAGCCATACGCGCGGATCGTAGTATTTCTTGTTCGGCTGATCTTCGCCTTTCGGGTTGCCCAACTGGCCCTGCAGGTAAGCTTCGTTTGCTTTGTAGTAGTTCAGAACGCCTTCCCAGGTAGCCCATTGGGTATCGGTGTCGATGTTCATTTTCACTACGCCGTAGCTTACGGAGTCTTTAATTTCCTGAGCAGTAGAACCGGAACCGCCGTGGAAGACGAAGTTCAGGCTGTTGTGCGGCAGGTTATGTTTCTTAGAAACATAGTCCTGAGAATCGCGCAGGATGGTCGGGGTCAGAACGACGTTACCTGGCTTGTAAACGCCGTGTACGTTACCGAAGGACGCAGCGATGGTGAAACGCGGGCTGATTTTGCTCAGCTCAGTGTACGCGTAATCAACGTCTTCCGGCTGGGTGTACAGTGCAGAAGCGTCCATGTGGCTGTTATCCACACCGTCTTCTTCACCACCGGTGCAACCCAGTTCGATTTCCAGAGTCATGCCCATTTTGGACATGCGTGCCAGATATTTGGAGCAGATTTCGATGTTCTCTTCCAGAGACTCTTCAGACAGGTCGATCATATGAGAAGAGAACAGCGGTTTGCCGGTTGCTGCGAAGTGTTTTTCACCCGCGTCCAGCAGACCGTCGATCCACGGCAGCAGTTTCTTCGCGCAGTGGTCAGTGTGCAGGATAACCGGAACACCGTAGTGCTCAGCCATCTGGTGAACGTGATGCGCGCCAGAGATAGCACCCAGGATTGCAGCACCCTGAGGAATGTCGGACTTCACGCCTTTACCCGCGATGAAAGAAGCACCACCGTTGGAGAATTGTACGATTACCGGCGCTTTAACTTTTGCAGCAGTTTCCAAAACGGCGTTGATGGAGTCGGTACCCACGCAGTTAACAGCTGGCAGAGCAAAGTTGTTTTCTTTAGCTACCTGGAAAACTTTCTGTACGTCATCACCAGTGATTACGCCTGGTTTTACGAAATCAAAAATTTTAGACATTTTACGAGTCCTGTATCTTCGGCCTTGGAAAGGGCGCGCGCCCTAAAGCGCGCTAAAATAAGGGCAGGTTTCCCTGCCCATTAAATTCTTACTTTTTAGCACGCTCTTCGAGCATGGCTACTGCTGGCAGTACTTTACCTTCGACGAATTCGAGGAATGCGCCGCCGCCAGTAGAGATGTAGGAGATTTTGTCAGCAATGCCGAACAGGTCGATTGCTGCCAGGGTGTCACCGCCGCCTGCGATAGAGAACGCTTCGCTGTCTGCGATGGCATTAGCAACGATTTCAGTACCTTTGCGGAAGTTCGGGAATTCGAACACGCCAACCGGGCCGTTCCACAGAATGGTTTTCGCATTCTTCAGGATGTCAGCCAACTGCTGTGCAGAAGCGTCGCCGATGTCCAGGATCTGTTCGTCTTCTTTAACGTCGCTAACGGATTTCAGAGTAGCCGGTGCGGTTTCAGAGAATTCAGTCGCTACGCGAACGTCGGTCGGAACCGGAATGTCGCAAGTGGTCAGCAGACGCTTAGCTTCGTCAACGAGATCTGCTTCGTACAGAGATTTGCCCACGTTGTGGCCTTGAGCAGCAACGAAGGTGTTCGCGATACCACCGCCAACAATCAGCTGGTCAGCGATTTTTGACAGGGAGTCCAGAACGGTCAGTTTGGTAGAAACTTTAGAACCACCAACGATAGCAACCATCGGACGAGCAGGTTCTTTCAGCGCTTTACCCAGTGCATCCAGCTCGGCAGCCAACAGCGGACCTGCACAAGCTACATCGGCGAATTTACCGATACCGTGAGTAGACGCCTGCGCACGGTGAGCGGTACCGAAAGCATCCATAACGAATACGTCGCACAGAGCAGCATATTTTTTGGACAGTGCTTCGTCGTCTTTCTTCTCGCCTTTGTTAAAGCGAACGTTTTCCAGAACAACCAGTTCACCGGCAGCGACTTCAACGCCGTCCAGGTAATCTTTTACCAGGCGAACCGGAGCAGACAGTTTGTCTTTCAGGTAGTTAACAACCGGCAGCAGAGAGAATTCTTCGTTGTACTCGCCTTCGGTAGGACGACCCAGGTGGGAAGTTACCATCACTTTAGCACCCTGTTTCAGGGCCAGTTCGATGGTCGGCAGGGAAGCACGAATACGTGCATCGCTGGTTACTTTCCCTTCTTTAACTGGTACGTTCAGGTCCGCACGGATAAAAACGCGTTTACCAGCCAGATCCAGATCGGTCATCTTAATTACAGACATGGTGAATCCTCTCGTTGATTCATAAAGTTTTGTCGACGCTCAAGCGTCGAGCCTGAAACCAATAGCAGCCATCGCTAACGTCGTGTCGAGCATACGGTTAGCAAAGCCCCATTCATTATCACACCAGACCAGCGTTTTGATCAGGTGAGCGCCACTCACGCGCGTTTGCGTACCATCAACGATGGCGCTGTGCGGGTCGTGGTTAAAATCTACAGAGACCAACGGTAATTCCGTATAGTCAACTATACCATGAAATGCACCCTGTGCTGCTTTTTGCAGCAACTGGTTGACTTCACTGGCTTTTACTGGTTTTTTCACCGTCACGCTTAAGTCGATCGCCGTCACATTTATGGTTGGTACACGCACCGCAATCGCTTCAAAACGATCGTTAAACTGCGGGAAAATTCTCGTGATGCCCGCCGCCAGTTTAGTATCAACCGGAATGATCGACTGACTGGCCGCTCGTGTGCGACGCAAGTCAGGATGATAAGCATCAATAACCTGCTGATCGTGCATCGCGGAGTGGATCGTGGTGACGGTACCAGACTCAATGCCGTAAGCATCATCCAGCAATTTAATGACGGGTATTATACAATTCGTGGTGCAGGAGGCATTGGAAACGATCCGGTGCTCAGCGCGCAGCTGATCCTGATTAACGCCAAACACAACGGTTGCGTCGATGTCGTGACTACCAGGATGTGAAAAGAGCACTTTCTTTGCGCCGGCGGCAATATGCGCCTCTCCGTGTTCGCGACTGCCGAAGACCCCCGTACAATCCAGCACAACGTCGACACCCAGTTCGCGCCATGGAAGCGCATCGAGCGTTCGCTCATGCAGAATGCGGATCGCGTCATCGCCAACGATGAGCTGGTCTCGTTCCTGACGAACATCCCAGGCAAAACGCCCATGGCTGGTGTCATATTTCAACAAATGCGCCATGCCTGCAGCATCCGCCAGTTCGTTGATTGCCACCACGGTGATTTCCGCCCGACGCCCGGATTCATACAAAGCACGAACCACGTTGCGTCCGATGCGACCGAAACCATTAATCGCTACGCGTACGGTCATAGGTCTCCTGCAAGGATTTCTCAGAAACGATGTGGCAGACAGAGTAATGCAGCAAATCGCTCAGGGAAACCTTACCTGTCGCAAACTGCGACTAATTGGTTAATTGTCGAACATTTAATCGACTGAAACGCTTCAGCTAGAATAAGCGAAACGAGGAATAAAAGGAATGATTGTCCAGCAACAGAACACAGTTATCTGA
This sequence comes from Citrobacter sp. VF227, assembly GCF_052950715.1. Lineage (NCBI taxonomy): Bacteria > Pseudomonadati > Pseudomonadota > Gammaproteobacteria > Enterobacterales > Enterobacteriaceae > Citrobacter > Citrobacter sp. VF227. Next base: position 179,049 of record NZ_JBRFVF010000004.1, read on the forward strand.
CTTACGTCACATTTTAACGTCCTTCAACGCGACTTTTATTCCATATTCCAGAATTACGAATAACCGTAGCAAGATTATTTCATTGCCATGTCACAAATCCTGATTTATATCAGAAAGCGCCTTAACCCGCGTCTATATTATCAGCGCTACGTCCGAGTCTCGGAGTTCCTCAACTATGACAACATTCTATTCCCAACCATCTGAAGCTCGCTTTCATGCGCTGCGTTTACTACCCGGCGAGGAAGTCTTTTCAGCGCTACATGCGTTTATCCAGCAACATCAACTACAGGCAGCCTGGATAGCGGGTTGCACCGGCAGTTTGACCAACGTTGCTCTGCGCTTCGCCGGATGTGAAGAAACCACATTACACACGGGGACGTGGGAAATTATCTCTCTGAACGGCACGCTGGAACTTACCGGCGAGCATCTCCATCTGGCGATTGCCGACCAGCACGGCGCAATGCTGGGCGGACACATGATGCCGGGTTGTACCGTGCGAACCACGCTGGAACTGGTGATTGGCGAGTTGGCGTCTCTGGCATTCAGCCGACAGCCCTGCGCCGTCTCCGGTTATGACGAACTGGTTATTTCATCCCGCTAACGCTTCACTTATTCGAGGTCTTCTATGGCGCGTCGCCAATTTTCCAGCCAGTCTCTGGTACTTATTGTCATTGCTATCGCCATCAACATGGTCGGCGGGCAACTCATCAGCATGTTGAAATTGCCTATTTTTCTCGACTCGATTGGCACGTTGATCAGCGCGGTGCTGTTAGGCCCGGTCGTGGGGATGCTAACCGGATTACTCACTAACCTGTTGTGGGGGCTTTTGACCGATCCTATTGCCGCCGCCTTCGCGCCTGTGGCGATGGTTATTGGACTGGTTGCCGGTTGGCTGGCACGGGCTGGATGGTTTCGCACCTTACCCAAAGTCGTGGTCAGCGGCGTGATCATCACACTTGCCGTGACCCTCGTTGCCGTGCCGATTCGCACGACCCTGTTTGGCGGCGTCACTGGCAGCGGTGCCGATCTTTTTGTTGCCTGGATGCACTCGGTCGGTCAGAACCTGGTGGAGTCCGTCGCCATCACCGTCATCGGAGCGAATCTGGTCGATAAAATCCTCACGGCAATCATCGTCTGGGTGCTGCTGCGACAACTTCCGCTGCGCACCACGCGTCATTTCCCTACGATGTCTGCCGTGCGCTAAATGCATCCGTTTACGTCGTTAACTCTGTGGGCGCTTGCCGCCTGCTCCACGCTCCTGCTGCCAGCCGGAGTGCCGCTCAGCTTGTACGGCGCCGCGACGTTCGTCAGTTTGTTATGTATGAAGGCTACGCGGTCGCGAGCGAAATACGTACTTTGGCTGATGATCCCCTTAGGGCTGGGGTTATGGCTGGTACACGGCGGATGGCTTACCGAGTGGATTAGCGGACAGCCACGCACGCCAGAGCGCTGGGCCAATGCCGTTACGCTCTGGCTGAGGATCCTGGCCATTGTGTCGACATCGCAGATATGGATGCAGTACGTACCGGTTTCGCGCTTTATGCGTGCCCTGTTCGCTTCCCGTCTGCCACCAGGCGTTGCCTACCTGTTTGCTGGCCCGCTGCTGGTGGTTGAACAACTCAAACGACAGCTGGCAATAATTCATGAGGCTCAGCGCGCACGCGGCGTACCGCTGGATGAGTCCTGGTACCAGCGTTTACGCGCCATGCCGGCATTGATTGTGCCGCTTACCCATAACGCGCTCAATGACCTGGCCGTTCGCGGTGCAGCGCTCGATATGCGGGGATTTCGCCTGCATCTCACTCGCACCACGCTTTGGGCGCCGCCAGACAGCACCTTACAACGTCTGGCCCGCTACGGCATGGCAGTTCTGATGGCGGTTGAGACCGGAGTCTGGATATGGTTACGTTAGAGCAGTTTCGCTATATTCCAACGCACGCTATGCGGCCATCCGTCTGTTACGACTTCCATTACGCCAGACCGGGTATGGTGGCTGTTTTTGGCGAGAACGGCAGCGGGAAAAGCACACTGGCGCAGCTGATGGCTGGCTGGTACCCCGATTTCCTTCCGGGAGATATTGAAGGCACAGGCACGCTCCTGGGTAATCCCATCGGGCAACTGTCGCTGGTCGAGCAGTCGAGTACCATCCAGCTTGTGCAGCAGTCACCTTACCTGCAGCTTTCAGGTTGTACTTTCAGCGTGGAGGAAGAAGTGGCATTTGGCCCGGAAAATCTCTGCCTTACTGAGGTTGAAATTATGCAGCGCATAGATGCCGCCCTGACGCTGACAGAATGTCAGCCCCTGCGCCATCGTCATCCCGGTACCCTTTCCGGCGGGGAAACCCAACGGGTAGTCATTGCCAGCGCACTCGCCATGCAGCCGAAAATATTGATTCTGGATGAAGCGTTCAGCCGCCTGACGGCGCAAGCCACGGCAATGCTGCTGGCGCGACTGCAACAATGGGCACAGGAACGACATGCTTTGGTAATACTTTTCGAACGCAACCCTTCACCTTTTCTCAGCTACTGCCAGCAGGCATGGCAGCTGCGCGACGGAGCATTGTCACCACTATGCTAACGCTAGACCAGGTCAGTTTTCGCTGGCCGAACGCCGCCGATGACTGCTTACACAATATTTCGCTGGAACTCCAGGAGGGTGAATGGCTGGCGCTAACGGGCGATAATGGGGCAGGAAAATCCACGCTTCTGCGCATCATGGCCGGGCTACTGACGCCTTCATCCGGCACAATAACCGTGCAGAATCGCGCGATTGCGCAACTGAAAAATCGGGAGCGTGCCAGGGTGCTCGGCGTATTGTTTCAGGAGGCGGAGAATCAAATTTTTCACAGCAAGGTTGCAGAGGAAGTCGCATTCGGATTACGGCTACAGAAGCTTCCGGCGACTGAAATTGCGCAACGCACAATGGCGGCGCTGCAATTATGTCAGTTAGAGGATGTCGCCGGCGTGCACCCGCTCGATCTGCATACTGCACAACGACGCATGGTTGCCGTCGCCAGCCTGGAAGCCCTCGCCCCCACTATTCTACTGCTGGATGAGCCCAGCCGGGACTTTGATGCGCACTGGCTTGGCGTCTTCGAAAACTGGCTGGCAGTGTGTCGTGCGCGTGGTGCCAGCGTTGTAGCGATCAGTCATGACGCTGCATTTACGCAGCGCCATTTTTCGCGCGTAGTACGGCTACACAACAAAAATCTCACGCCGTCCGATATGCGCCCTCAAGCGACATCTCCAGCATAAGATCTGCTGGCAGGCTATCTTCCAGCACCCGACGAACATTCGGTCCGTCGGTACGCTCATAAAATGCCTCAGCGTCAGCTTGTGAGAGTCCGCCAGCCAGTTTACGGCCTACCAGTCTCGTACGCAGCGCATTGGCTGGAGCGCGAATAAACAACGAGTAATCACAAAACTCGGCTAACGCTCGCCATCTGTCATCATTGCGCAATAACCAGTTTCCCTCCACAATCACCATCGGCGCAGTCACCCGTATGGCCTCTTCGACCGGATCGTGCTTTTGCCTATCGTATTGCGGCCAGAAGCCTTCCCCTTCCCTTATCTGGCGTAGATTCTGCGCAAGCTTATCCACATCAAAGGTTTCCGGCGCACCTTTGTATGCCCGCAGGTTATGGGCATCCAGCCAGCTGTTGTAGTGATGGAAGCCATCCATCGGCAGCGTCTGGATCTCCGGCAGACAAGGATCCTGAGCGCAGAGATATTCCCAGAAGGTGGTCAGCGTCGATTTACCCGTACCCGGTGGCGCGCAGAGAAAAACTATCGTACGTCGCTGCGGATTAGCGGCCTGTATTTTTGCCAGTTGCTGTAATAACGGTTTGTGGACGTTCTCTATCTCATCATCATGGTAATGTGCTTCAACCTGGAGCCCATTCACCGTTAGTTCGATTTTCACGGCGTTAATTCCTTTAAAATCGCCGTCACCGCCAGCGTCATTGCCGTCTTGACCATTGCGCTAAAGCGCACCTCGGACCACGCAGCAAAGTCGGCAAATTTCATTGACTCCAGCGCGCCGTACAGCGTTGCGTTGCGGGTAATACTGTTCACGTTGCTGACAAAATCCCAGGTGATGTCATCGGCAAAACCGGGAATATTATCCTGCTCGTTCAGGTACTGATAAAACTGGGAAAAATGGGTGATGTCGGCATAAAGCCATTTATCCATTTTTCCCAGCGCATAAATCAGACGTAACGCAACGTCGATATCGTCAAGCGGTCCACTCTGAGCGAGCAACGGCTTCACTGCATATTCCACGATCTCTTCATCGTTATTAACGAACAGCGACGGCAGAAAGCGCTTAATGCCCTGGAGCAAAATGTTATGTGCCGTCGTCATAAACGAAAGTAAATTATTTTGAGCATCCAGTTGCTCAAGCACATCGTCTTCTGTCAGCGTCGTCATTAGTTATCCGATAAATCACCATGAATGCAGAGAGTCTATTATATTACACGTTCGATCCGCGCCGCCGATCAGTAAAGTTTGCGTGCGCACACCATTCGCAACCTGTTGGATCCCTTTCACAAGATCGCCGCCCGTGACCCCCGTCGCGCTGAAGAGGATCTTATTTCCCCCTACCAGTTCGTCGAGCGCATAGATACGGTTAATCTCGACGCCCATTTCCATGCAGCGCTGACGTTCCTGTGCCGCAATCAGACGATTATCTGCGCTATCTCCTTTCGCCGCGCAAAAATCAATCAGTTCAGCCTGCATGTCGCCCCCCAGCGCTTTAACTGCACAAGCTGAAATAACCCCTTCAGGTGCCCCCCCAATGGTATACATCAGGTCATAGGGATTTTCCTGCATACAGGCCAACACGCTTGCGGCTACATCGCCGTCGGGCAGCGCAAAGACTTTGACGCCAAGTCTTGTCGCTTCGGCAATCGCCGGTTGAAGACGCGGTTTATCCAGCGTCACCATCCGCAGTCGCTCCAGCGGTTTGTCCAACACCTCAGCCACATTGCGCAGATTGTCTGCCAACGGCAGCGCCAGATTAATCGCCCCTTTTGCATACCGATTTACAACCAGTTTTTTCATGTACATATCAGGGGCGTGTAACAAACTCCCGCGAGGGGCAAACGCCATGACAGCCAGCGCATTGCATTGCCCCATCGCCACCATTCGCGTGCCTTCAATAGGATCGACGGCAATATCGACCTCAGGTCCAGCGCCAGTTCCCACTTCCTCACCAATCCACAGCATCGGGGCGCGATCAATCTCCCCTTCGCCAATGACGATTCGTCCGCGGATGGCTACACTGTTCAATGCTTCGCGCATTGCCGTCACGGCCAGACCATCAATCTTGTTTTTATCGCCGCACCCGGTTTGCGGCCAGGCTGCCAGCGCAGCCTGCTCCGTGATACGAAATAGCGGCCATGCCAGCGACATCATATCGCCGCCTCCCCGATATCAACGCCGAAGTGTGCCAACAAGTATTTTTCTGCCTTTTCGTTCCAGATGCCGCGCGTTTCCTCCACCAGCAGCGCCAGCTCTTTGAATAATGGGTCAGTTTTCCCTTTCTCGGCAAAATCAGCAATGGCGGTTAGCGGCATGGTTACGCCGTTATATATCAGCTTTTTACCGCCAGGAATTGCCGGTAAATTCAATACGGTTTCCGGAACCGCATCAAGGCCGCCAATGTGCGTCACCATAAACGAGGGTTGTAGCTGGCCGGTTGCACTGAGCGCAATAGCCTCCTTCATATCATCCGTTGAACCACCAGAGGTTCCGACAACGTGAGTGCTGTTGTAGTGCACGTTGTAAAAATTAAACGGCACTTTAAAGTTGCTGTCCGTCGGACCAGCAAAGAAATTCAGGCAGCCATCTTCCGCGAGTAAATCATCGGCCATTTCAATGACTGCAGGTACTGCCGCATACACAAAGACATCATCAAAACCTGCGTCATGAGTTAACGCACGCAGCATCGTGGTCGGAGAATCCATGCCGGTCGTGTTCACATAGATAAGTTCAATCCCTTTTTCTGCCGCCAGCTCAACCGGCAACAGTTTTTTAGCCTGCGCCAGTCGTGCTTCATCAATATCGACCACCACCACACGTGACGGCTGAATACTGCCGTTAATGGCATAATCAATTGCGCCTATACCCATCGGCCCGGCGCAGGCCAGAAGCGCAATGCTTCCGCCTGGCTTAATCCCCATGCGATGCTCATAAACGTAAGGTGTGGTGTGAAAATTCGCGTTATACGCGCCAATAATGCAGCACATTGGTTCTGCCAATGAGGCGGCGGCAAAATAAGAGCCGTGGTAAGGTAAAACGCATCCCAGATTAATCGCCACTTCCGGGATAATCATATATGTCGCATTACCGCCAAAATATTCGTAGCTGTATCCCGCGGAATATCCACTTGGCAATCCCATCGCGGGTTGCAACACAAAACGCTGACCTTTCTTATATTTATCCGTCAGGTTTTTTCCTACCTCAACAATGATACCTGCACATTCATGTCCGGTAATAACCGGATGATTTTCCAGATCGTCCGGCACGCGTTTATGCTCGCTCCCCAAAGCCGCCGCTTTCCAGGTGGATAAACAAACGCTATCGGATATTACGTTTACTAACAATTCGTTATCTGTAATTGCAGGCAACTCAAATTCGCGGATCCGAATATCCTGCTTACCATATATGGCAGCCACTTTCGTTTTCATACTTACTCCAAAAATAGAAGAAGGCTAGTTCGCAGTAATGCGTTTAAATAAATCGTCCAACAGAGGATCACCAATATAGTTTTTAATCAGCACTAATGGCTTTTCACTCACACGTTTAACACGACCTTCAAGACTGGCATGGGTTACAATAACATCTGCATCTTGCGGAACGTTTTCGATAGCATAGTGCGTTACATTAATATTCAATCCCGCTTTCTCCAGACGCTTACGAAACGTTGTAGCCCCCATCGCGCTGGAACCCATTCCCGCATCACAGACGAAAGCAACGCGTTTAATATTTTTATAAGAGAACTTACCTTCCTGTTTCATCGCCTTGACGGTTCTGGCTGATTCAGCGAAGTCATCTTCAGTTTCTGTTTCTACACTCTTTTCCATTTTCAGGATTACAGAGGTAATCACAAAAGTAACAATGGTTCCCGCTGTAACGCCTGCAATGGTCGCGAGAAAAGAACCTTTTGGCGTTAATGCCAGATAGGCAAATATTGATCCTGGGCTCGGCCCTGCAACCAACCCACCGTCCAACAGGTGGAATACCCACGTCCCGCTCATTCCCCCGGCAATCATCGCAATCAGGGTTAAAGGCTTCATCAGCACATACGGGAAATACAGTTCATGAATACCACCAAGGAAGTGGATAATCATGGCGCCTGGCGCGGATTTTTTACTCATCCCTTTACCAAAAATGGCAAAGCTGAGTAACAGGCCTAACCCCGGCCCAGGGTTGGATGCCACCATAAAGAAAATCGATTTTCCCGTTTCAGAAGCTTGCTGCATTCCCAACGGATAATAGACACCCTGATCGATAGCATTATTCAAAAAGAGGATTTTCGCGGGCTCATTGATTACAGATAGCAACGGCAGGTAACCCGCATGAACCAACGCTTCAATACACTCCTTCACAAAATTGTTGGCAATGAGAACCGCCGGGCCAATAACTTCGAATCCCAGCAAACATAAGAGCATTCCCGCAATACCCAGAGAGAAGTTATTGATAACCATCTCGAAACCAGCGGGGATGCGTTTTTCCAGCAGGCGGTCGATATGCTTAATCACCCAACCGCCAAGCGGCCCCATCACCATCGCGCCAAGGAACATCGGGATATCCGCGCCAACAATAACGCCAATAGAACCAATGCCTCCCATTACCGCGCCACGTTTCCCGCCAACCAGATGCCCACCGGTGGAGCCAATCATGACGGGCAGTAAATAAGTAATCATCGGGCCGACAATTTTGGCGAAATGCTCATTCGGCATCCAACCAGTAGGAATAAACAATGCGGTTATAAAACCCCAGGCAATAAATGCGCCGATGTTGGGAATGACCATTGCAGTCAAAAACCCACCAAAAGCCTGGACTTTGGCACGAGCAGACTTGTTTTCCATAATAATATCCTGAAAGGAAACGATGAATTATGCGAAGGCGATAATATCCGCCAGTTGTTTTTCTGATTTAGCCGCTAACAAAGCGGTTAGCGCTTCCTCTTCACATAATAATTCACTTAAAGCCTGAATAGCGCCAATGTGAGAGTCAGCATTTGCCGCCGACAATCCGATTAATAATCTGATGCCTTCATCTTCTTCGGAAAATTTCACTTCCTGTTTGAGAAGCGTTAATGACATTCCGGTTTTTAACGCACCACATTCCGGACGAGCGTGTGGCATAGCGACACCAGGCGCTAAAATATAATAAGGACCATTGTTAATCGTTGAGTCTTTGATCGCCTGAATATAATTTGAATTGACATAATGATTGGCGAGCAAGGACGACATAGAAAAGTCAATTGCCTCCTGCCAGTTCTTTGCTGAATCTTTTAATGAAATAGATGATTCGGGAAAGTAATCAATCAGCCGCATACATTTTCCTTATTTTATTTTTAGGGTACGAGTTAACGTTAAAAATAAAATACGCGTACGGCAAAATGAAATCAATCGAGGGGGAAAATACGTGCAGCGCGGAATGTCTTTTTGTGAAGCCTTTAAAAACAGTTGGTTGAGAATAGAAAAACAAAATGCAACATTAATTATGTGATATGCATTACAAATTCCAAATAACACTAAATATCATATTTGTGACTCAGATCCACAACAGGGAGTTGCACAGAGGAAATTAAATTTAATCCGATTAAAAAACGGGCCGCCTGAGCGACCCGTTTTCACCTGTAATCGAAGTTACAGCAGTTCTTTTGCTTTCGCGACCACGTTGTCTACGGTGAAGCCGAATTCTTCAAACAGCAGTTCTGCCGGTGCAGACTCACCAAAAGTAGTCATCCCGACGATGGCACCGTTCAGACCCACGTATTTGAACCAGTAGTCCGCAATGCCAGCCTCGATAGCGACGCGAGCAGAAACGGCTTTCGGCAGTACGGATTCGCGGTAGGCGGCATCCTGTTTGTCGAACGCATCGGTAGACGGCATGGAGACCACACGCGCCTTCACACCTTCGGCAGTCAGTTTCTCCCATGCCGCAACAGCCAGTTCAACTTCAGAACCGGTGGCGATGAAGATCAGCTCCGGCTGGCCCGCGCAATCTTTCAGCACGTAGCCACCGCGAGCGATATTCGCCAGTTGCTCTGCGGTACGTTCCTGCTGTGCCAGGTTCTGGCGGGAGAGGATCAGCGCGGTCGGGCCGTCCTGACGCTCAACGCCGTATTTCCACGCCACTGCGGATTCAACCTGATCACACGGACGCCATGTGCTCATGTTCGGAGTCACACGCAGAGAAGCAACCTGCTCTACCGGCTGGTGAGTCGGGCCATCTTCACCCAGACCGATGGAGTCGTGGGTGTAGACCATCACCTGACGCTGTTTCATCAGCGCAGCCATACGCACCGCGTTACGAGCATATTCCACGAACATCAGGAAGGTGGAGGTGTACGGTAGGAAACCACCGTGCAGGGAAATGCCGTTTGCGATAGCGGTCATACCGAATTCACGTACACCGTAATGGATGTAGTTACCGGCGGTATCTTCGTTGATGGCCTTAGAACCAGACCACAGAGTCAGGTTAGATGGCGCGAGGTCAGCGGAGCCGCCGAGGAATTCAGGAAGCCATGGACCGAAGGCTTCAATCGCGTTCTGAGACGCTTTACGGCTGGCGATTTTCGCCGGGTTAGCCTGCAGCTTAGCAATGAACTCGTTGGCTTTCGCGTCGAAATCAGACGGCATTTCACCTTTCATACGACGGGTGAATTCAGCAGCTTCCTGCGGGAAAGCTTTGGCATAAGCAGCGAACTTCTCGTTCCATGCGGCTTCTTTTGCCTGGCCGGCTTCTTTCGCATCCCACTGCGCGTAGATTTCAGACGGGATTTCGAACGGCGCGTATTTCCAGCCCAGCTGTTCGCGGGTCAGCGCGATTTCTGCATCACCCAGCGGCGCACCGTGAGAGTCGTGAGTACCGGCTTTGTTCGGGGAACCGAAACCGATGATGGTTTTGCACATCAGCAGGGATGGTTTGTCGGTTACTGCGCGAGCTTCTTCAACTGCGCGTTTAATCGCGTCAGCATCGTGACCATCTACGCCACGAACCACGTGCCAGCCGTAAGCTTCGAAACGCTTCGCGGTGTCATCGGTGAACCAGCCTTCAACGTGACCATCGATAGAGATGCCGTTGTCATCATAGAACGCAACCAGTTTACCCAGCTTCAGCGTACCGGCCAGGGAACATACCTCGTGAGAGATACCTTCCATCATGCAGCCGTCGCCCATGAAAGCATAAGTGAAGTGATCAACGATGTCGTGACCAGGACGGTTAAACTGCGCCGCCAGCGTTTTTTCAGCGATAGCCATACCCACTGCATTCGCAATGCCCTGACCCAGAGGACCGGTCGTGGTTTCAACACCCGCGGTGTAGCCCACTTCCGGGTGGCCCGGCGTTTTGGAGTGCAGCTGACGGAAGTTCTGCAGCTCGGACATCGGCAGATCATAGCCGGTGAGGTGCAGCAGGCTGTAAATCAGCATTGAACCGTGGCCGTTAGACAGCACGAAGCGGTCACGGTCAGCCCAGGACGGGTTAGTCGGGTTGTGGTTCAGGAAATCACGCCACAGGACTTCGGCAATGTCAGCCATACCCATCGGGGCACCCGGGTGACCGGATTTGGCTTTCTGTACTGCGTCCATGCTCAGCGCACGAATAGCATTGGCAAGCTCTTTACGTGAGGACATTTTGACTCCAGATCGGATAATGAAGGCCACGCCCTAAACGACTTGACGACAGCGCGTTTTGGGCTACGCCGGAAAAAAGTGCCAACAATGTAACCCAAGCCGCGTGTCATGTACATGGAGCATCCTTTTACCGCTTCAGAAATCTCTGGATCATGCGTGAAAGTTGCGCAATCTTCTCGCCCGCTTATTGTTCTTTTCTTTATACTTAGGCCGAGCGTCGGTTCACCTGTAAACGACGCATTTTTTAGAATAATCCTGACCTTGTGCGGAAGAGAAAAAATGAAAATTCGCGCTTTACTGCTTGCTACGAGCATGGCAGCGGCTTTGACCGGCTGCCAGAACATGGACTCAAACGGGCTGCTTTCTTCGGGCGCGGAGGCTTTTCAGGCCTACAGTCTGAGCGATGCTCAGGTAAAAGCGCTGAGCGATCAGGCCTGTAAAGATATGGACAGCAAGGCTACTATCGCTCCGAGCGGCAGCGAGTACGCTACGCGTCTTGGCAAAATAGCCGCCGCGCTTGGCGATAACATTAACGGTCAGCCGGTGAACTACAAAGTGTATATGGCGAAAGATGTGAATGCCTTTGCCATGGCGAACGGCTGTATCCGCGTATACAGCGGCCTGATGGATATGATGACCGACAACGAAGTCGAAGCGGTGATCGGCCACGAAATGGGCCACGTTGCGCTGGGTCACGTGAAAAAAGGGATGCAGGTTGCGCTGGGTACGAACGCCGTGCGGGCAGCAGCGGCTTCCGCTGGCGGTATTGTCGGCAGCCTGTCGCAGTCGCAATTGGGCGATATCGGCGAAAAGCTGGTGAACTCACAGTTCTCCCAGCGCCAGGAGTCCGAAGCGGATGATTACTCGTATGATTTGTTGCGCAAACGTGGGATCAATCCAGCCGGCTTAGCCACCAGCTTTGAGAAACTGGCAAAACTGGAAGCAGGACGCCAAAGCTCAATGTTTGACGATCACCCGGCATCCGCAGAACGTGCGCAACATATTCGCGATCGCATGAGCGCAGACGGGATCAAATAATCTTCGAACAGTGCCGGATGGCGGCGTGAACGCCTTATCCGGCCTACAAATTCAGCAACAATGTAGGCCGGATAAGCGCAGCGCCATCCGGCAAAAAACAGCTTACTCGCCTTTTTTCGCCGCCTGGATATACAGCATCTCCAACGCTAACGTTGCCGCCGCCAGTGCGGTGATCTCTGACTGATCGTAGGCCGGAGCCACTTCAACAACATCCATCCCGACGATGTTCAGATCTTTCAGACCACGTACCAGTTTAATTGCACGATCGGAAGTCAGACCACCGATCACTGGCGTACCGGTTCCGGGTGCAAACGCCGGATCCAGGCAGTCGATATCAAAAGTCAGATACACTGGCATATCACCGACAATCTGCTTAACCTGGGCAATAATGTCATCAACGCTGCGGTCGTTAACCTGGCACGCATCCAGCACGGTAAAACCATTATCTTTGTCGAACTCGGTACGAATACCGATCTGCACAGAGTGATTCGGATCGATCAGACCTTCGTTAGGCGCAGTGTAGAACATCGTGCCGTGGTCGAATTCGCAGCCGTTCGCGTAGGTGTCGGTGTGGGCATCAAAGTGTACCAGCGCCATTTTACCAAAGTGCTTGGCGTGCGCGCGCAGCAGCGGCAGCGTGACAAAGTGGTCGCCGCCAAAGGAGAGCATACGCTTACCGGCAGACAGCAGCTTCTCAGCATGCGCCTGCAATTTTTCACTCATTTCACGCGCATCCCCGAACGCATAAACCAGATCGCCGCAGTCCACCACGTTCAGACGCTCGCGCATATCGAAGTCCCACGGGAAGCGGTTGTGTTCCCAGGCCAGGTTGGTGGAAACCTGACGGATCGCCGCCGGACCATGGCGGCCACCCGCGCGACCTGACGTTGCCATATCAAACGGTACGCCGGTGATCACCCAATCGGCGTCGCTGTCGTAAGGCATGAAGTTCATCGGCAGACGCAAAAAACCAAAGGCGTTAGAAACCAGGGAGTTGTCGTATTGATGACCTAAGGTGCTCATGTACTGACCTCTTTTAAAATCGGTGAAAAAAAATCCCCTCCGCGTCGTTAAGCCCGACGAGGAAGGGATTGATTTGGTAACTGCATATTTACGGCAAATTATCGCCGTTATTTTGTACGGATTCAAGTGAGTGCCACAAATGCTGCCCCCGCGGATTCCGACTGCCGGATGGCGGCTTCGCCTTATCCGGCCTACTTTCGTAGGAACGGTAAGCGCAGCGCCACCTGACATTTATCGTTACTCATCTTCCAGATAAGTATAACCGTACAGACCGGCTTCAAACTCTTCGAGGAACTGCTGTTGCAGCTCAGCGTCCAGATCGGTGTTTTTCACCTGGTCACGGAACTGCGTCAGCAGGGTGTTCGGATCCAGCTGCACGTATTGCAGCATATCCGCCACGGTATCCCCTTCGTCGGACAGCTCAACTTCTACGCTGCCGTCAGGGAAGACGAACACGTCAACCGCTTCGGTATCACCAAACAAGTTGTGCATGTTGCCGAGGATCTCCTGGTACGCACCCACCATAAAGAAGCCCAGCATCGGTGGGTTCTCAGGGTCGTATTCCGGCATCGGCATGGTGGTCGCAATGCCATCACCGTCAACGTAGTGGTCGATAGCGCCATCAGAGTCACAGGTGATATCCAACAGCACCGCGCGGCGTTCAGGCACCTGGTTTAAGCCCTCCAGCGGCATGACCGGGAACAGCTGATCGATCCCCCACGCATCCGGCATCGACTGGAACAGCGAGAAGTTGACGTAAATCTTATCCGCCATACGCTCCTGCAGCTCGTCGATAATCGGACGGTGCGCACGGTTGCTCGGGTCGAGTTGTTTCTGCACTTCATGGCACATGTTCAGATACAGCTGCTCTGCCCACGCACGCTCCTGCAGGCTAAAGGTGCCTGAAGAGTACCCAACGTGAATATCGTGCAGATCCATCTGGCTGTCGTGCAGCCATTCACGCAGCGAACGACGGGTTCCCGGTTCATGCATCTCTTGCCAGGTTTCCCACATGCTTTGCAGGGAACGTGGCGCGTTGTCTGCCGGAGGCGTCGCTTCGGTGATTTCGCTACGCTCAACGCCAATGATGTTAGATACCAGCACGGTATGGTGCGCGGTTACCGCGCGGCCAGACTCGGTGATTACCGTCGGATGCGGCAGACCGTGTTCTTCACAGGCGTCGCCAATAGCCCAGATGATGTTGTTGGCGTATTCGTTCAAACCGTAGTTTACGGAACAGTCAGACTGCGAACGGGTACCTTCGTAATCCACGCCCAGACCACCGCCCACGTCGAAGCACTGGATATTGACGCCCAGCTTGTGCAGCTCAACGTAGAAACGCGCCGATTCACGTACGCCGGTGGCGATATCACGAATGTTCGCCATTTGGGAGCCGAGATGGAAGTGCAGCAACTGGATGCTGTCCAGACGACCACGCTCGCGCAGAATTTCTACCAGTTGCAGCACCTGGTTTGCCGCCAGGCCGAATTTTGATTTTTCACCGCCGGAGGACTGCCACTTGCCAGAGCCCTGCGACGCCAGACGCGCACGCACGCCCAGACGCGGAACGACATTCAGGCGTTCAGCTTCATCCAGCACGATAGCGATTTCAGACATTTTCTCGATGACCAGATAGACCTTATGGCCCATCTTCTCGCCAATCAGCGCCAGACGGATATATTCGCGGTCTTTATAACCGTTACACACGATCACGCTACGGGTCATTCCGGCATGGGCCAGAACGGCCATCAATTCAGCTTTGGAACCAGCTTCCAGCCCCAGCGGTTCGCCGGAGTGGATCAGCGATTCAATCACGCGACGGTGCTGGTTGACCTTGATCGGGTAAACGAGAAAATAGTCGCCGTTGTAGCCATAAGATTCACGGGCGCGTTTAAACGCCGCGTTAATCGAACGCAGACGGTGTTGCAGGATCTGCGGGAAGCAGAATAATGCAGGCAGACGCTGCCCCTGCGCTTCACGGGCTTTCACCAACTCAGCAAGGTCAACGCGCGCTTCTGGTACGTCCGGATCCGGGCACACGCTGATGTGGCCCAGCTCATTGACGTCATAGTAGTTATTACCCCACCAAGCAATATTGTAAGTACGCAGCATCTTGCTGGCTTCCTCGGAACTCATTGCAACCTCCTGCATGGAGCGTAGTACACCGTGTTCGCCTGCTGACGAAGGCGAACCCAAAGAAATGTCGTCAGACATAGCGAACCTCAAATTTTATTAACAAGTGTAAAACAGTTGACTACTATCGCAATCCATAGACGCGATAACAACCCAAATACAGGCAGAATTTGCAGCAGATAGTGCTGACGCTCCGACTGTGCGACCGGTTTCTTTTTCATATCAATGTAAACACGTAACCGAACTTAATGCTGACGGTTCGGCGAAACCACGAGAAAACTCTTGTTTACCAAGAGCGCCCTTGTTCAGTTCTTAGTGACCGTAGCCGGCTCTTGAGTCCTGAGATACGCCGAGATGGGTATACACTTCATCCTTCATGCAGCCTCTTTGTTGGCTACGCTCATTCGCCCCAGTCACGTACTACTCGTACGTTCAGGGGACTCATTCACTTGCCGCCTCGACGCAACATGAATGATTTTGTGTATATAACATCGACAGGTATGCAAAGCAGAGATGCAGATTGCGGGGAACATATGTACACCAGAACGGTGCGACAGATTCAGCAGAATACAACGGTTCATTATCTCGTATCACCTCCACGGTTGCTCCTGACGGAACGAACCCACAAGCCAAAGCTAACGTCTTAACCCGGCTGGAAGTGGCAACACGATGAAAACGTCGTGTGCTTTTTGTATGAGCCGCGCGCCGCGTTTTATACCGATATGGAACATAAAAAGCAAAAGATAAATACGCACATTGCCAGCACCGTCAGGAAAAATTTCCAGTTACATTTTCAGTACAATGCGACCTCAATCAAAAAAAGCTGGAAATCAGACGAAGAACTGTCCTAAAATAGCCGTCCAGATGTTAATCCATCTATACCGATTAACACTCAGACTGCCAGTGTCCGTCATCTGCAGACTCATGGTAGAATCTTCTACACATGGCTATTCCACTCGACAGTTTGAGCTAACCAAATTCTCCTTAGGTGAAATTAAATATGGCAAAACACCTTTTTACGTCCGAGTCCGTATCAGAAGGGCATCCTGACAAAATCGCTGACCAAATCTCTGATGCCGTGCTGGACGCAATCCTTGAGCAGGATCCGAAAGCACGCGTTGCCTGCGAAACCTACGTCAAAACCGGTATGGTTTTAGTTGGCGGTGAGATCACCACCAGCGCATGGGTTGATATCGAAGAGATCACCCGTAACACGGTTCGCGAAATTGGCTATGTGCATTCCGACATGGGCTTTGACGCCAACTCTTGTGCGGTACTGAGCGCGATTGGTAAACAGTCTCCGGACATCAACCAGGGTGTTGACCGTGCCGATCCGCTGGAGCAGGGTGCAGGCGACCAGGGTCTGATGTTTGGTTATGCAACCAATGAAACCGATGTACTGATGCCAGCCCCGATTACCTATGCTCACCGTCTGGTGCAGCGTCAGGCTGAAGTGCGTAAAAACGGCACCTTATCCTGGCTGCGTCCGGATGCAAAAAGTCAGGTTACCTTCCAGTATGACGATGGCAAAATCGTCGGTATTGATGCGGTTGTTCTGTCGACTCAGCACTCTGAAGACATCGATCAGAAATCGCTGCAAGAAGCCGTTATGGAAGAGATCATCAAGCCGGTACTGCCGACTGAATGGCTGACCGCATCGACCAAGTTCTTCATCAACCCAACTGGTCGTTTCGTTATCGGCGGTCCAATGGGCGACTGTGGCCTGACAGGTCGTAAAATCATCGTTGATACCTACGGCGGCATGGCGCGCCATGGCGGCGGCGCATTCTCTGGTAAGGATCCGTCTAAAGTTGACCGTTCCGCAGCCTATGCAGCCCGTTACGTCGCGAAAAACATTGTCGCCGCAGGTCTGGCTGACCGCTGCGAGATTCAAGTTTCTTACGCAATCGGCGTGGCTGAACCGACTTCGATCATGGTAGAAACGTTCGGTACTGAAAAAGTGCCTTCTGAGCAACTGACCCTGCTGGTTCGCGAGTTCTTCGACCTGCGTCCGTATGGCCTGATTCAGATGCTGGATCTGCTGCACCCGATTTACAAAGAAACTGCCGCTTACGGCCACTTTGGTCGCGAGCATTTCCCATGGGAAAAAACCGACAAGGCGCAGTTGCTGCGTGAAGCTGCTGGTCTGAAGTAATTTCCCCACAGTTCAACGCTTATGAAGACCAGCCTCGCGCTGGTCTTTTTTATGTCCTTTTCTTTTCCATACCCCATCGCCAGAACAATGCTAAGTTCCCTTGTTTTAAACAACAAATGAAAGCGATTACATACCGCAGAATTTCAATCCAAACTGAATAAACATCTCCTTGTGACTATGATTGCATCGTCGTTACATTACAATTCAGCATTGTCTTAAATTCAGGCAATTAACTTTATTTCGGCAAAATAAATAGCTTTATTTTTCATATATATAAACAATAACCCATATAAATATTAGTGTAACCGATTA
This sequence comes from Citrobacter sp. VF227, assembly GCF_052950715.1. Classification (NCBI taxonomy): domain Bacteria; kingdom Pseudomonadati; phylum Pseudomonadota; class Gammaproteobacteria; order Enterobacterales; family Enterobacteriaceae; genus Citrobacter; species Citrobacter sp. VF227. The sequence goes on from NZ_JBRFVF010000004.1 coordinate 196,580, forward strand.
CACTAATGTGATGTGATTCGCATTTTTTTACTCCGTACTCACCTACCCTTAACATCAACAAAACTAGCTACCCAACCGGAGGGCATCATGCCTGACAATAAAAAAACGGGGCGTTCCAACAAAGCCATGACATTTTTTGTCTGCTTTCTTGCAGCCCTGGCTGGATTACTTTTTGGCCTGGATATCGGTGTTATTGCTGGAGCTTTGCCATTCATCACCGACGAGTTCCAAATTACCCCACACACTCAGGAATGGGTGGTGAGTTCTATGATGTTCGGTGCTGCTGTGGGTGCCGTCGGCAGCGGTTGGCTCTCCTTCAAACTGGGGCGCAAAAAGAGCCTGATGATCGGCGCAATTCTGTTTGTTGCCGGTTCACTGTTCTCCGCCGCAGCGCCAAACGTTGAAGTACTGCTGGTTTCCCGCGTGCTGCTCGGCCTTGCGGTAGGCGTTGCGTCTTATACCGCGCCGTTGTACCTGTCTGAAATCGCCCCGGAAAAAATTCGCGGCAGCATGATCTCTATGTATCAGTTGATGATCACCATCGGTATTTTAGGTGCGTATCTTTCCGATACGGCGTTTAGCTACAGCGGCGCATGGCGCTGGATGCTGGGCGTAATCATCATCCCTGCCCTGCTGCTGCTAATTGGCGTCATCTTCCTGCCAGACAGTCCACGCTGGTTTGCGGCTAAACGTCGTTTTGTTGATGCTGAACGTGTTCTATTGCGTCTGCGTGATACCAGCGCAGAAGCCAAACGCGAGCTGGATGAAATTCGTGAAAGCCTGCAGGTGAAGCAGAGCGGCTGGGCGCTGTTTAAAGAAAACAGCAACTTCCGCCGCGCGGTATTCCTTGGCGTTCTGTTGCAGGTGATGCAGCAGTTCACCGGGATGAACGTCATTATGTATTACGCGCCAAAAATCTTTGAACTGGCGGGTTACACCAACACCACCGAGCAGATGTGGGGGACGGTTATTGTCGGTCTGACCAACGTGCTGGCCACCTTTATCGCCATTGGCCTGGTTGACCGCTGGGGCCGTAAACCAACACTGATCCTCGGCTTTATCGTCATGGCCGTCGGTATGGGCGTGCTGGGTACAATGATGCACGTGGGCATTCACTCGGCGGCCGCGCAATACTTCGCTGTACTGATGCTGCTGATGTTTATCGTTGGCTTTGCCATGAGCGCCGGTCCGCTGATTTGGGTGCTGTGCTCTGAAATCCAACCGCTGAAAGGCCGCGATTTCGGTATCACCTGCTCTACTGCAACCAACTGGATTGCCAATATGATCGTCGGTGCAACCTTCCTGACGATGCTGAACTCGCTGGGCAGTGCCAACACTTTCTGGGTCTACGGTGGTCTGAACGTCCTGTTCATCTTCCTGACTCTGTGGCTGATCCCTGAAACGAAAAATGTCTCTCTGGAACACATTGAACGTAACCTGATGAAAGGCCGTAAACTGCGCGAAATTGGCGCACACGACTAATCACTAAGGCTTCCTCCCCACGGGGGGAAGCCTTCCTCTTGCAGTCCCTTCCCTGTCGCACTATCCTCTGGCGTTATGAAAACCTCCCGTCTCCCTATCGCCATCCAGCAAGCCGTTATGCGCAGCCTGCGGGAAAAACTCGCTCAGGCCAATCTCAAGCTCGAACGCAATTACCCGGAGCCAAAGCTGGTTTACCAACAGCGCGGAACCGCTGCGGGCACCGCGTGGCTACAAACCTACGAAATTCGTCTGAATCCCGTCCTGCTGATGGAGAACGTTGATGCGTTCGTTAACGAAGTGGTGCCCCATGAACTGGCGCATTTACTGGTGTGGAAGTATTTTGGCCGCGTGCCGCCGCACGGGAAAGAGTGGAAATGGATGATGGAGAGCGTACTGGGCGTACCTGCCCGGCGTACGCATCAGTTCGAACTGCAATCCGTGCAGCGTAAGACCTATACTTACCGCTGTAAGTGTCAGGAACACCAACTGACCATCCGCCGCCACAACCGCGTGGTACGCGGTGAAGCCACCTACCGCTGCGTTCACTGCGGCGAACCGCTGGTTGCAGAATAATCTTCAGAATTATCAGGAACTTTTCTGATCTAACTGATTGCATACAGGAATGACTTTCGCTACGTTGCGGGCTCGTTTTGACACGGAGTTCGTGATGTACCGTAATCTTTCTTTTGCAGCCGCCCTGTTAGCCGCTGCGTTTTCAGGCCCGGTTTTAGCCGAAGGTATCAACAGCTTTTCTCAGGCAAAAGCGGCGGGCGTCAAAGTTAACGCCGATGCGCCTGGCGATTTCTATTGTGGCTGTAAAATTAACTGGCAAGGCAAAAAAGGGGTCGTTGACCTCGAATCCTGCGGCTATAAAGTGCGAAAAAACGAAAACCGCGCCAGTCGAATTGAATGGGAACACGTTGTCCCCGCCTGGCAGTTTGGTCATCAGCGTCAGTGCTGGCAGGACGGAGGACGTAAAAACTGCGCTAAAGATCCGGTCTATCGCAAAATGGAAAGCGATATGCATAACCTGCAGCCTGCGGTAGGTGAAGTGAATGGCGATCGCGCAAACTTTATGTACAGCCAGTGGAACGGTGGCGAAGGCCAGTATGGGCAGTGCGAGATGAAGGTTGATTTCAAAGAGAAAGTTGCCGAACCGCCTGCCCGCGCCCGTGGCGCCATCGCGCGTACCTATTTTTATATGCGCGACCAATACAACCTGACGCTCTCCCGCCAGCAAACCCAGCTTTTTAACGCCTGGAATAAGCAGTATCCGGTCACCGACTGGGAGTGTGAGCGCGACGAACGCATCGCGAAGGTACAGGGGAATCATAACCCCTATGTGCAACGCGCTTGCCAGGCGCAAAAGAGCTAACCTACACTAGCGGCAATATTTTTAACCATGCCCTGGCTTGTTGCAGCCCAGGGCCATGACGCGGATGTTTAACTATGCGCATTCCTCGCATTTATCACCCAGAGCCACTCACTTCCGGTAGCCAAATTTCACTGTGTGAAGATGCTGCCAACCATATCGGCCGCGTACTACGTATGGGGCCAGGCCAGCCGCTACAGCTGTTTGATGGCAGCAATCAGGTATTCGACGCCGAAATTACCCACGCCAGTAAAAAAAGCGTGGAGGTGAAGGTGCTTAACGCAGAACTCGACGATCGGGAATCACCGTTGCATATCCACCTGGGTCAGGTGATGTCGCGCGGTGAAAAAATGGAATTTACTATCCAGAAATCGATCGAACTGGGTGTAAGCCTCATTACGCCACTTTTTTCTGAGCGTTGCGGCGTTAAACTGGACAGTGAACGCCTGAACAAGAAGCTCCAGCAGTGGCAAAAAATCGCCATTGCCGCCTGCGAACAGTGCGGTCGTAATCGGGTGCCTGAAATTCGCCCGGCAATGGATCTGGAAGCATGGTGCGCAGAACAGGACGCAGGACTGAAACTCAATCTACATCCTCGCGCCAGCGCCAGCATCAACACGCTGCCGCTCCCGGTAGAGCGCATCCGCTTGCTGATTGGCCCGGAAGGTGGGTTGTCGGCAGATGAAATTGCCATGACCGCACGGTATCAGTTTACTGATATTCTGTTAGGACCTCGCGTTCTGCGTACTGAGACAACTGCGCTCACCGCCATTACCGCGCTACAGGTGCGTTTTGGCGATCTGGGCTAACGGAGAAAAACAATGATCAAGCTCGGCATCGTGATGGATCCCATCGCAAGCATCAACATCAAGAAAGATTCCAGCTTCGCTATGCTGCTGGAAGCACAACGTCGCGGTTACGAAATTCATTATATGGAGATGGCCGATCTTTATCTGATTAACGGTGAGGCCCGCGCCCATACGCGTACCCTGAGCGTAGAGCAGAACTACGACAAATGGTATGAGTTCAAAAGCGAGCAGGATCTCCCGTTGGCAGACCTGGACGTTATTCTGATGCGTAAGGATCCGCCGTTTGATACCGAGTTCATCTACGCAACCTATATTCTGGAACGTGCAGAAGAGAAAGGAACACTGATCGTCAACAAGCCGCAGAGCCTGCGCGATTGCAACGAAAAGTTGTTCACAGCATGGTTTGCCGACCTGACGCCGGAAACACTGGTCACGCGTAATAAAGCGCAGTTGAAAGCCTTCTGGCAAAAACACAGCGACATCATACTTAAGCCGCTGGACGGCATGGGCGGGGCCTCTATTTTCCGCGTGAAGGAAGGCGATCCGAACCTTGGCGTTATTGCGGAAACGCTGACTGAGCACGGTACCCGCTACTGCATGGCGCAGAACTATCTGCCGGCCATTAAAGATGGCGATAAACGCGTCCTGGTGGTCGATGGCGAACCTGTTCCATATTGCCTGGCGCGTATTCCACAGGGTGGAGAAACCCGGGGCAACCTGGCTGCAGGTGGTCGTGGCGAGCCGCGTCCCTTAACCGACAGTGACTGGGAAATCGCCCGTCGCATTGGGCCAACGCTGAAAGCGAAAGGTTTGATTTTTGTCGGTCTGGATATCATTGGCGATCGTCTGACGGAAATTAACGTCACCAGCCCAACTTGTATTCGCGAGATTGAAGCGGAGTTCCCGGTTTCGATTACCGGTATGCTGATGGACGCTATTGAAGCTCGTCTGCAAAAATAAAAAAATTCGCCGGTAGAAGGGACCCTACCAATACTCATAGTGACAGCGCTCCTGTTTGTACGCATACTGGGCGCTGTTGCTTTTTTGAACCAGGAAACAGAACCTCTGACAATGAATTTACAGCATCACTTTCTAATTGCCATGCCTGCTCTCCAGGATCCAATTTTCCGCCGTTCCGTGGTGTATATCTGCGAACACAATGAGAACGGTGCAATGGGGATTATCGTCAATAAGCCTCTGGAAAACTTACAAATTGAAGGGATTCTGGAAAAGCTGAAGATTACTCCAGAAGAACGCGATCCGGCCATTCGTCTGGATAAGCCCGTGATGCTCGGCGGCCCGCTGGCAGAAGATCGTGGATTTATTCTTCATACCCCACCGTCGCGCTTTGCGTCCAGTATTCGCATCTCTGATAACACCATCATTACGACTTCCCGCGATGTATTAGAAACGCTGGGCACGCAGGAGCAACCGTCCGAAGTGCTGGTGGCATTAGGCTATTCATCATGGGAAAAGGGCCAGCTGGAACAAGAGTTACTGGATAACGCCTGGCTCACCGCCCCCGCCGACCTCAACATTCTGTTTAAAACGCCGATTGCCGACCGCTGGCGCGACGCAGCCAAACTTATCGGGATAGATATTCAGACCATGCCCGGCGTGGCGGGACACGCATGATGAGCGGAACATTACTCTCTTTTGATTTTGGTACAAAAAGCATCGGCGTCGCGGTGGGTCAGCGTATTACCGGTACGGCCAGGCCATTGCCCGCCATCAAAGCACAGGACGGTACGCCAGACTGGAATTTGATTGAACGCCTGCTGAAAGAGTGGCAACCGGATGAAATCATTGTCGGCCTGCCGCTCAACATGGATGGCACCGAACAGCCCCTTACCGCGCGCGCGCGTAAATTCGCTAACCGCATTCATGGTCGCTTTGGCGTAACCGTAACGCTGCACGATGAACGTTTGAGCACCGTCGAAGCCCGCTCAGGCCTGTTTGAGCAAGGCGGTTATCGGGCATTGAATAAAGGCAAAGTGGACTCCGCTTCTGCCGTTATTATCCTGGAAAGCTATTTCGAGCAGGGCTACTAAAGCCGCCCCAGCGCCTGCCGCTGCTGCTTGCTTTGTGCAAACGACTGCATACCTGTCTGCTGCCCGGTTTGAATCACGCTGGGTAGCTGATGTGTTTTCCCTTCGCGGATCAAATTGCCCACGGCGGGCGTGTTGACGAGCAGCTCGAATAGCGCCACGCGTCCCCCCTGCTTATCCTCCTCCAGCTTTTGCGAAAGAACCGCCCGCAGGCTGTCTGCCAGCTGGTTACGCACCGGATCTTTCTCTGTTGCTGCAAAGGAATCCACCAGCCGTGCGATAGCCTGCACCGCCCCGCGCGTATGTAACGTTGCCAGCACCAGATGTCCGGTCTCCGCCGCCGTTAATGCCAGCCGAATGGTTTCCACGTCGCGCAGCTCGCCCAGCAAAATGACGTCAGGATCTTCGCGTAACGCACCGCGCAAACCGGCGGCAAAAGAGGTGCAGTGTACGCCCACCTCCCGCTGTTGAATCAGACAACGTCGACTGGTGTAGCGATATTCAATAGGATCTTCCAGCGTCAGAATGTGTCCCTCACTATGCTGATTAAGATACTCCACCATCGCCGCCAGGGTCGTAGATTTACCGCTGCCGGTGGCGCCCGTCACCAGAATTAATCCATTTTCACTGTGCAGCAGTTCAAGTATGACCGTGGGGGTCTGGAGATCGTCTAAATGAGGACAATCCAGCGGTAGCAGTCTTAACGCCAGCGACGTTCCCTGTTGATGGGCAAATGCGCTGACGCGCAGCCGCCGGGAGTCTGTCAGAGTAACGGCAAAATCAATCTGCCCCTGCTCCTGCAACTGTACCTGTTGTTGCTCACTGAGCCAGCACATCAGCAGATTCTCTACGTCAGGCGCGGTAAATGGCGCACTTTCGACTTTTCCACGCCTGCGCCAACGCGCAGGCCATGCATTGCACAGGTGTAGATCCGACACGTTATGCTTTACACTAAGGGCCACTATTTCTTCCATATTCATATGAACATCCTCGGAAAATGAACGATATCGCGCATAACCTGGCACATGTCCGGGACAAAATCTCAGCCGCCGCGACGCGTTGCGGGCGGTCTTCAGAAGAAGTTATGTTGCTTGCAGTCAGCAAAACCAAACCTGCGAGCGCCATCGAAGAAGCCATTACCGCGGGGCAGCGTGCCTTCGGTGAAAACTATGTTCAGGAAGGGGTGGATAAAATCCGCTACTTCCAGGAAAAAGGCGTCAACGATCTGCAGTGGCACTTTATCGGCCCGCTGCAGTCCAACAAAAGTCGTCTGGTCGCTGAACATTTTGACTGGTGCCATACGATTGATCGTCTGCGCATCGCTGCCCGCCTGAGCGAACAGCGCCCAGAAGGCCTGCCGCCGCTGAATGTGCTGATCCAGATTAATATCAGCGATGAGAACAGTAAGTCGGGGATTCCGTTGGCAGAGCTTGATGCCCTGGCCGCTGAAGTCGCCGCGCTGCCGCGCATTACCCTGCGAGGTTTGATGGCTATTCCGGCGCCAGAGTCAGATTATGTAAGGCAGTTTGAAGTTGCACAGCAAATGGCGGTAGCATTTGCCGGGTTGAAAACACGCTACCCAAATATCGATACGCTCTCACTGGGGATGTCTGATGATATGGATGCCGCTATCGCGGCGGGTAGCACAATGGTGCGCATCGGCACTGCCATTTTTGGTGCTCGTGATTACACTAAAAAATAAGGAAAACTAAGGAACACCATGAATACGTTGACCTTCCTGCTCTCAACGGTAATTGAGCTGTATACCATGGCGCTTCTGCTGCGCGTGTGGATGCAATGGTCTCGCTGCGATTTCTACAACCCGTTCTCGCAGTTTATTGTGAAAATCACTCAGCCCATTATCGGCCCGTTACGCCGTATTATTCCGCCGATGGGGCCAATTGACAGCGCATCAGCATTGGTTGCACTCGTTCTCAGCTTTATCAAAGCCATCGTGCTGTTTAAGGTGGTCACGTTCCAGCCGATCATCTGGATCGCCGCCGTACTGATTGTCCTGAAGACCATTGGGCTGCTGATTTTCTGGGTGCTGCTGGTGATGGCGATTATGAGCTGGGTCAGCCAGGGCCGCAGCCCGGTGGAGTACGTGCTGATTCAACTGGCGGATCCACTGTTGCGTCCTATTCGTCGTATCCTTCCTGGTATGGGCGGGATCGATTTCTCTCCGATGATCCTGGTTCTGCTGCTCTATGTCATCAACATGGGGATCGCGGAAGTATTACAAGCGACAGGCAACATACTGCTGCCGGGGCTGTGGATGGCGCTATGAGTGCCGTAACACCCTGCGATGACGGTCTGGTTTTACGGCTCTACATTCAGCCGAAAGCCAGCCGTGACAGTATTGTGGGTTTACATGGCGACGAGCTAAAAGTCGCCATTACCGCCCCACCGGTTGATGGACAAGCCAACAGTCATCTGGTGAAGTTTCTCGGCAAACAGTTCCGCGTAGCGAAAAGCCAGGTCGTCATTGAGAAGGGCGAGCTTGGCCGCCATAAACAGGTTAAAATTATTCATCCGCAACAAATCCCGCCCGAAATTGCGGCACTAACTGATTAGGTATCCCATGCAAAAAGTTGTCCTTGCGACCGGCAATGCCGGTAAAGTGCGTGAACTCGCCTCTCTTCTGAGTGATTTCGGTCTTGATGTTGTTGCCCAAACGGATCTGGGTGTTGATTCTGCAGAAGAGACCGGGCTGACGTTTATTGAGAACGCCATTCTGAAGGCGCGTCATGCCGCACAAATTACAGGTTTGCCAGCCATTGCTGATGACTCCGGCCTGGCGGTTAATGCCCTTGGCGGCGCGCCTGGCATCTATTCGGCCCGCTATTCCGGTGAGGATGCGACTGACAGACAGAACCTGGAAAAACTGCTGCACACCCTGCGGGATGTCCCGGATGACCAGCGTCAGGCGCAATTCCACTGCGTGCTAGTGTATATGCGCCATGCGGACGATCCCACGCCTTTAGTGTGCCACGGAAGCTGGCCGGGCGTGATTACCCGTGAACCGGCCGGAAACGGTGGTTTTGGTTACGACCCAATCTTTTTTGTGCCGTCCGAAGGAAAAACAGCTGCAGAGCTAACCCGCGAAGAAAAAAGTGCGATTTCTCACCGCGGGCAGGCGCTGAAGCTGCTGCTGGATGCCCTGCGTAATGGTTAAGCTTCCGCCGCTAAGTCTTTATATTCACATCCCGTGGTGCGTGCAGAAATGCCCGTATTGCGACTTTAACTCGCATGCGCTCAAGGGCGAGGTTCCTCATGACGACTATGTTCAGCACCTGCTGAGCGATCTCGATTCTGAGGTGGCCCACGCCCAGGGACGTGAAGTAAAGACGATTTTTATCGGTGGTGGTACGCCGAGCCTGCTTTCTGGCCCGGCAATGCAAACGCTGCTCGACGGCGTGCGCGCACGGCTGAATCTGGCCGCAGATGCAGAAATCACCATGGAGGCGAATCCCGGGACGGTGGAAGCCGCTCGCTTTCTTGATTATCAACGCGCTGGCGTAAATCGTATCTCGATTGGCGTACAGAGCTTTAGCTCCACCAAGCTCGAACGTCTGGGACGTATTCACGGGCCGGAAGAAGCCAAACGCACAGCGCACCTGGCGAGTGGTCTGGGACTACGCAGCTTTAACCTCGACCTGATGCATGGTTTACCGGATCAGACGCTGGAAGAGGCGCTGGGTGATTTGCAGCAGGCCATCGCGCTCAATCCGCCGCATCTTTCCTGGTATCAGTTGACCATCGAACCCAACACGCTGTTCGGGTCCCGACCGCCGGTATTACCGGACGACGACGCGCTGTGGGATATTTTTGAGCAAGGCCACCAGTTGCTGACCGCCGCCGGGTATCAGCAGTACGAAACCTCAGCCTATGCGAAGCCAGGCTATCAGTGTCAGCACAATCTTAATTACTGGCGTTTTGGCGACTATCTTGGCATTGGCTGTGGCGCCCATGGCAAAGTCACGTTCCCTGACGGTCGCATTCTGCGCACCACTAAAACGCGGCATCCGCGCGGGTACATGCAGGGGCGTTATCTGGAAAGTCAGCGTGATGTCGCCGAGGCCGATAAACCATTCGAGTTCTTTATGAACCGTTTCCGGCTACTGGAAGCCGCGCCTCGCGCGGAGTTCACGCAATATACCGGGCTTACCGAAGACGTTATTCGTCAACAGATCGATGAAGCTATTGCCCTGGGCTACCTGAGTGAATGCGATGAATACTGGCAGATTACCCAACACGGTAAGCTGTTTTTGAACTCCCTCCTTGAATTGTTCCTCGCAGAATAATCACCGATGCGCCTGCGGGCGCATATTTATTTCGCCCTATAAAACCATAAACTCGGTAAAACCGAATATATCAGAAGTTATTTCTGAACAATACCTGCATTAATTATTTTATGTTGTTCAAATACCCCCCCACTCAAAAGTAAATATATTGAACACAGCGCACAAAATAAGATCAAACTACTGCCATGTGAAAGGTATCTGATTAAGATAGCGAATAGATGTCTGACAACTATGAAGACTTATCATACAGAAACAGTTTGGACATTATGAGATGTCAACCAATTACTGTACCTTAAAGCACGGAGCTTACTTATGAAAATCAGAACCTTTTCCCGCTCGTTGGTCTGTGCGTCCTTACTGACGTTGCTTAGCGCTGGCGTAAATGCTGCTGAGAAAGTTACCCTTAAACTGGCACACAACCTGGAACGAAGCCATGTTGTCCACCAGGCCTTTGAAGAGATGGCCAAAGAGGTGAAACAACTGTCCGACGGCAAAATGACTGTGCGAATTTATCCCAGCAGCCAAATGGGTAATGCTCGTGAAACAATGGAGCTATTGCAAAATGGTGCGCTGGATATGACCAAAGGTTCTGCCAGTGATTTAGAGTCTTTTGATAATATTTACGCTATTTATAATTTACCTTTCTTATTTAAAGATCAAAATCATTTCAACAAGGTTGTATTTGGTGAGGTTGGTAAAGAAATTATGGAATCCACTAAAGAGAAAGGATTCTTTGCTTTGTCTGCCTATGTTGCCGGTACGCGTAGTTTTTATGCTAAACAGCCAATTACCAAGCCAGACGATCTAAAAGGTCTAAAAGTCCGTGTTCAGCCCAGCCCAACAACCATTAAAATGATTGAGTTGATGGGGGGATCACCTACGCCAATTTCCTTTGGCGAAGTTTATACAGCGATGCAGCAAGGCGTAGTGGATGGCGCGGAGAACAACGTCCCGTCATGGGTACAAACCCGCCATATTGAAATTGCCAAGGTGTTCTCCGAAGACGAGCATGCCTCTATTCCAGATTTTCTGGTTATCTCGACCAAAACATGGAACAAATTGACGCCAGAGCAACAACAAATACTCGCCCAGGCTGCTAAAAACTCCGAAGCTTATCAACAAAAATTGTGGGATAAAATCGATGCCGATACCCGTGCTCAGGCAAAAGTCATGGGTGGCGAAATCGTGAAAGTAGAAAAAGCCCCTTTCCGTGCTGCCGTTCAGCCACTGTTTGATGATTTCAAAAAAGACCCAAAACAAGCCGCCCTGCTGGCGAAGTTTGAAGACGCTGCACAATAACCTTAAGGGCCAGTAACTGGCCCCGTTTCACCAGGATCCTAATGATGATATTTAACCGCCTTAAACTTGCGGTAGACCGCGTCATTGCTACATTTTCGGTCACCGTAATGATTGCGCTGGTTGTCTGCGTAGTCTGGCAGGTTTTTAGCCGCTACGTACTCAATCAGCCCAGTACCTTAACTGACGAACTGGCGCGCTTCTTAATGATCTGGGTCGGATTATTAGGTGCAGCCTATACCGTAGGTGCCCAACGCCACCTGTCCATCGATCTACTGGCCATGTCGATCAATAAACGTAAACAGGCTTTGTTGAGCATATTCATTAATCTGCTGATTTTCGGCTTTGCTGGCTCAGTCATCGTCACTGGCGGTATCAAGCTGATTAATAAAACACTGGCAACGGCACAAGTTTCTGCGGCCATGCAAATACCGATGGGCTATGTGTATATCATCCTGCCGCTAAGCGGCGCAGTCATGATGTTCTACGCCCTGTGGTTTATTCACCAAAATGTTCAGCAATTGAAAAAATCTTCTCTGGGAGCAATTTGATGGACGGTTATATCGCACTTACCCTATTCGGCTGCTTCTTTGCTCTGGTATTTATTGGCGTACCTATCTCTTTCTCTATTGGCATTGCCACCGTGGCCTCCATGCTGCTGATGTTTCCCTGGGATGTTGCCGTTATCACCGTCTCTCAGCGCCTGGCAAATGGATTAGATAATTTTGCCCTACTGGCTATCCCATTTTTCATCTTCGCGGGTACGCTGATGAACAGCGGTGGGATCGCCATCCGGCTAATTAACCTGGCGCAGGTGATGGTTGGACGAGTTCCTGGTTCACTTGGTCATGTCAACGTGCTGGCAAACATGATGTTTGGTTCGATTTCCGGCTCTGCCGTTGCCGCTGCTGCCGCCGTTGGCGGTACACTTAATCCTATTCAGACAAAGCAAGGATACGATCCAACCTTCTCTACAGCCGTTAACGTTTCCTCCTGTATTACCGGGCTGTTAATCCCACCATCAAATGTGTTAATTGTGTTTTCTCTCACTGCCGGCGGTGTTTCGGTTGCCTCGTTGTTTATGGCGGGTTATTTACCTGGGATCCTGATGGGGCTTTCTATCATGGTGGTATGCGCGATTATCGCCAAACGCCGTGGTTATCCCCTGTCGGAAAGACCAACCTGCGCACAGGCAGTAAAAGCGCTTCTGGATGCGCTACCGAGTCTGTTACTGGTCATTATTGTGATGGGCGGTATTTTGGGTGGGATCTTTACCGCAACAGAAGCCTCAGCGATTGCTGTCATCTACACCTTCATTCTCTCGGTGCTGATTTATCGGGAAGTTAAATGGCGTGATTTACCAAAACTGATCCTGGAATCAGTCGTGATGACCTCTATTGTACTGTTACTGATCGGCTTCTCTGTCGGCATGTCCTGGGCAATGACCAATGCCGACATTCCTTATATGATCAGTGATACATTAATGGGTATTTCCGATAATCCACTGATTATTCTACTATTAATCAATATTGTATTGCTGGTTGTTGGGATCTTTATGGATATGACCCCGGCAGTACTGATCTTTACCCCCATTTTCTTGCCAATCGCTCAAGAGCTGGGTATGGATCCGGTACATTTCGGCATCATGATGGTCGCCAACCTGTGCATTGGTTTGCTGACACCACCTGTAGGAAGTGCATTATTTGTGGGTTGTTCAATCTCAGGCGTGAAGATTCAGCAATTGATCAAACCCCTGCTGCCATTTTACGCCGCATTGCTGGTCGCACTTATGATGATCATATACATTCCACAGATCTCTCTGTTTATTCCACAGATGCTGGGGTTGATGTAAATACGAAGAGTTACAGAGACAAGCTATCTCTGGAGAATGCCCCAACGTGACGGTTGGGGCATTTTTTATGCAATTAGTACTGATTAAACATTTCCTGGATCTGCTTAGGATCCTTGGTCTGCGTTAGCGCCAGCTGCAGCAGCACGCGGGCTTTTTGCGGATTCAGCGAGCCTGAAGCCACAAAGCCGTACTTCGCATCATCAACTTCAGCATCCTGGGTGGTGGCGCCCGTTGGTACACGGGATGAACGCACCACAACGGTACCTTTATGAGCGGCAGTTGCCAGCGTATCGAAAATGGTTTTATACAGGTTACCGTTACCTACACCCGCACTGACGATCCCGGCGTACCCCGCGTCCACCAATGCTTTGGCTGGCAGGTCGGAGGCGTTAGCGTAGTTATAAACAATCCCAACTTTCGGCAGCTCGGTCAGCTTAGAAACATCGAACGGCGTGGATGTGGTGTGCTTACGCGCAGGCGTACGCTGGTAGTCGATTTTACCGTTATGGATATAGCCCAAAGGACCATAGTTAACGGATTTGAAGGTAGCGACATCCGTAGTGTTGGTTTTGGTCACGTCGCGACCATCCATAACGGTGTCGTTCATCACCACGAGCACACCGCGGTTGGCAGAGGCTTTATCTGCGGCGGTTACCACGGCGTTATATAAGTTGAACGGGCCATCAGCGCTCATACCCGTAGACGGACGCATAGCACCTACCAGCACCACAGGCTTGTTGCATTTGACAGTCAGATCGAGGAAATAGGCGGTTTCTTCCATGGTATCCGTACCATGTGTTACCACGAAGCCGTCTGTTTTATCACACTCGGTATTAATCTTTTTCGCCAGCGTTAACCAGACGTCGTCATTCATATCCTGAGAGCCGATGTTCACCACCTGCTCGCCTTTAACCACGGCGATATCTTTCAACTGAGGTACGGCTTCAACCAGATTTTCTACGCCGACCTTGCCTGCAGTGTAGTTAGATTTTGTCGCGGAATCACCACCGCCGGCAATCGTCCCACCGGTCGCTAAAATAGTGATATTTGGCAGTGCAAGCGCCGCGCCGCTGAAACCCATAACCAGTGCGGCAAGTGCCGTTCTCTTGAAAAACTCCATGTTATTTCTCCAGTTACTTGAATTTGCAGCATTATGTCTATCTCACAGATGAATAATGTGACGCCATCCAATTAACCAGATTTATATCTCCATCAAATTGTCATTCTTAGAGATGGATATCAAAAAAACAGAAATATACAAAATAAAACGGCACAGAATGTTTCTGTGCCGTTAAAAAGAGGTGAAGATTATTTCAGAGTGCTAACCAGCGTTTTACGATCGTTTTCCAGCGTCACGACGCGGGCACAAACATCTTTGCCAAATTGCTGGAAGTCTTGTTCCTGATTCTTCCATTCATTTTGAATTGAAGTCTGCAAACCACCGAGGCTTCCGAGTACGCCCTGCAGCGGATTACCGCCGCCTTTCAGCACGGCTTTGGCGCCCATTTCGTTGATACTGTCCTGCAAAATACCGCCCATCGCCTGATTCACCAGTTGCTGTCCGTCCGCGCGAACCTGGTCAATCGCCTTATAATGGAAGGTCAGACCGTCAGTACGATGCTCAATGATCCGGTTCATCTGCTCTTTCAGTTGCGCATCGAGCTTGGTTAAACGCCCGCGCATATTGCTGCTTTCACCGACTTCTTTGGCAATGATTTTATCCAGCGCTACGCGACCTTTCTCAACACGCTCTCTGGCACCGTCGTCAATCCACGGCAGGCTGCTACGCAACGCCGCCTGATAATCTTTGGCCTGCTCACGCTGTGCGGCGCTCAGGGTGTACTGTTTACCATTGAAGGTGATATCTCCGGCCTGAGTAATCACCAGGTCGCCGTTCTCTCCCTTCACCTGAACCGTTTGTGGGCTCAAAATCACATCGTCACGCGGGGTGACGCTGCACTTATAATCTGCATGTGCGGCCATCGCCGTAAACGTCAGAACTGCCGCCAGCAGCGTTTTGCGCATCATATCTTTCCCTCAAGACAAATCGGGCCGGCATTTGCCGACCCTGTGCTACTTAGTCCCACCAAATATCGAAAAGTTCGCTGGTACGCACTTCTTCGAGTTTGTGCTCTTCCAGCCACTTACGCACGATTGCCTGATGTTCTTCGGTGCATTTGCCGATTTCCTGCAGACAGATCAAACCTTCCCAGGCCAGATAGCCGCTGCCATCAAAAGCCAGCTTGTTCGGTTCGATAACTTCATTGATAAAGTCATCAACGATTTGATCGACCTGCTCTCCAGATGTACCTTCCGGGAAACGCCATGCAACCGAAAATCCTACTTCCTGGAATTCGTCGATGTGCATCTTTTTACGCAGACGACGGCTACGGTTCTTTGCCATTATTTCACCCTCTCGAACATTAAGTCCCATACGCCGTGGCCAAGACGATGACCACGTTGTTCAAATTTGGTTACCGGGCGCGATTGTGGGCGCGGTACATAATCGTTACTCTCTGACTGGTTTTTATACCCGTCAATGGAGGACATCACTTCCAGCATGTGTTCCGCATAAGCTTCCCAGTCGGTTGCCATGTGGAATACGCCGCCCAGCTTCAGCTTGCTTAAGATGTGCTCAGCAAACGGTACCTGAACGATACGGCGTTTATTATGACGTGCTTTATGCCACGGGTCAGGGAAAAACAGCTGAACCATAGATAAAGAATTGTCAGGAATCATTTTATGCAGGACTTCAACGGCATCATGGCACATGACGCGCAGGTTTTCGACGCCCTCTTCATGCGCTGAAGCCAGACACGCGCCAACACCCGGGGAGTGAACCTCAATACCGAGGAAATTTTGCTCCGGACGCGCTTTCGCCATCGCCACCAGCGAAGCCCCCATACCAAAACCAATTTCAAGAGTGACTGGCGCATCACGACCAAACAGTTCAGCGAAATCCACGGGCTCTTCGCTGAACTCAACGCCCATCACCGGCCAGTAGTTTTCCAGCGCGTGTTCCTGCCCTTTGGTCAGTCGCCCCTGGCGACGAACAAAACTACGAATCCGGCGCAGAGGGCGGCCGTTTTCATCAAATTCCGGTGAAATGACGTCGTTCTTCATAAAAGTTTAGTCTGCTGTGTTTGAGGACTGAAAACGGGCATTATCCAAAGTTAGTTGCCGGATGCAAGTAAAGGAAGAAAGTGAGCAGCGGAAAGTTCCGGTTTACACCCCGTTGCCGCTGTGCTGCAATCTTGCCCCCGGCAATAATGAAACGGTAATCATGCAAGCGTCTCAATTCTCGGCTCAGGTGTTGAGCTGGTACGACAAATACGGGCGGAAAACGCTACCCTGGCAAATTGACAAGACGCCTTACAAAGTATGGCTCTCTGAGGTGATGCTGCAACAAACCCAGGTTGCGACCGTAATCCCCTATTTTGAGCGTTTTATGGCGCGCTTCCCAACGGTAACAGATTTAGCCCATGCGCCGCTGGATGAAGTCCTGCATTTATGGACCGGGCTGGGCTATTACGCCCGAGCGCGTAATCTGCATAAAGCCGCGCAGCAGGTTGTCACGCTACATGGCGGCACATTCCCGCAAACCTTTGATGAGGTGGCTGCTCTGCCAGGCGTCGGACGTTCAACCGCAGGCGCGATCCTTTCTCTTTCTCTGGGTCAGCATTTTCCGATTCTCGACGGTAACGTCAAACGCGTGCTGGCTCGCTGTTATGCTGTAAGCGGCTGGCCGGGTAAAAAAGAGGTCGAAAAGAAGCTGTGGGAGTTGAGCGAGCAGGTGACGCCCGCCCATGGCGTTGAGCGATTTAATCAGGCGATGATGGATTTAGGCGCCATGGTCTGTACGCGATCCAAGCCTAAATGTTCTCTGTGTCCGTTGGATAATGGCTGTGTGGCCAGCGCCAATGCAAGCTGGGCGCTTTACCCGGGTAAAAAGCCCAAACAAACGCTGCCGGAACGGACGGGCTATTTTTTACTGATGCAGCATAATGACGAAGTATTGCTCGCGCAGCGCCCCCCCAGCGGCTTATGGGGTGGTTTATACTGTTTTCCGCAGTTTGACGATGAAAACGGGCTGCGCAACTGGCTGGCGCAACGGCAAATTAACGCAGATAATCTGACCCAACTTAATGCGTTTCGCCATACCTTTAGCCATTTCCACTTAGATATTGTGCCTATGTGGCTTCCCGTGTCTTCGTTCAGCTCATGCATGGATGAAGGCAACGCGCTCTGGTATAACTTAGCGCAACCGCCGTCGGTCGGACTGGCGGCCCCCGTGGAGCGTTTGTTACAGCAATTACGTGCCGGTACACACGTTTAACGTACCGGTCGATAGAGAGGATTTTTTATGAGCAGAACAATTTTTTGCACTTTCCTGCAACGCGAAGCCGAAGGCCAGGATTTTCAGCTGTACCCGGGCGATCTGGGGAAACGCATCTATAACGAAATTTCTAAAGAAGCATGGGCGCAATGGCAGCATAAGCAAACCATGCTGATTAACGAGAAGAAGCTCAATATGATGAACGTTGAGCACCGTAAACTGCTTGAGCAGGAGATGATCAATTTCCTGTTTGAAGGCAAAGATGTGCATATTGAAGGCTATACACCAGAGTCATAAGAGCCGTTGCCGGATGACGCTGTGCTTATCCGGTCTACGATTTAATCTGGTCCTTGCAAATAACAAACACAACACGCACTCCCGGAATGATGAAAAAATTTCTCGCGCTTGCCGTTATTGCGCCGTTGCTCATCTCCTGTTCCAGTTCGACCAAAAAAGGCGATTCCTATAACGAAGCCTGGGTCAAGGATACCAACGGTTTTGATATTCTGATGGGGCAATTTGCCCATAACATTGAGAATCTGTGGGGGTTTAAGGAAGTGCTGATTGCGGGTCCAAAGGACTACGTAAAGTATACCGATCAGTATCAAACCCGCAGCCATATCAACTTTGATGACGGCACGATAACCGTCGAAACCATAGCCGGGACAGATCCCGCCGGACACCTGCGTCGGGCGATTATCAAGACATTGCTGATGGGCGATGATCCGGGGTCTATCGACCTCTATTCCGATGTCGACGACATTAAGATTTCCAAAGAGCCGTTCCTGTACGGGCAAGTGGTCGATAATACTGGCCAGCCAATTCGTTGGGAGGGCCGCGCCACCAATTTCGCTGACTATCTGCTGAAAACGCGCCTGAAAAGCCGCAGCAACGGTATTCGCATCATCTATAGCGTGACAATCAATCTGGTACCGAACCACCTTGATAAGCGCGCGCATAAATACGTCGGCATGGTGCGTCAGGCTTCGCGTAAGTATGGCGTCGATGAGTCACTGATTCTGGCCATCATGCAAACCGAATCCTCATTTAACCCGTATGCGGTCAGCCATGCCGATGCGCTGGGGCTGATGCAGGTGGTGCAACACAGCGCCGGGAAAGATGTATTTCGTTCGCAGGGGCGCTCCGGCACGCCGAGCCGTAGCTTCCTGTTTGACCCGGCCAGCAACATTGATACCGGTACCGCTTATCTGGCAATGCTCAATAATGTCTATTTAGGCGGCATTGATAATCCAACCTCCCGTCGCTATGCGGTGATCACCGCGTATAACGGCGGTGCGGGCAGCGTGCTACGCGTTTTCTCGAACGATAAAATTCAGGCCGCAAATATTATCAACAGCATGACCCCGGGGGACGTTTATCAAACGCTGACCACCCGACATCCGTCTGCTGAATCACGCCGATACCTTTACAAGGTCAATTCCGCACAAAAATCATATCGACGCCGCTAATATATCCCCTCTCCTGCCCCGGAAAACGGGGCCAGAAGAGGGTAAAGTGTTAACTCCATCACTCTTTTGCTTTGCAATCAGAAATTGTTTGCAAATATTTGTCACAGGTAACAAAAAAAGAGTGTCTCTCGTTGATAGAATCACATCATCAAGCCCCGGCAAATGTGCCTTTTAAAACATTCATCCGCATTACGGTGTGAGGAAATTAACATGAATCTTAAGCTGCAGCTGAAAGTGCTCTCGTTTCTGCAGTTCTGCTTATGGGGTAGTTGGCTCACTACCCTCGGCTCCTATATGTTTGTCACCCTAAAATTCGATGGTGCATCCATTGGCGCAGTGTATAGCTCGCTGGGGATCGCCGCCGTGTTTATGCCTACCCTGTTAGGGATCGTGGCCGACAAATGGATCAGTGCGAAATGGGTGTACGCCATTTGTCACCTGGTCGGCGCAGCCACGCTGTTCGCCGCAGCCGAAGTCACCACCCCTGGTGCCATGTTCTTTGTGATCTTGCTTAACTCCCTGGCCTATATGCCAACGCTGGGGTTAATCAACACCATTTCTTACTATCGCCTGCAGTCAGCCGGGATGGATATCGTTACAGACTTCCCGCCAATTCGTATTTGGGGCACCATCGGCTTTATTATGGCGATGTGGGGAGTAAGCTTCTCCGGCTTCGAGCTGAGTCATATGCAGCTGTATATCGGTGCCACGCTGTCCGTTGTTTTGGCGCTGTTCACGCTGACGCTGCCGCATATTCCGGTTGCTAACCAGCAGAAAAACCAGAGCTGGTCGTCCATGCTGGGCCTGGATGCTTTCGCGCTGTTTAAAAACAAGCGCATGGCGATTTTCTTCATCTTCTCAATGATGCTGGGCGCTGAGCTGCAAATTACCAATATGTTCGGTAATACCTTCCTGCACAGCTTCGATAACAACCCGCTGTTCTCCGGTAGCTTCATCGTTGAACACGCCTCGGTGATGATGTCGATCTCGCAGATTTCCGAGACGCTGTTTATCCTGACCATCCCATTCTTCTTGAGCCGTTACGGTATTAAGAATGTAATGCTGATCAGTATTGTGGCGTGGATGTTGCGCTTCGGCCTGTTTGCCTACGGCGATCCAACGCCGTTCGGTACCGTGCTGCTGGTTCTGTCGATGATTGTTTACGGCTGCGCCTTCGACTTCTTCAACATCTCTGGCTCGGTGTTCGTAGAGAAAGAAGTTCGCCCTGAAATCCGCGCCAGCGCACAAGGTATGTTCCTGATGATGACCAACGGCTTCGGCTGTATTCTTGGCGGTCTGGTGAGCGGTAAAGTGGTTGAACACTATACGCTGAACGGTATTACCGACTGGCAGACCGTATGGCTGATCTTCGCTGGCTACTCGCTGGTACTGGCTTTTGCCTTCGTGGCGCTGTTTAAATACAAACACGTACGCGTTCCGGCTGGCACCCAAACTATCGCGCACTAACGTTTACGCAGAGAAAAGCGGGTTACCAAAAGGTAACCCGCTTTTTTTGTGCTTACTTCACAACATATCCATACAGACGCTTAATACCGTCTGCATCCGTTTCACTGTAAACGCCTTGCAGCTCCGGCGAAAAGCCCGGCAACAGGTTTATGCCCTCTTCCAGCGCCAGGAAATAACGTTGCACTGCCCCGCCCCAGACTTCACCCGGTACCACGCACAGCACGCCCGGAGGATAAGGCAGCGCACCTTCTGCAGCAACGCGACCTGCGGCATCACAAATACGCACCAGTTCAACATCACCACGGATAAAGGCGCTGTTGGCATCCTGCGGGTTCATCGCCACGGCAGGTAAACTCTCCTGGCGGAACATCGCTTTTTGCAGATCCTTCACATCAAAGCTGACGTATAAATCGTGCATCTCCTGACACAGTTCACGCAGCGTGTAATCCCGGTAACGTACCGGATACTTGTTGAAGATGGAGGGCAGCACGTCTGCCAGCGGCGTATCGTCCTCAATATGCTGCTCAAACTGCGCCAACATCGCCACCAGTTGCGCCAGTTTCTCGGGGCTTTCTGCCGGGGTCAGCAGGAACAAAATCGAGTTAAGGTCGCATTTCTCCGGCACGATACCGTTTTCACGCAGGTAATGCGCCAGAATCGTCGCCGGAATACCAAACTCAGTATATTGTCCTGTTTGCGCATTAATGCCTGGAGTGGTTAACAACAGCTTGCAGGGATCAACGAAATACTGGTCGCGCGCATAGCCGGAAAAACCATGCCATTTAGCGCCCGGTTCAAAGCTAAAGAAGCGGCGCTCGCTGGCGATCACCGGCGTTGGATAGCTTTCCCACGGTTTGCCATCAACTACCGGAGGAATAAACGGCTGAATCATCTTACAGCAGGCAATAATCGCTTTACGGGCCTCGATCCCCAGCGCCACACACTCCGCCCATAGCCGACGACCGCTCTCGCCTTCATGGATTTTGGCGTTCACATCCAGCGCCGCAAACAGCGGGTAAAACGGACTGGTGGAAGCATGCAGCATAAACGCATTATTCAGACGCTTATGCGGGCAGAATCGCGCCTGACCACGAATATGGTTATCCTTTTTGTGGATCTGCGAGGTTTGCGAGAATCCGGCCTGCTGTTTGTGTACCGACTGGGTGACAAAGATCCCCGGATCGTCAGCATTGAGCTCCAGTAGCAGCGGTGACCCATCGGCCATCATCGGGATAAATTGCTCGTAGCCAACCCAGGCAGAATCAAACAGGATGTAATCGCACAGACTACCGATCTTGTCGATCACTTGTCGGGCGTTGTAGATCGTACCATCATAGGTACCCAGTTGAATGATCGCCAGACGGAACGGACGCGGCTGGTCAGCCTTGTGCGGCGCAACTTCGCGCAGTTGCTGGCGCAGATACGCCTCATCAAAGCAGTGCTCATCAATACCGCCAATAAAACCAAATGGATTACGCGCCGCTTCCAGATAAACCGGCGTCGCACCCGCCTGGATCAGCGCGCCGTGGTGGTTGGACTTATGGTTGTTGCGGTCAAACAACACCAGATCGCCGCGTGTCAGCAGCGCATTAGTCACCACTTTATTCGCCGCAGAAGTCCCATTCAGCACAAAGTAGGTTTTATCCGCATGGAAAACTTTCGCGGCAAATTTCTGCGCATGTTTCGCTGATCCCTCATGAATCAGCAGATCGCCCAGTTTAACGTCAGCGTTGCACATATCCGCGCGGAACAGGTTCTCGCCAAAGAACTCGTAGAAATGTCGTCCCGCCGGATGCTTTTTAAAAAACTCACCGTGCTGGTGCCCCGGACAAGCAAACGTGCTGTTCCCCATCTCGACATACTGGGTGAGCGTGTCATAGAACGGCGGCAGCAATGCTTCCTCATACTGACAGGCAGCAGACTCCAGCTCCAGCCAGTCCTGAGGCTGACCGTGAATCACCACGTTAACGCCCGCAGGCACATCGACATCAGACTCTGCGAACAAAAACACCGGTATATGAAAACCGGTACGTTTCAGCAAGGCCAGGATCCCACTGCGGCTGTCCGCAACGGTAATGACGACTGCCGCAACGTCAGTAAAATCGGTGCTGTCCAGTGAAACCACCTGGCGATGGCTGGAAAGACGAGAAGCCAGTTCACCACTGGCGGCAATTTTCATTGATTTCATAAGCGCAATAACCCGTTTCGGGAAAATCAAAAGTCCCGGACAAAGCCGCATTGCTTTGCCCACGAAATGACGGGTCAAACTGGTTACCAGCCCCGACCGCCAGACATCAGTAAAAGCAGATAGCCTCTGATTTTACTGTTATCCTGCAGTGAGCGTACGCTGCCCTCACCGCATGGTGAGAGCGTGAAGATAAGTCGCAGAAAGGGGCAAACGTCGCGCAAAAAGGCGATGTTGAAGGCGATGTAGGGGAAGTAATATCATCCCAGGCAGCCCCATTCAGACAGGATAAAATTCGCGCAATCATGGCACCTTTCACCTACAGGCGCAAGATAAAATCCTGTGCTTAAACCTCACAGATAAACAAGCATTTCGTCTTAAAATAGCGGCATAATAATTCAATCTGAAACATAATTTCACCCAGCTAATTGCCTTTAGCATCAAGGCGATAATGGGTATGCAGGAGCTAATGTGGTAATCGGACCGTTTATTAATGCCAGCGCCATTTTATTTGGTGGCGTTCTCGGCGCGCTGCTCAGCCAGCACTTACCCGAACGTATTCGGATCTCAATGACCTCAATATTCGGGTTGTGCTCGTTGGGAATTGGTATCTTGTTGGTTATCAAATGCGTTAACTTGCCGGTGATGGTTCTGGCAACGTTGGTCGGCGCATTAATTGGCGAATTCTGCCATCTGGAAAAAGGAATCAATGCCGCAGTAGCCAAAGCGCAACAGCTTTTCACCCGCTCGGACACCAACGTTACACACGAATCCTTTATCCAAAACTATGTGGCGATCATCGTGCTGTTTTGCGCCAGCGGGACCGGGATATTCGGGGCGATCCATGAAGGGATGACTGGCGATCCTAATATTTTAATCGCCAAGTCATTTCTCGATTTCTTCACCGCTATTATCTTCGCCTGCTCGCTAGGGATCGCCGTGTCTGCCATTTTCATACCGATGCTGGCAATTCAGTTGACGCTTGCCACCTGTGCTGCACTAATTTTGCCTCTGACGACGCCCGCCATGATGGCTGATTTCAGCGCTGTAGGCGGACTGTTGCTACTGGCAACCGGTTTGCGGATTTGCGGCATCAAAATGTTTGCGGTTGTGAATATGCTTCCTGCCCTGCTGCTGGCAATGCCGCTTTCCGCCGCGTGGACAGCATTTTTTGCCTGAGAATGCGTGCAATACCAGCAATGTGGTGATAGATTGTGCAGTCTGCATTGATTTGAAGAAATTTCGTTGACGAAGCGAAGCGAATCGGGTTTAATGCGCCTCGTTGCCCGGATAGCTCAGTCGGTAGAGCAGGGGATTGAAAATCCCCGTGTCCTTGGTTCGATTCCGAGTCCGGGCACCACTATTTAGAAAAACCAGCCTTAGGGCTGGTTTTTTGCGTTTGGGGTTCCGGTAGATATCTGGTCGAGATGCCCGCTGATGCCCCTACCCTGCTTCTACCATCCAGCATGAGCATTTCTCTTGAGCAGCTACCAGCCCCTCTGGTCGCTATAGCCCTGTCTGTCAGACTTCAAATCCCCAATCGACACTATATTTCACATGAGTACCTGGCTGACAGATTCATTACTGCATGGCTATATCCGGTCTTTGTCCGGTCTGAAGTCAAACGCGAACCACCAGCACTAACTCTACCCCCAGCTCTCAACAACAATCCCTATATCAAGCCGAACATTTTTCACTCTGATTGATTTAGCTTTAGTCATCTTTTGGGTGTTATGCCTACGATATCAATATGATTCAGAATGACCACAAAATCAGAGCGCAACAATTAATATTGATTTAATACAAAGCCCCATATAAGATGGTTTTACAAGGTGATGGTGTTCCACCTTTCCCAACCGCCGGTGTTTTCAATACCGGATGATGACGCCTGATATACAGTTAAATTAGTCCTATTACGGGCATGTATGTCAGGTATCGCTATGCAAAATAAAACCATATTACCGCTTACCGCAAAATCTCTCTCTTCTCAAAGAGAGAATTCAATCTATGTCTTCGGTCATAAAAATCCTGACAGTGATGCTGTCTGCAGCGCGCTGGTTGTGGCTGACTGGCTTAATTACACAGGTCGTCCTGCAACCCCATGGCGTCTTGGAGAGATCACCCCAGAGACCCAATATATCCTAAACGTCGCAGGTGTTTCACAGCCCGATTTACTCACCGCCGACCTGACTGATAAAACCGTATGGCTGGTTGATTTTACAGATGCGGAGCAAGGGCCCTCTTCGCTGATGGACAGCAACGTCATCGGCATCATTGACCATCATCGTATTGGCACCCTCATTACTCACAATCCACCGGATGTCTGGGTGCGGGCGGTAGGATGCTGCGCAACCGTGATTCTCTCGATCCTTCAGCATGGCATTCCGATGCCGGTGACGGCCGCTCAGGCTGTGCTACTGATGGGGGCGATCCTCAGTGATACCGTTGCGCTGACCAGCCCCACAACCACCATCCAGGATCAGGAAGCCGTAGCTGTTTTGCGGGAAATCGCCGACATCGATTATGGCCAGTTTGTGGCCGGACTGCTGCGTGCCAAAACAGATATAGCCGGGCAATCCGCATTAGCATTACTCAACCGTGACGCCAAAAATTACTGGATCCATGATGTGCCGCTGTTGTTGTCACAAATTGAGGTACGCAACATGGCTGATATCACTCCCCTGTTACCTGCGCTGCTGCAGGAAATAGATAAAACCAGCAAGAACAGTGCGCAGGAAATGGTGATCCTGATGGTGACAGACATCACCAGCCGGAACTCCGTGTTGTTTTTTTCAGACAGCAGCCTGACAGGTTCCCGCCAGGAGTCACTGCCCGGCATGACAAGCCGGAAAAAAGAAATCCTCCCCTGGCTGACCGACCGCATCGCTTCTTATAAGAGGTGATTTATGCAAATTTATCGGCATGCATTGTTACTTGTAGAAAATGAAACTGACGGCCTGCTGTTGCTTGAGCAGGCAGAAGGTCTGGCAAAAGAGATGGGGACCCGTATTACTGTCGGCCATCTCAGCGCTGACTACCGAGAGCTGGATTACACCAGTGATTCATTAATCAAAGATCGTCAATCCCAAGACGTTATTGATGCAAAAGCAATGCTGAGCCGCCTGGTGGAGTCCAGCAGTGTTGATATCGAAGTCAGGTCCATCGTCAGCATTCATCGTTTCCGTGACGTCGAAGCCGTTGTGCAGCACGAAGATATCGACCTGGTCATGCTGGGGCATAAAAATCACCTGTTCGGTTTTTTTTCCTCCTTTTCTTTTGAATTCATCAATCACCTTTCTGTTGATGTTCTGATTAAACATATTCCAACCCCTTAAAAGAAGGTCAAACTTATGAATTTTGAAATTGAACGTATTGTCGCAAGAGAGATTCTGGATTCCCGTGGCAACCCAACCGTAGAGGTTGAAGTGACGTCTGTGGGTGGCTGTATGGCACGGGCCTCCGTTCCTTCCGGTGCCAGCACCGGCTCCCGTGAAGCCATCGAGCATCGCGATGGTGACAAGACCCGTTTTGGCGGTAAAGGCGTCCAGGATGCGGTCCGCTGTATCAATACCGAAATTAACGATGCTCTGCAGGGCTACGATGTACGCCGCCAGAAGGAAATTGACAACTGCCTGATCGCCCTTGACGGCACAGAAAACAAAGGCCGCCTGGGCGCCAATGCGATCCTTGGCGTGTCGCTGGCAGTATCCCGCCTGGCGGCTCAACTCTCCTCGACCCCGCTCTACCGCTATCTGGGTGGCGTCGGCGCGAATCTGCTGCCAGTTCCCTGTATGAATATCATTAACGGCGGGGTTCATGCTCGCTGGCAAGGTGCAGATTTTCAGGAGTTTATGATTGCACCGTGGGGGGCGTCTTCCATACGTGAAGCTATTCGCTGGGGTAGCGAGGTTTACCAGGCCCTGCGTCAGGTTCTGCTGGAAAAAGGTTTATCCACCGGTGTGGGCGATGAAGGAGGATTTGCACCGGCTGTTTCCTCAAATCGCCAGCCGCTGGAGCTTATCGTGGAAGCAATTAACAAGGCGGGATACCGCCCGGGCGAAGATATCGTTATTTGTATGGATCCGGCTTCCAGTGAATTCTACACCGATGGAAAATATATCCTGCGTACCGAAAATGCCCGGCTCAGCGCCGACGAAATGACCCGCTACTATGAGCAATTGGTGAATGATTTCCCGATTGTCCTGATTGAAGATGGCCTGGCGGAAGACGACTGGGCTGGCTGGCAGATCCTGCACCGCGCGCTCGGCGATAAAGTTGAGCTGGTTGGGGATGATATCTTTGTGACCAACGTGAAATATATCCAGCGAGGTATCGATGAAAACCTGGCCAATGCCGCATTGATAAAACTGAACCAGATAGGCACCCTGAGTGAAACTATTGAAGCTGTCCAGTTGTGTCAGGATAACAACTGGGGAACCTTTATTTCGCACCGGAGCGGAGAAACTGTGGACAGCTTCATTGCGGATATGACTGTCGGCCTGCGAGCCGGTCATCTGAAAACCGGCGCCCCCAGCCGCGGGGAACGCATTGAGAAATACAATCAACTGATGCGTATTGAAGATGAATTAGGTGACGCCGCTATCTTTGCCGGTAAAACCGCCTTCAAAAAACGCTGATTCCGTCATCCTTCCCGTATGCTCAGATACGGGAAGGGCTAAGGTGGTCCTGCGAACTGAAAAATACTCATACTATCAACAGCAATGGGAATCCTGGCAACATGTCTGGTATTCCCGATCGCTGATGTCTTTTTTAACGTACTGCCGGATGATACCAGTGCCGTTGTAATTGCTCTGTTCATCGGAAGCCGCCCCCATCCCCTGATACGTCACCTCCTTGACCGGGAGCCAGATAAATTCGGGGAATCATTACCAACAAATGAATGGGTCCAGGTCCTTCAGGTTCAGTCGCTGTGGGTAACAGGCAAATAACAGTTTATGGGAAAAACTATTTTACTCCGTCATGGCAAAAATCAATGGAGTCAGCAAAATCGTTTTACCGGATGAGCCGGGATTGCAAAAGTAATAGACCGTGTAAATTTGGAAAGAAGATCATCGTAAGCAGGCTGGTCAAATACGACCAGTGGTATATTCCTGTTGATGGCCCGGTAAAGGATGCTTATCCCGGACCATCAGGACAAATGCCCGACAGACTGACAATCAGCTAACTCGGGATCAGGCCTTGTTTGCACTGACGTCGAGTTTCAGAACGAAACTCTTTGATTTGACTTTATCGATATTCGTAATCATCTTAGGACTAGAACCTGACATGTCATACAGCATTCCCGATATGCTTCCTGCTTCATCTTTATTGAAAATTGTCTCGACCCCATCTCCGGTTTTCGCTTTGGACCACTCGTGTGCTTTACCGCCTCCAGTCGGTGCCCATATCAGTATCATAGCTTCGTCGGATGACTGCCCTGTCCCGTCAGGCATGGTATAACCCACTGCATAAGGGTTTACGTTACCACCGGGGAAAGTTGTATACGTCTGTCCTTTCGCAGTAGCCACAACCGCCTGAGGACCATTTGTGTAGTTACCAACGCCGCCGGTTCCCAGATTAACTACTCCAGCAATGTCCACACTCACAATATCGCTGGGGGTTACCGTAAAGGAGAAAGCGATCGGTTTATTAACTACCCATAATACTGACTGTTCTCCACCTTTGACTTGGTTCCAGGTAACTGCAGACGAGGTCGCGGCGCTCGAAATACCGCTCATCAGACCTGCTGACAGAAGTGCAACGACCATGACTGTTTTTTGTATTTTCATCTCTGTTTTCCTTACGTTGTATGCTTACTGTTTTCTACGTTATTTGACGGGATGAACGCGCTGACTATTGCCAGCCCTCGCACGCCCGTCACGTGCCTTATTCCTGGCGCAGATCGCCTTTTACTTGGATCACATACGTGTCCGCAGGAATCGTCTGATCAACAGACGAAACCAGTATGAAGCTGGCCTGCTTGTCGCTGCCTGGGTACACCCATCGCTGCTCCGGACTGATATCTCCGGCGTACCACCCGTCACCCGACAGGCACACGCGCACGACATGAGCTCTCTTTGTCTTTCCCGTCAGCCGGTAACATCCCGGTCGGTCGCCGTCCGTTTCATTATCCAGCCACAGCGCATACCCGCTGTGCGTGACACTACTGCGGATTTCTCCCCGCCCCAGTACTGTCCCTGCCCGCACCGGGCCAGCCACGGTATGACGGGTCATCTGCAGTACCACTCTTACCGTTTCAGCGCGAACTGGCAGCATCGCCAGCAGCAGCGCGGTCAGTAACCCCCAGGCGACCAGTTGGCCTGTCGCGAATCTCATTTCTGCCCTCCCGTTATTGCCTTTTGGTCACTCTCTCGACATACCGCCTTTAGCCGGTACACTCCGCCACCACCCGGTTTTTCTGGTAACTGATACAATGCCTCACAGGCATGTGTTCCCATGCTCGCTGTTAGTCTCCCTGATGGCGGTAATCCACTCATGTACACTGTCCCGCCGTCACCCGTGATACCGCTCTCTACTGTCGCTGTCCCCGCCAGGGAAACCAATGCACCAAATGGCACCGCCATTCCGTCAGTTCGGGTCAGTGTTATCAGTGCGCGGGCGCCTATCCGTGGATCAAAATGCGCTCGAATCACCGCCCCACGGGTCGGCACCACCTTCACATCCGTCTGTCCCACCTCCGCATCTTCCGGCAACGTCGACACGTCCAGACTGACTGTATTTATCTGGTACGGCGCAAGGGTGTTCTCTGTGGTGTAACCGAAGAGGTCTGTCTGCACGCCAGGCATATAGCCAACCGATACCCCGGCGACTCCTGGGATTTCTATTAACCCGGTCGTGTCTCCAGGCGTCTGCCCCAGCGTGATACCGTGGCGGTGTATCAACATTCCGCCGTCTAGCTCTGCACTCATGTAACGCTGGCTGCGACTGTAGCTGTAACTTCCCGAGACACTGCCGTATCCACCTGTCCAACCCGCACTGAGGCCCCGGACCGCATCTTGCGTGCGCTCCCCACCAGAGTACATCTGCTGGCTCAGACCCCAGTTCAGACGACTGTCATATCCGCTCCCGCTGATACCCACCGAATGGATCACTTGTCCATCTCCGGAACGGACCTGATAATTCGCCGAAGGCGACCCTCCCAGCCAATGTGATAACGGCACGCTCATTGACAGCGCCATCATCTTCTCCCTCCGGTTACGGGTACTCACATAGTTGACGCTCAGATTCATGCTGATGTACCGCCAGCTGTAGCTATAGCCATACCCGGTATTCAACGTGTCCTCATGTTCCCCGTCCTGCCATTGTGTTCGACTTCCAGACGCATATATTGTCCCTAGTTCGCCCAACGTCTGGCTAACTTGCATGGTGGTTGCATAACGCCGCCCCTGAAGGTCACGCGGGGAAAAGTGCTGTGGCGTCCACCCAAAATCGTCATCAAACGGCGACAGGTCCCCCCGGGTATCGTCCATCACTTCTGAAAGCGTGTGATATCGACCGGTCGGATACCACTCACTGCTAGCCGACAGACCTGTTCCTGTGGCCTCCAGATATTTGTTGTAACGCACCCGTATTGCAGTTCCCTCTTCACGCCGTCCGTCACGGAATCGTCCCCGGGTGGCTGTGATATCTGCAGATACCGCGCCCAGATAACTCAGCATCAGCCCCGCGCCAAGGGATGCGGACTGGTACCGTTCTCCGCCTAGCATCCCGCCATACAAGGTTACGTTCGACGGCAGGCCATACATCAGCGTCGCCAGGCCCAGAGATGAACGCCCGCTATCTCCTCCCGCCGTTTCTGCTGAGGAGCGGTATTGACCCGCCATCACGCTGTATTTCATATAGCCAGCACGCAGCGCCACTGGTGGTACGGTATAGGGCACAGTGAACCGCTGCGTCGGCCCCTGGGATTCCACCACTGTGACCTGCAAGTCACCACTGCCCATCATTCCGGGCAAGTCTGTGACGGCAAATGGCCCAGCAGCAACATGTCGGCTGTACAACAGATACCCGTTTTGGCGAATCTCCAACTGCGCCGGACTCCGGGCTATCCCGCGCACGGCTGGCGCAAACTCTCGCAGGGCACTCGGTATCATCGCCTCATCCGTTGCGAGCATCACGCCGCGAAACGGCACACTGTCAAACACATCCGACGGGGTAGCGCTTTCTCCCAGCGTCAGTCGACTCTTCAACCGAATTATTCCTCTCTCTACGTAGCTCTGCTGCCGCTCCCAGCGTCCAGGGCTTTGCCCGTTTCGCTGCCAGTTGAGGATGTTCCGTAGCCGCCAGGGGCCCAGGTTGGCTCCGGGGGTCAGCCGCAAATAAGCCGAATCCATATGGCTGCCTGCGCCCGTGGTCTGCTGTGACCGGTTGACGCTAACCTGGTAACCGCTCATCAGCGCAGGAATACCGTCGTCCCACATCGACTCCGGGGCGATCCCGTCAAAACGGGGTCGTAGGGCTGCCTGCGGAACGCTGATAATCAGTTGCTGGCGGAAAAAAGCGAACGTCATACTGCCCTGTGGGATAGCGTTTATTCGTGCACACTGCACGCCACCTTCTTCTCCTCCTCCTGTCGCCAGACCTGGATATTTCTCCGTGCGAATGCCATACCGCGATAACTGTTCCACCGT
This sequence comes from Citrobacter sp. VF227, assembly GCF_052950715.1. NCBI lineage: Bacteria > Pseudomonadati > Pseudomonadota > Gammaproteobacteria > Enterobacterales > Enterobacteriaceae > Citrobacter > Citrobacter sp. VF227. Next base: position 227,851 of record NZ_JBRFVF010000004.1, read on the forward strand.
CAGACAGGGTTGCAGGGAACGCTTTCCGTCAGGCTCGCGCTGAAGATGAAAGGCCAGGTTCCGACGATCTACTGTCTCTTCGCCAAGCACGATATTGACCGGATAGATGCCGGGCATCTGTGCCCCCTCTTCAAACAAAGAGAGGTCAACCATTGAGTTACCACCGTCCAGCATCGACGGATCAAAGGTATACGGTACTGCAAGGAGCTGACCGGACCAGATACCTGACAGAGATAGCGCCACCACACAGGACAGACGGAAATGCAGCATGTCCGGAACTCCTGTCAGTTAATGGCGGCATCATAAGTTGGTCCCTGACCACCGTTGTCAGTGATAATCTGCCATTGCACCCGTTTCACTCTGGCCACTCCGGCCGGCACGCTGAACGTTTGCGCGCCGTAAGGGGAGATATAGTGCGGCTGTAACACTTCTGCGCCGTTTAATTTCAGTGAAATCAGGTTGATATAAAAAGGACTGTCATTCCGGGCGCGGATCTGATTACCCACACGTTGCCATTTCAAACCACCGGCCACATCTAGCGGTGTGGCATGCAGGCTAGCTGGTCGGGTTAGTAACTTAATGCAATTGTTCAGCGAAACCTGAATTCCCACCGCGGGCATGGTTGGTTCGCCAGCTTTCTTATTCTCCTTCAACCAGGCATCACCGCCTGACGGTGGAATGGCCTTAACACACAACCACTGCAGGCTCTCCCGGTCAGACGGAAACTCCCCACCCGTACGTACAATGCGCAGGCGACCTCGCTGATTACCGTCAAGGCGGAACAACGGCGGTGTCACCACAAAGGGAGCACTTTCTTTCTGGTTTTCATCAAGTGTTCTGGACTGGACTAGCATCGGGTAATCCTGACTGTTCTCTATCCACAACTCAGCCCCGCGGCTATCCGGGTCGTATATCACCCGTGTCGCTCCCAGCGTCACCTTATAATCACGGATTTGGGGTTTTATCCTGACAGCTTGTCCCTCAATAGGCAGAGCTGCCCGAGCGTCTCCGAAAAAAGGATTTGACCAAAAGACCATAACGGCCAGCCCTAAATAGGCGGTAAAGATCCCCCGGTTGGTCAAGGCAACCGGGCGTAAAGACAGTGAACTGCAACGGGAAAACACCCTTATGCTCATGCGATAAATATCCTCGTAAATACGCTGCCAACGGCCTGCTGTCTGAAAAAAGGCTGCACAAATCCCTTTCGCGACGCGGCGCGAAAAAAGGGAATGAAATTACATAAACTCAGCCGGAAATATTCTGGCCGAGCGAAGGCTCAGAAAACACCTGATGCCAGTTTCAAGGGGTAGACCCGCCCCTGAGGATGATCCGGTACGGACTGTTCCTGCATATCCGGGAAGCCCGCATCATTCAGTCCAGCAGTACTGAGTTCCATCAGTGTCAGGTGGCTGGCTGGATTACGGGTAACGGGTGTCAACATTGCTGTCGGCATAACACGCCCAGGCATCCCCAGCTTGTCCAGCGCATGGCGTACGCGTTGACGTACAGCAGAGGTTGTCACACCGTAATGGCGTGCAATCTCACCCAGACCCATTCCACACATCGCCTGTTTCAGGGATAACCACTCCGCTTCGCTAAGTGAGGTCAACGGACTGTCTACTGGCTCTGCGCCTCCGGTGACATAGGCATTCAATGTCAGAGCAATATGAGGGAAACTGCTGGCAGCATTCACAATCTCGCAGCCTAATATCCGGGCAAACCAGCGACGTCCCTCATCAGCCGGATCCATAAGGGCGGCAAACAATACAGGTGGCGGCTGACGACGACGCAGGGCCATCATTCGGTGCAAAGTCAACTCCGTCAGTGGTTCCTGCAGATGTAGGAAAATAAGGTCATCGTGCGTAAAGCGGTTTGTCAGTCGGTAATAGTAGTCGGTGTATTTCACCGTAAGCCCCGGAAAGAGTCGTTGCAGGTCCTGCGCGAAACTCCGCCGGTACTGATGACGGGAGGTATCCATAGGCCGTCGGTCCCCTTTTTATGTAAATAAAAGTCCTTTCCGCGCCGGGGGCGGAAAAAGCAATAAACTCCGTTGAGGTTGTTAATACCCAGTATAGAGATCTGCCAAATCAATTTAAAACAGATCTATGATCTACATTTCTTTCATATTCAGCAGAAAATAAAATAAATTCTCAATATTGATACGAATGTCAGATCTATGATCTATGAAACAATATGAAATCAGATGATAAGATCGATAATACAAATATGACAAAATAATCACCAATTAACAAAAAAGTGACTTAAATCACAAAACATTTTCGTTGCCCTAATCGGCATAAAAATATACTGGTAATTAAGGTGGTTAAATATAAGATGGACTGAGGGAGTGGTTTAGAAGGAAGATGAATTGAAATGGTGATTATTTTAAAAAGATTCTCAGGGCTCTTCTTATATATGGCATTGAAACAAAATGACACAAATTGCGAGAAAAGTTATGCGGACACTTGGCGTAAATTGAGATAATCTGCTGCATGCAATACAAGCAAATCTATAGTTCCCATTATAATTATCTTACTTTTTTATCCGGCTCCCGTGCCGGATTTTTTTTGCTTGAAATACATCTGGAAGGTATTTTTTCAGTCCTGGCGGCCCACAATATATGGAGGGGGTATTATATTCTGCTAGCTGATACGAATATTCCTATGAAAAAAATAGCGATGATGTCGTCATTATGGCTTGTTTAACTATCCACCATATTAATTAAATCAATAGCATAAAAATATTTTTGTGGTTGTTGAGAGGCCAGTGATAAAGCCTCTCAATGAATATACGGAAACTAATGATATCAACCGTCTGGTTAAGACTATCAAGGGGGGAATAATAAACATCAACATTTATACTCATCTCATAAAAATAAGATGAATAAATTTTTAAAATACTACAAAAAAGCTATGAAAGATAAATTTCACATCATTGACCAAAGCAAACAATAAATTTATTATACAAGAATACATCACAGGATAATAAATCTTATCTAGCCCTTGTGGAAAGATGGTGTGTATTTAACCCAAAAGTCTTTTCCATGAAGGACACTTTTTTTGTAAACTCTATAACCTAACGAAAATGCCCATAATGCTGCTGTTTCAGAATCATCAAATGATTTCATAATTGAGTGTTCTATTAGAACACTGGCTTTGTCATTATCTTCTACAATATATGCTGTTTTGATCATATTCCGACACCTCTACACAGTATTGATTTTCTACAACCTGACGCTACCACTAAAGCAGGTATTGGAACAAGGAATATTAATATTCCACCATTTATAAAACAAATGATATAATTAATATCATTCCGGAGTTATCATTAGATGATTTTTTATGAAGTTAAGAATATCAAGTGTTTGGTGAGGAATATGAATATCAAAATATATCGTTCAACAAACCATGAGATCCACTATTTGATGTCATACATAGGTGGTTGTATGGAAGTTATGAGCTTCATATATCTATATAAAGCTTTGATAGGGTTTATGACATCAAACATGGTTTTTGGAATAACTTCACTCGTAAAATTTAACTTTGACTTTGAATCTGTTTATCATATTTTAATTATTGTTATATGGGTTTTGATAAGTGCGATCCATCAAGTTATCGAATATAAATACATCAGCAAAATAAAAAGTCAGTGGCATGTTTATGCTATAAGCCTTACGTTAAATTGTTTTTTGATGATTACATTCATACTTCTGGGAAATTATATGATTGTAAATAATTTATTTTTAAGTCATCCGACTATTAACGTAATGCCATTAGTTACAATTGGCCTTGTCTTTATGTACATTCAAAATTTCATCATTAAAAACGGTGGTACCAAATTTCCAACATCAACTTCTGTTGTGACATCAGTTTACATACTAATGATAACGAAATTATGTCAATCTCTTCTGATAAATAAAAGCAAAGAAAAAACAAATTTAAAATTTGAAAGTTTACATTACTTCCTGGTAATCTTACATTTTTTTATTGGTGCTTTTATTACTGCAATATTGAATAAATATATTGGTTTTTATGCTCTCGTAGTTCCATTAGTGATATTAATTGCGTTTTGCGTTAAAATCTGGTCGTTACATATATCCCAATCTTCATGATATCGCAGTAGTGAGCATTATTGTGATGAAGTAAAGTGGGAATGCTATATCACTGTGTAAGTTGCAAAGGGTAAGAATATATGAGAGTGACTCTGAAGTGCCTGGTGGCAGTTTACATCGCGCAATTATTTACTGGGGAAGAGTTACCTTTATGCTCAGAAGACAAACCTGAGAGTCGGAATGATTGCATATATGCATAATATGGTTGTTAACACATTAATATAACAGCAGCCAGTGCATACATGAGTATTCACTGGCCGCCGAAACAGAAGCATCTATAAAATATTCAGGGAACCTTATTACCTTTCTAAACAAAAACAAACTCAATTCATCCTAATATTATCAACCTATAGGATATGTTATCTAATCCCAAAATGAATAACGCCTATCCATTTTAATATCAGGAGCGATGACTGGCTGTTTATTTTAAATAATAGCAAACTCATAATATGAGAAGCTATAATGATTATATTATAACAGAAAACAATGATAACTATTTGATTCGTGTAAATATAAGGGTGTAGGGATTTTTATTTTCATCGAGCCATATAATTTCCGAACTATCACCAACAAACATTTCTGCATATATTGCGCGTGAGCGTAAATAAGAAATATTTTTTCCCAAGAATTTAGAAAAAGTACTGAGACTACTAAAAGATATCACATTACCCGTAGGTTCAATAACTTTAAGAGAATAGGCTCTTTGCCTCATTGCTCCAAGTATTGAAGGATTAAATGGAGAAAAGGTTCTATATCCACTGATTGTTAATGGCATACTATACCCTCTAGAAAATGATTTCCAACATCAATTTAAAATTGACATTGTATTTATTAATGCTCTAGGTCTATATTACCATTCATATTTACTATGGCTGCGCGAATCAGAGTATGCACGGGATCTTTTGTCGACCTTTCATGCCACATAAGATTATACGCATAAGATGATGTTGCATTATTTAATTTGATCTCTCGGTATTCTCCTTCTTTCAGTAATTCTTCACCTGTCGTTCTGAGTGTAACTAAGATTACATCGTCGTCCGTTAGTTGCGAAATCCATTGTCTAAAGTTATTTGTCACCGTCATAAGAATATTTAACGTATTTTTATTTATTCCATTTTTCTCAATAAAACTATTGAATAAATAGGGGCTAATGTTGTATACCAGAAGTGGTGCAGAGCATATTTTTTCAAGATCGATTTCACTCGCATACAGGCTGTTATTTTTCTTACATAGAAAAATCAATTCCGAGAAACCAAGAATGTTAGAGTGAAAACCTGCTGGTATATCATGAAAGAAATGACAGACGGCAACATCTATCTTTCCTTGTTTCAAATTCTCAAGAATTTCTTTAGAACCAGAGATATAGGGTGGGTAGAAGTTCAGTGAAATATCAGTATAGTTTGTTCTAATCTTTTGCAATAACGTAGGAGCTTCGTACAAATTAAACCAATGTGGTAAAATTATATTATATGATTTTTTAACTCCATTCTTTAATTGCTCTAAGATTGACTGGTTTGCATAGATAGTATTTTTTACAAGTGAGCACAATACTTCACCCACTGGCGTCAATGTGTAAACGTTATTTGATTTAATATATAATAAATCATTGAATTCCTTTCTCATCTCCATTAATAACTTACTCATTGATGGCTGACTTATACCAAGTGCAAACGCAGCAAAGCTGACACTCTGCTCATCAAAAAGCGTCGCTAGCGCCACCATCCCTTGGTATGAGTTGTTAAACATTGAACGATAATAAGTATTATTCATATTAACCTTGTATTACATCTGATTCAATCTATCGAGCTACACGAAGTCCGCCTCTGACTCCATTCTTACTAAATAATACTTGCCACAACTGAATTTCTCTGGCTCTAAATGCACCAGCACAAGAACAAAGATAATAATGGAACATCCTTAAAAATCTTTCATCATAATCTTTTTTGTTATACTCCCAGTTATCAAGAAAATTTTTGTCCCATGCCATCAATGTCATATCATAGTCTGCACCGAAATTATGCCAGTCTTCCATTATAAAACGTCCTTCGGTACATGATACGATTTCTTGTATGGAAGGCAGACGTCCATTAGGAAAAATGTAGCGATTTATCCATGGATCTACCCCACCTCCAGACTGATTGCTACCAATGCAATGTAATAAAAATAATCCATCATCTGTTAAGATGTCATGCATTTTTTTGAAAAATATATCATAGTTTTTCAATCCAACATGCTCAAACATACCTACAGATACAATCCTGTCGAACTTTCCTTGTAACTCCCGATAATCGGTGAGTTCTATCACGACATCTAATCCATCACATCTGTCTTCAGCGAGTTTCTTTTGTTCGTCCGAAATCGTTATTCCTGTTACAGAAACATTATATTTCTTAGCTATAAATGAAGCTAACCCGCCCCACCCACAACCAACATCTAAAACCTTCATCCCTGGTTTTAACATTAATTTATCACAAATTAACGATAACTTTTTAACCTGTGCTTGTTCGAGATTATAAGCATCTTTCCAATATGCACAAGAATATTGCATCCATGGGTCAAGCATCGATTCGAAGAGATTATTGCCAAGATTATAATGTACTCTGGCTACTTTTCGGGAACGTGAAATAGACTGTAAATTAATTATCCTGGAAACAACATAATAAATCGCATCATGGAAGTTCCCCGTAACTTTGCTATCGATTCGCTTGTTTAATAATTTATAAAAAAATGAGTCAAGATACTCGCAGTCCCACCATCCATCCATGTAGGATTCGCCTAATCCCATTGAACCTTCTTTTAAAACACGTTTAAAAAACTGGGGGTTATGGACTTTTATATCGCCAGGTTTATCGCCATTTATAATGATGTCACATTGATATAACAATGAGTCTACAATTTTACGGCTGCGGGTAATATTGGTTAATTTTGTGCTGCTCATTACATCTCCTTAAAATACAGTAAAGAATGTTATGCAACTGACCTCACAAAAATCAACGAATATAAATATTCCAATACGGAATACTTCCGCTTTGAGTATCGAAAAATATGCTTATCGTTTTCTCGTTTGCTTAAAAAATAACAACATATTATTTGTTCAATGACAGAATATCTCAAAGACTAAAATCGACATGCTAATGCTTTATTTAGCATAATAATTTTAAATTGCGATAAAACCTGAAACATAAGAAAACATTTTTTCATTTGTAAGATTACTTAAAAATATTATTATCAGCGCACGCTGTTAGTCTGACCTGTGTATCATCCGTCGCCCTCGCCGGGCATACGGGTTCACGATAATGCCAAGACTACGGGTTAACGTCACACCATATCAGCCGCACTAATAATGAACCTGTGGCGGCAAACGCAGCGAAAGTGTTATACCAACTTGTATCGCATCAAAATCAAGCGGCGCCAGGCACAGTTTTATCCAGATAGACCACTTGCAGTGGCAAAATGGTGCCGCGTTCAAAAAGCTTGTTCAGTTTAATCAGCAGGCGATTTTGTCCAGCACGAAGGGACTGCATGGCCTGCATTTTCTGAAACTGTTTTCGGGTAAAAGGCATAAATCCGGCATGCTCAGTGTGATGGATGCAGCTGTCTGTGAATAGTGGTACAACAGTCTGGAAAAAGACGATATACCATCAGTCAGTGAAGAGAATATCCTGAGCACGTTTGAGCAACTGCATCAGAGCAAAGGTGAGGTATTTGAACGTGGCGTAATCAATGTCTTCAGGGGGAAGCTGGAACTACGGGACCAATAACCCCTGTGAAAATAATTGTCAGCGGGTTGATCAAATTGGACAGGTGGGGTTTTGGTCTTAACCAGTGCTGGTGCTCACTACGAGTCCGTAAACGGTCAGCCACCAGAAATAATTAAAATGGACGTAAAAACATCCGTTCAACCGTTAAATTTTGATGCTATGCAAACGAGGCCTTATTAGGGTGTTTTTATTTTATGAAACAAAATCCCTCCATGATTACCACTGTGATTGCACATCAAAGTCTATTACTAGTCAGGATTTCAACATTATTATAAACACATTAATAATATTGAAGTTTAACGCGCAGTTATCAAATTTCAATTTTGCGTATGTAATCGTTCTATATCGTCACATCTGGCTACTTCCCGCGTTCTTTCAATTTATAAAAAAATGCTGTAATCCATCTTCATAGCCAGACTACGTAGATATATTGAAAGAATATTTTGGTTAAGATGAAAGATAACACTTATATTAATAGAGCAAAATTTAAATTTAGAATGAGGACGACCAAATACAATCCCACTCCGTACAGTAATTTAACAAAATGAACATCAAGAGATTATGATATATTAAATAAAATTAACCAAAAACATATTGACGAAAGCTATAACCCAAGCGATAAACGGATAAAATCATTGCCCCCTAAAAATATTATTAAAAGGATTGATGATATGATCAGGAAAATCATCGCTAAGATTGCCAAAAGAAATAATAGCTATAATTACAACAAATCCTCCAACATCATCGAAGCTGAGACCTCGCTCGCTGAACAAAAAACAGAAAATTATAGTAAAATTATCTGCCATCATTTCACTTCTGGCATATCGACACTGAACCTGATAAGAACCTCGTTAATTTCAACTTATGAACAATTAAATACAGAAAAAGATAAAATAATCGAATTAAACGAGCAGAATAATAAAGCCATGCATTCTCTTGAATCACTCGTGATTGAGTTCAACGAGGCAGGCAAAGAATCATCAGAAATTAAAAAACAAATGACTCATCTAAAGTCATCACTGGTTGAAATTAATGATGCAATTAAAGACATACAAAAAATTGCCAATCATACAAACTTAATTGCAATAAATTCAGCGATTGAAGCCGCTCGAGTAGGTGAGGCAGGAAGAGGATTCAGCGTTATCTCTAAAGAAGTTAGACAATTGGCTGAAAATGTCAAAACATGCACTAACCATATATTTTTGCAAACAGAAACTCTCCAGAACAATGGATCCACGGTTGATATATCTATCGAAGCGCAATTAGCAATAATCACAAGAATAACTGAACATATAAACGAAGTTGTTTGCTCTATTAAAGGTGTAATTGAAAAGTCAGCCGCAATGAAATCTATTATTGATTACATATCAAATTTACTATTTTTAAGTATCATTAAAATGGACCATGTTATATGGAAAATAGATCTATATAAAAAACTTACAGAGAATAAATTAGATGAAGCGTTGACATCATACAGTCAATGCAGACTGGGGAAATGGTATTACGGCGATAACGGAAAATGTTACGCACATTTGCCCGGATATAAAAACCTCGAGGAACCTCATCAAATGTTACATAACTCCGGCGTTCTGGCAGTCGAGTATTCTGTTTCGGGCGATCACGAGCATATGTCCCTGGCATTAAAAAGAATGGAACTGGCCAGTGATGAGGTGATGAATCAGCTTGAGATTCTTGGCAGTGAAATATTCAGGGAGATTGTAAAATTTACGCCCAGTGATAATCCCTGACGAAATTTCTCGGTTGAATGCTCATATCAAGCAAGTATGCAAAGAACTGCATAGCTCAGGACTTGATGGATACTGCCCCAACCTTCTGAATCGCCGGGAATCTTTCTCATGCCATCAGCCAGAATCAGTGAAAGCGCTGATTCTTTTAATGATATTTAGATAGCTGATTTCCAGTGCTATCTCCCTCGGATAGCATCTTGTTTCAGCAGCGCATAGCGATTAAGAAGCTGATTAAGCCGCATATCGAGCTGCTGATACAACGTAGGTGATACACTCCCCTGCAGGCTTAATTCCTCATCGATTTGACGTAATAACTCTTCTGTAGGCGGTGCCTGGTCAAGCTGGCGGCGAATAGTGAAAATGGCTGATTTCAGCTCAGACCCCGTCAGATATTTCCCTTTGCGCTCGTCGAGTGCATTTAGCTGAGCGGTTAACGCTTCCAGTCCCTGCTGGGCTTGATGCCAGTTTTGCAGTGCGCTTTCCGGCAACGCTTCCGTGGTTAACTGTTTTTGTAATCTGCTTGTGAATTCCGTAGTCTGCGATTCTTCCGGCCACAGGGTGGCTAACTGCTGTGCTAATGATGCAGCATATTCCCTCGACCACAGAGGTGACTGGCGGGATATAACATCCAATTGCCCTTGCGCAGCGGCGAAAAATTCCTGTTTCCGCTCTCCCAAATCTGAGGATTGCTTCAATGTGGACAATTGTTCAGGCGTCAACACCTGCGGCAATGGCTTGATCAGCGCGTATTCGTCAGATCGCATATGCGTAATACCAAGATAAGCGCCTGAACTCACTAGCGCAGTCACCATAACTCCGATGACAAACCCCAGCCACATCCGTCGGGTTCCGTGATCGGTTTGAGTAGCAAAAACCGCTGTGCTTGATTGCCCGGACGACGCGGGTTCATTCACCACAAAGATCAGCTGGGGCAAAGCGATCTCAGCGTTATTGGTTGAGCCAGAAGCCGGAATCATCAAAACGGCTGAGCCCGAATCCGCTTCTGACTTCTCCAGGCGTAAAGCTGCGTTATGCATCCAGGTAACGACGACCTCCAGTTTACTCAGCGCTTTCAGTTCAAGCCGTTGCAGCACTTCGCAGGCATGTTTTAAACGCTGTTCAACCCGATACACCACGGATAAATCAGCATAGGATAGCGTTAACGTACGCAATTCTTGCTGTAAACGGGCTGACAGCCATGTCAGGATTTCAACGCGGGCATGGGTTTGCTGCGGCCATATTGCACTCCAGTGATGCGTCAGTAATGCCTCCAGAAGCTCGGCGCCTTCGGCAAGTCCCAGCAGCCCGGCATTACGCATTCTACTGACGGTATACCAGGCCAGGGTTTGCAATTCGACGCCGTTATGGCGAAACAACGTCAGGCTTAACTGTTCAATCTTTTGCCAGTCAACGTCCGGGCGCGCGGGATGAGTCAGTTTGCTGATTTCATCGCGTAGCTGCCCGAACTCCGTGAAAGCACGCGGGTCGCCACCGGTGCTGATGCGATTCTTCTCCATATCAGTACGCTCCTGTTTCAAGCCAACCCTGTTTTTTCAGGTGGCGTATGAGCACCCGCCCCTCGGGGGTAAAATCAGTGCCATAACGAACAACGCCAAGGTCCTGCAGTTCGGCATCGATGGAGTAGCGTAAATGCCCTGGCGTTTCCTGATCCTGCATTGTGACCTGAATACCTTTCAGTCGCGGTTCATACTTCAACAAAACCTGAGAAAGCGTACTGATAAGCTGATGTGCCGTTCCCGGCATACCCTGGAGGATTTTGGTCATATCCGGCAGACCGTAGTCGGGTAAATGTTTAAGGCTACCGGCACGCGTATTCAAAATGCGCTGCATATTATCCAAAACGGATAAGATGACCTGCGTGTTTTCACCCACTGTATGCAAAGGCAAACCACCGGAGAAATTACCCAACAAGATGTCATAAAGAGATGGTCGTTTAATCATTACTCGTCCTCCGGCTTCAGGAGAACCAGAGCCTGAGAATTTAATTCAATCACTCGCGCTTTATCAGAATCGAGATCTTCTCGACGTAATACCACGCGCCATGAATCCTCAGACCGATCGGGAGCAATAAACATTCCCGCCACGGCAACATATTGCGTTTCCTTTTCGAGTGGAATATCGACAGTTACGCTTTCACCAGGACGAACCCAAACATCTTTCTGAGCCAGTAAATCCTCTTTTACCACCGTGCTGTCTTGCGCAAATAAAGACTGATAATTCGCTGAGTCAAATGCTTTTCGATCGTTGAGTTGGTAAATACGTACGACTGTTGAAAGCGCTACGCCCTGCGCATTTTTATTAGCGGCTTCTCTGGCGCAAAGATCCAAATGCAGCGTTTTAATTTCCTTATAAAAAATTGACTTCGTTAATGACACCGTGCCTTCAGATACTTTTTGTGTCAGGCCACATCCGGTAATCAGACTGGTCATTGTGGTTATTACGGCAAAATTAATAGCGATAATCGCCAGTCTCATCGGCTTCCCTCCGCTGATCGTGTTGGCTAAGGCTCTGCCAGAGCCCAAGTTTAATCGTTATGAGTTGATTCTTAATTTCCGGGTTATCCAGACGCATAACAGCCGTGCGGCCGAGCTGAACTGCGCGTTCGCTTTTATTACTGGTAAGTTGAGCATCTGGAAGCGCTGAGCGAGGAATACGTAATTGCAGCCTCGCTTTCACTCTGGCACCTAAATAAACGTGCAGGAGCGCGAGAAAATCATGGTAAAGCTGACCGCCGGGTAACCAGTCGCAAACCTCATCAGGAACCTCCGTGGTTAGCGTAATGAGCACCTGACTGTTAATATCTACGGCGCTATGTCCCATCACCGGACGAGAATGAAGGCTAACGGGGTGCCGCGCACTCATTTTTAACGCCTTATCCAGCAGGATTAAGCGTTTATCATGTGACGTCACGGTGATATTTGTTGTTGGCGATAATAAAGACACCAGCGCGGATATTCCTTCTGCCGTACGCGTTGGCATTCTCATTACTCCTAACAGCGCCAAAAAACGCGATAACGGGGCTTGCGTTTGTGTGGCGCATCCAGGAATCCCCAACCCGGTCAATCCCAGTAAATATTGTGAAGTCTCATCTGTACCGCCAGGGCGAAAAGTCGCTGGATAGCTGTATTTACGCCAGATTCGATAAAACTGCGTAATTAAGCGATGGTTAAAAATATCCAGAAATTCAGCGGCGACGTCCGAGCCTTCCTGACGCTGGGCAATATCATCCTGATAGGTTGTCGGCAGCGGCGACTCCACGCCATACAACCCCATAAAAGTGACACTAACCGTTGGTGGCAGTGTGGGTTGTTGCGGATCATATTCTGCACTTTTTAGCTCCCCCGCCGGAAACCCCATCCCCGGATGAGGATGAAAACGAATGGCATCAAAGCGCGGGCTTTGTTGGCTTCCTGGAGCTGGTGATTGCGGATTCCACTGTTCCAGCAGTTGGCAAAAACGAAAAAAATTGGTACGAGGCAGATTTTCGCCAAGGCTATTTAGCAGCCGGGCAGTCGCTGATTGTGATTCTCTTTCCATCGCAAGCTTTTCCCTGCCGGTTGGATAATTAACGTAAGCTGATTAAACAAATGAATATCCGCATACAATGCAAAAAAGCGGTTAAGCATTTCACCAAACAGATGAATATCGCCCTCACCGGTAAATCCGTTCTCATCAAGCGTTATTTCGATGTCCACACCACGGAGTAGAAATCCTTTTTCAAAGCGCTGTATTTCATGCTGCTGAACATCCATGATCGCATCCAGACGACGATAATTCAGCTCATCATCCTGCCAGTTATAGAGAGACAACGTTCCTTTGAGTACTTCTGCGCTGGCCATCATATTCAGAAAGCTGGACCCGAGGTGGCTTAAGACGCGCCAGTGAAAACGATCCTCAGCGGGAGGATAAGCGGGGAGAGTCGGTTTACACAGATTGCGCACGGCAAGCGGCGTCTGGAGGATCTGCTCGCAACGATTAAGCAATGAACTCTGCAAAGCTCGCCTGGGTAGCTGACCGTTTGTGCCGGTCACTTTCAATGAGACGGTTTCATACTCAGCAAGGCGATCCCGCTCCCAGGCGTCACCGCCGAGGATCAGCCAGGTGTCATACAATCCCGAGACGCCGCGCCTGACGCGTGTATGGAAGTAACGTTCAGGCGCATTACGGCGCATCATGCCTCCCTTGTGGCGAAAGCTGGTGAATGGGGCATAGACGGCATTACGCGCCCGCTGCGAACCTGAAACCGCATCCACCGAATAAATTTCCGTGTGACCATCCTGCAATCTGCGCGGGCGCAGCAAATATTCACTTTCCAGTCCATTAACCACCAGCGGATCGGCTTCCAGGGTGAAGAGATTAATAACCGGAACGCAGTGCAGACGTATATTTTCGCTACCCACGGGAAGCTCAGAATTCCACTGTTGAGTCAGTACCGCTTCAATTTCAAAGCAGTCGATACCCGCAGGAAAGGTTATCTTTTCCAGGCCGTTAAGATGGACGAACATAAATTTTTCGCGAAACGTAAAATACTCAAGTAATAATTGCCAGCCGCCAAACGCTGTATCGCCTTTTGGCCATAAACTGTCTTCTCCGGCAAATCCTCCCGGAGAAAAGAAACCCTCCAGTCGAATACGTTCTACGCTTTTGGGGAATCTCAAATAAAGAGAGGCCAGACGCTTTGTCAAAGCAAGGTGCAGCGCGTGGGTCACCGGCGCGTCACCGCTCAGATAAAGGCTGAGACGCGTCAGATCGGTTTGCGACCAGTCCATCTGTGGATTGCACTTTATTCGCATACGGATGACCGAGCGTCCGTCAGGTTCGGCATCGATATTCACCGCCGTAACAGACAGTGGGCTGAGCGTGACGGGCTGGGTAGTACGATACTGACATACCGTTTTTTTAGGACCGACGGGCTGGGACAATACGCCAAACCCCGCATTAATCCGTTCACTCATTTTCAGCACATCAGTATCCGGTAAAAGTTCGACAATGCTTAAGGAGGGAATAGTGCGTAAATAATGTGGCCATAGCAGACTCATCAAGCCTTCGGTAAATTCAGGAAGATGATCGTCTATTTTTGCGCGCAACCGCCCCATCGAAAATGCAAAACCTTCGAACAGCCGCTCCACATAGGGATCGGCGATACCGGCTTTGTCCAGATCCAGCATGGCGGCACGATCCGGATGCGCCTGCGCAAACTCTTTTGCCGCTTCCCTTAAATAACGCATTTCCGCGTCATAATAACGCAGAGTTAAATCTTCCATTTTACAGTTCGCTTATTTGGTTTTAGCCGCACAAGACGGCGGCTCTGGCGGGATCAATGGCGACCAAACCGGACAATAGTGAGTCCATCTCTGCCGTCAGACGCGCTTTGTCACTTTCACTACGGTTGGCTTTTAAACGCAGAAGCTTTAGCCGTCGCGCTTTGACTTCAAACAGCAGTTCAGGCTCCCACTGTTTGAGAGTGAGAGAGTGCGCAGTCGTATTCAACTCGCCAAGCAAATGCAGCGCGAGATCGTTGCGCCCACACTGTTCCGTCAGACGGGCCATCAACAGCTGGCGTAACCAACGCTGTCGACATGAAATAATACCAGGTCGAGCCTGAAGCCAGGCGAGCGCTGCTTCAATGCCTTCGCTGTCCGCGAGCGTCAGGGCCTCGCTTTCAAGCAGCAGGATATCGTCATCCTCTCCGACGCAGGCCGCCGCGATTTTATCCGTCTGCCAGTCGCTTTCCTGCAACACGTCACGGGCTATCCATTCACGCGTGACGTCATCAGCAAAGGGCGTTCCGTCATTAAATGCCAGCGTTTCCAGACCCGGCATCCGATGCAGCAGCATTTTCAAATCGCTGATGATAATGGCGGCATGTTTATCCCATGGCGATCCCGCCCTGGTTAACGCCTGATGAAGATACCACTGCACGTCCAGCCAGAAATGATTCACTCCCTCAGCAAATAAGCTGTCAGTTAGCTCAATCAGTTCAGTCCAGCTTTGCTGTAAATACAGACGCTTGAGCTGGGCGCGGTAATCACTTTTAGGGGGTACCAGGCGTGTACGTCCGGCGCCATCTGGCGGTGGAAGTTGGTTAACCGTATCGAGCCGCACGCTTTTCATCAAATGATGCGCCGCCAGCCAGCCGTCCGGCTGATCGCTCAGGTATTTCGCCAGTACCCGTGCCTGCTCCAGCAGCTCACGACCAGAGGCAATACTTTTTAGGACGGGAGTTTCTGCGCTGTGCCGACCGGCTTGCGGACTGACATTTTGTGGAACCAGTGCCTGAGCGCCGCCAGACTGTGCCAGACGATTCTCCAGCGCGCTATACAGTGCCCCAAGCCCGGGACGAATGCTCTCCTCTCGCTGACTAAACTGCTGCTCCAGCAGCATCAGCGCACCGGCGATCCGCTGTGCGTCAGGCCGTGAAACTTCGGGGAAACGTGCCAGACTATCCAGCATCCGCCCGCCTGCCAGCCATTCAAGGGCGGCCTTATGGCTATTGGCCCTTAGGGGATGGAGAGAATTGCCATACTGCTGCATCAGGCCAGCCAGCAAAATCAGACCATCCGCCAGGCCGGACTCGCCATCCTGATGCAAACGCGCCCAAGTGTAGTAGGTGACAACACGGACATCCTTACAGGTGTGGATCAGCAGTTTTTCCGCAAGCTCAACGATGAGATCCGTTTGTGCGCCAGAAAGTTTATTCACCTCCTCTCGCATGAGCTGAAAATCATCGTCATAGCCGGGATCTTCCCCGCCCGGGTTGGCTGCGGAAACGGGCAATAACCAGTTTTGCCATAGCGCAGTTTGCGTTTGCGCCTGTTCCATCAGCTGCTGTTGTTCATCTGGCGAAGCCGTGCTGGCGGCCAGTAGACGTTGCAGAGCGCTCATTATTCTTCCTCTGAGTGGGACTGGCTGATAACAAAAATGGTTTCTGGTAGTTCGAAATCGCGGAGTTTGAGCAATGCGAGCGGGCCTTCACCTGCTTCCGTTCGCAGGGTGTAGTTCAGCGGCAATCCATCCTGCGCAGTCCAGTGCAGGTTAAAGCCGCTGCTCACGCCGGCGTTATCGCTGATCTCCGCTTTCTCAAGCAGTCTTATCCAGCCCCAGGTGCCGGGGTTATCTGAGTAGATTCGGGTTCCCGTATTCGTACTCACCCAGCTTAGGGTGGCCCCTGACGCTTGCGTATCGGCTGGCCAGACAAGGTTTTTCCAGGCTGGCATCTGATTAACGTAGGTGAGTTTTTGCCCATCCAGTACGAGAGCGGTTTGCATCACATCCCGCGCCGTTCCAGGGCGCAGTTCAAAACGCATCCCAGCTTCTCCACGAATAAATGCGACATCCGCAATCTGACTGAGCTGGTCCATCGCCTCAAGGAAAGCCGGATTAAACTCCAGCCCCTGCGCATTCACTGTATCAGCAACCCAGTGGCTGCCCTGTTTATGCAATACGCCGCTTAAATGGCTCTCGAGAAAATGCGGGATCCGACCATTATCGCTTCGCAGATATTGCGCCAGCAGCGGCAGAGAAGCCTCGCTACCGACATCGCGAAACGGATAACGTCCGCCGAAAGCACTGTTCCAGTCATTCACAATCAGCGCCTTCCATTGCGCATTCAGGCCCGCTGCGGTTGGTTGCAACACCTGCTGCCATGACTGCTCCAGCGGCTGAACAAACATAGTTTGACCAAATCCACTCCATGCCTGGCCTAAGCTTGCCGCTACCAGATTGCCATAGTCACGCGTGGTGGTGAGATCGACGGTTTTGCCCTGAAACACCGTTTGCGCCAGGGCCTGACTCATGCCTTGTGGATCGGCAGCGTTAGTAATCTGCTGGAGTTTCAGCCTGACCTGCGTTACCCGGGTCAGGTAGGTTTGCAAACTCAGATGGCTGATATCCTGCCCGCCCGATTGTTCATCCATCAATGCCAGGATTGGCGAGAAGGTACTCGCCATAGGGCCTTCTTCCCGCGCATGCTGGTCAATCGTCTGATTTTCTTTGGTGTTAAACAGATCCTTTGCCGACTTCACCAGTGAGTCCGACAGCGCTTCTCCGGTTAACCCTGTGCGTCCCTGAACGGCGAGCGTATTCATTAGCGCAACCAGAGGAGACTGACGGATATCTGCAATCAACGTGAGCTGATCGATGGCATCACTCAGCGTTTGGGTGCGCTGCCAGCGAATACTGTTGAGAAAATCCAGCCAGCTGTCGGCAAAATCCGTGAAGTAACGCTCGCTAAGACGCGCCTTTAAGGCCTGTGGAGAGAGAGGGTCGCTTGCAGAATGCGTATCATCTCCCAGTACCTGATCCATTTCTTCCCGGCGGTTGTTGACGATTTTCTCTATGGCGGGCAAAACCTCCTCTTCCCAGGCTTTGCGGGTATACACGCCAGCAACCGAATTCCGGGTATAAAACACGTGATCTGCCCGGGTATCGCCGGTCATGTCTTCCAGACGAAGTTCGGTGTAATGCGGAGTCACC
Organism: Citrobacter sp. VF227; assembly: GCF_052950715.1. Classification (NCBI taxonomy): domain Bacteria; kingdom Pseudomonadati; phylum Pseudomonadota; class Gammaproteobacteria; order Enterobacterales; family Enterobacteriaceae; genus Citrobacter; species Citrobacter sp. VF227. The sequence goes on from NZ_JBRFVF010000004.1 coordinate 245,967, forward strand.
TGTTCAATGATTTTCTGATACAGAGCAGCTTCGCCATTGCGGATCCCCATCTGACGAATTAACAGCGTTCGCACCTGGTTAATAAGATTTTTATCCGCTGTTATTTTCCATTCAGGATGCGCCTGAAGGTGTTCTCCCCAGAATTGCCAGAGTCCTGGCCCAACGCCCTGCCATGATGCGCGCGAAATACCCGCGCGATCCGGCCAGTCTTGCATCAGCGCCTGACTAAAAAATGATGCATCCATCTGCTCAGGCCGGGAGAGCATCAGATACATTTTCAGCTGGTTGTAGGCGATCTTTGCCCGAGCGACAAACTGTGAGCTGTCTGGAGCCAGTCGAGTTAACGCCGTTAATTCCTGAGTGAGATGTTGCGCGGCTTCATCACGCAGGAGCGGAATAGCGATACGCGTATAACGCGGCCATAGCGCATCCAACAGAGCATCATTTTGGCTTAAGCCGAAGCGGTAGTACCACGGTGCCCCATTCAGCTGACGCCAGCGAAGCATGCCTGGGGTTTGCTGAAGCGCGGACAGCGCCGTAAGACGCTCGGCGAGCGGTTCATCCGCACCACCTGCCAGCCTGGCCTGATCCAGACTTTCGCCGATCAGATTGCGATTCGCCAAAAAAGAGACCACCATCCCCGCGCCCCATAGCAGCATCAAACCAGCGGTACCGACTGCCAGCACTCGCATCCCTGAACGGCCTGTGCGCTGTGCCTTTAGCTCAGCAGGTAACGCAGGGAGCGAATCAAGCAGCGCGCGCCAGCACTCATCACGCATCCAGGCATGCGCCACGCGCGATGAAGTATTTGCCGCATACTGGCTCATGATTACCGCCGCCAGCGGTAGAGGCCGATGCGGGCTGAAAAAAGTGGACAACGATTCGCTGATGGTTTCTGCGTTTTGCGTGAACGCATTCGCCATTTTCAGTAAGAAGTTATCACGGATATTGCGCGTAACCTGCTGCGTACCCTGCTCCGCCATCTGCATTGCCAACGAGGTCAACTGCGAACGACATAAAGCCGTGGTGCATCCTGCAGGGAACAAACATGTCGCAGAGTGCAAGGTTACGTCATCCCGGACGAATTGAGCGCCATGCAGCGACCAGAGGTATAACGGCACTCGCCAGCGAAGCGTGGTAAAAACAGCCTGAAGATGGCGGGCTGCATTATCTATTTGTTCTGCGGTTAAAGAGACAACAGGTGCCGATTGAACCAATGAATCCTGGTGCTGAAAAGTGGGGGTTACCCATACAATCCCATCCAGCGGGCGCCGATGCAGCTTGCGTATCGCATCAAACAACGAAACATCTGGCGGTTCAGTGAGCGTACCTCCCCAGATTAACACCACGCCATCCCCTTCAGTCCAGCGCAGAGAGGTGAGTTTTGGCACCAGTAGCTCAACCTGAATGACATCCCCCATTACCAGCAGGATATGCGTTTTGGCGCGCCAGCGATAACTGTAATTTGCCTTGAGTACATCACGAATTTCTCCTATCAGCATATTCCCGGAGGGCGGTTCCTCTATTCGGGACTCTTTGTCCGGAAAAACTCCATCGTTTTCCTCTTTTACCCGAAAAAGGTGCTCCTTGGCATAAATGTTGATAAGTGGATACCAGCGAACAGCAATAATCAAAATTACCGTCAATATACCTAAGATAACTTTTTTCGTAAGTGAATCAGCCCCCAGGAGATCACCATAGCGCCTAACCAGCCATGTCAGCACCGCCAAAAATGCCACAATTAAAACAAGCAGACTTCCCCTACGCCACAGATGGCTTGTCGTATTCATTATTGCTCCAGGGTAAAACGGTGCAGATATATGGTTGTTCTTCCTGAACAGAAACGACTAAATATGACTCTAAGTTATGCTTTGACATATCAGCCGCCACGCCAACGCATAGCCAACCGGAAAATGGACCGGGGATCCCCATAAATCTTTCAAGAATAATTTTGTTTTCAACCTGCCAATGAGCGCCATGATTGTGACCAATTGGGTAGAGTTGCGCACTCAACAAATCAATTAACTGGCCATCAGACACAATGTTTTTTGTATTTATCGCGCTTACCTGAGTAGTAAAAAAGGTGGTTAAATCTTGAGGTAAACACGCTTTATCCAGAGGCATTGGACGTAGAAAATGGCACTTACCGTTGAGCCCATAAATACGCGCTACGTCATCGCTGGTTAAAAGAAAGACAGCCATTCCATCAGAATAATTCTGATGCCCGTTAAATTGTAAAACCAGAACAAGATCGCTCCTGACTTCTGCATTTTTCAGGTTCGCTTCCAGTCGATAAAAAGGAAATTCCATTTCTACTCGTACAGAGGAAGGTTGTGGCCTGCCTGGGAAACTTGTCTGCCAGATGCTATGAAAGTTATTTTGCAGTAAATGCCGTTCTTCCGTTGAACCATCGGTGATGAGTGTTACATGCAAAGGAATGGCTATCGGTAATATACTCAGAGATTCAGCAATACTGTTCAGCAAAACAGTCACTGCATTGTCTTGATTTTTGACATTAGGTAAATAGTCAATACGATGAGCTAAACCACATTTATTCTCAATATTTGTGGGATTACCTGCAATAAACGAAACGGTAATTTTCTCTGGTAACACTACGCAGCTATTCATCACGACAAGTGAGCGCTGCCCCCAGGACTGCCATTCACGCTGAGAAATCAATATTTCTTTTTGCAAAAATTCATAATATTCAAGCGCCCGCCCATATAAATATGCTCTAATACTGGCAATTATTAACCACAGGAACGTTGGAAAGAGTGAAACCAGCCAGATGTTGACATCATTAATAAAGAATAGATGTTCTGTTGCATGCAATACAAAAAGTAAGATACTTATTATTACTGATAATATACCAGCCAGTGCCCATCGCCAGAGAGAAAGAGGTTCAGGCGCTACGGGCGTGATAATTCTATGGCGTTCCCAGCCCATGATTTCACCCTATTAATGCTTCTGGCGCACTTGAAATAACCTGACATCCACACAGACTATGGCATCCATCGACAACTATCGGTACACCATCAGAAAACCATTCTGGCGAACCTTCAATAATAGGATTAATACCATGGAATGGTATCGGACAACTAACCATATCCCCCAGAAGTACTACTTTTCGTCCCTGGACAAACATCGTGGAAGACGCAGATATTACACTTCCACCATGAGTCGTTTTATCACCAAGCAAAACAAAACCTTTTGACATAATTAACCTCTTAATAAGATAAGTATTTAAAATTTATAAAGTTATTCATAATGATTAGACAACCACACCAATCATTCAAGATAAGAATTGTATTTAGTGCGAATGTAAACATTGAAGAACTAGAAATACCTGGCATAATCCCATATTAAATTTATTATTACACTTTTTTACCAATAGTCTCTACTGAGTGTTAATGCTAGTTTACTGCTACCTGGCGTTCACGGCTGATTTTCTGCAGCCGTTCGAAACTGGTAAAAGGGTTGCCGTATTCGACATAGCCATCCGGATAAACCAGTTTTACCTGTTCACCAAGTTCTATTAAAATCAAATATAACCATAATCAATTTTAATTTTTGAAACCCAGTGAATGATACCCTTCTCCCCACTGCGTTCACACCTCTTCCATGAGGTAGTATTTTCTATGTTAATAACTTTTATATAATATATTAACTTCCCGATAACCTTATTCTTTCGAGGGACGCCTGAATTTCTTTTGCATGTTCTATAGAATAGAAAGTAATGCTAACAACAAAAAGATCAGAATTATAAACAAATAAAACAGCTATATTTTGGTACCTGTTGATTTTGTTTGGTTGGTTTTGCTTTGCTTTGCTTTGCTTTGCTTTGCTTTGCTTTGCTTTATAGGGAATTAAACCTTGATCATAAATATTCTGATATGATTCTCCAATTTTCTTTATCAGCTTTTCAAAATTTACAATCATTTCCCACCAAGTCGTTTTTTCTCCAGTGCCACCTGGATTTCTTTGGCGCGTTCCAGTGGGTAAAACGTCACACTTTCCACAAAGAACTCTTTATTATAACTAAATGAAGCGACTATATTTTGGTCAGAAACTAATAATGAATAAAATTCCTTTACCCCCCTATAGAGAGTCATTACGACTTTCGCATCAACATAAATCATTGGCATCCCAAAACGTGCACGAACCCACTCCTGGGTCATCACAGACTCCAAACCAAATGGCATTCAATTAGGGAAAACCCAGTCGGTTTTCCCTTCATCCTCTAATTTTAGCGATATTTCTCTAAACTCCATATCAGGTTTATTAGCAAAGACCAAAAATAGTCCTTCACGTTTCATTTTCAATATAGCCTCATCATCATCAATAGCACCATATGGTTTAGTCTTATAGGGAATTAAATCCTTTTCAAAAATATTCAAGTACGGCTTACCTAACTGTTTTATCAATTCTTCAACGTTAATATTCATTTAATATAGCCCCGTTTGTCGGTTTAGCTCATGGCCATCTGCCAGGGGATGCTGACGGGAACGTCATCCGCCAGTAACTTCCCACCAAATACATAGGTAAGCTTTTTGCCATGAGTGATTTTTATATACTCATTATAATCTTTATAGGTGACCTTATA